>JAQVZS010000001.1:0-65610 GCA_028708075.1 Massilibacteroides sp.
AAAAGTTGTGGACCAGTACGATGACATTGCTTGCTAGCGGTTATTCCATTTTGTTGTTGGCGGTAGCTTATTATTTGGTTGATGTGGCGAAAAATGGCAAATGGATTAAATGGCTGAAGTTTTACGGAATGAATTCTATCTTGGCGTATATGTTGTATCATTCGCTGGATACGAACTCTTTTATTGATTATTGGTTTCATGGATTTGAACAATACTTCGGTAGTGGACTGTATAGCGTTCTTTTCGTTTCTGTTAAAGTTTCAATCATTTTCTTTATTTTGAGATATTTTTATCGGAAGTCTGTGTTCCTAAAAGTGTAAAACGGAATGTCTGGAAATGAAAAAATCGAGTTAAAACAAATCTGTTTTTAACTCGCTTTTTTAATTGTCGGGGTAGCCGGATTTTACTCGTCTATTCCAACCGCCTTTTTATAAATGATTTATTCTGATGTCAAAGTTTTGGGTCACCGTTTAGTTCACATTTACTAAAAAAGAACGTTTTTATTATATTCTATTTTAACAACGTAAAAATAAGATTTTTTCAAAAATTATGAGAAGTACATTATTTAGATTTATTATTTTAGGCTTGAGCCTCGCTTGTTCTTGTACAGCAATACCTGATAAGCAGACGGACGATAAAAATACATTAGAAAAACTTGCCTGTGCATTTCATGAACCGCCCATGGAGTATCGCCCTTATGTATGGTGGCATTGGATGGGGAGTAATTTTTCGAAAGAAGGGATTACAAAAGACCTGGAAGCGATGAAAGAAGCCGGAATTGGCGGAGCGACCATCTTTAATCTGACATCTGCGGTACAGGAATCACAAGCTCCGGTAGAAAACAACCCCTGGACAGAACAAACCTACCGGAGTAAAGCATATTGGGAGGCCATGGAACATGCAGCTTCTGAGGCTAAACGTTTAGGATTAAAGCTCGGACTTCAAAATACCCCGGGGTATTCAACAACAGGAGGGCCTTGGGTTACAGAAAAGCGTGGGATGCAGAAGATTGTATTCAGTAAAACAAAAATTACCGGGACAGGAAATGAACAGATCAAAACAATATTAAAAAAGCCGGAGCTTCCAATTTATGAAGGCTGGGGAAGCAGTAAAAAAAGAGCCACATTTTATAAAGATGTAGCAGTTATTGCTGTTCCGGAGAAAGATAGTGTGAAAATTGGCGAAGTAATCGATGTTTCCCAATACATGGATCCCGAAGGCTTATTTAACTGGGAAGCACCCAAAGGTGTATGGAATATCTTTCGCGTTGGACATGCTCCTACAATGGCTAATCCGCACCCGGTACCGGACGATTTAATTGGAAAAGTATTGGAAGCTGACAAAATGAGTAAAGAGCAAAGCGTTTACCATTGGAATAACGTACTGAATCCATTAATCGAACATCTTCAAAAATATATCGGAATAAGTTTTACACATATACTTGTAGACAGTTATGAAGCAGGCGAACAGAACTGGACACCCGGATTCCGGAAGGTGTTTAAAGAACAAAAAGGATATGATATCATCCCTTGGATCGCTCTGCGTGAATGTGTAGAAAAAAATGAAGAAATTGAAAAATTTAATGCAGATTATAAGGAAGTTGTAAGTAACCTTTATCTCGACAATGGCTGGCGTGTAGCCAAAGAAATGATTAACAAAGCGGGATTGTTGTTTTTCTGGGAACCTTATTATGGGCCTTTCGATACAAAAAAATCAGTTTCTATTCCTGACCTTCCAATGGGAGAATTCTGGACAGGAGGGAAAGGTGCCATCTCTTCAGCAATTGTAAATGAAGCAAAAACTGTTGGAAAGAATCTGGTGGGGGCTGAGGCTTTTACCGGACGTCCTGAGATTAGCCAATATACCGAAGACCCGGCTTTTTTAAAGCACTCTGCTGATGGCAGTTTTATTTCCGGGGCTAACTGGCTATTCTTGCATCATTGGGTACATCAGCCATTCGACGACCAATATCAACCCGGGATGGGTATGGGCTGGTGGGGAACCCATTTTGGCAGAAATCAGACCTGGATAAAACCAGGAAAAGCTTTTTTTACCTATCTGTCAAGATGCCAGATGTTGCTACGGCAAGGAACATTTGTTTCCACTCAAAAAAATGTTCTTCACAGAAGCATGCCGGAAGCTGAAATTTATTTTATAACTAACTCAACAGATACCGTTTGTTCACATTCCTTTTCTTTTGCTGTAAAAAACAGAGTTCCTGAACTATGGTATGCTGATAAAGGTGTTATCAGGCAAACACGAAACTGGAGAGACACAAACGATTCAACATTCGTTGATCTTAACTTAACTCCGGATGAATCAGTATTTGTTGTTTTTCCTTTAAAGAAAGAAAACGGTTACTCGAAGCTAAAATTCCCGGCTATTGAAACAATAAACGAAGTTTGTTATAGTATAAATGGCCCTTGGGACATATCATTTATGCCTAAGCTTGATGCCCCTTTTCATAAGGAACTTTCTTCGCTGGTTGATTTTAGTACTCAGACAGCTCCGAATATTAAGTACTTTTCAGGGACGGCCATATATAAAAAAGAAATCAAAATAGATAAAGAAATCTTAGCAAAGAATAAGCGAATAATACTGGATTTGGGAAAACTTGAAGATATTGCAGAGCTAAAAGTGAACGGACAGAAAGCTGGCGTTTTATGGTATCCTCCTTATACTGCAGATATAACCTCCCTACTAAAAACAGGAAGCAATTCACTTGAAATTTCCGTGACCAATAACTGGGCTAACCGCCTAATTGGAGATGAACAATATCCGGCAGATTTTGAGTGGGGAAAAGACAGGGGGGAAGCGATGGGAAGAGCAATGAAAGCGTTTCCCGATTGGTTTATAACGAAACAGGCTCGTCCTTCAAAAGAACGGAAAACTTTTAGTATTTGGTTTTATTATAGAAAAAATTCTCCTCTGCAACCTGCTGGGTTAATCGGTCCGGTACAGCTAGTTGTACAAGATATAAAAACGTATAAATTAGAGGAATTATAATATGGTTCAAAATTTAATATACAAAAGAATGAGAACAAACTTTCATTTATCAATTCTTTGTGGGCTTGCATTACTGACGGCCTCTTGTATGAAAACGGTTACTCCCCCTCCTGCGCCTGTTTTGCCAGTTCCTTCCGAACGACAGTTGGCTTGGCATGAACTGGAACAGTACGCGTTTGTACATTTTACTACCAACACTTTCACGGGGAAAGAATGGGGTTTCGGAGATGAAAAACCAACCATATTTAACCCGACGGAAATGGATACCGACCAGTGGGCGCAGGCCATCAGAGATGCCGGACTTAAAGGAATCGTACTTACTTGTAAACATCATGACGGTTTTTGTCTGTGGCCAAGTTTATATACTGACCATTCTGTAAAAAACAGTAACTGGAAAGACGGGAAGGGTAATGTAGTGAAAGAGGTGCGTGAGTCTTGTAAAAAATACGGGTTAAAATTCGGAATATACCTTTCTCCATGGGATCGAAATAATGCTGATTACGGAACCCCTTCGTATATTGAATATTATAGAAACCAGTTACGCGAATTGTTTAACGATTACGGGCCTGTTTTTGAAATGTGGTTTGACGGAGCTAATGGTGGTGATGGGTTTTATGGAGGTGCTAATGAAAAACGAAGTATTGACAGATCAACCTATTACGACTGGCCCAACACCATTAAGATGGTACAGCAAATGGATCCGAATATTGTATTCTTTAGCGATGCCGGTCCGGACATTCGCTGGTGTGGAAATGAAAGAGGATACGTTGGAGAAACCAACTGGAGCCCGCTGACCCCCGATACTCTTTATGCCGGGAAACCTCATATCAATGAGTTGCTTAACCACGGGTCTGAGGACGGTAGTGTATGGCTTCCTGCTGAAGTGGACGTTTCCATCCGTCCCGGGTGGTTTTATCATTCGAAAGAAGATTCACTTGTAAAAACTCCAGAAAAACTTTTTGAAATCTACCTGAATTCGGTAGGTAGAGGTGCTAACCTCATTCTTAACATTCCTCCTGACCAGCGGGGACTTTTACATGAAAATGATGTAAAATCACTTCGTGGTTGGAAAAAACTGATAGACGAAGCTTTTGCAACTAACCTGGTGCTGGGATGTGAAGTAACAGCCGATACTTATCGCGGAGAATCTGCTCAATTTGCTGCATCCAATCTGATTGATGAAGACAAAGAAACATACTGGGCTACTGACGATGATGTAGTAAAGGAAAGTATTAAATTTGATTTTGGAGAAACACGACTGGTAAAATATATTGTTCTCCAAGAATACATTCGGTTAGGACAGCGTGTTCGTAATTTTAGTATTGATGCATGGATGAATAATTCCTGGCAGCAGGTTGCCCAGGCTACAACCATTGGACACAAACGGATTGTGAGATTGGATCAACCGATTGAAACGCAAAAGATTAAAATCAATATTGAAGATTCAAGGGCATGTCCGGTTATCTCTAATATTGAGATTTATTAACCCTGATTGTGAAATAGTACATCAATAGATGAAGGTATAAGGTGTGATTGCATTCTATTGAATTAAATGAAAGTTTTAAAGCCATTGGAATTGAATTTTTGGGCTTGTTTGTATTTTTGTAGCAAGAAAATAAAATTTGCGATAGCAATAAATTGTGCGCCTGATATAAATTGTATCTCAGGTAGAAATAGTCTGACATATCAGAAATAAATATAGAGAGATGTATCGAATAAAGTTAACCGTATTGGCCTTCCTTGTTTTTTATTGTTTATTGGTGATCCCTGTTTCAGGCGGTGTAAATAGCGTAATGCAGAAAACACATGAGACAGAACAAAATAGTTTTAAGGATGCAGCCAACTTTGGTTTTTCACCGTTGGCGACCGGAAAAGAAAATGTTGTCGCTTTGCAAAAGGCGGTTGACAGAGGAGGAACTATTATTGTTAGTATTCCCGGAACTTATAAAATGGCAGGAACTGTATATATAGGAAGCAATACTTCGTTGATTTTTGGTAACAATATTTCTCTTAAGAAAGTAAATGAAGGAAGAGACTTTACTCATGTCTTTCTGAATAAAGGTGCATTGACCAAAACTTATGATAAACATATTTCAATCGAGGGGTTACATATCATCGTCAATGGGATAGATAAAGACATGACCGAAGTTTATGGTTTGCGTGGGCAACTAGCTTTTTTTTATATAAAGGATTTGATAATAAAACATTTCCGTTGTTACGATTTGGCAGGATCCCAGTTTTGTATTCAGGTTTGTACTTTTGAAGATATTATTATTGACGACGTTATTATTCATGGGAAGAAAGATGGTATTCATTTGGGACGGGGAACTCGGTTTACAATAAGGAATGGTGTTTTTAAATGCTTTGATGATGCCATTGCTCTAAATGCTCATGATTATGCAACGTCGAATCCAGAACTTGGCTGGATAGAAAATGGGATTGTTGAAAATTGTTACGACCTGAATGAAGAGAAAACGGTGGGGTATTTTTGCCGGATACTGGCAGGCGCCTGGCTCGACTGGACACCTGACATGGAGGTACAGCATTCGGATGCTGTTGTTTCGAACGGAAGACTCTATCGAATACAGGAAAAACCGGATGGCACTATTTATAAATCAGAAACCCAACCGAAACATAAAAGTGGCAGCCAGAAACTTGATGGCATTAATTGGGTAGTTGTGCAGGATGATATAACCTATACCGCAGGAGTCAGAAATGTCTCTTTCCGTAATATTTTTCTGGAAAAACCAAGAATCGGTTTTTCAATACATTTTGATAACGATAAATTTAGCCGGTCGTATTATCCGGGTGCTGAAATTCCGGTGCAGGAGCAACTTACTTTTGATAATATTCGTGTTTTGTATGATGAACCAATAAATCTTATCTCAGTAAATACTCCGGTTGACATTTTAACAATCAGTAACTCCAGTATCAGGGATAATACGATCAAATTTCACGGGAACAAAGCCATGACCAATTACCTGAAAACACAAATAAATATTTACGGATGTACATTCAGAAAAGACGGCAAATTAAAACTTATAACCAACAGCGTAAAGGGGAAGGAAATAATTCTTAAAACGAATTCTAATATTGCATTGAAAGATAATTTCTCAGCCACTGTCGTCCCAGGTGATGGAAAAGTCATAGTTGAATCAGATCTGACAGGCTTGAAGGATAAAAAAGTTTTCTCAAAAGACGCACAGAAATAGAAATTAGTTGAACGGAAAAGGACATCGTTTTTAAATAAAGTTCAGGAAAATGAAAGGGTTTAATATATCAGGAATAAAAATATTGGGTGGGCTCATTTGCCTTTTTATGGTTGTCGTTAGTTGTAATCAGCCTGTTGAAAATAAAGGTATTGATGCGAATGCTTTTATCCGGTCTGTTAAAAACAGCCGCGTGCATATCTGGTGGCATTGGGTTGATGGAATGATAAGCAAAGAGGGGATTACCAGGGATTTGGAATCAATGAAAGCTGAAGGTATTGTTCAGGCAACAATTCTGAATCTGGGGTTTCCGCAAAATGTTGGTCTTCTGCCCGGAAAGGACTATCCGGTTGAAAAAGTTAAATTTGTGACGGATGAATGGTACGAGATGTTTGAGTGGGCTTTACACGAAGCCAAACGACTGGATATAACCATTGGCGTGCATAACTGCGATGGGTGGAGCGAAAGTGGCGGTCCGTGGATTACTCCAGAAATGTCGATGAAAAAGTTCGTTTATACCAAAACAATTATTTCTCCGGGGTTCAAGGGGAAGATAAAGCTGGATAAGCCTTTTTCTAATTATGGTTTTTATAACGATGTAGCAGTTGTCGCCTATAGGAACAGGGGGCTAAAGAAGAACTCTTTTCAAGCTGCCCATCCTGACATGGTCCTCAGCAATAAACAAAAAATAGCTCCTTCCACGATTTTTGAGATGAAAAAAGGAGACTCAATTGAGTTCGTTTTCAACACGGATTTTACTGCAGATAAAATCCTGGTTTTTCAGGGATATAAAGTCGGGACTTCTGCAATTAATAAAAATACATCCAACCAATACACCCTGATGTATTCGAAAGATGACGGCAAAAGTTATAAACTGCTAAGTCAGTTTAATCTGACTTGCTTTAATGATACAGCAATTATTAAATTCCCAGAGACAAGAGCCAGACATTTCAAATTAATTGTAAGCGACGGGCTGTCGATTGCAACATGGCGTAACAGCAAATACTTGTTATCTCATGTCGAATTGCTGGCGAACGACGACCAGCCGGGTTTTGCACCTGACATACCTCAGGTATTTGAAAAAACCATTTCAGCAAAAATCTCGGATAAAGGAAGGCCTGAGGATAAAAAAAATGATTTTACTGATAATAACGCTATAAAAACTAATGAGGTGATTGATCTTATAGACAAAATGGACACGACTGGAATAATTGATATAGACCTGCCTGACGGATATTGGACCATTCTTCGTTTTGGCTATACAACTACAGGTGTAATCAATGCCCCTTCAACAATTGAAGGGGAAGGACTGGAGTGCGACAAAATGGATACTACAGCTCTGAACCTCCATTTTGCAAGTTTCTCTCAAAAATTAGTCGAGCATTCTAAAGGGCTAAATGGCAGTACGTTTAAATTTCTGTTGCTTGATAGTTGGGAGTGTGATTACCAAAACTGGACTGCCGGAATGCCCGAAGAGTTTGAGAAACGCCGGGGCTACAAGCTAATAAATTGGTTACCCGCATTGTGTGGCGATGTGATCGGAAGTCCGGATTTGTCTGAAGGATTTTTGTATGACTTCAGGAAGACAATCGCGGAAATGATTGAGGAAAATTATTACCTACATTTTAGGGAGCTTTGTCACCGGAACAATTTGGAAATGCATGCCGAAGTAATTTACGGAGGAGGAATGTATCCTCCGCTGGATATCTTAAAAACAAACAGTTATATTGACCAGCCAATGACGGAATTCTGGACATTGGCAAAAGACGGAATTATTACTTATTCCCCGTTAAAAAGCAATCATCTAAACTCGTTGGCGTCGTTATCAGGTTTGTATAACAAACCAGTGCTGGCTTCTGAAGCGTTCACGGCAAGTTGTCGTCACAGCGAAACACCGGCTGACTTAAAGCTGTATGGAGACAGGGCATACTGCTCGGGTATCAATCAGATGGTACTTCACAGTTATGTCCATCAGCCCACCGATCAGAAACCCGGGATGACCCTGTATTGTTTTGGTTCCCATTTTAACCGGAATACGCCATGGTGGAATTACGCAAACGGTTGGCTCGATTACCAGGCACGTATTCAGTATGTACTTCAGAAAGGAATCGTCCCGGCAGATGTCCTTTATTTTGTAGGAGATGAGTTGCCCCAGAATTTAAATACTGATCTGCTAAATAGTCTTCCAAAGGGTATTCATGCCAACCCGTGTAATTTTGATTTGCTTCAAAAGGCTGTTGTTAATGATGGTAAGATATCATTCCCTAGCGGTGCTGTGTTCTCATTATTAGCTTTGCCGGATATTCGTTTCATTAACTACTCTACTTTAACTGAAATTGAAAGATTAGTCCGCGAAGGCGCTGTCGTTTATGGGGAAAAGCCCCAAAATATGCTGTCGCTGAAAGACAAAACTGAAAACCCGGAAGATTTTGAGAAACTGACGTCGAAACTTTGGGAAAATTATAAAAATGGGGAAAATGGGAAAACTCGATACGGTGAGGGAACCGTATGGTGGGGGGCATCAATAAACGGTATATTGAAGAATTTGAGCGTTAAGCCAGCTTTTTCAACAACACTGCCCGATTCCCTTGAAGTATTATCAATCCACAAAACCACCGGAGATGAAGATGTTTTTTTTGTTGTCAATCAACATAACCAATCGTTGAATTTTGAGTGTAGTTTCACAGTCGGAGATAAGAGCCCTGAAATATGGGACCCGATGACAGGCGAATGTAAAAGTCAGCTTATTTACACGCGAAACAATGGGAAAGTTCGTGTTTCGGTTCGCTTTCAGGCTAATGAATCTCTGTTCTTTGTATTTAAAAAAGAAAACCGGCAAGGTCATATTATAAAGGTTGAATTAGATGGAAATCAAATATTTCCGGCACACGATGAGGGCATTTTGTCCGATCTTATCCCAGAGGTAAAACACGAAAAGGATAGCTGGTCATTGGTTGGTCGTGCCGGGGGTAATTACCAAATTACCACTGATAAAGGTGAAAAGATGTCATTTAAAACCATATCTCCTGAAATTTATAAAATAGCTGATTTCAGCGGAAGCATAGAATTTACCCCGATTAACGGGGATACGATTGAACCTGTCAGAATTTCAAATCTGAAATCGCTGACAGAATTCAATCCGGACAACATTAAATATTTTTCAGGGGAAGCCAGATATGTTATTGATTTTAATGTTCCGCCTGAATATTTTAATAGTGACAACCCGGTTTATCTTGATTTGGGCGTCTTTGGAACCACCGGAGAAATAAAACTGAATGATCATTTTCTTCGGAATATCTGGACTTCGGGTGTAATGATTTCTGTTAAAGGCTTGCTGAAAGAACACAACCATATGGAGGTGACTGTTGCAACAACAAACAGAAATCGGTTAATCGGAGATCTCAGGGAAACTGGACATTTGAATGGTATTTGGACTTCTCATGTTGGATTAAAAAAAGATTCCAGTCTGGAACCATCTGGATTAGTAGGACCACTTCAGTTAATTTATACAAGAATACGATAGTTTATATTTAGATAAACATGGCTCTGTACTTGGGTCTGATGTCTTTCAGCCCTGTTGCAAATACTAATTTATTAGCAGTGAATACAGCACCCGTTTGTGTTTCTATTTCAAATCCTTCTTTTGTCTATTTTCCAGTGGCGGCCATTCCTTCATGAATTTTAACGGTTTCGTATTTTAAAACCTGCATCTTCGCTTTACGACCTATTTCCGCAGGTGTTTCACCGTCGTGTGTAATGAAATTATGAGAATGCGGCGTTTGCCTGTTACACGGAATCCTGCTGTCGTCGATGACCAATACCTCTCTCAGGGTGCGGCCCAAACTCATTGCGGCAGAAAGCCCTGCATAACTTCTGCCGATAATAATCACTTCAAATTCCTGACTGTTCTTCATGGTAGTTTGTCTGTATTAAGTTTAAAAAACATCTCCAGTGACATAATGTTGCATCCAGGAGCAGGAAAAGTCGCGACTTTAAAGGTAATTGAGATACCTGACAGATCTTTCGATTTACACTCTTTGTACGATTACAGCAATTTGGAAAAGCTGATATATAAAATTGATTATCTTTACACCGATGAAACAAACCTAAATGAACCAATTGCTTAAACATAGGGAATTACAGTTATTTTCCGAAATGAAGTCGGGCAATAAAGGTTCATTTAACTATTTCTTCGATTATTATTATTCCGGCTTATGCATTTATGCCAATAAGTATACCGGCGACTTAAGCACATCGGAAGAAGTGGTACAAGATGTCTTTGTCATGTTTTGGGAGAAACGCCAAAGTATTGAAATCGAAAATTCAGTTCGTTTCTACTTGTTCAGGACCGTACATAACCAATGTATGAACCTCCTGAAACATAAAAAGATCGAGAATAATTACCGTCAGCAGAATACATTTGAAGCCGATAATCTCTCGGAAGATCAGTGGAGCCTGTTTAACGAATCTGAACTTCGGCATATTCTTGATCAGGCAATCTCAAAATTGCCGGACAGATGCCGGGAAATTTTTGAACTGAGCCGGTTTGAGAATTTAAAAAACAAAGAAATTGCCGAGAAACTAGGGATTACAGAAAAAACGGTTGAGAATCAAATCACCAAAGCCTTAAAAACTTTAAGAAAAGAATTAAAAGACTTCCTCCCTTTTTTTATGATGTATCTTTCTTAGATTAAAAAATTTCATTCCGGCGTGGGGGGTAATTCAAAGTTAGTTGTCTGTTATTACGAAACGCGGTAAAAATGAATGAATATCCTTCCATAGAAAAATTAACCGATTATCTGAACGGAAAGTTAACCATTGACGAATCCAATGAGATAAAAGCCTGGTTCAATCAGTCGAACGAGGGAAGAAAGGAATTGGAACATTTGGAGATTATCTGGAATTTAGGCGAGCGATTGAGGCAAATGGAGGAAATAAACAAACAAAGTGCAAAAAGTAAAATAGACTCCAGAACAGGCTCGTCCAGAAAATCGCTGAGAATCTTCCTTCAATTTTTTCAGAAAGCCGCAGCAATCCTCATTTTACCTGTCTTGCTGTTTTCAGCTTACTTGTATTTCGGGTACGGAAAAGAAGGGTCAACGGAGCAGGAATTTTTTGCAACATATGGCACCCGTACAACACTGGTCCTCCCCGATGGCTCCAAAGTTTGGCTGAATTCCGGAAGCAAGCTTCGATATGGGAGAGACTTCAACCGGGACAACAGAACCGTTTTTTTAACGGGAGAAGCTTTCTTTGATGTCACGGCCAACAAATTCCGGCCGTTCGATGTGGTTACAGGTTCGTTTACGGTAAGAGCTGTAGGCACGGAGTTTAATGTTTTCTCTTACGAGAATAGTGAATTTGAGACCTCTTTGGAGGACGGCGTCACCCAAATATATCAATCAGGCCGGAGCTGTCATGATAAGCAAATAATTAAAATGAAGCCCGGGCAGCGGGTCGTATTTGACGCAAAACAGGCGAAATTGATCCTATCAGAGGGTGATGTAAGCCAGTTTTCTACCTGGAGAGAAGGAAGGCTGACTTTCAAAAATGCGCCCATGAATGAAGTAATCATGAAACTGGAAAGATGGTTCAATATCGATATTGAGTTGAAGGATCCGGAAATATTGCAATATAAGTATACTGCCGTTTTTGAACATGAAACGATTCAGCAGGCAATGGAAATGTTGCGTTTTTCCTCCCCCATAGAATACAAGATAATTCCCGGAGAAAAACAACAAGATAATGCCCTTTCAAGAAGTAAAGTTGAAATCAACATCCGATAAAATCTCAGTTTAACTCACTAACAAAAAAAGGCTTATGACGAATCACTAAACCAAAAACTAAAAAGCAGGAAAGTGTTGGTACACAATCCTGCCCTAAATTAATTCCTGTTCCCTGATCGCGAAAAAAGGAAACAGATTTGTTAATCTAATCAGTTCAAATTTATGAAAAAAAATTCAACATCCACAGGAAGTGTAAAATCCTTTGCGTATAAACATTTATTATTGGTTATGAAGATAACAGTCTTTATTCTCGTTTTTTCTGTTGCTTCAGTAATGGCAAACAGCGTTCATTCCCAGGAGACAAAGCTTTCAATTCAATTGGCGAATGTATCGCTTGAGAAAATTCTCAATCATATTGAGGAAAACTCGCATTATTATTTCATGTATAACAATGAGTTGATCGATCTTTCTCGAAAGATCGACATTGATGTGCAAAACAAAACAATTGACGAAATCCTGGCAATCTTATTTAAAAAATCAGGGATCAACTATAGGCTGTATGATCGTCAGATTGTTTTATCTCCCGCTTCTCAGAAGAATACTAATTTATTTTCACAGAAACAAGTTTCAGTTTCCGGCCGTGTTACCGATTCTTCCGGGAATGCGCTTCCCGGGGTAACTGTGATGGTTCAAAATTCTGGCAACGGCACCATTACCGACTCTGACGGGAAATATAGTCTGGGCAATGTACCAGGTAATGCCACGCTTATGTTTTCGTTCGTGGGAATGAAGCAGCAGGAAATGACTGTAGCCGGGAAAAGTACCATTAATGTTACAATGGTTGAAGAAACCATTGGCATAGAGGAAGTCGTTGTTATTGGTTACGGCACCATGAAAAAAAGAGATTTAACAGGTTCTGTTGCTTCTGTCTCATCTAAATCCTTTTTGGATCAGCCTGCGAGCTCCGCAAATTCTATACTTGTAGGGAGGGCTCCCGGCGTTACTGTACGTAGAATGAACGGAGCCCCGGGACGAGAGTCAACAATACGTATCAGAGGAGCAAACTCACTTTACGGTGGCAATGACCCGTTGATTGTGGTCGATGGAAACTATAGCTCAATGCCAGACATGTATGATATTGAATCTATTGAAATTTTAAAAGATGCTTCCGCAACAGCTATTTATGGTTCTCGTGGAGCAAACGGTGTTATCTTGGTGAAGACAAAACGCGGAGCAGAAGGAAAACCTACTCTTAATTTTTATTCGGATTTTTCTTTTGACAACATATCCCAACGCTATGATATGATGGATGCGTATGAGCTTGCAGAATATAACAACAGAGTGGGAGCCTATCCTTTCACAGATGATGAGATTGCATCTTATAAAACGAACAGAGGTACGAACTGGCAGGATGAAATTTTTCAGACTGGTTTTTCACAAACATATAAGGCCGCATTTTCCGGAGGGACTAAAAATGTAAGATTTTATATTTCCCCAAACTATAAAAAAACCACTGGAACCATATTAAATACGGATGCAAGCGGATATGGATTAACCTCCAAAGTGGATATGGATCTGAGCAGTCGTGTTACCGTTCAGATAGAAACGAATGTTGGTCACAGTGATAACCTGAACCCGGGGATGGCATCTGGGGGTGGCAAGGGGACAATTCCCATCACTGCAGCAGTTATATGGTCTCCAACAGAGCCAGTCTATGAAGCAGACGGTACGTACAACCGATTGGGTATTGGCTCAAGTACAGTTTTGAATCCTGTGTTGATAACAACAACTAAGAATACAAATTATAGTAATAATGGTAGTGGTGTCGGTAATTTTATAATTAAAATTATTGATGGTTTGGAATTTAACGCAAAAGGTTCTGTTAGTTTTGGTACAGGAGGAAGCCGGGATTTCGTGAGCAAAAATATCACTGGAGTGTCTGCTGCTGCTGCTCAAAGTTCATACGAAAATAAATCATGGCTTATAAATTCTTTTCTGACCTATAGCAAAACAATTGCGAACATTCATAATTTTTCTGTAATGGCAGGTTTTGAGGAGACTAAGGGCATTTCTCAATCTGTAAGCGGAACTGCTAATATTCTTCCACTAGAGTCTGTAGGTTGGAATAATCTTGGACTGGCTGCGCCAAACATTAGTGTTGGTTCTGGCTATGGCAATAGCGCTATGAGATCATATTTCGGACGTGTAAATTACAATTATAGTTCACGTTACTATTTAACTGCAAATTTTCGAGCCGATGGTTCTTCCAAATTCAAGGGTGATAATCAGTTCGGTTATTTTCCGTCATTCGCTTTGGCATGGAAGCTTTCTGAAGAAAAATTTATGAAAGATCAGGATCTATTTCAAAATGTAAAAGTGCGAGGAGGCTGGGGAGTTACCGGGAATCAGGCCATAAGCGACTATGCAACTTATACGACCTTGGGAAGCCTTGGTTTTTATTGGGGTGATGTGCAACAGGCAGGATACTATGCGCGAGTTGGTGGTAATCCGAATCTGAAATGGGAATCAACCAAACAATTAAATTTAGGACTTGACTTAACAACACTTTCTGGCCATTTGTCGGTTGCACTTGATTACTATGATAAAAAAACAGAAGACCTATTGGCTCCTGTTTCAGTCGCTGCCTACAATGGAGGCGATTCTACGTTTGGTCGCAATAGTGTAATTTCCAATGTTGGTTCGGTACAAAACAGAGGTTTTGAGTTCAATATAAACTATGATATTCTTTGGAACAATGACCTTAGGTATGAGATCAATTTGAACGGAGCTTTCAACCGGAATAAAGTGCTGGATCTTGGCGAACAGTCAATAATTTATGGCGCCACGTATGCCAGTGGTCTTTCCTCTCTCAGTCCGTTTGTATTGATGGCTGGACAACCAATCGGAACCATATACGGGCTGAAATATTTGGGAATATGGCAGAAAAATGAAGCAGCAGAGGCTGCAAAATATCAGCAAGAGCCTGGAGACTATAGATATGAAGATTTGGATGGCAACTTTAATTATGGCTCAGAAGATAGTCAGGTTATAGGTAATACAAATCCATCTTTTACATGGGGGCTCAATAATCATTTTTTTTACAAAAATTTTGACCTGAATATATTATTTGAAGGTGTGCATGATCGCGATGTAATGAACTGGTCGTATATGATAGCAGCAGAGCGCATAGACTTTAAACAATTATACACTTTACGTGAAGCCAGGAACCGTTGGACAGTAGATACTCCTGATGCTAAATTTGCTAAAATTGGGAATTCGAATAAATTAACTCCTAATTCTTCTCAGTATCTGGAGGATGGAAGTTATGTAAAAATGCGTAACATCAGCTTGTCTTATCGTTTTCCAAAGAATGTGATATTATTTGCCGATGTTAGAGTTTCCGTTAGCGCGCAAAATATGCTAACTTTTACCAAGTACAAAGGTTATGATCCGGAAATCAGTTCCTCTGTTGGCGACGATGTAAATTCAGGAATGGACTGGTTTGCTTATCCTAATCCCAAAAGTTTCTCTTTCGGAATATCACTGACTTATTAATAAAAAACAGAGCAATATGAAAAATATAATACCGATAATTTTAATAATAACTGCATTTTTGGTATCGTGTGAATCCAATGAAGATTTTTTGGCAGAAAACCCCAAAGGACAGTTGTTCCCTGATAACTTTTTAAACAATGAGACAGAATTGGAGTTGATGAATACCTCATTATATGCAATTTTTGCTCGAACGATGAACTGGCCTTATGAAAGTATGGAAATTAAGTTAGCCAGTTCTGATGACATACTTGGCACGGGAAACCAAAGGCCTTACTATAACCAGATGGAAGTTAATATGGATATTACTGTCGGCGCTGACAACGATATTCAGTTGGGCTGGGAACGCGCTTATAACACCATCAACCAGGCGAATGCTATCATTAATAATTATCACAATGCCGATGATACAGTGGCTGAAGATAAGTTAAATGCGTGGGCAGCCCAGGCGCATTTTATCCGAGCATTCACATACTTTTGGTTAGTGCGTTTTTACAATAATATCCCATTGATTACGAGTGCATTTGTTCCGGATGTAGATAAGAAAGTTACCTGCTCTTCGAGTCGGGACGTTTATGATTTAATTGTTTCAGATTTGCAATTTGCTGAGAAATGGCTTCCGGTTTCCTGGACAGGCTATATGAAGAAAGGAGGGGCGGTTACGAAAGGAGCCGCTAAATCGATTTTAGCTAAAGTCTATCTGCAAATGGCTGGTTTTCCAGTTAAAGGTGGCGTTGAATATTATGAAAAATCTCGTGATAAGGCCAAAGAAGTTATTGATAACTCCTCTGAATATGGGTATGCCTTGCGTGATCATTTTTATCAGGTATGGGATCCGTATTGGAGTGCATATGAAATACCTGAAGATGAAGTTATTTTATGGATTGAACATACTATTGACGATTATAGTCGCAGAGCTCCTTTAGCAAGCCGCCCTATCGAATTTGGAGGATGGGAATTTATGGTTACCGAAAATGGCTTTTTTAACCGGTTCCCTGAAGGCGAACGTAAAAACTTTACATTCATCACTGATTTTTATGTCAATGGAGGGCAACATTATTCATACAAGGATTTAACATGTAAACATCCATGCTACCGGAAACTTTGGGCTGATGATCTATCTGATGGCTGGGATTGGGAAAACAGGAATGATCCATCCAGCCTTTGGGCTACAAATATGACACAAACAGCCAACTGGTATAGTTCACGTCCTGATATAATAATGCGTTATTCGGATGTGTTGCTTACCTACGCCGAAGCAAAAGCACGTACAGATGGTCCCGACGCTCTGGCCTATCAATGCCTGAACGATGTGCGCAACAGAGCATATAAAGGAGTTGGCACGACTGAGGCTTCTGTAAGTGGTCTGAATACAACTGATTTTATTGATGCCGTGGTTTGGGAAAGGGCTTACGAATTTGCCGGTTTTGAATATTCTGCCAGATGGTTTGACCTGCAAAGGCTGGAATTAGTAGAGAAAGCCACGACCGATTGGCGTGATGAAACAGAAAGTAAATATTTCCTTATGAAACAATACACCAAAAAAGATTATTTTTTGCCTGTTCCGAGTAAAGAAGTTACTCTAAATCCGAATTTGGCAAATAACAATCCTTAGTTATAATAAATAGGAGATTTAACATAAAAATTAATGACAATGAAAATAAAATATTTCCTTACAGGTATATGTTTCATCGCACTTATTGCCGGCTTGATCGGTTGTAAGGATGAAGAGAAAGCAATGACAGGTATTGCTCTTAGTGCAACATCAATTACAACGGATATCGATGTAGTCTCTGAAGTAATTCCATTTCCTATTCCCTGGGATGCTGAAGTACTGAATAAATTTACATGGACTTCCGAAAATACTGCGGTGGCAAAAGTGAACAGCAAGGGCCAAATATTTGGCGTTGATCCGGGTGAAACTAATATTATTTGTCATTATCTGGACCTTACCGCAACGGTGAATGTAAAGGTAAATGCTGTTGAAACGCTTCAACAAAAGATTAATATACTTGGTGCAAAAGGTTATTGGGAATTTGAAGATCCATCCTATCTTACCAAGAAAACGATAGGAAATGATTTGGCCTTTGTTGAGGATAATAAACAAATTACTTCAATCGAAGGGCCTCGTTTCGATAATATGGCGGTTCGTACACCAAGAGATCCTAAGAATGCCGGAACAACAGGAACATTCATTAAATGTATTCATGGATTTCAGCTAAAAAACGGAGAAGCAAAAATTAACGAATACACCATTATGTGGGATATTCGTCTGCCCGATGAAACAGGAATGCCTGAATCCGGATATTATACGCTGATGTCCTCAAGAACGGTAGATAATTCTAAAGACCAGGATTTTGCCATCAAAAGCTCAGGTTCTTTTGGCATCGGGGATTTAGGCTATTCCTCAAATGGTTCTCTTACGAAAGGCAAATGGCACCGTGTGGTATTGGCTGCAAAAGCCAGTTCATCATTCACTTATTATGTCGATGGCTCTAAGGTATATGAAGGGAATGCCGCAAATGGGCCGATTGATGGTCGTTTTTCTCTGTTACCTGAAGGTGTATTGTTCTTTTCTGATGATGATGGTGATGACAGCACAATAGATGCATCGGCCATTGCTGTTTGGGACAAGCAGTTAACCGCTGATGAAGTTAAAAAGCTGGGAGGTATCAGGCAAACATTTGATTTCGAAGAATAATAATAACCTGATAAAGTATATTGCCTACTAATAAGCAAGGGCGTGGTAAGTTACCGCTGCCACGCCTTTACTATATCCAAAAAGATAAGATTAAAAATCGTTACAGGCTAGTTGAGCTACATAAAATTAGTTGCTTATTTGTGTGAGTATTGCTTATCCCGCTTTTATTTGCAGTAGAGTCAGAGCATATTATGAAAAAATAAATTTTTAACATATTCCTATGAAAAGGATTGCTTATTTTGTTTTAACTTTTCTTCTTTTGCAGGTACTGAACTTTTCGGCTCAGGAAAGCATTAAGTTGAAATTTAACGAAGACGGAAGATTCAGGATCGCGCAATTCACGGACCTGAATTGGATTGACGGGTCGGCAAACTGTAATAAAACTGCTTCTACGATGAAATATGTTTTAGAAACAGAGAAAATCTGGCTATTCTCACTGGTGATATCGCATGGAAGGTACCTTTAAGATGCCCATGGCGTGATATAAATGTGTCATTAATAAAAAGTGGGAAACTGATTAATCCTATTTTAAATGCTGAAAAAGGAAACCCTGATAATATTGGAAAAGTAACATGGATCATAATGATTAAATAAAAAAAGATGAAACAGAAATTTACTAATAACATATTTATTTTTAACGTATTGATTGCTTCAGTTTTTCTCTTCACGATTTCATGTAGTCGGAGCAACCAATATCCTAATGGCATAAAACATGTGATTATAATTGGGATTGATGGTATGAGCGTTCAGGGTTTTCTGGAAGCGGAAACCCCTTGTATGGATAGTTTGCTTCAGAATGGAGCTTATAATTACAAGGTTCGCTCTGTTTTGCCATCGGTTAGCGCCCCAAACTGGAATGCCATGTTGTGTGGTGCCGGTCCTGAAATTACAGGCGTAATCGACAATTCATGGGAGAGAGGCATCGATAATTTTCCTCCTGTAGCTGTCCTTGAAAATAATATTTCCCCCAATATTTTCAGCGTGATTCGGGAGCAAAAGCCAAACGCAGAGATTGGTTGTTTTAACCAATGGGCTTATTTTAAGACTTTACTGGATGTAGAGAGCATGAGCCGGTTTGAAACTTGCGAGACTGCTCTTGATGATGCTCAAAAGACGGCCTCTTATATTCAGGACAAAAAGCCCGATTTCGTTTTTGTCCATGTTGATGACGTAGATGCTGCTGGCCATGAATCGGGATGGATGTCTGCTGAGTATATCAAGGCTATTCACGAGGTTGATGGGGATGTTCGTATTATTGTGAATGCTGTAAAGAAAGCCGGGATCAGCGATCATACCATGATCATGGTTGTAGCCGATCATGGTGGAATCTTTTTTAGACATGGGAAAAATACTTATGAAGAACTTACTACACCGATTATCTATTCAGGATGTGGAATAAAAAAAGGATACCAGATAAAACAACAAATATATAAGTATGATGTTGCGGCAGATGTGGCATTTGCTCTTGGTTTGAAAATTCCGCAGATATGGACAGGAAGGCCGGTGAAAGCTGCTTTTAAAGGTTTTGATGAACCTGAAAATATTTATCAGGGAATAGACATTTTACCGCCGCCAGTTTTTGTTTCAAAGGAAGTTAAAACGGTATACGGAGGCCTTTGGGTAGATACTACGGCTGAAGTAAAAATAAAATGTCCGCTAGGGGTTGAGGGCGATATCCGTTATACCACCGACGAAACTATTCCAACGCGTAAATCTGCATTGCATGCCGAACCGTTTACTCTCGGGGAATCGGCAGTCGTTAATGCCCGGATATTCGGTAAGGATGGTAAAGCTGAAAGTTCAATGGTTTCTGCACAATATAGGGTGGTGGACAGCAAAAACGGGAATGGCGTGAATTATTCATTTTTTAGTTTGCCCGGAGAAAAAAATATACCATCATTCGCTTCAAAAACACCTGTTGGTAAGGGAGTTTGTTATGAAATAGGATTAGATACACCAGAAATAAATATTCTGAAAAAGAAATACAATACTGACTATGGAATGTGCTTTACCGGTTGGTTGAAGGTTGATTTCGATGCAAATTATACGTTCCGTATATGGTCGGATGGTGGATACCGCTTGTTTATCAATTCCACGCTGGTGACAGAAAATGATATTTTAAGTGGCTCAAACAGTGACGGAACCATTAAGTTGGCGAAGGGGGCATATCCATTTAAAATCGAATATTTTACTCACGAAAAGAGCGGCTCGCTGGATGTGTATTACGAAGCTCCGGGGATGCCGAGCAGGTTTCTTTCAGGAGACAAGTTGTTCAGAGAACAGAAATTTGTTGAATCAAAATAGAATATCTTGGAAATGAACTCAATCAAGGTAAGTTAATAATTATGAGAAACTACTTTATTGCAATATTGACATGTGGACTTTTACTGTCTGGTTGTAGAACAGATCATCAGCAAGCCTCTCCCTTGAGATTAATTAAGAGTTTCGACTGCACTCAGAATTATACTGCTGATACCTATTTTTCGTACGGTGATGTCCGTGTTACTTCTTCTGAGGTTGGTAAGTACAGGGAGGCAGAAGCAAAACCTTTGTCGCGGTTTGGGTACCGGTTTGCCGTAAAAAATGTGGGCAAACCCCATCTGGCAGTTGTCAGGTACCCCGACGATAAGCGCCGGTTTATGTGTATGATGGACGGGACAAGTTACGACCTTACTATTGGTACTTTCACGGGAGTTAAAGAACCTCTTACCCATAAAATGCAGGAAATCAGAAAAGTCTTTTGGCCCCGGTGGAACGATTGTAGTATTGTATTTATGACCTGGGGAAACGGTGAACCTGCTGCTGTCGCCGACATTCAGATTTACGAGATGGACCATCTTCCGGCTTTAAATATCAATAAAAGCGGCGAAAATATTCCGACCCGGGAGCTGGGTTTGCAATTTGAAGATCCTTGTGGCATGACATTCAGTATGGGAGCATATACCGAACAGGAATGGCTCGAAAGGACGATCAGCTACATGAAGTATACTGGTCAGAACCTGCTTACGTATCCCATTGTCTGGTACCATGGTCCGGTGTACCCTTCTAAATGCGAACCTTCGGGATTAGCTGAAAGCGTGGCTGCACCTGACCGGACAATTTATGCACGTTGGACTTCTGATTTAACGGACTGGGTCGATATCCTTTTAAAAAGGTTTGAAGAGAAAGGCCTCGAATTCCAGGGGGCGTTGACTTTATTACGTTTAGGCAGTCTGATGAAGGATATGAATATAAACCTTGATTCAATAAAAGCCGGAAAAGAAACTTACAACAACATGCTTGCTAACGACCAGGTACAGTCGTCAACAGCTGACTGGACAGTAGAATACAACGTTCTCAATTATGAAAAGCAAACTACAGGCACTCTCAAAGAATGGGCGTATGGCGAACATAATGGCCCATTTGGGAAAGGACCGATGTTTAACCCACTTCATCCAACTGTTCAAAAGGCAATCTTAAACCTAACTGTCGAAATTGCGAATCGTTATGGAAAGTCACTGGCATTCAAAGGAATATCCATCAATATGTGGCATGCCACTATTCTTTGGTACTTTTCGCTTCAATCGGGTTATGATGATTACTCCATCGGCCTTTTTGAAAAGGAAACCGGTGTTAAAATCCCGATTGATCAGAAAGCTCCCGATCGTTTTTCGAAAAGGTACAACTACTTAACGTCTAATTATCAAGAACAATGGGTGAGTTGGCGTTGCGAAAAGATTAGGGAGTTGATTCGAAAAATACGTGATGTACTAACAAGTGTTCGTCCCGACCTGCGGTTGACCCTGACAATGTGGACAGAAACAACTATCCCCGGCTGGTTTGGAACACCAGATAAACCCGAACACCAGATTTTTGTACGAAAATCGTTGTACCAGCTTTGCCGCGAAGGTGGCCTGGATGTGAAACTATACAGCAATGAACCAGGAATTGATATCGATTATTCGATGGTACCTTCGCGCGACCGTGATGGCTGGGGAACGAAAGGAGTTGATACTCCGCTGGAAAAAACCTGCTCATTCCAGGATCATGATTTTCTTGATAAGGAAACGCTCGATGCAGTTGCCCAACAGGAATGCCCAGGTGCCTTTATTTTTGACTGTTGGGTTGAAGCCTGGGGAAAATATTCACATGCCCCATGTGATCCGGATGACCAACAGGCAAAGAATTTACAAGTTATGTGGGGAAAACCGGCCGAAGGAATTCGCCGAAGTATTTCCAAATATCCTGAAGATAATTTTTGGTGGGACTCCCAATCCCGAATCACTCCTCATTTCCAGGGAGGGACTTATTACATGGAATATTTTGCCTATGCTTTGGCCGAACTGGATGCCTGCCGGATTACTCGCGGAGGACTGTTTACCGATACCAGCCATTCCGAAATGATTCAGAAATTTGCCAAAGCTTACCGGGCTTTACCGGCAAAAAAATTCGGGACGATTGGTCCAACAACCGATCCTGTTGCTGTAAGGTCTCTTTTATTAAACGGCAAACGGTATTTTTATCTGGTTAACCGTGAATATTACCCGGTTAAGGTTATACTTCATTTCAGCAGGGATAAAAGCGATTTTGCAGATCTGGTTACTGGACAAAAGACTGATGCTTCTGAACTATTCCAGGTTGAACTCGGACCTTACGCGTTACGGTCGTTTCTGGCTGACGCCGATACTGAAATTACCGGATTTGAGGCTGTGATACCGGAAGCGATTAAATCAGGATTGCTACAGGAAGCTGAAAAAGTAAAGTCGGATATCGCGAAAGTGAAAAACTCAGGAAAGGAATTACCCGAAAGCATTGGAAAGGCTGTTTTTGAAATGGATTCGGCATTATCAGAAAAGCGATATTCTTATGTCCGGAAGATTTTAAGCAGCTACCCAATGATGAAGGTAAGTGAAATGGTTGGAAAGGATGATGAATGATATGATAACAGATAAAATAGAACGTTTCGTGCAAATTATTCTAGTCCATCTGAAACAAACGGTAAGATTATGGAAAACGGAATTGCAACCTTGCTGAGAAATCATTTGGATGATCCTAATTAGATTGTAAGCCTTCAAAAACTAATTAAAATGAAAATATTAAGAAAAAGAATCTCTGTTTTGCTCCTGTCTATGTGTTTATGCCATAACCTGTTTTCACAGAAAATGGATATTTTTCCTGACGTGGACGAAACAAAAATTCAGGGGTTGATTTCCCAAATGACGCTCACTGAAAAGATTTATCAGCTAAATGCCTACTATTATGGTTCAAATATTTATTCCAATGCTAATTTAAGACTTGGTATCCCTAATTTAATAGCAGGGGAATGTTTGAACGGTTTTATGGGAAAGGGGGCTACCCGGTTCCCACAGGCAATTGCCATGGCCAGTACTTGGGACCCCGAGCTAATAGAAAAGATGGGGAATGTGGTTGCCCAAGAGGCCAGAGCCTATGGAGTACACCAATGCTATTCCCCCATGCTTGCCGTAGTGCGAGACATCCGCTGGGGAAGGGTTGAAGAGAGCTATGGAGAAGACCCTTTTTTAGTTGGGGCAATTGGGGCTGCCTATATCAATGGTTTGCAAGGCAGAGGCAGACTGCGTTTCGATAAGAACCACATCCTTGCATGTGCCAAGCATTACGTGGGCGATGGAGAACCAATGGCCGGGGCAAATGGGGCTGCAATGGACGTTTCGGAATATAATCTGCAGAACATTCATCTGTATCCTTTCCGAATGGCAATCGAAAAGGCAAAAGTGTCAAGTATAATGCCAGCCCATCATTTGTTGAACGGAGTTCCCTGTCATGCGAATCACCATATCTTGAAAGAAATTTTACGTGACCAGTACGGGTGGAACGGACATGTTATCTCAGATAATCAGGATCTCTGGCGGGTGAAAAGTTTGTTTCATTATGCCCCGGATAATGCCTCTACTGCTTTTAAAGCAATGAATGCCGGCGTCCACCAGGAACTTGATATCAGTACGGAAAACCTCGATTATTTCCACCGGATGTATGGAACTCAATCCATCGAAGAAGCAATAAAAGGCGGCCTTATTTCTGAGGATCTGCTAAATGAAACCGTTGCGATGAACCTGCGGGTAAAATTTGCATTGGGACTGTTTGATACCGAACTCCCGTCGAAAAAAGAATACCTCGAAATGAAAGGATGCCCCCCGGTATATTATACCAATCCTTTTGGACGTTACCGGGACATTGACACCACAAAATTCGCTTCTATAAAAAATATTCACGACGGGAAAATAAACTGGGAGGCGATTAACGATAAAAGTCACGACAAACTTGCGCTGGAAGTTGCCGAAAAGGCAATCATCCTGTTAAAGAATGAGAATAATATTCTGCCACTGAACATAAATGAACTCAAAAAAATTGCGGTAATCGGGCCCAATGCCGATGCGGTCAGAGTGGGCGGGTACGGAGTTGGAAAACTCAAATATTTTGTTACCATTTTGGAAGGGATAAAAAAATATGCAGGGAACAAAGCTGAAGTAAAATACGCCGAAGGTACCGGTATTGATACGGATGCCCCTGCCGACTATGACGGCCAGTTTAGCCTGGAATTAACGCGTTCGGCTGAAGATGCGCGACCGAAGACTGACATCCCCGAAACCCAACGGATAACAGAGGCTGTTGAAATTGCGAAACAATCGGATGTCGTGATATTGGCGATCGGAGGTTCAGAGGCCACCTGCCGCGAAAATGAGGACACCGATTACCTGGGGTTAAGAGGTAGGCAATTGGAACTGGTGCAAAAAGTTTATGCTACCGGAAAACCCTGTGTCGTTGTGTTTTTGGGTGGCAGGCCGCTGGCAATAAACTGGGTGGCAGAACATATTCCCGGAATCATACAGGGGTGGTACCTGGGACAGGAAACAGGAACCGCGATTGCAAACGTTTTGTTCGGTAAAATTAATCCGGGTGGAAAACTCCCAATCACTGTACCCCGTAACGTAGGTCAGGTTCCATTGTTCTACAACAAGCTGGACGGTGGGAGGCCTCGCCGAATTTACCGATCTTCTCCTGAGCCGCTTTTCCCGTTTGGATACGGCTTAAGTTATACCACCTTTCAATTGGAAAATATGAAGCTTGAGGATGACCAAATTTCTCCTGACGGAAATACAACGCTTTCTGTTAATATTACGAATACAGGGGAAGTGGCCGGCGAAGAGATTGTTCAGCTTTATATCAAGGCCTGGGGAACTGAGCGAATTCGCCCAAATAAAGAATTAAGAGGATTCCAACGGGTTTACCTGGAACCGGGGCAGAAGAAAACCGTGACTTTTGAAATCGGAAAAGAACAACTGGAATACTGGAACGAACAATGGTTGGTAGAACCCGGAAAATATACACTTTATATTGCTACTGATTCTTCTGACGAAAAATTGAGCTTAAATCATACAAACCTGTTGGTTTCAAACAAAAAATGAAAAATAAGGACAAAATTTTAAGTTGTACAAGCTTTTTATGTGCGATAATTCTTGTGATGATGTTGAACTGTATTCCTAAAAATGAAAAGGTACAGCCCGTAGACCTGTGTACCGAATACCTTGAACATCCGATAGGTATCGGAACAGAAATACCCCGGCTAAGCTGGCGTTTTGAAGGACCACAACCGGATTTCCGTACTTCAAAAGCAGAAGTAAATATCTGGGAAAACCCGCAGCGGGAAGGGGCTAAAATTCAAATAAAGAAAGAAGATTCTTCTGGAAAATCGTTGTTTACTTCGATTACCGCTTCCGATTTGCTGAAGCCCCTTACCCGGTATTATTGGGACGTAACTGTCTGGGACGAATATGGCCGCAAAGGCCATACATCCGAACTGGCTTCGTTTGAAACAGCCATGTTTTCAGAAAAGGACTGGCAGGCTAAGTGGATTTCTGATTGCTATGATAAAAATTATGAACCAGCTCCTCTTTTCCGAAAGAACATTGAGATTGCCAATAAACCAATCGTTGCAGCCCGTGTTTATATTTCAGCAACCGGATATTATGAAATGTTTATCAACGGGATTCGTGTGGGCAAAAATTATCTCGACCCGGGATATACCGATTTTAGCAAACGAATTTTATATACCGTTCATAATATTACTTCTCTTTTCAATGAGGGGCAGAATACTGTATGTGCCATACTGGGGAATGGTTGGTATAATGTTCAGGCAGATGCAGAATGGAATTTTCATAAAGCTGAATGGAGAACCCGTCCCCGTTTGCTGGCAGAAATTCATATTGAATACGCAGATGGCAGCAAAGAGATAATCAAAACCGATGACTCCTGGAAAACTTCAACTGGAAAATATGCTTACAACAATATTTACAGCGGGGATTATGTTGATTTGCGGAAAGAAGAAAAAGGATGGGAGATGCCGGGTTTTGATGATTCAAATTGGAAGAAGGCAAAAGAAATGCCGTCTCCCTCTCCGTTGCTGACAGCGCAGCAAATGCCTGGTATCCATATCACAGAAGAGCTGCCGGCTTCGGAAATGAAAAAATTTAACAATCAGTTGTATGTCTTCACATTTCCTAAAAACATGGCAGGCTTCTGTCGTCTGAAAGTTAAGGGAGCCCCCGGAACTGTTGTCAAATTAAGGTATGGCGAGCTGTTGAAAAAAAACGGGCGACTGGAACAGGGAAATGTAGATTTCTTTTTTTATTCTAAAAAGCCGGGAGAGGCCTTTCAGCAGGACGAAGTTATTTTAAGAGATGACAATGAAATGGTTGGGTTCACACCTTCATTTACTTATCATGGTTTTCAGTATGTTGAAGTGGAAAGTTCAAAACCCATTGAACTGACAGAAGAAAGCCTAACAGCACTGTTTGTTCATTCCGATGTAAAATCGGTAGGTTCGTTTGAATGTTCTAATCCGGTATTAAACAGAATATGGAACGCCACCCGTCAATCATATTTGAGTAATTTGCATAGTATTCCTACTGATTGCCCCCAGCGAGAGAAAAACGGGTGGACAGCCGATGCACATATTTCTGTTGACCTTGGCCTGCTGAATTATGATGCCATCACGGTTTATGAGAAATGGATGGACGATTTTATCAATAATCAAAGGTATAAAGGAGATATTACCGGTATCGTTCCTTCGTGCAACTGGGGTTGGGAGAAAGGCCCAGTTTGGGATGCTGCCCTGTTTATTATTCCAAATGCTTTGTATGAATATTATGGCGATTCTCGTTGTATACAGAAGATGCTCCCTACTTTGGATCGTTACCTTGCTTATCTTGAAAAGGAAGAAAAAAATGGCGTGATTCCCTTTGGATTGGGCGACTGGGTTCCCTATAAGTCGAGGACTAATAATACCTACACTTCAACTGCTTATTATTACCTCGATTACAAGTTAAGGGCTTCGTTTGCCAGAATATTGGGAGAAGACGACAGCCGTTTTCTGGACAAAGCGGAAAAAATCAGAAATAATATTAACGACCATTTTTTCGATGCTGAAACCAATACTTACGCAGAAGGGACACAAACCGCGCAAGCGCTGGCTTTGTATCTTGGCTTACCTCCCATAGGAAAAGAAAAACAGGTTGCTGAAAAGCTGCATAAATTGGTGGTTAATAACAACTATTTCCTTGACTTTGGTGTAATTGGCAGTAAAACGGTACCGCGCATGTTAACAAAGTATGGCTATGTGGAAGATGCCATGAAGATGGTCACAAAAAAGGAAGGGCCTTCATGGGGGTACTGGGTAGAGAACTTAGGGCTGACAACTCTGGCTGAAGAATGGATGGTAGATCCGGTTAAAAACGGTTCATCTCTTAATCATGTTTTTCTGGGGGATGTTTCGGCATGGATGGTAAATCAGTTGGCCGGTATAAACTATGATCCGGAAAACCCCGGATTTTCCCATATCCTTATTACCCCGCATTTTGTAAAGGATTTGTCATGGGTAAAAGGGCAATATCAATCAGTGAAGGGATTTATCAGCAGCGAGTGGAAACGGGAAAATGGGATAGTAACATTGAATGTTACTATCCCTGAAGGATGCCGTGCTTCCATCATTACTGAAGGTGGTCAAAAAACGAATGTTGGATCTGGTAACCATCAATTGGAATTTTGAAAGAATATCAAATAAAGATGAAAGTATTAAATTTATTCATTTTTCTTTTTCTGGGATTGGCTGGAGCTGTTTCCGCCCAGTTGAATTCTTTTCCTGAATCGTATTATATCGATCAGCAGGACATAGGGCGTGCCCGGAAAATAATTTCTACCCCGCTTCGTTCGGAGCTGAAAATGCCCAATCCGGATAAGGATGCCCAATGGTTTCCGGAAGCCAGTCTTGGCCTGTTCATGCATTGGGGAATCCACAGTGTGGTCGGAGCACAGCCTTCGTGGGACATGATTTCCAACTATATATATGGTGGAAAGGTTTCTCCTCCCGATAAATACTATGCCCTGGCGGAACAATTTAATCCACAGGAATACGATCCCGGAAAATGGTTGAAAGCAGCGGAAGAAGCAGGTTTTACTTATGCCGTTTTAACCACCAAACACCACGATGGTTATGCCTTGTGGCCTTCAAAATATGGTATCGGGACTAAACAGTACATGAATGGCCGCGATTTGTTAAAACCATACGTGGATGCTTGCCGCAAGAACGGTTTGAAAGTGGGTTTTTATTTTTCGCCACGTGACTGGCATTACCCGGGGTTGATGCACCCTAATGAATACGATGCGCTGACGAAAAACGATATACCGCCTGTTACCGACTCGGTGGCCAATTACCATGCCTACGAGAAATTCCTCGGTTTTGTATTGAAACAGATAGAAGAACTTCTTACCAGCTACGGAAAAATTGACGTCTTGTGGCTCGACGGAATGTATTTTCGGGGAGTGAGCGATATGCATACCGAACAAGTATATGCATGGATTCGTTCCTTGCAGCCGGGGATTGTAATCAACGATCGCTGGTCGAATGTTGTTAATCCTGACGACCCGTCCGGCTCGGGTATGCGGATTGGCGATTTTACTACTCCTTTTGAATGTACCAAACCAACGTACATCCCTTCCGAATGGTGGGAACACTGCGATATATGGACTTCAGGCAATGGGGGATGGGGTTACGATAAAACAGGTGTTTTCAAACCCTATTCGTGGTTTTTCGAACATCTGGCGGCAAGCCGTTCGCTGGGCGGTAATTTTTTACCTAATGTAGGTCCGGCAGGCAATGGAGAAATGCCTCCAAATTTTTATGTCAACATGAAAGGAATTGCGGAATGGATGGAGCATAGCCGTGAATCGCTGATTGGCGCAGGCCCTTCGCCGGGAGTCGGACGCAGCAATGTGATGATTACTTCATGCGGAAATACATGGTATCTGCACCTCCTGCCGCAGTTTACCGGACAAGTATCGCTCAAAACCGACAAATGGCCCAAGTCGGTAACCCTGCTGCGTACCGGACAAGCAGTTGCGTTTAGCTATTGGGACGGGTTTATCAAATTTAACCTTTCCCCGGATTACCGCACTGAAATGGATGATGTAGTAAAAGTTCAGTTGTAATGAATAAAAAAGAAGTATAATGAATAGAGAAAGTAAGATATATATCGGGATGTGCGTATTGATTTTGATAGTTTTAATGTCGTGTACTCAACAAAAGCCAATAGAATTTTTTGTGTCAACCGATGGAGATGACGCTAATCCCGGAACAGAAGCAGCTCCTTTTCGAACTTTTGAAAAAGCAAAAGAATCGGTTCGTTCTCAATTGCTTGAAGCGCCGGAAAAACTAGTTGAGGTTAACATCAAGAGAGGAATTTATTATCTTGAAAAACCGGTTGTTTTTTCGTCTGAAGATTCGGGAACAGAAAATGCACAAGTGGTTTATAAAGCTGCCGAAGGTGAAAATCCTGTTTTTACCGGTAGCCGGGAAGTGAAAAACTGGAAATCGCTTGACGATACTGAAAAGCTGAAACTTCTGCCTCCTGAAGCACATGGGAGAATATATGTTACGGATATAAAAAACTCAGGGATTAATGAATTTGGCGATGCGACCGGAATCGGTAAACGACCTGAACTTTTCTGTGAAGGGCAAATGCAAACCCTGGCACGCTGGCCCAACACCGGTTTTGTTCACGCAGGTCTGGCAAAAGGAAAAACAGAACATGCCCCGACTTACATCGAAAAACACGGTACCATAGAAGGCGTTTTTGAATACCTTGAAAACCGTCAGAACCCTTGGGCAGAAGAAAGTGATGTCAGGCTCGGTGGCTACTGGTATTGGGATTGGAGTGACGAGTTTCAGAAAGTGGAAAAGATAGATACCCTCTCGAAAACATTTTACCTCAGTGAACCTTATCACTATTACGGATACAGGGACAGTCTTCGTTATTTTGGTCTGAACCTGTTCTGTGAAATCGACCAGCCAAAAGAATGGTACCTTGACCGCACCAGTGGCCTGCTGTATTGGTTTCCGCCCGAAGGAATAAATCCGAACCAGGCAAAGGTTACATTTTCGGTTTTTTCGGAACCTTTTATGATTGAAATGCAAAACTGCTCGAATGTAACGATTGAAGGGCTGACTTTTCAGGAAGGAAGAGGCAGTGCAATTTATATTGGCAAAGGAAAAAACTGTTTGCTTTCCGGCTGCCGGATTGACCGGTTTGGAAAAGACGGTATCCATATCGATGGCGGCGAAGGCCACGGTGTTTCGGGATGTCTGCTTCAGAATTTTGGGTGCAGGGGAATTGAAATAAGAGGTGGCGATCGCAAAACGCTGACTCCTGCCAATCATTTCGTGGAAAATACAGTAGTTGAACATTTCTCCCTGTATAAACGAACCTATGAACCTGCAATTTACCTTGATGGTTGCGGAATCAAGATAAATAATAATCGGTTCAGCGATTCATCGTCGTCGGCCATGCGGCTGGAAGGGAATGATTTTACAATTGAATACAATGAAATCAGTCGCGTGGTAAACGAGTCGGACGACCAGGGTGGAATTGACATTTACAACAATCTGTCGTACCGCGGCATCGTGATCCGTTACAACCGCTGGTCCGATATTAAAGGAGGTACCCGCCACGGAGCCGCCGGCGTGCGTCTCGACGATATGATTTCAGGAGTTTCCATTTTCGGAAATATTTTCGAACGCTGTGGCGCCCTCCATTTTGGAGGGGTACAAATTAACGGTGGAAAAGATAACCTCGTTGAAAACAACCTCTTTTACGATTGCGGTGCGGCAGTCAGCTTTACAAAATGGCGTGAGGAATTCTGGATAAAAAATCTGGAATCCCCCGGTATGAAAAAGAAAATTTATGAAGAGGTAGATATTCGTTCAGATTTATATCAGAATAAATATCCTGAACTGAAAAATCTTCGCTCTTGGATAAATGTTAACACCGTAAAAAATAACCTGTTGATTGGTTGTGATAAGCTTTTTATCGGCGGGGATGGTACTGAGATTTCTGAAAATAATTCTACCGTGGACCAGGACGGAAAAACCGCAGCAGACTTTTGCTCTTCAGAAGTATTGAAAAACTACGGGATGAAGCCTATCCCCTATAGCGAAATCGGGCCAAAAAAAAATAAGTGGATAAAAGAAACCAATTAAGTTGTTTCCCCGAATTTAACAGCAGGAAGAGTCCAGGTTCAATATAACCTGAAAAAGATGCTAAAATTATCGGAATAAACAAAAATAAAAGTTATGCTCCAATTTAAAAAATTATTCTTTCTTACCATGTCTGCTGCGATACTTTCAGTGCAGGCATATGCTTTACCCTTGATTAGTCCGGCAGAAGGCCAGACCAGAATTGACAGTATGAGTAGCAAAATTCTGAATGTTACCCGGCAGTATTCGGTTTATCTTCCCAAAAGTTACTCGATTCATACTGAAAAGAGATATCCTGTTCTTTACCTGTTACATGGGTTATATGACAATAATAAGGGTTGGCTTGAAGGAGGCAATTTACAATACATTGCCAATGAAATCATAGATAACGATAAGGCCTGCGAAATGATTATTGTTGTTCCTGATGCCGGTACTGTAAAAGATGGCTATTTCAATATCGAAGGATGGCCCTACGAAACCTTTTTCTTTGAAGAGTTTATTCCTTTCATCGAAAAAAAATACCGGATCTTGGGAGACAAACCGCACCGCGCCATTGCGGGATATTCCATGGGCGGAGGTGGCGCTACAGTTTATGCGTTGGAACATCCTGACATGTTTTCATCAGTTTATGCCATGAGCGCTCTAATGACTTTACCAAAGCGAGATCGCACTACTCCGCCAAAACAAGATGGTACGCCTGTTAAGGATCCCAAAATGATTGAGTTTGGAAAGTCTGTATTAGCCAACGATTGCATCGTACTTATCTCCTTTTCAGACGATACTACCCTGGAAAAATACCGTGCTATCCGCTGGTTTGTGGATTGCGGAGATGATGATTTTCTCCTGGATGTCAATTATAGTTTTTACCAGGAAATGAAAAAAGCAAAAGTTCCCTGTGAGTTTCGCGTTCGCGATGGCGGTCATGACTGGAAATACTGGCATTCGGCATTGCAGATGGCATTGCCATTCGTTTCTGATAGCTTCGGAAAATAATTTTAATTAGATATAAGATGAATATACATTTTAACTTTCGTTTTTTTACCCGTTGTACTTTTTTAGGCCCTTTGGGGAATGCCGACAAGGAAAATATTGCCGGAAAAATAACCAAGATGTTGGTTCAGTTTTCTACAAAAGATCAGGAAGCGGTGAAAGTTAAAGTGGGTTTGTCGACGGCCAGCGGATTTCGTTCTACACTTCGCTATTATCATGCCTTACTGATGCCCAACCTTGTAACCGATGTTCACGGAAGTTACTCCGGCTGGGACCACCAGTTGCATAAAAGTACCGTAGGCGATATGTACTCTAATTTTTCGTTATGGGACACCTACCGCGCTTTGCATCCGGTGTATGATCGGAAACCATGCCATACCGGTTATTGTAGATGTTTATCTCAAGGATTTCAGGGGATTTAATTCAGAAGAGGCATATGAGGCAGTAAAAACATCACTTACTACAGATCATCAAAAATGTTCATGGCAGGTTTACGATAAATATGGATATTATCCTTTTGATATCATTCCGGCGTTTTGGATTAACAATTCTAAACTTTTCGATATTATCTCCAATAGCGGAATTACCGATGTGTGGCTGATAGGATACATTAACGGATATAGGTATTATCCGGTTGAAAGGATTAAATTTTGTAGGAGCCGTTTTTTTGAAAAAAGGTGTCGCTGCCACATCATCCAAATACCTTTGGGGCATCCTGTTGGCTTAGCTGCGTCGTCGGGTTCCACTTCACTGGGTATTGAAGGTAAAATTCACAACATTACTCCCGGCACTGGAAGAAAAAAACAACCATAGATGGATTCTTGTTTTTCGGTGTTTCCATTCATCCGCCAATTACAGAAGAAAATATTGAAGCACTGAAGGAATCAAAAAGTTTGGGGTTTAATAAATTATTTCTGGATGACGATTTCAGGCTTGGAATTTATCCTGGCCCAGAAACTTATCTTTAACAGCTTGGCAAGATATTGTTTCCCTTGCAGTTGCCAACTCACGGTAACAGGCAGTTAAATGTCCTCTTACCTGTTCCAGGTAGAAATTTATGGCCGAAATTTCCGGGTTTTTCCCTTTGGCTCATCCTTTAACGTCATTCCAATTTTCAAATGAGACTTTTTGCTTTACCGAGATTTTACACCGCTTTTTGTTTACTGTAATGCACACATATATAGGCGCTTTTCCATCAACCGCTTTTTGTTTGCGGATTACAAACTGAATACCGAAAGTGTTTACCTTTTTCATATCTATTGTATTAGTTTAATTCAAGGTTACCGAATAGGTCACCAAAAGATGGTAAAAACGCCTCCAAATTGAACTAAACAATCCCATAAGAAATTAATGTAAAACCGTGAATAAAAACTATTTACATCGATTTTGCGACCTAAATATACGAATTTAAAAAGGTCACCGGATAGTTCATATTTATAACGGTTTTTAATGGTTTATTTTGACATTATGAAAGCTACAAAAGCCTGTAAATCAAATGATTTACAGGCTTTTGTAGCTTTTTAGATTTTCTCTCCGTCGGGGTACCAGGATTCGAACCTGGGACCCCCTGCTCCCAAAGCAGGTGCGCTAACCGGACTGCGCTACACCCCGTTGTGCTATTCTTTTTTTGAATGCGGTGCAAAGGTAGGTGTTTTATTTAAATGACAAAATATTTTACTTTAAAATTGCGAAAAACTTTTAGTAAATACATTATGTCCGTTTTCGATAGTCTTTAAGTTTTCTTATATATTATGCAATATAAATTAGCATTTTAACTATTGGCGGAAACTAAAAGTAATGTATTTTTGTGTAGTGGTTTTTTCATAATAGTATTAGATTTAAGGTTAACAAGAGGGTTAGGGGTTGTCGTGAGACAGCCTTTAATTATTTTAAAGCTATCCTTATGTCATATGGATTAGTGAAAAGAAATAAGGGAATAGATTTCTATTCCCTTATTTCTTTTTTTTAGTGTCAGGGCATCTCCTGTATCTCTCAATTCGCAAATAGGTGCTCTTTTTGGGGTCAAAGATTGATATAGCTCTTTAGTGCTTCTATATATTTTTCGAAGGCCCCAATCCCTTGGAATGTTATTTTGCAGATGGTTTGCGGTCGTTTACCCTTAAACGTCTTCCGGATATCGATGTAGCCTGCTTGCTGCAATTTGTCGATTTGTACGCTCAAATTGCCTGAAGTTGCGTTCGTCTTTTCTTTCAGATAGACAAAATCGGCTTCTTCAACAGAAATAAGAATTGACATGACTGCAAGCCTGAGTTCCGATAAAAATAATGGGTCTAATTCTTTAAACATGAGCTTTTCCCGCTTTATAATTCAGATAATGTCCCGGTATAATCATCATAAAAATAAAGATGAGGGAAAACAGGGGTAACTGTAATTTCCAATTTAGAAAAGAAAGAAGAACGGAACACAACAGACTTATCGCTCCGGAAATAACAAGCGGCCGGAAGTTAATGATTAAACCGGTTAATGTCGTGCCGATGCCCATTATTAGGATGATAATAAACAAGATGGGAAAGGTGTAAACAAAGATAGACACCATCGACAATAGGAATCCGGTAATCCCGCTTACAGTCCAGACATAACCGATTATCCGGTCGATATATGTTGTTACCCGCGGTTTTTTATCTTCTTGTTTTTTATAGATCAGCGTTGCGATGGAACCAGATATGGGTAAAAGGAACCAAAGAAATTGCCACGTGAAGTTTTGAGTGTAAAGTACGGTTCCCCATACAATCATGGTTACGATTACGGTTGCATATCCCCAGATCAAGAACATAGTTCCGCGCCCTTCCTCCATTTTTTGCTTGGTGTTTTGGATCATTCTTGCGATCAATTCCAAACTTTCTTTTTCATTCAACTGTCTGTCTTGTTTTGTTTCCATATCGATTTGGTAATTAAATGGTAATAATAATGTTTTTCAGTTTATATCATAAATTATTTTACTCCTGAAGCCCTTTCCATTCGCTTTTTATCTGAATTTAACGGTTTTATTCCACTTGGCTTTTTTATCGTCTTTCCGGAATGAAAATTGTATTGTAAGGTAATTCGGATCGATCGCGTGTTTCCTGCCGAAAAACCTTTGGAACTGGATGTGTAGCTATCCATATGAGCAAAATAAGCCGTTTGTCTGTCGAACAAGTTATACACGCCGGCGGATACGTTCAGACGGTTGTCGAACAACTTCTTTTTTAATTGGGCATGAAATAAATGATTCGGTTCGATACCTGAATTGGCCGAATAAAGTCGGCTGGTGCCGCTATAAGTCAATTCGAAGAAAAAGTCTTTGGGCAATGTAATGTTAGCGGTAGTGTTAATAAAATAAAGATAATGACGCATTGTCTTATCCGTTTTTGTCCCGCGAATATCTTGTCTGACCCCTACAATATTTGTGTTCAATGTAAGCCATTGTGTAATTGATAACGGACTGCTTAGCGCAACGAAATAGTGATTTTCGGTGTTGTGATTTTCGGGGATAACATATTTAACTTCTTGATTTTCAATATCTGTTTTAGTTACTTCTCGTATCAGGTCTTTGTGAAGATTGCCTCCGATAGTCAACGTGTGCCGATACAAATATACAAGAGTAAGATTCATCCGGTTTATGTACGTGGGGCGCAGCATGGGATTTCCCACCATGTAAGAATAATCGGAATACTGTACCCGGTTTGAATTCAGATACCAAAAGTTCGGCCGTTGAATATTCCGGGCATACTGTCCTACGAGAAGCCAGGTTTTCATCGGATCAAATGAATACGTAAGATTCAGGTTGGGAAACAGATCCATATAGTTTTTGTCAAAACTTCCTTTCCCTTCCGTACGTGTATATTCTCCCCGTAAACCGGCAACCGCATCTATTTTGCCGACTTTAAACGACAATGTAGCATAAACCGCTCCAATATGTTCGGTGTAATCCAATGAATAATTGTACGTTTCGATCGGATACCATTGAGTATTAAATTTACCTTCGTAAAAAGTCTTGTTTGTGACTCGGTTGCGTGAGAGACGAAATCCCGTTGTATATTTCAATCCGTTTTTCAGGTACTTTTCCAACAACAGATCGCCGGTGTAAATTTCGTAATTTGAAGTCGAATTATTCCGGTAGATAGAGTCCGATTGTATCGATGAATAGTCAAATACCGAATGGTAATTATTATCGCCGGTTACTTTTTTATCCATGTAGTCAAAAACGAATTTAACGAGTGACCCGAGCGTGTCCAGCTTAAGATTGTAATTTAAAGTAGCCGAATGATTCCGTTCTTTTTCCATTTGATGGTAGTCGCTTGTGCTATGAACTGTCTCATGTTCAGTTTCTCCTATTGTTTCGGAAAATGACGGATTTTTAATTTTTTTAGCCCAGCCTTCCCATTCAGCTCCAATACTATTTTTACTATCAATTTCGTAAGTTACACTTAATCTGCCTGTCAAAGACTCAGGCTTGCTGTTTATGTTAGTTCGCGACTCGAAAAATGCGTCGTCTTTATTCTTAGTGAAACGTTTCTCTATCATCTCATTCTCGTTTTTTGTCGAAAATTCTCCATTTATTGCCGAATCAAACCTCCATTTTCCGGTGAAAGTATGAAATGTGAATGATGGCCGGTAGTTTTGTATGTATTTGCCGAATATCGTTTGTTCGGTTCCGTTTCCGCTCAGTCCATTTTCTTGCTGTTTCCGCAAGGTAATCCGGACAATTCCTCCCTTCGCGTCCGCACTGTATTCGGCTCCGGCTTGTGGAATTACTTCGATTTTGGCTATATCGGACGAACGGTAATTCCGTAGATAATTGATTAGCGCTTCAGATGATAACTTTAATTCGCGGTCATTGATAAAAACTTTAGCTCCGGCTGTTCCGTTAATAGATATGCCTTTATCATCTACCCAAACACCCGGGGCCAATTGTAATATTTCTGATACATCTTTATTCATGAAGGCCGGTAATTGATCATTTATCCGCACGATGAATCGGTCGGCTTCCCGCGTGACAGGTGGGCTCGTAACCACTATTTCGTCTATTTTGAAAAGCGCGTTTTCCAATTGAAAAATACCAAGTTTGCTTTTTTCAGGTAGAAGCGCTATTTCAGTTTGTATAGGTTTATATGAGATGTTTTGTATTCTCAGGTCGTATACCCCGTCAGTTGCGGATAAGGTAAAAAAACCGGAGCTGTCAGTAATTGCTCCGGACACTTGTCTGTCCGCTTCCAGTAGAATAATTGTGGCATATTCGACGGGTTCGCCTCTTGTGTCGATAACTTGCCCTGACCTACTTTGAGAATAAGCTGTCAAAGAAAGTCCCGTCAGCACATAAATAAAATTGTATTTTATATATTTTTTCATTATTCTGCCGGTTGTGCACCCATCATTTCTTTGACATTAATTAATTTGGCGATTAACGTATTCATCCCTGCTTTTATTTTTATTTTTTCTTTTTTATAGCAGGGTTCAAGCGGAATGTTTTGCTCGTCCAAGTCTAATTTGTGATTTTCGTTTATGTCCTGAAAAATTGAAACGACGACTTTACCTGTCGGAATATTTTTCAGGAGGCAAACTGTACTTTCTTTTTTTTCGACAGATACTCTATCGTAGATAATACTTTCTGGGGTTTCACTGTTACTTACTGCGATCAAAATATTTCCTTTTACTTCTTTAATTCCCGTTACCTCAATTGTTAATTCTGCTGTTTGACCGATTGCATGGGTAAGGCTTATCGTTGAAATGAATAGAAGAAATGATTTGATAATTAAAGTTTTCATACTAAATTGTGTTTTAGGTAAATATGTTTATTTGATAATTACAGTGCGAATATAAATAAGTTTATAATATAAACAAAATATGTTAGCGGAATTTTTTTTTGATGACAATAGATTTTTTTAATAAAATTGAAAGAAAAATTTGCGTGTTAAATTATTATTGTAACTTTGTCGCATATAAAAATAATTAAATGATTAAAATCAGTCTACATCGTCACCATCATTGCAAAGCGGACTCGTAGTTCGGTGGGCTGTGTGGTATGTGTATACATGAACTAAATAGAAGGCTTGCCGTGTAGGTAAGCTTTTTTTTTTGCATATAAACAAATAGAAATAGAATGGATATGTTAAGAATTGCAGTACAATCGAAGGGGCGTTTATTCGACGAAACCATGCTTTTACTGGATGAAGCCGGTATAAAATTGAATAAAGGGAAGCGAATTTTGCTTTTATCGGCAAAAGATTTTCCTGTGGAAGTGCTTTTCCTGCGGGATGATGATATTCCGCAATCGGTTGCCAACGGAATTGCGGATGTCGGCATCGTAGGCGAAAACGAGTATGTTGAGAAAGGGAGGCAGGCTGAGTTGATAAAACGCCTTGGATTTAGTAAATGTCGTTTATCGCTGGCTATTCCCAAAGATGAAGAATACCATGGTGTAGAATGGTTTGAAGGTAAAACCATTGCGACTTCTTATCCGGCTATTTTGGATGTGTATTTGAAAGAAAACAATGTGAGCGCCGAATTACATGTGATTACCGGTTCAGTAGAAATTGCACCTGGTATTGGTTTGGCGGATGCGATTTTTGATATTGTCAGTTCGGGCAGTACACTGGTTAGCAATCGGTTGAAAGAAGTGGAAGTGGTTATGGCGAGTGAGGCTATCTTGATTGCTCATAAAGGATTAAGTTCGGATAAGAAAAAAATCCTGAACGAATTATTATTCCGTTTTGATGCGATACAGGCAGCAGAAGGTAAAAAATATGTCTTGTTGAACGCGCCGAAGGAAAACCTGGATCAAATTATTGAAGTACTGCCCGGGATGAAAAGCCCAACGGTTACCCCTTTGGCGGATGCGGACTGGGTTTCTATCCAATCTGTGATTGCGGAGAAACATTTCTGGGAGATTATCGGTAAATTAAAGAGTCTGGGAGCAGAAGGAATTCTGGTGCTTCCAATTGAAAAAATGATTTTATGATACGTGTTTCAGACGATATACAATTATTGCCTTTATGTTTGGATGACATTTCCGATATTTTCCGAATATTGAACGCGGAAAGAGAATATATGCGCGTATGGTTACCTTTTGTGGATAAGACGCATCAAGAGGAAGATACGGCGGCGGCAGTTCTTCAGATGCTTCAATCGCCGAACGAACAATTTTCTATCCGTTATATGGGTATTTTTGTGGGTTTGATTGGTTTTAAAGATTTGGATAAGGTGAATCGGAGAATAGAGATTGGTTACTGGCTTTCGCAATATCAACAGGGAAAGGGGATTATGACACGTTCGGTAAAAGAATTGTTGTATTACGCTTTTGAGTACTTGAACATGAATCGTGTGCAAATTAAAGTGGCTGTGGATAATCAAAAAAGCAATCGGATTCCTCGGCGGTTTGGCTTTACGTTGGAAGGGATAGAGCGGGATGGAGAACTATTGGTCGATGACAAATTTACAGATCTGAATGTGTATAGTCTTTTAAAAAAAGAATTTGAAAATGGAAATAATTAAATATCCTGAAAAAATAACTTGGGGGGCAATAGCCAAACGTCCGACAATGGATGTCAGTATCCTGTTTGATACGGTCGATACGGTTTTGCAAGAGGTGAAGCGTGAGGGTGATGCTGCGGTAAAGATATATGAAGAAAAATACGATAAAGTACGTCTCGAAGGTCTGCAAGTTTCGGGCGACGAAATTACGTTGGCCGCAGAAAACGTATCCGACGATTTAAAGCAAGCGATTCGAACCGCCCACGCAAATATTTTTACTTTTCATGCGCAGCAGAAGTTTGTAGGAAAGAAGATCGAGACGACGCCGGGAGTAACTTGCTGGCAAAAAGCTGTTGCCATCGAAAAGGTCGGCTTATATATTCCTGGTGGTACTGCTCCGCTATTCTCTACAGTTTTGATGCTGGCTGTTCCAGCAAAGATTGCCGGATGTAAAGAAATTGTTCTTTGTACACCACCGGATAGGAACGGTCGGGTTCATCCCGCCATTTTATTCGCGGCTCAGACGGCAGGTGTGCATAAGATTTTTAAAATCGGTGGGATACAGGCGATTGCCGCGATGGCGTATGGTACAGAATCGATCCCCAAAGTGAATAAAATTTTCGGCCCTGGAAATCAATATGTAACGGCTGCTAAGCAACTGGTTAGTTTGAAAGAAGTGGCAATCGATATGCCGGCTGGTCCTTCCGAAGTACAGGTTATTGCAGACGAAACGGCCGATCCGGAATTTATTGCGGCGGATTTTCTTTCGCAAGCGGAACATGGGGTGGATAGTCAGGCGATGCTCGTGACAACCGACGAAGTTTTGATACCGCGTGTCGAAAGGGCGATCGAAAACCAGTTGGCTAAATTGCCTCGCCGGGAGATAATAGCTAAGGCGCTTGTTCATAGCCGGATTATTCTACTAAAAGACGTCGAGGAAGTGATTGCCTTTACTAACCTTTATGCACCGGAACATTTAATTATACAAACAAAGGATTACGCAAATTTAGCGGAACGGGTTGAAAATGCCGGCAGTGTATTTTTGGGAGCATATACCCCCGAAAGTGCCGGAGATTATGCTTCGGGAACGAATCATACGCTGCCGACAAATGGCTATGCTCGTGCATACAGCGGCGTTAATCTGGATAGTTTCATCAAAAAAATTACGTTTCAGGAGATTACGCCGAAAGGTATCTGTAGTTTGGGTGATACAATCCGGATAATGGCTGCGAACGAAGAACTGGAAGCGCATCGGAATGCGGTAACTGTAAGATTGAATTCGTTATGAAAGAATTAACTCAATTAGTAAGAAAGAACGTGTTGAAGATGAAACCTTATTCTTCGGCAAGAAATGAATATCAGGGGGATGCGTCTGTTTTTCTGGACGCCAACGAAAATCCGTTTGATAGTGGCTATAATCGGTATCCTGACCCGTACCAATGGAAAGTGAAGGAACGTATTTCGGTTTTGAAAGGTGTGCCTAAAGAAATGATTCTTTTAGGAAACGGAAGTGATGAGCCGATCGATTTGCTGATTCGTGTTTTTTGTGACCCGGGTAAAGACGCGATTACGTCGATTTCGCCTTCGTACGGAATGTATGAAGTTTCTGCGGAAGTGAATAATGTGGAGTTTCGGAAGGTACCCTTAACTTCCGATTTTGAACTAAACGCGGACGAACTGCTTCGAGTAGCCGGAACAGATTCGAAACTGATTTTTCTTTGTTCGCCGAATAATCCTACCGGGAATAATCTGAGTGAAAAAGAAATCCGGAAGGTATTGACGCAGTTTGAAGGGCTTGTGATTATTGACGAAGCGTATATTGATTTTTCTGCCGCATTGTCTTATACCTTAAAGCTGGAACAGTATCCGAACTTGGTGGTCTTGCAAACATTTTCGAAAGCTTGGGCTGCTGCTGCGGTTCGCCTGGGGATGGCTTTTGCTTCGCCGGAGATTATTTCACTTTTGAATAAAATTAAGTATCCCTATAATATTAATCAGTTGACGCAGGAATATGCTTTGCGGTTATTAGCCGGTGAAGACCGGATGAAGGAGCAATTGGTGCAGATATTAAAAGGTCGAACGGAATTAGATCGTAAATTGCGTGATATTGCTTGTGTGAAAAAGATTTATCCGTCGGACGCTAATTTTATTCTTGTTCGCGTTACAGATGCGAATGGGATTTACCATCGTCTGGTTGAAAAAGGTATCATTGTTCGTAATCGTACAAATGTGGCGCTCTGCGAAGGCTGTTTACGCATTACGGTGGGAACAGAGGAGGAAAATCGTATCTTGTTGGACGAATTGGAGAAAATTGAAATATGAAAAGAGCTTTATTTATCGACAGAGACGGAACGTTAGTGATCGAACCTCCGGTTGATTATCAATTGGATAGTCTGGGAAAACTGGTGTTTTATCCGAAGGTTTTCCGGAATTTATATTTTATTCGAAAGCAGCTCGATTTCGAGTTTGTGATGGTTACAAATCAAGATGGGTTGGGAACGAAATCGTTTCCGGAAGAAACGTTTTTGCCGGCCCATAATTTGATAATGAGAACTTTGGAAGGGGAGGGTATAACGTTTGATGATGTGCAGATAGACCGTTCTTTTCCGGAAGAGTTTTCGCCGGATCGGAAACCGTGCACAGGCATGTTGGGTAAATATATTGGAGGCGACTACGATCTGGCGAATAGTTTTGTGATCGGAGATCGACTAACGGATGTCGAACTGGCAGCCAATTTGGGAGCGAAAGCGATTTGGCTTCGGAATCCAGATGGTGCAGAGGAAGAATTAAATACGTATCACCGTGAATTACATCCGGTTTTAATTACCGACGATTGGGACATGGTGACCGAATTTCTATTTGCCGGAGAACGGGTGGCTACGGTACAGCGGAAAACACGTGAGACGGATATTTACGTGTCTCTTAATTTGGATGGAAGAGGTAAAACAGATATTGCTACTGGTCTTGGTTTTTTTGATCATATGTTGGAACAGATTGGAAAACATTCGGGCATGGATTTGACAATTCACGTAAAAGGTGATCTTGAGGTCGATGAACATCACACAATTGAAGACACGGCTATCGCGCTGGGAGAGGCATTGGGAAAAGCGCTGGGAGATAAACGGGGAATTGAACGGTATGGATATTCGTTACCCATGGACGATTGTTTGTGTAGTGTGGCGCTCGATTTTGGTGGTCGTCCTTGGTTAGTTTGGGATGCGGAATTTTATCGTGAAAGAGTAGGAGATATGCCGACAGAAATGTTTCTTCATTTTTTCAAAAGTCTGAGTGATGCGGCTCGCATGAATTTGAATATTAAAGCGGAAGGAACGAATGAACATCATAAAATCGAAGGTATTTTTAAAGCTTTTGCACGATCTGTCCGGATGGCTGTTCGACGAGATGTGTATAATTTTACGTTACCCAGCACAAAAGGAGTTTTATGATATGATACGCTCAGGAATTATATTATTTTTTGTCTCCGTTTTTTCTTTTTTAGTTTGTGCTTGTACCACGGATACAAACGATCGATTAGAAGGAAAATGGCAACTCCGACAGATCGAGTTTGGAGGGCAGACGGTTACGGTAGATACGGCGTTTTATAACTTCCAAACTTCTCTTTTTATGTATCAAATCTATGTGGCCGAAATGGATACGATGCGTTATAGTTATGGGTTCAAAGAACTTGTAGATGATAATAAATTAGAACTTGAATTAACGACGATCTCCGATAAAAATCCAGCTTCCGAATTTGTGAAACTGACGGATTGGAACGGCTTAAAAGAAACGTTTGTCATCGAAAAGATAACCGGAAGTCAGTTAATTCTGACCCGGGAAAACAAACGATATATCTTTCGGAAATTTTGATTTATACTTTCATGCTGAGCTGGATTCGTTTGCGGTCCAGATCTACGCTTAATACTTTTACCGAGACATGCTGATGGATGGACACAATTTCCGTAGGATCGCTGACGAATCGGTCTGCCAATTCGGAAATGTGTACCAGCCCGTTTTCCTTGATCCCGATATCTACAAAACAGCCAAAGTTGGTGATGTTGGTGACAATGCCGGGTAGGACTTGTCCCTCATGCAGGTCTTCAATCGTTTTGATAGTCGGATCGAAAGAAAAGACTTTGATGCCCTGACGCGGATCTCGTCCGGGTTTGTCAAGTTCTTCCATAATGTCTTCTAATGTAGGCATTCCCACGTATTCGGAGGTGTACTTTTGCAGATTCAGCTTTTTCTTCAGCTCTTTGTTTTTGATCAGTTCTTCCACCGAGCAATTTAAGTCAGTCGCCATTTGCTCAACGATAGAGTAGCTTTCGGGGTGTACGGCAGAATTATCTAACGGATTCGATCCCCCTGTGATACGAAGGAAGCCGGCACACTGTTCAAATGCTTTTTCTCCCATACGGGGTACTTTCACTAATTCCCGGCGATTCCGAAAAGCGCCGTGTTCCGTACGATAGTCTACAATATTTTTAGCGAGGGAAGGTCCAAGTCCGGAGATATATGTAAGTAAATGTTTACTTGCCGTGTTGACATTGACTCCAACGGCGTTAACACAACTTTCGACCGTTTGATCCAAGCTTTTCTTTAATGCATTTTGGTCTACATCGTGTTGGTATTGACCGACGCCAATACTTTTCGGATCGATCTTGACTAATTCTGCAAGCGGATCCATCAATCTGCGCCCGATACTTACTGCGCCGCGTACCGTAACATCATAATTGGAGAATTCTTCACGGGCAATCGTAGATGCCGAATAAATCGAAGCTCCATTTTCACTGACAACAAAGACCTGTATTTTACGGTCGTAACGAATATCCGTTATGAATTTTTCTGTCTCCCGGCTGGCCGTCCCATTTCCGATGGCGATCGCTTCGATCGCGTACGTCTCGACTAAATGGGCGATTTTCGACGCGGCTTTGCTTCGTTCGTTCTGCGGCGGATTGGGATAGATAGTTTCGTTGTGCAAGAGCGCTCCCTGTGCATCCAGGCAAACCAACTTACAACCTGTCCGGTAGCCGGGGTCGATACCCAAAACGCGTTTTTGTCCGAGCGGAGGAGCTAATAAAAGTTGGCGTAGATTTTCCGCAAACACACGGATAGCTTCTTTATCCGCTTTAAGTTTACTTGAATTGGAAAATTCCGTTTCAATAGTAGGTTTGAGCAACCGTTTGAAAGAATCTTCTATAGCTATTTCGACCTGCGTGGAAGCTTCACTTTTTCCTTTTACAAATCGACGTTTTAAAATGTCTATACTTTGTTCTACGTCCGGCGAAATAGTTACACGAAGAATTCCTTCCGATTCTCCACGGCGTAGGGCAAGCAGACGGTGCGATGTTGTGCGTTTCAAGGGTTCTGAAAAATCGAAATAGTCTTGATATTTTGCACCTTCCTCTTCTTTCCCTTTAATTACTTTGGCGGAGATGATAGCGGTGCGTTCAAAGCAATTGCGGATACTGTTACGCGCGTTTTCGTTTTCATTGATCCATTCGGCAATAATATCGCGCGCACCTTGAAGCGCCTCTTTTTCGTCATTAACTTCTTCATTAAAAAAAGGCAGAACACGGACAGATAATTCTCTTTCGTTCTGTTTAAAAATAATTTCAGCCAATGGTTCCAGTCCTTTTTTTCGGGCAATTTCAGCTTTGGTTTGTCGTTTGGGTTTGAATGGAAGGTAAAGATCTTCCAGCTCGGTCGCATCCCAGGACGTATCGATACGTTTCTTTAATTCAGGAGTTAGTTTTTCTTGTTCTTTAATCGAAGAGAGGATCGTATTTTTCCGCTTTTCAATTTCTGTCAATTTCTCCAGTTGATCTTTGATTCGGCCGATTTGTATTTCATCCAGTCTGCCGGTTACTTCTTTACGGTAACGGCTAATGAAGGGTATGGTTGCTCCTTCCTGAAGTAATTCGATTGTTTTGGCAACTTGTTTCTCTGGAATCGTTAATTCATAGGAAATTAATGTGTGAAAAAGAACATTCATATCGGATGATTAAAGAATTATTTTTGTTGGCTTTTCCCCTGTGGACGTGTGTTGCGTTTCCCTTTGGGCCTTCCTCTGCCTTTCGAATTTTTGTGTTTTTCCGGTTCATAAAGCGGTGCTTCACCAATGATTGGATCGACGGGAATCTTGTATACCGTTTTTTTTAGGAAATCTTCTATTTTTTTGAAGGCGTATTGTTCTTCAATAGAAACAAATGTAATTGCTAATCCTTCGCCACCTGTACCGCGTGCCGTGCGTCCGATGCGGTGAACGTAATCTTCGGGATCGTGCGGAATATCAAAATTAACGACTAATTTAATGTCATTGATATCTATTCCACGTGATACGACATCCGTAGCAACTAAGATGTCGATACGTCCGTTTTTGAATTCTTTCATGACTTCCTCGCGCTGACTTTGTTCCAAATCGGAATGCATTGCTGCCACATTGAATTTAAGTCTTTTCAGAGTTGCCGCGAGATCTTTCACTTTTAGTTTGGATGATGAAAAAATAATGACGCGCTGCGGTCTGCTTTGCATAAACAGATTTTGCAGGATGGCTATTTTTTGCGTTTCGTAACAGATATAGGCGGTTTGCATAATTGATTCAGGTGGTCGGGAAATAGCGATTTTGACTTCTTCAGGATCTTTAAGGATGCTTTGGGCCAACGTTCGTATTTTAGGTGGCATTGTTGCGGAGAACATAATCGTCTGACAGTTGGCTGGCAGTTCTTTGTAAATCGACATGATATCATCGTAAAAGCCCATGTCCAGCATACGATCCGCTTCATCCAAAATAAAAAACGATACTTGCGAAAAATCTATATAGCCTAATTTCATATGAGAAATTAATCGTCCTGGCGTCGCAATTACAATGTCGGCTCCTCTTTCTATACCTCTTCTCTGCTGTTCCCAGGCAATCCCGTCAGTTCCGCCGTAAATAGCTACGGCCGAGACCGGAATGAAATAGGTAAAACCCTCTATTTGCTGATCGATTTGTTGGGCTAATTCGCGGGTAGGTGCCATGATGATTGCGTTAATTGCGTTTTCCGCATGTTTACCCTTACTTAGTTCGTTTATGACCGGTAATACGTATGCCGCTGTTTTTCCTGTCCCGGTTTGTGCGCAGGCGATTATATCTTTTCCTTTCAAAATAACGGGGATTGTGAGTTCCTGAACTAGTGTTGTTTCCTGAAAGTTCATGGCGTCCAATCCGTCCAAAACGGCATCTTCAAGCTTTAATTCGTCAAACCTCATGTGTTCTACATATAATATAGCGTAAAGATAGATATAATTAGCGTCTTTTATAATAGCGTTTGTAGATATTATTGTAAACACCGTTTTTCTTGATTCGTCGGATCCAACTGTTCAGGCTGTCTCGCAAGACAAGCGCATCATTTCGCACAGCCCATGCTTGAAGTTGTGTGAAACTGATGTCTGTATCAATATCTAAATCGGGATACAAACAATGGTAGGTTTCCGCTACTTGCTGATCGCATACAGCATAGTCTATTTCTCCTTTAGTAACGCGGATAATCAACTGTTCTTCCGAATATATTTTTTCTTCAACAACATAGATAGAATCACCTATTTCATCCTCCAGATTGTGTATACGGACAAGTGCCGGCGAACCCTCAGGAATATAAACCCGTTTTTTTGCTAAGTCCAATTGACTTCTGATAAGAGGGACACTGTCATTACCCTTTGACCGTTGTACCAAGACTTGCTTATTCAGGACAATGGGATCAGTAAAAAGAAAATCTTCTTTCCGGTCGGAAGTAATTGGTATGTTTTGGGCGATGACATCGTATTTTCCCTCGGATAAAAGTCTGAAATTTTCAGACAAACGTGTACCCAAACTGATTTGGACTTCTAATCCGGAAATATCTGAAATCGCCTGGCATAGTTCGTATTGAAATCCCTCTATCGTATCTCTTGTTATGTAATAACCCGTCTGATTATACCCTGTGACGATACGTAGAATTCCCTCTTCAACAATTTCAGGGTAGTCTCTTTTATTTGTCCCTTCTTTAATAAAATACCAGATTCCACTCATTACCATAAGAACAGCAAAAAGTAAAATCAGGTAAACCGACAGTAGTTTTCTTGTTCTCATGATTAAGAGAGTTAATTATTGAAATTAACGGAAATACCAAACTTTAAATGCATAGGATTGAGTGGATAATTCGCCAGAGAGAAATAATTCGGATCTGTAAACAACGTACTAATATTATACATCATCACAAAAAATCGGGTCTGTTTAAGATGAAAATTCACATAGGCATTTACTAACGGATAATTACCGACTTTCATTTCCTGTCCTTCTTTTTGTAGTTGGAACTGTTGTGTTGCGGGTTCGTAATATGGTGCGTCATATTCCGTAAAATAATGAGCATCCGCTCCGATTTGAATGGTTAAAACTTTCGCATATTTTGCTGTTAAATAAATATTTGAATAAGCTGTTATTTGAGGTAAGGGAAGTTCTTTTTTTTCACTGCTGAGCTGATAAGTTACTTCATTTTCCCAACCCAAAGCTTTGTAATGAAAATCCTGTTTTAATTTGGCAGAAACAATTTGTATATTACTCTCTAATTGGGTCGGAATTCCCTCCGAATTAAAAAGAATATAATTATCTATACTTTCCACTCCGGCAGAGAAAGTCGTTTTAGTCGCTTCAATTTTTGCTTCGCCTCCCATATAGGCTTGTCGGATGTTTTTAAAATTGTTATTCCACCAGAAATAACGCGAATAAAAATGTCTTTGAAAAAAAGCCGGTGTGATATTTTTTAAATAACCATTTGCTTTCAACGATAATTTTTCACCAAAAAGGTCGAAGTGCGTTTCTAGTTCGCCGTCTAAACGGAATTCGCCTAAATCATCACCAACAATACACAATTCGCCGCGCGCGTTATATGTCAGGATACTTCCTTGTCTTTTATATAATTCGCCACCAATATAAGTAGACGCTTCACTAAAATCCTGAGTCAAGGGAAACTGAATGGATGGAGGTATCGGATACAATATCGAGTTATTCAAGTCGATTGGATTCTCTTTTAGGATTTCCGGTTGATCTTGTATCCTGAATTTTCTTTGTTCAAACCGGATAAAAGCTGTCAGTCCCAGCTTAACCCAATCTTGAAACCCTTCGCGAAGTGAAAGCGCAAAGGTGTTTTTGTAAGTCCAGGAAGACATTTTGTCGTTTAGTTCCGGGTCGAAATTATAAATTCCTGAATAACAAGTATCGATGACCGACGTATTACTGGAATAAAAACGCCGTCTGTGATCGCTGTATTCGAATGTATGGATGATACTTGAAACAGGGACAAATATTTCTTTCGTGTTGCCTTCTTCATCCACAGGGTTAATTGTCCGGATAAATCCCAGATTATAGCGATGCGTTAGAAAATATTGCTTGTTTCTTACTCGGTTCCAGATTGAAGTATAGCGTGTAGGTATTGATTTCGAATCGATATCTCTACCATTTTGTTGTTTTGTGTCCGGGTCTGTAATGTAGGCTATGTCCGGAATTCCACCATTTTCGTTTATAACAAAATGATTATTACTTAAATAGGCATTTAGTTCGTAACGATCGCTTCGATAACTTCCAAAAAGCCGATAACTTACCAGCTTTGTTCCGTTAGAATTATAAAAACCGCGTCCGTAAATATAATCGAAATCGGTGCCGACATTAATCCTTTTTCCAAAATTGCTAGTTAACACCCCCTTTAGCCGTTCTTCTTTATTTACACTTGCTCCGGCAAAGGTATAGGTCACGTTGGAATAAGGCGTTTTTACATCGTAATAAAGCGCATTTTGTGGTGTGATAGTATAATAAGTATACGGATCTGCAAAAATGAAATCATTCGCTTCACCTCTTTCCTGAAAGATGCGGCTCTGCGCAGGAGATCCAATATTTCCCAAATACGCCACGGAAAGTCCGTGCCCGTCTATTAACGTGCTGTTGGCATAATTCAACTTATTTGTGTCTAATGGAGCAATATAGGAATCACCCAAATCACGCGTTAACGAATAAGCGATAATTCGTTTATTCTTTAACGCCGTACTGTCTGTAAAAAGCAAACTGTCCGGCAGTACGTTTTTTGCTGAGGAAAGGTTCGATAGCGAAAAACTACTCCTTTGTCCCCCGGTACGTTGCCCGTACGTTGCTTTAGTTGATAGTATAATGAGAATGAATATGTATATACAATACTTCATGGGGTGCAAAGATAAAAGAAAAGGGCATTTCTACGAAAGAAACACCCCTCATTATAATCTTTTAGCATGGACTTACATTTTATGAATGATTTCCATTCCTTTTTTTATTGCGGCTTCATTCATTGGCAACAATTTATGATGCCGTTCCGGCAATGATTTTTTCAGGCCCAGCATAACGTTCTCTATCTTTACCATAGGAGCTACTTTTAGCAGTCCGCCCAGAATAAGCATATTAAACGCCTTTTCATTTTGCATTTCAGCAACTGTATCCATCGCGTCTACCTGGTAAACATCAATGTCAGTTCTTTTCACTGGTGTGTGTATCCCATATCCATCATAGATAAGAATACCGCCGCTTTTAACTTTACTTTCGAATTTATCCAGCGAAGGTTGATTCAGGATGATCGCAATATCGTATTCGTTTAAAATAGGAGAACTAATAGGGTCATCACTTAAAATGACTGTTACATTGGCTGTTCCCCCTCTTTGTTCCGGCCCGTACGAAGGCATCCAACTAACCTCTTTACCTTCCATCAGTCCTGAATAAGCTAATATTTTCCCCATGGAGAGAACACCCTGTCCTCCGAATCCGGCAATGATAATTTCTTTTTTCATCCTCAATCAATATTTTTTAGATCGCCCAATGGATAGGCTGGGAACATATGTTCTTCCATCCATTCATTTGCTTCGGCTGGTGTCATTTTCCACCCTGAAGCACAAGTCGACACGAATTCAACGACAGAAGTTCCTTTGCTCATCATGGAATTTTCGAATGCTTTCCGCAGTGCTTTTTTTGCTTTTCGAACAGCAGCCGGATTTTGCACACTTTGACGGGTCACGTAACACGTCCCCTCTAATTGAACTAATAAATTGGATATTTTCAACGGATAACCATTCAGATGGACATCCCGCCCATAAGGAGTAGTCGAAGTCGCCATACCTTCCAACGTGGTTGGTGCCATTTGTCCTCCTGTCATTCCGTAAATTGCATTATTAACGAAAACGATCACGATATTTTCTCCTCGGTTAGCTGCGTGAATGGTTTCCGCTGTTCCGATAGCAGCCAAATCACCGTCTCCTTGATACGTAAAGACCATTTTCGCGGGATTCAGCCGTTTAATCGCCGTAGCAATCGCTGGCGCACGTCCATGAGCCGCTTCCTGCCAGTCAATATCCAAATAATTATACGCGAAAACAGCGCATCCTACCGGAGAAACACCAATTGTTTTCTCGTTCATACCCATGTCTTCGATTACTTCTGCTATCAGTTTATGAATAACACCATGACTGCAACCTGGGCAATAATGCATCGGGTTGTCATTCATTAAATCCGGTTTTTTATAAACCAAATTCTCCGGTTTGATAATATCGCATAGTTCCATAATTTCTATTTTATTTGAAAAATCTGAGAATATATTGTATTACGCGAATCGCTACTGCGATGCCACCTAAAATATAAAAATATAAGCGGTTATTGATAAACAGCAGACATCCGCCGGCGATAACGGCAAATACCATAAATGCCATGGTTATAATCTCATCAGCTTTACTTCCGCGTCGCATATTCTCAATAAATTTTTTGTTTAAATGCTTCCAATATTTCATCCGGGGTAAATACAATTCCCCCTAAACGTCCAAAATGTTCGACTTTGACTTTCCCGTTTACAGCCAAACGTATATCTTCCACCATTTGTCCGGCGTTAAGTTCGACCGATAACATTCCCTTGACTTGAGAAGCATATTGTTGGATAATTTTCGTTGGGAAAGGCCATAAAGTGATCGGCCTCAACAACCCTAATTTAATTCCTTCATTACGGGCGTTTTCAACAACTTTTTGACAAATACGTGCAGACGAACCGAATGCAATAAGCAGATATTCGGCGTCTTTACAACGAAATTCTTCGTAACGGACTTCGTTTTCGCTTATTTTTCTGTATTTCGCCTGAAAGCGAAGATTGTTTTCTTCCATTTTGGCCGGATCTAATTCTAACGATGTAATAACGTTCGGTTTACGTCCGGCAGGTTTTCCCTGTGTAGCCCAAGGAGATTCGGCTATAATTTCCGCGTCCGTTTTTCTCGGATGAAAAGGAGGAAGAACTACTTTCTCCATCATTTGTCCGATGATTCCGTCGGCCAACATGATTACCGGATTGGAGTATTTAAACGCTAATTCGAAGCCAAGTCCTACAAAGTCCGCCATCTCCTGAACGGAATAAGGAGCAAGGGTGATTAATCTGTAGTCTCCGTGTCCACCGCCCTTGACCGTTTGGAAATAATCCGCCTGACTTGGCTGTATGGTTCCCAATCCGGGACCTCCACGCATTACGTTAACAATAAGACTAGGTAGTTCCGCTCCCGCAAGATAAGAGATCCCTTCTTGTTTCAGGCTGATGCCGGGACTTGACGAAGAAGTCATGACCCGTTTTCCTGTACCGGCACCTCCATATACCATATTGATTGCCGCCACTTCACTTTCGGCTTGTAGCACGACCATTCCTGTCGTTTCCCACGGTTTCTCCAGCATAAGTGTTTCCAATATTTCCGATTGAGGAGTTATGGGGTAACCGAAATAACCGTCTGCGCCGTAACGGATGGCGGCATGAGCAACGGCTTCATTTCCTTTCATTAATTTAATATCTTTTGCCATACCGGTTTGAGATTGATTCATTTTACAATTTAACTTTGTAGACAGTTAAACATCCGTCCGGACAAACTAATCCACAACTCGAACAACCGATGCAATCATCCGGGTTTTTCATGTATGCGTAGTGATATCCTTTGTTATTGACCTCACGGGGATGAAGTTCTAATACACCTGTCGGACAGGCGACAACACATAGATCGCATCCCTTGCATCTTTCTTGATCAACTACTACCGCTCCTTTTATTTTAGCCATATACTACTAATTATGTATTTCCGTGTAGACTTGCAAAGTTAAGAACTAATGTGATAAATCCAACGTGTATCTCCAATTTATCCATTTCAACGAGTTTCCCCCCTCACTTAATTTTGGTGGTCCTTGTTATTAAGAAATTCTTTCGTCAGATCTTCGGGTTCGATATGTTTGTTTTGAAGATTTCTTTGCAGGTCTTCAAAACTCAATTCTGATTGGCTGAAAAAATCAAGCAATTCTTCCGGCGACGTTTTTTTGTAATATTCGCCGAACTTGTCCAGATCGCCCAAAGATAAATAAGCCATTGCAATATACATATTGATTAATGGCATATCCGGATCGATTGCCAATATTTTTTGATAATATTTTAATGCTTCGGTTATTTCATTTTTCAAATTTAAATATTGTGCTGTCTGAAATAGACTTTCTGCATTATCCACGTCCGTATAACTATCACTTACTTGGTCGATAAGCCGGAATAATTTATCCGTAATTCTTCGGGCTTCATTTCCATTTCCTTCTTCAGTATATTTAATGGCCAGAATAGAGAGTAACCGGATATTGTCCGGATAATATGAGATCGCTTCGTTTATAGCGGTAGTTGCTTCTTCTTCCCGTTCTGTCTCTATACAGCAGCGGATAAAGTTTAAATAATTAGAGACATCATCATCTTGGTTTGTATCTCTGTTCTTTAACCGTTTTTTAAGAATACTATATGCCTCTTCGAACTTTTCCAATTTGATATAACATTCTGCCAGCAACGGATGGATGCGATCGCTCATATCCTTTTCTGTATTCAATACTTCCAGATAGACTTCGATTGCTTTTTCGTAGTTTTCGTTCATGTATAAACAATAAGCCTTGAGTATTTTTAATTCGCTGTCCGAATCGTCGCACGTCAAGGCGAAATCAAAGGCTTCTATTGCCCGTTCATAATCGGCAGACATCGAATATAGTCGTCCCAGCATGAACCAGTAATCGACGGAATAAGGGTTTTTGTCAATCATTTCATTGCAAACCTTAATTGCGCCGTCGATATCTCCGATTGATTCCAGATGCAGGCATAATTCATCTTTGAGCACCAGATTATCCGGAAAAAGACGAAGTCCACGTTGGATAAAATCCAGTGTCTCTTCCGGCATTTCCAAGTCATTGATTATGGGCGTCAAATATTCAAAAGCTTCTTCCAACTCATCTGATTTCTCATCGATATGGCTCTCTATGTAGCTAATTACTTTGTGATACTGGTTTAGCGCGCAATAACATTCCAAGCGCAATAACTCCAAGTCGAAATTATCCGTTTCCGCGATACTTTCGATCATTGTTAACGCCTCTTCGTACGTTTCGTTATAAATAAGTAGTTTGCATTGTCTTATACGTAAATCCGTATTGCCCGGATGAAGACGGAGTCCCAGCGACAATATCGGTTCGTAATACGTATAATCATCTGCTTCTTCCAGATTTTCTAGTATCTCGTCAATTTCATCGGCGTCAAAATACACTTCTTTTCCCTTCTCTTGTGCAGATAAATACCTCTCTAGAAGTTGAGACGCTTTGTTTTGTTTCATATGTTGTTCCTTCTCTGTTGAATGAAAAGTCAGGATTTATCTTTGACTTTTGTCCAAGTGTCTTTCAACGAGACTGTTCTGTTAAATATAAGTTTTCCTTCTTTACTGTCCGGATCCAGATTAAAATAACCAAGCCGCTGGAATTGAAAATGATCGTACGGTTTTGCATTTGCTAATTCTTTCTCTACGCGGCAGTTGGTCAACACCGTTAAAGAGTCCGGATTAAGCAATTCATGGAAATCCCGGTCTTTTTCTTCACTTGGATTTTCCACCGTAAATAGGCGATCGTATAAACGTACTTCCGCCGGCAGGCTATGTTCGACAGATACCCAATGTAAAGTCCCTTTTATTTTCCGGTTGCTTTCGGGCATTCCGCTTTTCGTGAGCGGATCATATTCCGCATAAACTTCGATCACGTTTCCGTTCTCATCTTTTTTACATCCCGTACATTTTACGATGTACGAACTCTTTAGCCTGACTTCCTGCCCGGGGGTCATTCGGAAAAATTTCTTTGGCGCATTTTCCATGAAGTCGTCCCGTTCAATATACAGTTCGCGGGTGAATTCTATCCTATGCGTGCCTGCAGAAGGATCTTCCGGATTATTAACTGCCTCCATCATTTCTACCTGCCCTTCCGGATAGTTAGAGATAATTAACTTCACAGGATTCAATACCGCTGATACGCGTGGAGCACAGATATTCAAATCTTCGCGCACGGCATGTTCGAGCAAAGCCACGTCGATAATTCCGTCGTATTTTGTATAGCCTATCTTGTCGATGAAGTTCCGGATCGATTCTGACGTATATCCCCGGCGGCGATATCCGCAGATTGTCGGCATACGCGGGTCGTCCCATCCGTTTACTAATCCTTCTTTTACCAATTGAAGTAGTTTTCGTTTGCTCATTACCGTGTAAGTCAGGTTCAAACGGTTGAATTCGATCTGGCGCGGACGGTAATTGTCGTTTTCTTTCAACAAGTCGATAAAATAATCGTACAATGGACGATGAACTTCGAATTCGAGTGTGCAGATTGAATGTGTCACTCCTTCGAAATAATCACTCTGTCCGTGTGCGAAGTCATACATTGGATAAACCTTCCAGATTGTACCCGTACGATGGTGCGGATGTTTGATGATGCGATAAATAATCGGATCGCGGAAGTGCATGTTCGGCGAAGCCATGTCTATTTTCGCACGCAACGTCATTCTTCCTTCTTCAAATTCGCCATCATTCATTCGTTTGAATAAGTCCAGACTTTCTTCAATCGGACGATTTCGGTACGGACTTTCAATCCCCGGTTGCGTAGGCGTTCCTTTTTGAGCCGCGATAGTCTCGGAACTTTGTTCGTCAATATATGCTTTTTCTTCCTGAATCAGCTTCACGGCAAAATCCCAAAGTTGTTGAAAATAATCCGAAGCATAGTAAATTTTGTTCCAATGAAACCCCAGCCATTGGATATCTTCTTTGATAGAATCTACATATTCAATGTCTTCCTTCACCGGATTTGTGTCGTCGAACCGTAAGTTGCATGTTCCGTTATATCGTTCGGCAATTCCGAAATCAATACAAATAGCTTTGGCGTGACCAATATGCAGATATCCATTCGGTTCCGGCGGGAAACGGGTCTGTACGCGTCCGCTGTTTTTCCCTTCCGCTAAATCTTTTTCTACAATTGATTCTATAAAATTCAGGCTTTTCTTTACGTCTTCGTTTGTTTTCAGATCGCTCATATCACTCTCAGTTTTTTATAACTATGCAAAAGTAACGATTTCTTAATAAGCTACATAATCAAACCCCTTATTTTAAGGAAAAGAAAGAGTGAAACAAGTCTTTCCGGAAGTAAGATCCGATTTGACCGAAATGCTTCCTCCCGAAAGACGCATGATTTGTCTGGATACGGATAGACCGATCCCGTTTCCCTTTTCTTTGGTGGTAAAGAAAGGAACAAAGATATGCTCCATCACATCTGACGGAATTAGTGGCCCGTTGTTCCAGACCTCCATGATCACCGCTTCCTGTTTATCTGTATACGCTCTGAAAATAATGATTCCGTCTGTTCGTTCGTCTCCAATAGCCTCAAGGCTATTTTTCAGAATATTGAGCACTACCTGACCGATTAGATTTTCATCGGCGTAAACGATCAGATCTTCCTGTAAGATTTCTATTTCTATTTTTATGTTTTGATATTTTTTTTGGTGTTGTGTCAATTGTTTGAGCCGTTCTGCGAAAGGTGCCACATAGAAAAGCGTTGGACTGGGGGTCGGGATATGGGTGAATTTACGATACGATTCTACAAAAGACATTAAACTTTTGGCTGTGGTGTTGATTACTTGAAGTCCGTTATTTATATCCGGACTGATTGCCGATTTCGATGATAACAGCGTTTCGCTGAGCGAGGTGATCGGCGTGATAGAATTCATGATTTCGTGTGTCAATACTCGGGTTAGGCGCATCCACGAGTCGATTTCTTTCTCATCCAGTTCTTTGTTAATATCGTTGATTGCTAAGATACGTACTCTTTTCGATTGGAGTTCCATGCCCGAGACTTGAACCAACAGATGCATCATCCCCCATTCGTTCGAAAAGCTGACTTGCTGTTTCTCTCCGGGATGAATTTTGGCTATCACTTCTTCCAGTTTCGGGTCGATTCGGGATAATTGTTTGATGTGGGTGAAAACCGATAAGCCCAGCAGACGTAACGCTTCCTTATTTGTCTGGAATACATAGCCGGCTTCATCGATTACAATAATACCTGTGTTCACAAAATTAATGATCAGCTCGTAGTACTTTTCTTTTTCAATTACTTCCGCTTTTGCTTGAAACAAAATTTTGTTAATTCGGTTCAGCGAATTGTTCACCATCTCGTCGCTCGACGAGATCCCTCTTTCTGCAAAACTGAACGCCTGATCCCCATTGTCGATCGCATCAAAAAGAAAAGCTACTTTTTGGGCGTTTCGCCGGTATTTCCGCAGTGCAAATCTGAATGAAACGATCCAGCCGATAAGCGCTATACCACCCCATATCCATTCCTTTTGGAGCAAAAGGCAGGTTGTGCCAACGGAAAAACCGGTAAGCATCAACAATAATAAAGAAAGTCTTTTTAAAAAAAACCTCAACATCAGAATAGATTATAGTTCGTATCGTTTAATTTTATTGTATAGTGTTTGCCTGGAAATACCCAGTTGTTGAGCGACTAAAGAAAGGTTACCCTCGAATTTATCAATGGTTTCTTTAATCATTTTATATTCCATCTCTTCCAGCGTCGTCGTTTCCTTTTGTGCTTTGTTCTTATTTTTATTTAAGTCAATCGCGATTTCGTCTAAGATGTTTTCGTCATTGATGATGACTGCCTTTTCCATTGTATGCTCCAATTCGCGGATATTACCGAACCAGGGATGTTGTTTTAATTTATTTTCTGCTTCGCGTGAAAGCTTCATCTCCGGTTTTCCGTAAATAGAACAATATTTAGACAGGAAAACGGTCGCCAGCGGAAGTATATCTTCTTTTCGTTCCCTTAGAGAAGGGATTCGTACATGTATAGTGTTAATCCGGTAAAGAAGATCTTCCCTGAACAACCCCTTGTCCACCATTTCTTCCAAATCACGATTTGTAGCGCAAATCAGACGGAGATCCACCGGGATTGGTTGGTTGCTTCCCACGCGTACCACGCTTCTGCTTTGAATAACCGTCAACAGTTTGGCTTGAAGGTGATAGGGCAGGTTCCCTATTTCGTCCAGGAAAAGACTTCCACCGTTGGCTGCTTCGAATTTGCCCGGCCTATCTGTGTTTGCGTCCGTAAAAGCCCCTTTTGCATGTCCGAATAGTTCGCTTTCGAACAAGGTTTCTGTGATAGCACCCATATCTACCGGAATCATGATGTTCTTTCGCCGTTTTGACAAGGCATGTATTTCCCTTGCCAACATTTCTTTTCCGGTACCGTTTTCTCCGGTAATTAGGATATTTGCGTCGGTGACTGCCACTTTTTCTATTAAGATACGTAAATCCAGCATCGCCCGACTTTCCCCCCAAATCATTCGGGGAGAAGCGGAGTTGTTGTTTTTTTCTTTGTTTTGCCGATTATCTTTTTTCCCAAGTGAAGCTACTTTCAGTAGTGTTTGTATCAACCGTTCATTATCCCAGGGTTTGACGATAAAATCCGCCGCACCCTCTTTAATTCCCTTTACAGCTAAATCGATATCGGCATAAGCCGTAAACAGAACAATCGGTATCGAAGCTTCTATCTTTCGTATTTCCGCCAACCAGAAAAGTCCTTCGTTGCCATTGTTGACTCCTGCTTTAAAATTCATGTCCAAAAGAATGACGTCCGGAGTTGTTTTTTGCAAAATTGTTCGGATTTGTTCCGGCGATGAGATAGCTATAATGTTCTCAAAGACGTTCTCCAACAGCATTCGCATTGCCGAGAGAATAGCTTTGTTGTCGTCGACGACCAATATTGTGCCTTGTTTTGCCATTTTAAATACAGTTCATGGTTGCGTGTTCAAAGATAATTAAAAAACCTTTTATGTTCTGAGTTAATATGTACCTTTGCCGCGGTTGTGGTCATTAGAGAAATTGCTGTTTCTAATTCTATGGAAAAAAAGGTTCGAAAACAGATTATCGCTTTACTGAAAAAAGAAGTGATTCCAGCAATCGGATGTACCGAGCCAGTTGCCGTTGCCCTTGCTGTCGCGAAGGCTACGGAACTATTGGCGCGAAAACCCGAGCGGATCGACGTTTTTTTGAGTGCGAATGTGCTGAAAAATGCGATGGGAGTGGGAATCCCCGGTACCGGAATGGTGGGTTTGCCTATAGCGGTTGCTTTGGGTGCTTTGATTGGTAAGTCGGCGTATGCGTTGGAAGTCCTGCGCGACATAACTTCCACAGCGTTAGAAGAGGGTAAAGCGATGATTGCCGCTAAAAAGATCGGTATTTTTTTAAAAGAAAATGTAGATAAATTGTATATCGAAGCAGTTTGTCGGAATGGCGAAGCGTATTCAAAAGCTATCATTGCAGGCGAACATACCCGTTTTGTCTATATTGAAAAAAACCGGGACGTACTCGTGAATAGTTTGACGAAAGTCGACGGAACGCTGGAACCCGAACCGGACGATGCCGAATATCCTTTGTGTTTTAACACGGTTTATGAATTTTCCATGAATTCTCCTTTGGATGAGATTTGTTTTATTCTTGAGGCGGCACAATTGAATAGGAAAGCAGCAGAAGAGGCGGGTAGAGGTGATTTCGGACATTCTGTGGGAAGGATTGTTTCGGGGCGGAACGGGCGGAAATATCTTGGTGATTCGCCGTTGACACATATGCTTTCGTTGACGTCTGCCGCCTGCGACGTTCGCATGGGAGGCGCAATGGTTCCGGTGATGAGTAATTCGGGTAGTGGAAACCAGGGGATTGCCGCTACTTTGCCGGTTCTTTCTTTTGCCGAAGATATCCATTGTTCGGAAGAACAGTTGATCCGCTCCTTGATGTTAAGTCACCTGATGGTTGTTTATATTAAACAAAATCTCGGTCGACTTTCAGCGTTGTGCGGCTGTGTGGTCGCGGCAACAGGTGCAAGTTGTGGTATTACTTATTTGATGGGGGGTACTCGCGAGCAGATTTCTTATGCGATTAAGAATATGATCGGAAACTTGACGGGAATGATTTGCGACGGTGCTAAACCAAGTTGTGCTATGAAAGTATCTAGTGGTGTCTCGACGGCGATGCTATCGGCTTTAATGGCGATGGAAAACCGGGTAGTGACGGAAGTGGAAGGGATCATCGACAACGATGTAGATATCTCGATCCGGAATTTGACCGAGATTGGTTCGGTGGGAATGGAAACGACAGATCGGATGGTATTGGATATAATGACCGGCAAGTCGAAAGATTAATTTGCGTTTTTTTGCTTTTCTAGAGCTTCTTGATATACCCACTTCTTATCCCGAACGCTGTATCCAAACCTTCTTCGGGATGAATTTTCGTTTTAAAAAAGCCCCATAGTGGAGCGTTTCATATTGATTATCATTGTAAAAATTCATCCCTATGATTTAAAAAAAAGATACCGAACGTTTTTTAAAATCTTCGGTATCTTTTTTTAAAACGTTCGATACGATTTTTTTAATCCTTAGGTTAACTTGAAAATCAATAATTTAATTTCATTTTTTCTCATAGGGATGAATTTTCTATCTGTTTTGACGGCATCGAGAAGAAGCATTTATCGCGATAAACAGCGTGAAATAGGCGTGTGGAAAAGATTGTCAAAACTCGTGTTATTTTAAATTAACAGGACGAAAACAGCAAAATTATTGATTACCTTTGGATCATTAATACGAACGATTAATAAATATGATGATTAGAAAAGAGCTCGTTGATGATTTGAAAATCAAATGGAGGAATATCCAGCGAGAGATGAATCAAAAAGGCTTTGATGCCTGTTTGTTGACTATGGGTGTTAATCTGTTTTATGTATCCGGACAAATTTTTAATGGTTATTTTTATCTGCCGGCGGCAGGAGATCCCTTGTTCTTTGTAAAGCGTCCGAATGGGTTGGAAGGTGATGGTGTTTATTACGTTCGCAAGCCTGAGCAGATTCTGGATTATTTAGTCGACTTGGGAATAGAGAAGCCCCGTTCGCTTTTATTAGAAGCCGATGAGTTGACGTATAACGATTATGTGCGGCTGGATAAACTGTTTGCCCCCGAAAAAACCGGAAATGCGACAGCGATGATGCGAGATTTGCGTAGTATTAAGACATCTTGGGAAATCGAACAGTTCCGGATTTCAGGCCGGATACATACTAAGACATATGCCGGTATCCCGTCGTGTTATCGTTCCGGAATGACCGATTTGGATTTTCAATACGAGATCGAACATTTGATGCGAAGAAATGGTTCCTTCGGACTTTTCCGTGTTTTTGGGACCAATATGGATATTTTTATGGGTAGTTTGCTGGCAGGTGAAAATGCTGAGGCTCCTTCACCTTTCGATTTTGCTTTAGGAGGCGCGGGTATCGATCCGTCGTGTCCTTTGGGTGCCAATGGGACTTTGCTAAAAGAAGGAATAGCTGTGATGATCGATATGGCCGGTAATTATACGGCTTATACTTCGGATATGACGCGTGTCTTTTCCGTTGGGAAATTGCCGGCATTAGCTTATAAGGCACATCAAGTATCGATAGAAATTCAGCAGGAGATCGAAGGGAAAGCTTTACCGGGATTTCCGGCGGCGGATGTCTACCGGGTGGCAGAAGCGATCGTTGAAAAGGCGAAATTAGCTTCCTATTTCATGGGAACAAAACAACAGGCGAAATTCGTAGGTCATGGAATCGGTTTGCAGATTAATGAATTGCCTGTGTTTACCCTACGCTCTAAAGATGTGCTGGCGGAAGGAATGGTTTTTGCTCTCGAACCTAAATTTGTGATTCCCGGTGTAGGTGCGGTGGGAATTGAAAACAGCTTTTTGGTGACGGCGCGAGGTGTGGAAAAATTAACGTGTGCGGAAGAAAATATTATTAACTTAGAATAGAAATGAAATGAAAAAAACGATTGCATTAGGTCTTTTGCTTCTAATGATTTTTCTCCCTGTTAAGGCGGAGAACGTGCAAGAGGTAAAGCCGGTAAAGAACCTGATCTTGATGATTCCGGACGGAACATCATTGGCCACGGTATCGATGGCACGCTGGTTACAATGGTATACTAATTCGGATAAACCGAAGTTGAATATCGATCCGTTTCTTTGCGGTACGGTTCGTACGCATTCGTCGAATGCACCGATCGGGGACTCTGCGCCAACTACTTCTTGTTATATGACCGGAATACCCAGTCTGACGGGTTATGTTTCGACTTATCCTGTTGCTGATCCGGAAAATGATATTTATCCGATAGATCCCGAGCGCGCTTATCAACCGTTGACAACGGTTCTGGAAGCCGTGAAACAATTGGACAACAAGTCTACAGGATTGGTGTTTACCTGCGAATTTCCGCATGCGACGCCGGCGGATTGTTCGGCGCATAGCTATAAGCGGGGTAAATACGAATGGATTGCTCCGCAAATGGTACATAACGATTTATCGGTTGTAATTGGCGGCGGTGTTTCTTTGCTTTCAGAAGAAGGCGAGGCTTATCTGAAATCGAACGGGTATACTGTTTACAAGAATGACCTTAAAGCGATGCGCGCCGATAAAGGTGACAAGATGTGGGCGTTGTACGGAAAGAAAGCAATGGATTATGATCTGGATCGGAATCCGAGTGAGCAACCGTCTATCGAAGAAATGACACGTATGGCGATTGAAAAACTTTCACGCAATGAAAATGGGTTTTTCCTGATGGTAGAAGGCAGTAAAGTGGACTGGGCTGCGCACAGCAACGATCCGATAGGAATGGCTACGGATTTTTTGGCATTCGATCGGGCTTGTGGTGCGGCGTTGGATTTTGCCCGTAAAAATGGAGAAACGGCGGTGGTTATTTTGCCCGACCATGGAAATAGCGGGATCAGTATTGGTGTAGATCGTTGTCATGGTTATGATAAATTGACGAAAGATCAGTTGTTTGGACAATTTGCTCAGTATAAACTGACCGCGGAAGGTCTCGCGCGAAAAGTGAATAAGGTCCCTTATTCAGAAGTGCAAAATGTTTTCAGGGAATATGCCGGATTTGAACTGAATGAGAAAGAATTGCTTGCATTGAACAATTGTAAGGATTATGTGAATAGCCCGATTCCCGAAGATAAACGTACTTCAAAAGGGGTGGAACCTTCAATGTACAGTGGTTCGCTGACTTCTTTCATGGCGAAACTGTTGACGTCGAAAACTTGTTTTGGCTTTACTACCGGAGGACATACGGGTGAAGAAGTTTTTTTGGCAGCTTATCATCCGCAAGGCGATCTCCCTCTCGGCATGCATACAAACATTGAATTGAATGAGTATCTCTGTGCGTTGATGGGAATTAGCGGTCAACTGGACGGTTTGACGGCAAAAAATTTCGCAAAACACACGGAAGTATTTAAAGATTATAAATATGAAGTGAAGGCGCCGAAAGAGGATGGGGCGTTCCCTGTATTGGTTGTGAAGAATAAAAAGAAACAATTAACCATCACACCTTTTACGAATATTGTAAAAGGAGGAAAGAAGGCGAACGAGGAAATCCGTTTGAATTCGGTTATCGTTTATGTAGATGCGAATAATACTTTTTATTTACCGCAGGCTTTAACGGATTACTTGAAATAATAGAAAGCGGAGACTTCTGAAGTCTCCGCTTTTTTTATACATTTGCATGGATAGTCTGAAATAAAACAAACATGAAAAGCAACAGTTTAGTCTCTATCGATCAGTGTACGGAAGAGGATATTATCCGTATATTGGACAACGCAGCATTGTTTGAAGCCAATCCTAATCGTAAACTACTGGAAGGGAAAGTAGCGGCAACCCTTTTTTTTGAGCCGTCTACTCGAACCCGACTGAGTTTTGAAACGGCGATAAACCGGCTGAGTGGGCGAGTGATCGGTTTTCAGGATGCTTCGACGACGAGTTCATCTAAGGGAGAAACCTTAAAGGATACGATCCTTATGGTGAGTAATTATGCCGATCTGATCATTATGCGTCATTATTTAGAAGGCGCGGCGCGTTATGCCTCTGAAGTGACGAATGTACCGATCATCAACGCAGGTGACGGCGCAAATCAGCATCCTTCGCAAACATTGCTGGATCTGTATTCAATCCGAAAGACGCAGGGGAAACTGACCGATTTGACTATCACGATGGTTGGGGATTTAAAATATGGACGTACGGTTCATTCGTTGATTGTCGGAATGTCGCACTTTAACCCGACGTTTCATTTCGTAGCTCCGGATGAATTGCGTATGCCGGATGAGCAAAAGAACTTTTGCGACAAGCATGGAATTGCCTATTATGAGCATTCTATGTTTACGGAGGAAATTATTAATGAATCGGATATTCTCTATATGACGCGCGTTCAACGTGAGCGTTTTACCGATTTGGAAGAATACGAACGCGTAAAGAATGTATATATTCTGCGTAAAAATATGCTGGATAATAGCCGGGATAATTTGCGGATCTTACATCCGCTACCCCGGGTGAACGAGATTGCTTACAATGTGGATGATAATCCGAAGGCGTACTATATTCAGCAGGCGCGGAACGGTTTATTTACGCGCGAGGCGATAATCTGTGAAGTTTTAGGAATTACTGTTAAAGGTTAAAACTATGTCAACGCAAAAAAGACGTGAGATGCAGGTGGCTGCATTGGAAAACGGAACAGCGATCGATCATATACCGCCCGACCGTTTGTTTAAGGTTGCTTCCTTATTGGGCTTGGAGCAAATGAATAACACGATTACGATCGGGAATAACTTTAAGAGCAATAAAATGGGGCTTAAAGGGGTGATCAAGGTTTCCGACAAATTTTTTGAAGAGGATGTCATTAATCGTATCGCACTGATTGCTCCGAATGTGATTTTGAATATTATTCGTGATTTCGAAGTCGTTGAAAAAAAGAAGGTGACATTACCCGACGAGATTACGGCATTGGTGAAATGTAATAATCCGAAATGTATTACAAATAATGAACCGATGGCGACGCATTTTGATGTGATCGACAAAGCGAAGGGGACGCTTCGCTGCCGGTATTGCGAACGTAAAATTAATAAAGAAGATATTGTTATCAAATGAAACAGGATTGGAAGCCCGGAACAATGATTTATCCGCTGCCTGCGGCCATGATTTCTTGTGG
>JAQVZS010000001.1:65710-81218 GCA_028708075.1 Massilibacteroides sp.
ATAAGTGTGGGCGCTGAAAATACCCGGGTCGAGTATAAGGTGGGGTATATGGCGGCTGTTTTTTGTCGGATTAATTTCGATCGTTTTTTTATTCAACCCAGTATTTCGCTTCATCGTACGGAAAGTGAAATATATTTCCGTTTGCCGGAGAATATGACTTTGCGCGAAACTGCGTATGTTAGTGATTTGAATAGCCGTTTTAATTTGAAAATTAATTCGTTTGAATTGCCGGTAATGATAGGATATAGTATTGTGAAAGAAGGTCCCTTTGGATTGTCTTTTATGGCGGGTCCAAAAATAAAATATAATTATAGAATACGTTATACGACCAATTTAGATAATTATAATGATATATATACCAGCGACGATAGGCCTTTTCGGATGAATCTGGTTGGGGGAGTGGGGGTAACACTCTGGCGCTTGTTTTTTGACTTTACATATGAGGTAGGAATAAACCACCGGGAAAAAAATTTCAAGACTGTAGAAGATCATGTTCCTTTACCCGAAAATATTGTTATAGATAAACGATTGAATATGATGGGGTTTTCTTTAGGTTTTCTGTTTTAAACTAAACTTTTTAGTTTGTTAACTAAAAAGTTTAGTTTCCGAGCTGTTTTTTTAGTTTATTTGCTGTACAAATAGTAAATCATGAAGAAACTGACAACTAAAGAAGAGGAATTAATGGGCTTTTTTTGGGAAAAGGGGCCTTTGTTTGTGAAAGAACTTTTGGACTATTATGAAGAACCAAAGCCGCACTTCAATACTTTATCAACGATAGTTAGAGGTCTGGAAGAAAAAGGGTTTCTTTCTCACCGCAGTTTTGGCAACACATATCAGTATTTTGCACTTGTGAACGAGGAAATGTACCGGACGAATACGTTAAAAGGGGTTATTTCAAAATATTTTAATAATTCGTATTTAGGAGTGGTTTCTTCGTTGATTAAGGAAGATAAAATTTCGGTGGAAGATTTGCGCCAGTTGATTGATGAGGTAGAACAGGCGGATAAAAGAAAGAAGTGATGGGATACTTTTTGGTTTATATGCTGAAGTCGGGTTTCTGTTTGGTACTTTTTTATTTGTTTTACCGTCTTTTTTTGTGGAGGGATACGTATTTCCGGTTCAACCGTATCGTTTTGCTCTCCATGACGGTAGCGGCCTTCCTGCTTCCGTTTATTCCGGTCTCGGTGGAGCAACCGGTGTTTGTGCAGCAGCAATCGGCCGACTGGGAAAAATGGGTGCTTTTGGCATCGGAAAAGGAAGGTGAGGATTCTTCTCATTTTTGGTATGTTTTCTTTTTTTATTTGTATGGAATGGGTGTGGCTTTTCTCTTGTTTCAAATCGGGCGATCGATGCTTAAAATCCGAAATGTTATGAAGAAAGCGCGTCATCTGCAAATTGATAGGGTTTCAGTTTGGTTGCTCGATCAAGACTGTTCTCCTTTTAGTTGGATGAATCATGTGTTCCTTTCATCGAAAGATTGGGCTGAAAATGGAGAAGAGATTCTGCTTCACGAAAAAGCGCATGTTGAAGCCGGTCATGCGTATGATTTGATTTTTATGAATATCTGTGTATTGTTGCAATGGTTCAATCCTGCTGCTTGGCTTTTTAGACAGGATTTGCAAACGTTACATGAATACCAGGCTGATGAGGCCGTTATTCAACATGGTATCGATGCGAAAAAATATCAACTGTTATTAATAAAAAAAACTGTTGGCTCACAGCGCTTCATTTCCGTGGCCAACAGTTTTAATCAAAGCAATTTAAAACTTAGAATTATTATGATGTTAAAAAGTAAATCAAATCCATGGGGGAAGCTGAAATTAATCGGCATTTTTCCCCTGGCAGCGATGGCTGTTGTTGCTTTTGCCCGCCCCGAAGTCTCGCATGAATTAGAGACGCTTTCTGCTGTCAAATTTACGGAATTTTTACCGGACGTAACACAACCTTCCGAATTCTTTTCTTCTCAGGCTCCGGATTCGTTGAAAGTGGAGGGGCTAAAGGGTAAAGTATTTTTTGTGGTAGACAGTAAGCCGATTTCGGAAGACTCTTTGCGTTTGCTCGACCCTCAAAATATTCAATCGATGGATGTGCTGAAGAATCCTTCTCCTGAGGTTTTGAGAAAATACGGTTTGAAAGACTCACAGGGCATCGTGCTGGTTACGACTAAACGAAGTGACGAATTTTCGAAAGACTTAGACGAATATCAGAAAGATTGGAAAAAGAGACTGAATACACCGGTTATTATTGTAGACGGTGAATTGTATACCGAAGAGCTCAGCGATATTGATCCTTCTACAATTCAATCTATTTCCGTGTATAAAGATGAGGGGATATTGGATACGTTTAAAGAAAAATATGGTGTGGATGTGAAGAATGGTGTAATTGAAATTACATTGAAAAAATGATGTTTTTTAGTAGATACTAACGGGTGAGGCCTCGAACAATTTCTGTTCGAGGCCTTGTCTTTTTTTGAAAGAATCCTGCCGGTGGATGTAATCGGCGATTGCGGGTATGCCACTATTTTATATCTTTGCATTTTTTGAAAAATGAATGGAATGATTCCGGAAATAATAGTTGTATCGATAATAGCCTATATTATAAACTTCCCTTTAGGGAGATGGCGGACACGCTATAAGAAATTATCACTTCCCTGGTGGCTGTTGATTCATGCCTCAATCCCCGTTATTCTTTCGATGAGAATGTGGTTGGATACTCCCCGTTTTTGTGTTCCGTTGTTTATAGCCATGGCTATTTTGGGGCAACAGACCGGTGTGTGGTCTGTTAAACGCAAATTAGATTCCTGCGGATAGAATCCGGAGATTAAAAGCGGTTGAAATCTCGTGGCTTAAACGTAAATCCAATTCGCAAGCGACTTTTATATACGTTATAATCCAATAGGTTTTCTCCGTACCCGTTGTAATATTGCATAATGGCGTAAACGGGCTGTTTGTTTAGTAGGCGGCAATTGATTTCAAATTGTGAGTTGATTCCGATCCTTTTCCGATAGGTTGGAGTAAACATTATCGAAAGATTCAGTCTTTTATTGTTTGTGCTGAAATTGGACGCCACAAAAAATAATCCTTGATAGCGCAGGATGTGTTGGGAATAACGTCCGTCTACAATCGGAATCCAACCTTTTGCCTGAAATTCCCAATTCTTAGTCATTTGTATGGTCGCAGCAACGGAAAGTTTATTCCAACTGCGTGACTGAATGCTGTCGAACCCATTCGATTCGTGCTCGATCATCAAGTAGCTTTCTCCGATATACTTTCCGTTCTTGAACAAATATTTTCTCAATCCGAAACCCGGATTGATGCTAATATCGTGTAAGGGGAACGATGGTTCGAAGACATTTAAGTAAGAAGTCAGCGTAAATTGAAAAAAGAAATGGGAATTCCAAAGCAAGTTGCTATCCGTAAAACGTTGCATAATGCTTAACTGGTATTTTGCATCCGAATTTTGACCCGTCGGTTTAGCTCCGATCGTTGTGCCGATCAGTCCGTAATTATCTTTGAACGCAGTGAAATGTGGCCCTGCGTCCAATTCGGTTCGGATATTGTTTTCGTCTTTGGTTTCGTAAGGTATTTCCGGTAAAATATTTTGAGCGTAAAGCAAATGACCAGATACGGTGAAGAGGATATAATAGATAATTCTGTTTATTTGTTTAGAACCTAACATTGTATTATTTTTCAAAATTTAAGATGCAAAAATACAAATAAAATTTGTTCAAATTTAGTCATTGTTATCTATTAGATATTCTTAAATGAATTTGAAATGATTCAATTTGCATTAAATTCAGATGAAAAACATACCTTTGTATGTGTTTATTGCGAAGTGTATGTCTATAGATAGTCAAACAGGATTGGTTTTGGAAGGAGGAGGGATGCGGTGTGCCTTTACAGCCGGAGTGCTGGATTATTTTTTGGATAATAATATCTGTTTCTCCTATACGATCGGCGTTTCCGCAGGTGCTAGTAATGGGGTTTCTTATATTTCCCGTCAGAGAGGTCGCTCGCGTTATTCGTACGTGGAATTAATGAGGGAATATAAATATGTTGGATTATTACCTTTTTTGCGGGGACGCGGAGTGATTGATATGGATTTTCTTTTTAATGTTTTTTCGGAAAAGTATTATCCGTTTGATTATGATAAGTTTTTTAATACACATCAGCGTTTTGTTATTGTAACTAGTAATTGTTTGACGGGTGAAGCCGAATATTTTGAAGAAAAATCAGATCCGGATCGTTTACTTTCGATTATTCGGGCGTCATGTTCTTTGCCTGTAATGTGTCCGATTACGTATGTAGACGGTATTCCGATGGTGGATGGAGGGGTTTGCGATTCGATCCCTCTCCATCGATCGCTTCAGGATGGTTTCCGGAAAAATGTGGTTGTTCTTACTCGTAATAAAGGCTATCGGAAGAAAGAAAAAGACTTTTATCTTCCTGGTTTTATTTATCGGAAATATCCGCGACTAAGGCAACAATTGAAACTTCGTTATAAACATTATAACGAACAGATCGATTATGTTGAATCGCTCGAAAGAAAAGGAGACGTGCTTGTGATTCGTCCGCGACGGGAATTGGAAGTGACCCGTACTGAAAAGAACGTAAACAAACTGGCGGCTCTATATGCCGAAGGTTATGAATGTGCCAAACAGCAACTTCCCGGATCCGGGTTACTGCTATTGTAAGAATTTCGCGGTTTTGGCTGGATCAAGAGATAAGTTTATTACGTCTCTTTTTCTTCCTTCAAAACGGGCTTTACTCAACGCGTTATCCCTTATCTGTGCTCCTGGATGGCCTTTGGCTAAATCGGCAGAATGCGCGGCGATTTTATGGGCGATCAGCCGATTTTTAATCATTTCCGTGTCTTTTCCGGAATATTGGTCGGAGATTAACGACGCGCCTAACCAGGCAATATGCGCTGCACCAATGGCGGATGCAATGTATTCGTTCCCTGGGGTAATATCCGTGCTGACTGAACCGGTTGTGAAAAACGGAGTTTGTTTACAGAGGTACTGTTGTTCTTTTATATTTTCCTGAATTTTATTTAGCGGTGTATGTCCAGGACCTTCTACGATAACCTGCACAAATTGTTCCCTAGCCTTTTGCGTCAATTCGCCTAATACTCGTAATTCCGCAAACTGAGCAGAGTCGTTTGCGTCATAGATTGAGTGAGAACGTAATGCGCTTCCTAATAGAATTGTTACATCATATTGTTTGAGGATTTCACAAATCTCGGTAAAATGTGTGTATAGAAAATTCTCTTTTTGGGTAACAGTCATCCACTGCTGCAAAATTGTTCCGGTCTCTGTAGCTACTTCTGCTAGACGAATGTTCGTCAATTTCAGGTGTTTTCTTAAAAAGCCAGCATGAATTATCATACAATCTACCCCTTGTTCTGCTTGGCTGACCAAGGTGTTCCGGAAGAATTTCCAATTCAAGTCTTCCAGTTTTTCAATTTGGCTGAATGTATCGAGAAGAGGGGTTGTGCAAAACGGGACAGGACTGTTTCTTAATAAGACTTCCCTTTTTTCCGTTTGGCTGGCGCATTGCGTAGCTTCCACAAGCAAATCACTTCCCCATCTACAATTCCATGCAATTTTTCTCATTTCTGTTTCCGGATCGTAAACATTTTCTTCATACAGTATAGTTGAAGCTACTTTTACGAGAAAATTTTTTCCGATGATCATCGGTTCGGCCTCCGGATGGTTGATGTTCGATGGAATCACAGCTCGCCCTGCCGCAAGTTCTTTTCTGACGAAATCCGGCGTAATATGCGATTTCAATCCCAGTCCTTCGATCTGTTGGTTTTCCCGGATGGCAACGTATTCCATTTCCGGCGTAATGATCCTTCTTTTGGCGTAAAATGGTTGTGTGATATTTTTCCCGTTTTTGGCTATTAGTTTGCCGCTTATTCTTACCTGGTCCTTTCGACGGATATTCCATTCTTCTTTTATCCGTGGAATTCCTTTTTGTGGATTAAGTTCTATTTTAGGATCGGAATATGGCCCTGTGGTATCATACAGGATAACCGGATTGTTGTTTTTAGCATATTTACTTCCGTCGTTGTTTGTCAGAATAGTATCTGACAAGCTTACTCTTCTTACGCCTATCTGTATCCGGTTAATTTCCCCTGGGATATATACTTTTTCGGATGCCGGAAACTTCACTTGTATATTTTTTTTGACTGCCATCGCTTATCTCGAATCTGAAAACGGAATTGAATATAAATAAAAAACGCTGGAAAATGTCGATTCCAACGTTATTTATTTGTGACCGCGACAGGATTCAAACCTGTAACCGGCTGATCCGTAGTCAGCTACTCTATTCAGTTGAGCTACGCGGCCAATCAAAAAATTTGTTTAAACATTTCAAAGAAAGAGTGACCGCGACAGGATTCAAACCTGTAACCGGCTGATCCGTAGTCAGCTACTCTATTCAGTTGAGCTACGCGGCCAATCAAAAAATTTGTTTAAACATTTCAAAGAAAGAGTGACCGCGACAGGATTCAAACCTGTAACCGGCTGATCCGTAGTCAGCTACTCTATTCAGTTGAGCTACGCGGCCAATACTCTTAAATGCGTGTGCAAAGGTAGTATTTTCTTTTTTGTATCGCAAGCTATTGAATTTTTTTTATGACTTTAATCTAGCATTTTTGGATTAAATATCAGATATCCAATATTCAATCCGAAGTTAAAATTATGTTTAGGATAACTATATCCGTTTGCATACAGGCTGATGGAGGCAAAAGGTAGTTGAAGGACAAAAGTGGTTTCTCCCATGTACTCAATTGACTTAAGAAATTGTCCGTTATACGGTGTATAGGCCGTTTTGTTTTCTATTGTCGTTGTTTCTTTTTTTATTTTATAAATCGGAGAAAAGGCATAAAAGTCTGTTCTGAAATGGAATAGTTTACTCAGCTTTATGATTGGGGAAATACCGGCCGCAATGTATTGGTTTGCCCGGAATGCTTCGTTAAAGACAATCATGCTGTGCGGTGTTGGTGTGAAAGCGGGAGCCTGTAAAATGGATGAAGTATAATTGTTCATTAGATTTTTACTGGAAATAACGATTTCCCCCATGTAGCCGAGGTTAAATCGTTCGTTTAATGTGTTGTATTGTTGCATATGTCCTTTAATCATCAGCCAACTGTGCGTCTTCGATTGGTATGGGCCGTCGTAGGAATTGGAGGCAGCATGATATTTTTCCAGTCCGGTAACGTATTGAGCATTGATAGATTGTTTTTTTCCTGAAATTGCATATTGTTTTGCATCTAGTGTGTTTTCTTCTATTTTCAACGAACCGCAGAATAGGTCGTACGTACTTTTGTCGGAAGTGGCATTCGAAAACGAGATGTTGGAGCTTTGAAAATACATGTCCGTTGCTCTTCCGTATGTAAAGCCTACTTCTGCTTTTGCTGAGGTTAGGAATGGAAATCCTAACTTAAATTTGGCGTAAAGTTCTTGTTGTTTTATAAATGCCGGGACGACATCTTTATAGAATAGAGATTGACTTTCGGAATATTTCTTATAAGAATAAGCAGTTTGTAAATTGATGTACATTGGAATACGCGTCTGAAGATAAACTCTTCCGTTCAATAACCATCCGCTAAAAGAGTTTCCCACTTGGAAATTGGCGTTGAGATCTGTTGCGTAGATCCCCAGAGATTGATATCCGAAGCCTGCGAACAATTGGTTCGCCTGATGAGACGAAATATTTCCGCCGAACGCAATGTTTGCTTCGTCTTTAACGACGATATCAAGATATAAATCGAACTTTTTTTCTTTCCGGTTATAAATAGCATGCGGAGTAATCTCTTTTATTTTAGAAGACGTCAGCATCTTGAAATAAGCCCGCCGGAATTCTTCCATCGTAAAGTCTTCGTTTATGTCCCGATGCAATTGTGCTTCGATGTATTTTTTTTGTAGATCGGAGACACCTGTTATGTAGATGTTTTTAAAGATGAGCGGAGGAAGACTTTCCTTATAAAGTTCTCTTCGTCTGTTTATCGAATCAAGTGGAACTTCCCGCTTTACTCTTTGTTTGATCGAATCTATCTTTGTTAACGTGTGTTGATAGCCGATTTCCATCAATTCTTTTGCCCTGTTAAAATCGAGCAAGGAAACTGTCGATAGATCAAATTTAATCATCATACCTTCTTCTTCCGGGACTTCGTAATCCGTCTTTTGCATGATCATGGTTTCAATCTGATTATACAGATTATTAGAAGGTTTGACTTTCGTTCCTGCTACGGCAGAACCGAAAATAAAGTCTGGTTGAAAAGCTTCCCGCATCGGATTGATCGGGAAATTATCATAAATTCCGCCGTCAAAAATGGGAACGCCATCTTTCCAGATTGGCCTGAAGACCATTGGAAACGTCATCGAGGCTCTGACTGCGTCTCCCAAATCTCCGTTTCTGAAGATAATAGGTTTTTTATTATAAATATCGGAACCAACACACCGAAAAGGAACGAATAAATTATCAAAGTTCCAGCCGGCTTTGGCGGTTGCCTGTGCATACAATCCGATGAATGCCTGATTCATTTGAATAGGATTGATTAGGCTCGACGGAAGGATATTGGTGTGCACCTGAATGGAATCCGTAAGATCAATAGAGAAATGAAGAAATTCCGGAGTTGGGTCGGGTTTTTTAAAATAATAAATATAATTGTCCTGCACCATGCCCGTTTGCCAGTAAGCAAAATCTTTCGAAAGGAGCAGTTCCAGCATTTCGTCCGGAGAATAACCCATTGCGTATAAACTGCCGATGATTGCTCCTATGGAAGTTCCGGCGACATAATCTATCGGAATATTATTCTCTTCCAATGCTTTAATTACTCCTATATGTGCCGCGCCTTTTGCACCGCCTCCACTTAAGACCAGGCCTACTTTTTGCGCGTTGAGACCAGTGGACAGAAGCAGTAAAAGGGAAAAAACGATACATTGTCTAAACATAAGAACAATTTTACTATCCAAAAATAGCGAATATTCTGGTAAATGGACATAAAAGGCTGCCTGATTTCAGGCAGCCTTTTATACTTGTCTCGTCCGATTTCGAAAAATCATCCAATCATTTGTACACTGCGCCTGATAAATTTGCTCAACGCTTCTCCTTTCAGCATCCCGTTACTTAACAAAGCTAGGTCGGTCAGTTGGCTGATTAATTTGTTTTTTGTTCCATATTCAGCGAGAATCGCATTATATTGATTTGTTAAATCGTCAATTTTTTGGTTTGTCGTCTTCATATCTTCTTTTTCCTGTTCTGTCACTTCTTCCGGCTTTTTCTTGTTCTGTGCTTCGCGTAAATCCGACTGACGTGCTTGCCACCCTTTCAAATCGTTCAAAATAGGTGTTGTTTGTTCGTCGCAAGCCTGTTCCGTTTCTTCCAGCACTTTCTTTACCAGCGGATGGTCTGTGTTTAGAACCAAATTGTAACTGTCCGGCATTTCCCCGTAGAACGACATTCCCGGCTGCATAGCCGACATTTCACGCATTCTTCGCATGTATTCGCTTTGGGTCAGCATGACCGGATTGGCATTCTCGCCTAGCGCTTCGAACATAACCATGAATTCTATTTTATCCAATTTCGGCATAGCGGTTTTGAACACTTCCCGCAACGCTTTTTGCTGATCTTCGGTAAAAGCGACCTTATTGGTATCTTGTTTGCGGATGATATTGTCGATCGTATCTCCATCTACGCGGACAAAACGCGTTTTGTCGAATTTTTGTTCTAGCTGGCTGACAACATGAGGATCTAATTGTCCATCCATCAGAAGAACGTTATACCCTTTGTCTTTCGCCGCTTGGATATAACTGTACTGATCGTCTTTGCTGTTGGTATACAGATAAATTAGATTACCGTCTTTGTCCGTTTGCTCGGATTTGACAAGAGTTTTGTATTCTTCGAACGTGTAATATTTATTATCTACGTCTTTTAGCAAAGCAAATTTGGCACCGCGATCATAAAATTTTTCATCGCTCAGCATACCGTATTGAATAAACAGTTTTAGACTGTCCCACTTTTCTTCGAATTGTACCCGGTCTGACTTAAAAATTTCTTCCAGACGGTCGGCGACTTTTTTGGTGATGTGGCTCGATATTTTCTTTACGTTCTGATCGCTTTGCAGATACGAACGGGATACATTCAACGGGATGTCCGGCGAATCCAATACTCCGTGTAAAAGCGTCAAAAATTCGGGAACAATTCCTTCTACCGAATCGGTAACAAACACCTGGTTGCAATACAATTGGATCTTATTTCTGTTCAGATCGATGTTGCTTTTAATCCGGGGGAAATAGAGGATCCCGGTTAGGTGAAACGGATAGTCCACATTCAGATGGATCCAGAACAGCGGTTCTTCACTCATTGGATACAGATCCTGATAGAACTTTTTGTAATCTTCCTCTTTCAGTTCGGCCGGTTTCCGTGTCCAAGCTGGTTTAGTTTCGTTGATGATATTATCTTCTTCTGTATCTACATACTTGCTGTCTTTCCATTCCTGTTTTTTGCCGAATGCGATTTCGATCGGGAGGAAACGGCAATATTTGGTAAGCAGTCCGCTAATCTTGTTTTTATCGAGGAACTCTTTGTTTTCGTCGTCGATATACAGAATAATATCGGTTCCTCGATCGGCTTTCGTCGTTTCTTCCAATGAGTATTCCGGAGTTCCGTCGCAACTCCATTTTACAGCTGCGGCACCTTCTTTGTATGAATGGGTGACAATCTCTACTTTTTGAGAAACCATGAAAGACGAATAGAACCCTAGTCCGAAGTGCCCGATGATCGCGGCTGCGTTGTTTTTGTATTTTTCGACAAACTCTTCCGCGCCTGAAAAAGCGATCTGGTTGATGTATTTGTCAATTTCCTCTGCGGTCATTCCAATACCCCGGTCGGAAATAGTGATGGTGTCTTTATCCAGTTTTATACGAACTGTCAAATCACCCAATTCACCCTTAAACTCTCCGACAGAAGCCAGTGTTTTTAGCTTTTGTGTCGCGTCTACTGCGTTGGATACAATCTCACGAAGAAATATTTCGTGATCACTGTACAGGAATTTTTTGATAATCGGGAAAATGTTTTCCGAGGTAACACCAATATTTCCTTGTTTTGCCATAATAAAACGTATTATATTTTTTAATGATTATTATTTATGTGATTGTCTATCTCAGGACAAAAAAAATGCCAGACTAAGCTATCTGACATTTTGACTTGTTTTATCGATCACTTTTGCCTACTCTGTGACGGATTTTGTAACCTCTGTTGTTATTTTCTGGTTTTCCTTATCAAAACCAACGATCATTGTATCTCCTTCGTTTACAGAAGCACGAATAATCATTTCTGCCATTTCGTCTTCCAAGTATTTTTGGATAGCTCGCTTTAGTGGACGAGCTCCGAATTGAACATCATACCCTTTGGACGCAATGAAATCCTTGGCGTCGTTTGTGATCTGAAGCGTATAACCCAATTGAGACACCCGTTTATATAATCCGGCTAACTCAATATCTATAATCTTGTGTATGGCTTCTTTATCCAACTGATCAAACATGATAATGTCGTCTATTCGATTCAGAAATTCAGGAGCAAAAGCCTTGTTTAGCGCTTTCTGTATTACGCTCCGCGAAAAGTCCTTGTCCATTTCATTTCCTTGCGAATTGAATCCGACCCCACGCCCGAAGTCCTTCAATTGGCGAGTACCGATATTCGACGTAAGGATAAGAATCGTATTCTTAAAATCGATCCGTCTGCCCAGACTGTCCGTCAGCCGTCCTTCATCCAACACTTGCAAAAGCAAGTTGAAGACATCCGGATGGGCTTTTTCTATCTCATCCAGCAATATAACGGAATACGGTTTCCGGCGTACTTTTTCGGTAAGCTGTCCGCCTTCCTCGTAACCTACATATCCCGGAGGTGCGCCGATCAGACGCGATACAGCAAACTTTTCCAGATATTCACTCATATCGATACGAATCAATGCGTCGCTCGAGTCAAATAAATATTCCGCCAACATCTTTGCCAAATGCGTTTTTCCCACTCCGGTCGGTCCGAGAAACATAAATGTTCCGATCGGTTTATTCGGATCTTTTAGACCGACGCGATTCCGTTGGATGGCTTTAACGATCTTTTGTACCGCCTCGTCCTGTCCGACGACTTTTTGTTTTAAAATGTCTGACATTTCCAGCAGTTTCAGATTTTCCGCCTTGGCGATTCGTTGAACCGGCACGCCCGACATCATCGCTACTACTTCGGCTACTTTATCTTCATCGACTGTCTCACGATGTTCCTGCAACTCATGTTCCCATTTCGACTTGGCTGCTTCCAGTTGTAGTAGGAACTGACGTTCCTTATCCCGGAAACTGGCCGCTAATTCGAAATTTTGCGATTTTACTGCGGCTATTTTTTCTTGCTTCGTTTCCTCTATCTTCGCTTCCAGTTCTTCGATACTTTTCGGCACCGTAATATTGGATATATGTACACGGGAGCCTGCCTCGTCCAATGCGTCGATCGCTTTGTCCGGAAAATTCCGGTCGCTGATGTAGCGTTCCGTCAGTTTCACGCACGCCCGAAGCGCATCGTCTGTGTAAATCACATTATGATGTTCTTCGTAACGTTCTTTAATATTTTGAAGAATCTGCAACGTTTCTTCTGCCGTCGTCGGGTCGACGATTACTTTCTGGAAACGGCGTTCCAGCGCACCGTCTTTTTCGATATTTTTCCGGAATTCATCTAATGTTGTTGCGCCGATACACTGTATTTCACCTCGCGCTAACGCAGGTTTTAACATGTTTGCAGCGTCCATTGAACCGGAAGCCGAACCGGCACCTACGATTGTATGAATTTCGTCGATGAAAAGAATGATGTTCGGATTTTTCGATAACTCGTTGAGAATAGCCTTGATCCGTTCTTCAAACTGACCTCTGTATTTTGTCCCGGCAACGATAGATGCCATATCCAGACTCACGACACGTTTGTCAAAAAGAATACGCGAAACTTTGCGTTGGATAATCCGTAAAGCCAATCCTTCTACGATAGCCGATTTACCAACTCCGGGTTCGCCGATCAATACCGGATTATTTTTTTTTCGCCGACTTAAGATCTGTGCTAACCGTTCGATCTCCTTTTCTCTTCCGACGATCGGGTCGAGCCGGTTTTCTGCCGCGGCCCGTGTCATGTCTGTCCCGAAATTATCTAAAACCGGTGTATCGTTTGTCGATTTGGATTGTGTGGGAGAAGAGGAAGGCGTTTCTTTTCGTGAAGAGAAACTGTCCTCCTCGTCATCGTCTTCGTCATCTGTGTATCCATCGCTTATCTCGTCTCCTTCCTGAATATCGTCATCCTCTTTTTCCAAATGCTCCAATGTCGTTCCGCTGATCAGGTTATTGAAAAGATCGCGGTAAAAAACGCCGTATTCGTTCAGTACCCTGGCTGCTACGTTAAATTGTTCTTTAAGAATGGCCAACAGTAAATGCTCGGTATCTGTATAATCGCATTTGAACATGCGCGCTTCCAGCATACTCATTCGCAACACACGTTCAGACGTTTTGCTGATCGCTATCTCATTTTGGATGGGCGTATCGGTATCGATCGTGTTCCGGATTTCTTCTTCAATTTGTTTCTTTATCGCGTGTATATTTACATTCAATTCTTTCAATGCTTCAATCGCCCGCCCGGTTCCTTCGCGAAGGATCCCTAACATGAGATGTTCAGGGCCGATATAACTGTTTTGAAGTCTTACGGCTTCTTCACGGCTATATTCTATTACGTCTGTCACCCTTTTTGTATAGTTATTCTTCATCTCGTTTCTGTTTTATTATTGTAGACCCTGCAAATTTAGTAAACTAACATGTATAAGTATCAAAATCCATGCCATTAATATTTAATAAAGAAATAAATGAAATCTATAATTCTGTTGTTACTTTCCTGTCATTTTGTCTGGATATCCCTATTAATCGTTATTTAAAATCAAAAAATTAATTATCATTAGGGATTGTCTGCTTGCTTATAAATAGATAACTTTAAACCTTGGATTTTTAATAATATAAAATTATGGAATATCGTATTGAAAGAGACACAATGGGTGAGGTGAAAGTCCCCGCAGATAAGTATTGGGGAGCACAGACGGAACGCTCCAGAACTAATTTCAAGATAGGTCCGGCAGCGTCTATGCCGAAAGAAATTATTTACGCGTTTGCTTATTTAAAGAAAGCGGCAGCCTATACGAACGCCGAACTCGGCGTACTTTCCGAGGGAAAACGCGACTTGATTGCTGCCGTTTGCGACGAAATTCTGGAACGTAAATTAGATGATCAATTTCCGTTGGTGATCTGGCAGACCGGCTCGGGCACACAATCAAATATGAATGTGAATGAAGTTATTTCGAACCGGGGACTGGTCTTGAGCGGCGGCAAACTTGGCGAAAAAAGTCCAGTTCATCCTAACGACGATGTAAATAAATCGCAATCATCGAACGACACGTTTCCGACAGCACTGCACATTGCGGCTTATACCAAGATTGTGGAACATACGATCCCTTCGGTGGAAAAACTATATAATGCACTGCAACAGAAGGCGGAACAATTTAAAAATATCGTGAAAATCGGACGTACGCACCTGCAAGACGCGACGCCGTTGACGCTTGGGCAGGAATTTTCCGGCTATGCCGCCCAAATCGGTTATGCTTTATCAGCCATTCATAAAACACTCGATCATCTTGCCGAACTTGCTTTGGGTGGAACGGCGGTAGGAACGGGATTGAATACCCCCAGAGGGTATGACGTGCGAGTTGCAGAATACATATCCTCTTTTACCGGACATTCTTTTGTGACGGCTCCGAACAAATTTGAAGCCTTAGCTTCAAATGATGCTTTAGTCGGGGCGCATGGCGCGTTAAACCAGCTTGCTGTTGCTCTCTTTAAGATTGCTCAGGATATCCGCCTATTGGGTTCGGGTCCTAGATCAGGAATCGGCGAATTGCACTTGCCCGAGAACGAACCCGGTTCGTCTATTATGCCCGGAAAAGTCAATCCCACTCAGAATGAAGCCTTGACGATGGTCTGTGCACAAGTTATGGGTAACCAGACCGTTATGAGCTTTGCCGGTGCCAACGGAAATTATGAATTGAATGTTTTCAAGCCCGTTTTGGCCGCCAACTTTCTGCAATCGGCACAATTGCTTGGCGATGCCGCTGTCTCGTTTACCGACCATTGTGTGTCCGGAATCGAAGCCAACGAAACCCGAATTCGAGAGTTGGTGAACAATTCTCTGATGCTGGTTACTGCGCTGAATCCGCATATCGGTTACGAAAAAGCTGCAAAAATAGCCAAGGCAGCACATAAAAACGGGACGACCCTGCGCGAAGAAGCAGTCAAATCGGGTTTCTTGACTGCCGAAGAATTCGATGCCTGGGTACGGCCGGAAGACATGGTTCACGGGTTGAAATGAATTCCGGATCGGGATGAATCCTTCGTCCCGATCACTTAAAACAGATCTAAAAATCATCCCGA
>JAQVZS010000001.1:81318-276258 GCA_028708075.1 Massilibacteroides sp.
TCTTGACTGCCGAAGAATTCGATGCCTGGGTACGGCCGGAAGACATGGTTCACGGGTTGAAATGAATTCCGGATCGGGATGAATCCTTCGTCCCGATCACTTAAAACAGATCTAAAAATCATCCCGACGTGAAAAAAAGAACCTTTGATCGTTGATTTTCAAGCTTACCTAAGGATTGAAAAATTCATATCGAACGTTTTAAAAAAAGATCCCGAAGATTTTTTAAAAACATAGGTATCTTTTTTTAAAATCATAGGTATGAATTTTCCATATGATAATCAATACAAAATGCTTCACTATGGAGGCTTTTAAAAACGAAAAATCATCTCGATGGAGGTTTTTTAGGAAAATGCTGCGTAAAACAGGCGACAAAAGAATTTGTTTTGCGGGGGAAGGCTTATTGTACTTTATAAGAAATAAAACGGTGATTTGAGAAAGCGTCGGCATGTTTGTTTTTTATTATCTTTGTCCTGCTGAAAGACGTATTTGACGATTTTTCCTTCCCTGAAAGAGAAAACGCTAACGAGCTAAAAAAGGCGTTAAATGCTTTTATAGTAAACGGAAAAGCGTTACCTTAGTGCACTTTTTTGAGGGTTGGATATTGATAGTAATTAATAAAAAACTAAATGGTTGATCAAGACAGGATTATAAAGATTAACATTGAGGAAGAAATGAAGTCGGCTTACATTGATTATTCAATGTCGGTGATTGTTTCGCGTGCGCTTCCTGATGTAAGGGATGGTTTTAAACCGGTTCATCGCCGTGTATTATTCGGTATGAATGAATTGGGAAATACCTCCGATAAACCTTATAAAAAATCCGCAAGAATTGTTGGTGAAGTTTTAGGAAAATATCACCCGCACGGAGATTCGTCTGTGTATTTTTCGATGGTACGTATGGCCCAAGTATGGTCTTTGCGTTATCCTTTGGTAGATGGACAGGGAAACTTTGGTTCCGTAGACGGCGACAGCCCTGCGGCAATGCGTTATACCGAAGCCCGTTTGAGTAAGTTGGCGGAAGAAATGCTTCGCGATATTGATAAGGATACGGTAGATTTTCAATTGAACTTTGATGATACATTGAAAGAACCGACCGTATTGCCTACGCGTATTCCGAATTTGTTGGTAAATGGTGCGTCCGGTATTGCCGTTGGTATGGCGACAAATATGCCGCCTCATAATATGAACGAAGTGCTCGACGCTTCGATGGCCTATATTGATACTCACGGCGATATTTCGATTGAAGAGTTAATGGTGTATGTGAAAGCGCCGGATTTCCCTACAGGAGCTACCATATATGGTTATGCAGGTGTAAAAGAGGCTTTCGAAACCGGACGCGGACGAATTGTGTTGCGCGGAAAAGCCGAGATCGAAACAGAAAACAGTCATGAAAAGATTATTATAACAGAAATTCCCTATTTAGTTAACAAAGCTGAATTGATCAAATCGATCGCGGATCTGGTAAACGAAAAGCGTATTGATGGAATATCTAATGTTAACGACGAGTCCGATCGTAATGGTATGCGTATTGTGGTGGATGTGAAACGCGACGCAAATTCCGGTGTTGTTCTGAATAAATTGTATAAACTGACGGCGCTGCAATCTTCGTTCAGTGTAAATAATATTGCATTAGTCAACGGACGGCCACGCCAACTGAACTTGAAAGATCTGATTAAAGCTTTTGTCGACCATAGGCAGGAAGTTGTCCTTCGTCGTACACGCTACGAATTGAAGAAGGCTGAAGAGCGGGCGCATATCTTGGAAGGACTGATTATTGCTTCGGACAATATCGACGAGGTCATTGCCATAATTAAGGCGTCTTCCAGTCCACAGGAGGCGATCGACCGATTGATCGAACGTTTCAGTCTGACAGATGTGCAAGCGCGTGCGATCGTAGAAATGCGTTTACGTCAGTTGACTGGTCTTGAACAAAGCAAGCTGCATGCGGAATACGAAGAAATAGAAAAATTGATCGCTTATTTGAATGAAATTCTCGCGAATGAAGATGTTTGTATGAAGGTGATCAAAGATGAATTGCAGGAAATAAAAGATAAATACGGCGACAAACGGAAAACAGATATTGTTTACGCTTCGGAAGAATTAAATCCTGAGGATTTCTATGCGGACGACGAAATGATTATCACGATTTCGCATATGGGATATATTAAACGTACGCCACTCAGTGAATTCCGTGCGCAAGGCCGGGGTGGAGTAGGTGCGAAAGGTTCTGTAACCCGGGACGAAGATTTTGTTGAGTACATTTATCCGGCGTCCATGCATGCAATCTTGTTGATCTTTACCGCGAAAGGAAAATGTTATTGGTTGAAGGTGTATGAAATACCCGAAGGAGCAAAGAATTCGAAGGGCAGGGCGATTCAAAATCTGTTGAATATCGAACCGGGTGATAAGGTGAATGCCTTTATCCGTGTTAAGAGATTGACCACAGATAAAGAGTTTATCAATTCGCATTATTTGTTGTTCTGTACCCGCAAAGGTGTTATTAAGAAAACGTTGCTTGAAGCTTATTCCCGTCCGCGCCAGAACGGAGTAAATGCGATTACGTTGAGGGAAGATGATGGGTTGATTGAAGTCTGTATGACGAATGGCAATAACGAAGTTTTGATCGCTAGTCGCAGTGGACGTGCCATCCGATTCCAAGAAAGTGCGGTTCGCGTAATGGGTCGTACGGCGGCAGGGGTTCGCGGAATGACATTATCGGACGATCCGGAAGACGAAGTTGTCGGAATGGTTTGCGTGAAGAAAAAAGAAGGGAAAGAACCGGATACCATATTGGTCGTTTCCGAGTTGGGCTATGGAAAACGTACGGCCTTGGACGATGAAAACGGCGAACCTATTTATAGAATTACCAGTCGTGGCGGTAAAGGGGTTAAAACCCTTAATATTACGGAAAAGACGGGTAAACTTGTAGCGATCAAAAATGTTACGGATGAAAACGACTTGATGATTATTAATAAATCGGGGATTACCATCCGGGTTAGTGTTTCGGATTTGAATGTGATTGGACGTGCGACACAAGGCGTAAGACTGATCAACTTGGAAAAACGGAACGACGAGATCGCGTCGGTATGTAAGGTGTTATCCGAACCGAATGAGCCGGAATCCAATAGCGGAGAGCTGGAAACCGATCCTTCAGACGATAAGAATACGATCTCTGAAATTTTTATGGAGAAACCGGAAACAACGGAATAATTTAAACAAATCGAAAATTATTAATTCAAATTTATGATTCTAATGAAACAAGTATTACTTACAGTTGCTTTTTGTGTTGCCGCAACAGCAACTTTTGCCCAAAAGAAAGCCGTGAAAGAAGCCGAAAGCCTAGCAAAAGGGAATAAAGATTTTGCAGAGGCAAGAACTCTTATAAAAGGAGCTTTGGATAATCCGGAAACAAACAATGATCCGAAGACTTGGTTTGTGGCTGGTTTCGTTGAAGACCAACAGTTCAGTGCCGAAAGAGCAAAACAAATTTTGGGACAACAACCGAACGAACCTGTCATGTACGAATCATTAGGAAGTATTCTTCCTTACTTCTTAAAAGCTTATGAATTAGATCAACAGCCGGACGGAAAAGGAAAAGTGAAACCAAAATATACGAAAGATATCAAAAGTATATTAAGTGCGAATCATGTGTATTATATAAATGGTGGTGCTTATTATTTTGATCAGAGAGATTATAAGAAAGCATACGACTTTTTTGAACAGTATTTGCAAATTTCGGATTTGCCTATGTTTCAGGGAGAAAAAGTGGCTGAAAGGGATTCGAATTTTATGACTGTTCAGTTCTTTTCTGCTGTCGCTGCTACGCAATTGGGCGATTCTCAAAAAGCTGTTGCTGCTTTGGAACGTGCGAAAAATACGGAATACAGACAAAATGATGTTTATCAATATTTGTGTTATGAATACGAGCAGGCTAAAGACTCGGTTAATTTTGAAAAAACACTGGAAGAAGGATTAGCTAAATTTCCGGAAGAAAAGTATTATTTATTAAGCTTGATTAATACTTATATTTATTCAAACCGGAATGAAAAGGCGATTGAGTTTTTGAGTACGGCTATTAGTAAAGAACCGGACAATGCACAATTGTATGATGTAATGGGACGTGTATATGAAACGGGGTTGAAAGACTATGTGGGCGCGGAAAAATATTTTGTTAAAGCGAGCGAACTGGATCCGGAAAATGCCGATATTCTTTCCAATCTTGGACGTGTTTATTATAACCAGGGGGTAAACAAGCAAGGTGAAGCAAACCTGATTAATGATAATAAACTGTATCAGGAAGAATTGGCTAAGGCAAAAGATTATTTCAAAAAGGCATTGCCTTATTTTGAAAAGGCGCATCAATTGAAACCTGAAAATACGGAATTTATGACGGCATTGCGTGGCATTTATTATAATTTGGATATGGGTAAGGAATTTGAAGAAATGGATGCTAAACTGAATAAATAAGTAATACAAGATCATATATGAAAGCCTTTGCGATATTTGCAAAGGCTTTTTTTTGTTTTTGCCACAATAACGTGCAGCGTTTACCGTTTTAAACGTATCTCTATAAACAGAGAATCAAATTGAGATATAATATGAAAGCGTTAATAGTTTCTTTTTTCTGTATTCTTTGGGGCTATTCTTTGTTCTTTGATAAGAAAGAAACAAAAGAGAACATACCTGTTCGAGTATCGGAAATTCCGGTATCTAATCCTGAGACAGTCAGAGGAAATATCTATATGGTTGATACGATGGGATATTATGCGAAAAAGAATGATGCTTTTGTCCGTTTTGAAGATACGTTTTGACTTTAAAGTTTTGTGAAATCGGGAATTTCAGTCAAAAAACAATAACAGTCCTTTTCATAGTTTATTTGACAACAAAAATGCTGCAATCCGTTACTAACGATTAAATACTTTGCACGTAAAACCATGTTGTAACGAACGATCTGGTCGAAAACCCGGTCGGTAATTTCCACAGAAGGAGCTTTATACTCAATAATAACTAAGGGTTCTAAAAGCGTATTGAACACGACCGTGTCGCATCTTTTTTGTGTGTTATTTAGTTTGATCCCAATTTCGTTAGCAATTAAGCTTTCTGGATAGTGTTTTTCGGAAAGCAGGAAATGAACAAAATGTTGTCTTACCCATTCTTCGGGCGTAGCCGCCACATATTTTCTGCGTAGCCTGTCGAAAATTACCGGCTTTCCGTTTTGAACAGCAAGTTTAACATCGAATTTCGGTAGATTTAATGGCTGCATTTCCTTATATTTGTCCTTGAATAATCCTGTTCAAAGGTAGTTATAAATGAAGACAAAACAAGAAATCGTAGAAAATTGGCTTCCGCGTTACACTGAGCGTAAATTGGAAGATTTCGGTCAATATATTCTACTTACTAATTTTACAAAGTACGTCGAACTGTTTGCGGAATATTTCGATGTTCCGATATTAGGGTTGAAAGCTTCTATGCCTAATGCTTCGGCAAAAGGAATGACGATTATTAATTTTGGTATGGGAAGCGCCAATGCGGCTACTATCATGGATCTTTTATCGGCCGTTATGCCCAAGGCCGTTTTGTTTCTCGGTAAATGTGGCGGGTTGAAAAAGGCGAATAACTTGGGCGATTATTTGCTCCCGATTGCAGCGATCCGTGGCGAAGGGACATCGAATGCCTATCTTCCACCAGAAGTTCCCTCTTTACCTGCATTTTCCATGTTGCGCGCCATTTCCTCCGCAATACGGGACGCCGGGAAAGATTACTGGACCGGTACGGTTTATACGACTAACAGACGAGTATGGGAATATGATAATAGTTTCAAGGATTATTTAGTGAAGACACATGCGACTGGAATTGATATGGAAACGGCAACGTTGTTGACGGCAGGTTTTGCAAATAAAATTCCGACGGGTGCTTTGTTGATGATTTCTGATATGCCGATGATCGAAGCTGGTGTCAAAACGGAAGAGAGTGATCGTCAGGTAACGCATAAATTTGTGAATGAGCATGTTACTTTAGGAGTTAATGCTCTTCTCCAGATTATTGAAGGGAAGAAGACAATCCGGCATATTCGGTTTAGTTGGTAGTCGATATGGCAAAAAACACACATACATACGAAAGTATTTTCGCGGATATTAAGGCGGGACAATTTAGCCCTGTTTATGTTTTAATGGGTGATGAACCGTTTTTTATCGACCAGATTACGGATTTATTGATTAATTCGGTTGTTGAAGAATCTGCGCGCGATTTTAATCAACTGATTTTATATGGCGCGGATACGGATGCTGCAACTATTCTCAATGCTGCTCGGCGTTTTCCGATGATGTCCAATCATCAGTTGATCGTTGTTCGCGAGGCACAACTGATTCGTGATTTGGAATTATTGACTAATTACATAAAAAATCCGTTGCAATCGACGGTTCTTGTATTGAATTATAAATACAAAACGCTTGATCGCAGAAAACAACTTGCCGGAGCTGTCGAGAAGGTGGGGGTTCTTTTTGAGTCGCAGAAGATCCCGGATTATAAGTTGCCCACCTTTATTACTGGTTTTCTTCAGCAAAAAAATAAGGATATTGATCCCAAAGCGTCTCAAATGTTGTCCGATTTTATCGGGAGTGATTTGAGCAGGCTCGTAAAAGAGTTGGAGAAATTAGCTATTCTTCTTTCAGACAAAGGATCGAAACGGATTACCCCCGAGCTTGTAGAGCAAAATATCGGGATTAGTAAAGAATACAATAACTTTGAATTAGTCAAAGCGATAGCAACTAAAGATGTTTTGAAGGCAAATCGAATAGCCAATTATTTTGCTCAGAATCCCAAAAATAATCCTCTGCAAATGACGCTTCCTGTTCTTTTTAATTATTTTACAAATTTGTTTATTTGCTATTATTTAAAGGACAAGTCTGACAATGGGCTAATGGCTGCTTTGGGGTTGCGAAATGTCTTTTTTGTAAAAGATTACTCACTCGGTTTACGAAATTATTCGGCTATGAAAGTTTTCCGAACGATTAGTTCGATCCGGGAAACTGATGCGAAGTCGAAAGGAGTAGGTAATGTTTCGGTTTCCGATTCGGAACTATTGAAAGAACTTGTATATAAAATTCTGCATTAAGCATAGAAAATAAACTCTTATGAAGAAATTAATTTCGTTACCCTCCAATCTTGTTCAGTCTGTTTATCAGGTGTTTCATTTAGACCGGAAGGAATGGTTTTGTTCTTCGGATCCGGACGACAGGCAGCTGGGCTCCGGTGGAGGAACGGCTTGGTTACTGAACGCTTGTCGATTGTCTGAAGCGCCGGCGTTGCCAATGGCTGATTGGCTCAAAAAAGAAAAACGGATTATTCTTCATGCTGGTGGGCAGAGTCGGCGTTTGCCTTCATACGCAACCAGTGGGAAAGTGTTTACGCCTGTTCCTGTTTTTCGTTGGGAGAGGGGGCAGCGGTTGAATCAAAATTTGCTTTCCCTACAGATTCCGCTTTATGAGAAAATAATGGCAAAAGCACCGGATAGTTTGAGAACGCTGATTGCGAGTGGCGACGTATATATCCGGACGAATGAGGAATTGCAGTCTGTTCCGAAGGCGGACGTAGTTTGTTATGGCTTGTGGGTAGATGCCTCGTTGGCTAAAAATCATGGAGTGTTTGTTTCGAACCGGAATAATCCGGATGAACTGGATTTTATGTTGCAGAAACCTTCCATCGAACAGTTGGGCGATTTGAACCGGACACATTTTTTTTTGATGGATATTGGCATTTGGCTGTTAAGTGACCGGGCTATGGCGCTTTTGATGCAACGTTCGGGTATTGATGACGGTTTTGTGAAATATGATTTATACGCAGAATTCGGACTTGCTTTAGGAAAATATCCGCGGATAAAAGATGAAGAAGTGAACCGTTTGACTGTGGCGATTCGTAACTTGCCCGGTGGCGAATTTTACCATTACGGAACGAGCCGGGAATTGATATCTTCTACGTTGGCCATTCAGAATCGCGTGCGCGATCAACGTGCGATTATGCATCGAAAAGTGAAGCCACATCCGGCTATGTTTGTGCAAAATGCTTTGGTGGATGTGAGATTAACCGCCGAGAATGCTGAGTTGTGGATTGAAAATAGCCAAATCGGTAAAAACTGGAAATTGAATGGCAAACATATTCTAACCGGCGTACCCGAAAACAATTGGACATTGGATGTACCTTCCGGTGCTTGTATCGATATTACTCCTTACGGTTCAACAGCGTATGCCGTACGTCCGTATGGTTTTGAGGATGCCTTTCGCGGGGTTTCGAACGATAAACGTACCACATTTTTGGGGAAATCGGTCGAGGATTGGTTTCGTGAGCGTAATCTTCCGGAGATTTTCTTTGACGATATACAAGATGCCGCGCTTTTCCCGCTTTTGGAAAAGGTGGACGAAATCGGAATCGTCTTGCGTTGGATGCTGAATGAACCGGATTGTGAAGTCGGTGCCCGTTTGTGGCTTCAGGCAGAAAAAGTATCTGCAAATCAAATTCTCATGAATGCCGATATGAAACGCCTGATTGCTCAACGCGAAATGTTTTGCGCCCGCAATTGGCCGGCTTTAGCGGCGAATCATGAGAAAAGCGTTTTTTATCAACTCGATCTGAAAGATGCGGCCGGCGCATTTGTTCGTCATCAATTGGATCTGCCTGCTCCCTTGCCTGTCGATGTCGATTTAATGAAACGTATTCATGACAACATGTTTCGGGCAGAGGTGTTGCATTTGCGAAACGAAGATTTTTCTTTTTTTGAAGAGCAAGCATTTAAGCTTTTGCGCGAAGGGTTGGCTGCTTTCTTGAAAAATAAAAAACAAAGTCCTCATTTGGATGTTTATCGTGATCAAATCGTCTGGTCGAGAAGTCCGGTACGGATTGATCTTGCTGGAGGATGGACGGATACGCCGCCCTATTGTTTATATGTCGGTGGTAATGTCGTGAATCTTGCGATCGAGTTGAACGGTCAGCCGCCTCTGCAGGTGTATGTGAAACCCTCGAAAGAACCGATAATTATTTTGCGTTCGATTGATATGGGAGCAATGGATGTTATTTCCACTTGGGGAGAATTACGTGATTTTAATCGGGTAGGGTCGCCTTTTTCCATTCCGAAAGCTGCGCTGGCTTTGGCGGGATTTCTTCCGGAATTCGCGGAAGAACAACATAAATCCTTAGAAGAACATTTAAAAGTGTTCGGAGCCGGCATTGAACTGACTCTTTTGTCGGCTATTCCCGCTGGTTCGGGTTTGGGAACTAGTTCTATTTTGGCTGCGACGGTATTGGGGGCTCTTTCTGATTTTTGCGGATTGAAATGGGACAAAAACGAGATTGGGAAACGCACCTTGATCCTCGAACAGCTGTTAACGACAGGTGGCGGATGGCAAGATCAGTATGGCGGACTTTTGCATGGTCTAAAGCTTTTGCAAACAACAGAGGGGTTCGATCAAAATCCATCGGTACGCTGGTTGCCCGAATACTTGTTTACGAATGTGGAATATGCTTCGTGTCATTTGTTATATTATACCGGAATCACTCGTACAGCAAAAAATATTTTGGCGGAGATCGTTAGGGGAATGTTTTTAAACAGTTCTCAACATCTTGGCTTGCTCGTGGATATGAAAGCTCATGCTCTGGACATGTTTGATACCATTCAACGCGGAGATTTCCAGTCTTATGGACAATTGATTAAACGAACCTGGGAATTGAATAAGTCATTGGACAGTGGAACAAATCCCCTTGTGATAGAACAATTGATCGAACGGATTGAAGATTACGCGCTGGGTTGCAAACTTCCGGGAGCGGGTGGAGGAGGTTATTTATATATTGTAGCTAAAGATCCAGATTCTGCATTGAAAATTAAACAACTATTGAACGATTTCGGACAAACACCGAATGCCCGTTTTGTCGAAATGAGTTTGTCGCAAACAGGCTTGCAGGTAAGTCGTTCATAAAAAACTTTTTATTCTTTCCGTTTGTTATTATACATTCTAAAAGGGATAATTTGTGCTTAATTGGACACAAATCCGTCCGGATAGATTGTCATATATTTGCTCTTATAATTATTAGTCTTGGATGTTGAATAAGATTGTAGGTGTTTTGCTTTTGGTTTGTATCTGTCCGGTGCTTGCTTTTTCGCAAAATACGCGGATAAAGGGAATAGTCACCGATTCGATTACGGGAGAGAAGTTACCGTATGTGTCGGTTTTATTAGGGGGTACAACTATTGGTACTACGACAAATGACAATGGAGAGTTTAGTTTGAACACATCTTCAAAAGGGATTACGCTGCAATTTTATTATCTTGGCTATGCGGAGAAGCGTACGAAGATTATTCCTGGCAAAAACTATAATTTAGAGATAAAGTTGGCTCCGTCTTCCTTTACGTTGGCCGAAGTGGAGGTAAAGCCAAAAAAAGAAAAATATCGAAAAAAGGACAATCCGGCTGTACTGTTTGTGCGGAAAGCAATTGAGGCCCGGGAGAGTTCTGATCCGAAAAATCATGATTTTTTTTCGTACAAAAGATATGAGAATGTTGTATTAGCGTTGAACCAATTTGAAGCAAAGTCGCAAAGAAAAGGTTCTAAATTCGGTTTTTTATCTGAATTTGTAGATACAGTAGCTGTTAATCATACTATCCTTCCCTTGTCGGAAAAGGAGAAATTGGAAACGGTTTATTTCCGGAAAGAGCCAAAATCGGAGAAAAGAGTGATAAAAGGAATGAAGGCGAATGGTGTCGACGAGATGTTTACCCAGGATGGAATGCAGCAAATTCTGGATGAAGTCTTTCGTGAAGTGGATATTTTTCAGAACGATATCCCTCTTTTTCTGAATCGATTCGTCAGTCCGCTATCTTCTATCGGTCCGAATTTTTATAAGTATTATTTGTTGGATACGGTCGAAATCAATAGTCACCCCTGTGTGGATTTGGGTTTTGTTCCTTTCAATTCGGAATCGTTCGGTTTTACAGGACATTTGTATATTACACTTGATTCAACCTACTTTGTTCAACGAGTGATGCTGAACGTGCCCAAAGATATTAACCTTAATTTTGTGAATCATATGCGTATCGAACAGACATTCGAACGAATGACAGACGGTACCCGGTTGATCACGAAGGATGATATCCAAGCTGTGTTGAATTTAACTTCCGGGGAAAAAGGAATTTTCGCGCGGCGTTTGAACAGTTATTCGGATTATTCATTTGCAGGGCCGGAAGATTTGAGTGTATTCGATTTTTTGGGTCCTGTGATTACAGAAAAAGACGCCGCTGTTCAAAAAGATGACTTTTGGATGGACGTTCGTCCGTCCGAACTACAGGGGAAAGGAACAAATCGTGTCGCCCTATTGATGCGGCGGCTTCGGGAGATTCCGGTCTTTTATGTGACGGAAAAGATCCTTTCGGTTTTGGTCGCTGGTTACATTCCAACACATGTGGATCCGAAAAAAAGTAAATTCGAAATAGGGCCCATGAATACGATGATCAGCGGTAATGCGATTGAAGGAACCCGTTTCCGTTTGGGTGGGACGACGATGACGTCATTAAATAAACGTTTTTTTCTGGACGGTTATGCCGCTTATGGGACAAGGGATAAAGAATTAAAGTACGATTTGATCGCGGAATATTCGTTTATCGATAAGACAGAGTTCAGAAAAGAATTTCCGGTACATTCACTTCGCTTCGAATATAATTATGATATCAACCAGTTGGGACAGCATTATCTCTACACCAATAAGGATAATATTTTCTTAGCTCTGAAACGTCAGAAAGATGATCGAGCGACATATCTCCGTAATGCGGAACTGACGTATACTCGTGAGTATTATAATAACTTATCGTATGGAGTTGTCCTACGTCATCAGAAAGAATATAGCACGCCCTATGCCGAATTTAATGAAATCGGATCAGATGGTTCGGTAGAACCTATGGCCGATTATAGGATGAGTGAAGTGGAGCTTCGTTTCCGGTATGCACCGAACGAAAAGTTCTATCAAACCCGGAATTACCGCTATCCGATTACTTTTGACGCTCCGGTTTTTAGCTTTTCGCATATATTTGCCGGGAAAGATGTTTTAGGTTCCGCCTATACGTATAACCGGACGGATATCGCCATTCAAAAACGCTTTTGGTTTTCGGCTTTCGGATACTTGGATATTATCGGCAAGGCCGGGAAAGTATGGAATAAGGTTCCTTATCCGTTACTCATTTTGCCCAACGCCAATTTATCGTATACCATTCAGCCGGAGTCGTATACGAATATGAATGCGATCGAATTCATCAATGATGAATACATTTCGTGGGATGTGACCTATTATATGAATGGTTTTATGTTAAACCGGATCCCACTACTGAAGAAGATGAAATTACGTGAAGTTTTTTCATTCCGGGGGTTGTACGGTAATTTGACGGATAAAAACAATCCGTGGGAAAAACCGGAAGGATTGTTTGCTTTCCCGGAACGCTCGTATGTCATGGGGCGTGATCCTTATTTGGAAGCCGGAATAGGTGTAGAGAACATTCTTAAATTTTTCCGACTAGATTATGTTTGGCGTATGACGTATTTGGATCATCCTGGTATAGATAGGCAAGGTGTCCGTTTCAGTTTTGAATTCAAATTTTAAATCTTCTATTTATCATCGTCTTGTTTTTTCTTTGATTCATGTTTGAAATACTTATATTTGTTGAATAAAATTTAACACAAAAAACATGAAAATAAAAAAAGCAGGTATAGTTGTATCTTTTTTGTTTTTTATTGCGGCACAAGTGTCCGCTCAACATTCGGGAGGACTGGATCTTAAGCAAGTACTTTCCGGGAAGATGATCGAAACCAAAGGTTTCGGCAGAGTGAATTGGCTGAAAGATGGAGAATCATACAGCCGTATTGAGAAAAACAAGGAAACAGGCGAGATGGAACTGGTTTCCTATCGTGCGAAAGATAATGTCCGTCAGGTATTGATTCCTTCTTCGATGTTGAAAGATCCTTTTTCGGGGAAACAGGTGGGAATACGCAGTGTTTCGTGGAGCGATGATAACACAAAAGTGCTGATCTACACGAACACAAAGCGTGTATGGCGTTACGATACGCGAGGGGATTACTGGGTTCTTTCTCTTGTAACCGGACAATTGAGACAATTAGGCAAAGAAATGTCGGAAGCGTCGTTGATGTTTGCCAAATTTTCTCCAGATGCTTCTAAAGTGGCCTACGTTTCTGGAAATAATATCTATGTAGAGGATGTGGAAACAGGAAAGATCACGCCATTGACAACAGACGGGAACCTGACGGTTGTCAATGGTACCTTTGACTGGGTGTATGAAGAAGAATTCGGTTGCCGAGATGGTTTCCGTTGGAGTCCGGACGGGACGTATATTGCTTATTGGCAGAGCGATACGGAAGGTACAGGGGTGTTCGATATTATAAATAATGTGGATTCAATTTATCCTTCAATTGTGCATTTCCCTTATCCGAAAGCTGGTACCACCAATTCAGCAGTGAGAGTCGGCACAGTTCCGATAACCGGAGGTAAAACAATCTGGATTGCTATTCCGGGTGATCCGCGGAATCATTATATCCCCCGCATGGAGTTTATTCCGGATAGTCGGGAACTTTTTATACAACAAATGAATCGTGAACAAAACACGAACAAGGTCTGGATTGCTGAAGCAGGGGCTGAAATGCCGGCTCATCTCTTTACCGATTCGGATGCCGCATGGGTGGAAACGAACGATCATATTACCTGGTTGAAAGATAATCGTTATTTCACTTGGGAAAGCGAACGTAACGGTTGGAGGCATCTTTATCGTGTCAGTCGTGACGGTAAGGAATTCGTGCCGATAACACAAGGAGAGTTTGATTTTATCCGCCAGGTGGGGATTGATAAAGAAAAGGGGTTGGTTTATTTTACCGCTTCACCCGAAAATTATACACAACGTTATTTATATAGCGCCCGACTGTTTGGTAAAGGGGAAGTGAAAAGGTTGAGCTCCTCCAATCAGGCAGGGCAACATAATTATGATATGTCGCCAACAGGTAAATGGGCGGTGCATACATTCAGCAATGCTGTTACGCCCTCTGTAATCGATATGGTTTCTTTTCCCGGACATTGTTCCGTTCGTGTGATTGAAGAAAACAAATTGGCTGCGGAGCAATATAAAACGTTAGGGCTTTCCCCGAAAGTTTTTTTGAAAGTTCGTTCGGGAGATCTTCTTTTGGACGCTTGGATGATTAAACCAAAGGATTTTGATGCGACAAAGAAATATCCGGTAATTGTCGAAGTCTATGGAGAGCCGGCAAGTGCTACCGTACAGGATGTATGGGGAGGAGGCGATCTTTGGAATCAATACATGGCGAATCTAGGCTATATTGTGGTAAGTATAGAAAACCGGGGAGCAAATACGCCGCGCGGACGTGAATGGCGTAAATGTATTTATGGTGAAGTAGGCACATTTGCCTCGGAAGATCAGGCGCAGGGCATTCAGGATTTGGCGCGGCAATATCCGTTCATCGACGCGTCCCGCGTGGGAATTACCGGATGGAGTGGAGGAGGTAGTCAGACGTTGAACTGTATGTTCCGTTATCCGGATGTATTTCATACCGGAATAGCTATAGCCTTTGTTGCAGACCAGCGTTTGTATGACACGATTTATCAGGAGCGTTATATGAATACGCCACAAAATAATCCGGATGGTTACCGGAAAGGTTCGCCGATTACCTATGCCGGAGGTCTAAAAGGGAATCTTCTCTTAATTCATGGGACAGGAGACGACAATGTTCATTATCAGAATTGTGAAATGTTGGTTAACGAATTGATCCGGCAGGGTAAGTTGTTCAGTCAGATTTCTTATCCGATGCGTACCCATGGCATCTATGAACGGGAAGGGACTACATACCATTTGCGGAAAAGTATGGCTGCTTATTGGATAAAGAATTTAAAGCCGGGCGGTAAATAAAGCGTTAAAAAACGAGAGAAAGCTGATAAGTTATACAGAGTTCTCTCGTTTTTATATTAGAAGTAGAGGTGATGATTTGGCGCTGTGCGTATTTTAGCAATTGCCTTTTGCATCTCTTCAAATTATCGGGACACATGAATCAAATTAAAAGCAGTATTTTGCTTTGATAAAAACTTCAGAGTTATCTCTATACATAAAAAAAGTTCCCTTGTTTGCATTAAACCAATCATATCCGCCTGAAATGGCCAACTGGTCTGAAAGTTGGTAATCTGCATTAAATCGAATGAAGAACGCACCGTTATTCGCACAGTCAAAACGACCAAAAGCGGATAGTTTAAGCAAGTTCCGCATTAAATCTTTTTTAATGTTGACGGTCGCCATTCCGTAATTTCTATAATTACTTAATGTATTCTCGTAGTCGGAAATGGTATTATGATTATACTGTAGCATAAGGGTCCAATCTTTACCTGGATACCAATCTACCCCTATTAAAGCAGTTGTTTGATTTTTTTTTATGGGTCGGTTTCCTGTCATGGGCGATGATTGAAGTGCTTTAAAGTATTCAGCAGCCTCTCCTCTGATTATTATTTTTCCGAATGGTACAGAAAAATCTGCCCCAATCATATCCATTCGTGCATATTCGGCATCTGTCAGGAGCTGGTTCTTGTCATTCATCCCGAGTATGCACAATGCTGGCATTTTGTTGAAAGTCCTCAACGCTGATAAGGAGAAATCAAACCCACTAAAATAGAACGAAGCCCGTAAGCCATATTCACTATTTGCTAAAGTTCGGTTAGGTCTCTTTTCATTCATAAGACACGACTTCTCATTTATTCTGATGGACCATGGATTGATTGTGTCCGTTGGGAGAATGAAAAATTCAGGGATCGGTGAAAAAACACCTTCGATATGAAAATTTTGATTGCCGTATCCCAATCGTAAGGCTGTCACGGGAACGCGTATATCGTCATAATCCTGTGCCAGGAATTCGGTGTAATCCATAGGCGAAATTATGTCGGTTAGTTGTAAGCCATCTGCTATTCCCCAGGTGATAATTTGTTTCCCAAATTTCATGTCAAATCCATTTTGTTGATACCCAACGTATGCCTCCCGTAAAAAAAAACCGGTTTGATCCTTTAACAAAGGATTATAGATGACATTGAGAGATGCAAAAGCAGTAATACCATTTTTCCCCAGATTACCTTCTAAGCGGACTCTTGTTCGGCTGGACATATATTTACCATCTAATTGCGTTCTGGCTGCGTGATAGGTATCCACAAATCCTTTGCCGTTAAACGTTAAATTTTCATCTGTTTCCTGGCCGAATGCGGCATAAGTGAAGAATATCATCAATACTATTAGATATTTCATATAATTCTATTTTGGAGTTCAATGAATGCATCGCAAAATTTGATAAAGCTGTGTAAAAACATTTTCGTTATTATAATCCTTTTTCTAACCGTGTAACAGTGAATATGGCTTTGTCAATCTTTTCATTGTACTTATAGTTTTTAAGTATGATAACAGTTTGATGACCGGATTGAACATTTTTCATAAGCATGTGATTAATTGTCCAAATATCATCAATTTTGCGAATGTCGCTATTGGTCAGCAGACGATGGAGTTTATTTAGTTTATCGTAATACTCTATTTTCTCCGCAATAAGACAGTCTTGACGAATCCAAGCAATCTTTTTACTGTAGATTTCTCCTGACGTTTTAGGAATGGACTCCAGTACCCAGCATTTATGTCCGTTGAAGTTTTCTTCTCTAAGAAGGTTGTGCGAATCTTCATCCACATTTCTATCACCCATGTCATCGTAGGTAAAGTCTGTACCCATAAAATAGTCTGTTTTTGAAGAAGAACCGCTAATTCGGCGAGTCTTCTTCATGGCGGGTAGATAGAGCCATTTATCATCATCCTTTCCAATCTGGTCGTATTCCCAAGTTAGAAATCCAGTTCCTTTTACATCACCGGGATAAAGGAAAAACATAATCTTTTTATGATCTTTCATGTTCGTGCCGAAATCTTGTGCATAAGACTTCAATTGTCGTTCCCGTTTGCTTCCGTTTTTATTAATCAACGTCAGTGTCATTTCACTATAACGAGTGTCACCATCGGGACGGTTGTCAACTTTTACCGCAATATCTCTACCAGATAATGATTGTGCATTCAATTCACTTGAAGCAAAAAATAGTGCAACTATTAAAACTAAATTTTTCATTTTACTTTATTTTGTTATTTGTTTTCTTTTCCAAAGACATGTAAGTACTTAAATAAAACAGGAGTTATAAAAAGATCGGCAGCTAGCGCAGTCAGCATTCCTACTACAGCCAATAATCCGAAGTTTCGGAACTGAATAGCAGAACATGATATAAATCCTGAGAAAACTGCTGAAATAATTACAGTTGACATTACGATTGAGTAGCCTACAACATTAAATGTCTTTTGAATAGCATGTGTGTAGTTCCTTTCTTTATCAAATTCTAGATGACCATGATTGATAAAGTGAATCGTATCGTCCACAGCAATACCAAGAACCATTGGAATAATACAAGCAGTCATCATATCCAACGGATAGTTGAGCCATCCCATTAAGCCGCCGACAAAGAGAGCTGGTGCCAAGTTAGGAATCATCCCTATTAGCCCTAATTTCCAATTCTCAAAGACTATCATTAATAAAATGCCTATGACTATAACAGATAGTAACATGGACCACATTTGCCCTTTTTCTATATATTGTTGCATGACTGTAAATTGAGGTAAGTTACCGACAGCAGAGACTTGTGAGCCCGGAAATAATTGCTGAGCTTTTTCTTGAATATCTTTCATTTCATATTCTGCTTCATTCGAGTTGAAACTATTTAATTCAATCTGAAGTCGCAATCGCTGATAATCATAATCCATCCAATACTCGCTTTCTGATCCTCCAGCATTTTCGTAGAGTAAGAGTAATTGCGCAACCATATTGGGGCTTTCTGGGATACTGTAAAAAGCTTCATTGTTGCCATTAAGCGTACAGTTCATATCTTTTATGATATCAAGTACTGAATTATGGCGTTTGGTGAGTTTATAGCCTTCAGAAATATGTTCCAATTGATCTAGCTTTTTTAGATTCTCCGGTTTTTTTGCATCATTATTATGAGGCAACACGATCATAATATCATAGGAATACATAGAGCCCAATTCTGTCCGGCATAATTCAAGAAAATCTCGTACATATTTAACCTTGTCTCCCATAGTGCGTTCAACATCGAAAGCAGGTTCGATTCGATACAAACCTATGCTACTAAGTACTGTTAAGATAATGGTTATAATGGTAACCGCTTTGTGCTTTTTTAACACCCAGAGCCCTAAACGACTAAACATGTTGCCAACTTTGCTTTCAAAGGTGTCGTGATACTCTTTTTTTAGTTTTTTGTTTTTTCCGAATGAGAAAATAATGGGAGTAATTATTATGCTCGACAAGAGTACGCAAAGAATACTTATAGCGGCATTGATCCCCATAGCTTTCATCGGAACAATATTCATTGTTAGGAAAGTCATCATAGCTGCTAATGTGGTCAGGCCTGAGAAAAAAATAGGCCATCCTGTTTCAGCTATAGATTCAATAACGGCCTGTCTTCTGTTTCCTGTTAGGACTAACCGAGAGCGGAACGAGTTATAGAGGTGAATATTATAGGCTACAGATACAGCAAAAGAGAGTAGGATAATTACCATTGATGTAGATTGGTCGAGATATAATCCTAGCCATCCTATGATCCCAAAAGCGATAAGAATGCTGCTGATTGAAGTAAAAATAGGAGTTACAACTCCACGAAATGAGCGTGTCATAACCAGCATAATAACTAAACAAGCAATGATTGCAATAATCATCATTTGTTTCATCGCACTATTTATGTATTCCGATTTCGAATTGCTCATATAAGGCATCCCTGCTGCTTTTAGATTAAGCGAAGCATATTTCTCCTTTTCGATGATGTGCTTTGTTTCTTTACCGGTTAGTATTTCAGGAGCGATAGAGCTTTCTGCCTGCCAAATACTGTCTTCAGGGAACGGACGAAGTTTTAGCATAATCCAGGACATGGTTCCATCTTTGGAAATGAGTTTTTTGGCCACATAAGGCTTACTGTATGCTTTTTCTTTAATAGCATTTAAACCCTCATTATCTGTTGGGATTGTTTCCGGGACAATTTGTTCGAGCGACATGCCGTCTTCGGTTCCAACCATAAATTCCAGATCTGTTAAAGATGTAATTTTTTCCGAATACGAAATACTGTCCTTTAATTCGTTGCTAAGCTCTCGAATAAGTTCCAAATTTTTTTTTGTGAATAGTCCATTACTGTCTTGCGCTAAAACAGCAACGTAATAATCATTCCCAAAAATTGATTTGAACTCATCTGTTTTCTGCAACATAGGGTCTCCCGAAACAAAATAGGAATCCCAAGATGTCTGGAAATAAATTTTTTTTGTGCCTATAAATGCAGTAGCCAATAGCGCTGCAAATGCAATAAGGAAGGTAATGCGATGATATACAATTTTAGCTGCAATCACCTTAAACCAATTGTTGATTCTTTCAATTTTCATTTGTGCATTATTTATATTTATTTTAATCTGTCAGGAATAACTCATCGTTATTTTCTTTTCTACCATTCAAAAACGAACAGTGTTCCATGTTGTTCAAAAAAAAGAGCTTATATTCCTATAAGCTCTTTCCATCCTTTCGTCTCAAAGACGATGTATTCTTGTATTACTTTTTTCATTTCCTCTTCCCCAATATCATGCATGACAAGTTCTCTTAATAATGAAAATTGCCATACCGTATGGATATGTATTAAGAAATCAGAAAAGTTAGTATTGATTTCCGGGTGCCTCTTCTTATTTTCAATGAACCAAGCTTTAATAATTAGAGTTGCTTGATCTGTAAAAGTTTCACTGAAATTTTCTAATGAAGAACCTTGTGCTTTGAAGAAAAGAATATCTAGTAGTTCTTTGTTCCCGTTGATAAAAGAGAATAGTTCATTGGACATGTTTTGAATATTCTCTTCTTTATTTTTGTACAGGACTTCAAGCCCATTCTCGCCATGATGCTTTAATAGCATTTTTTCCAAAATGTTGGTAACCGGTTTAACAACACAATGAAATAGTTCATCTTTATTGTGGAAATAGTTATAGATGTTTCCGACACCAATATTTACTTCTTTGGCAATATCACGCATGGAAGCCTTGATGAATCCCTTTTGCTTAAACTGCTTACGGGCAACATCTATGATCCTTTCTTTTATGTCGTCTTTAAGAATTTGCATAAGATCATTCTTCCAATTCTGTATTTTTAATAATGAACGTCGTTTATTAATGTTGCAATAATACAACTTAATATTTATTTAATGACTAAATTCAATAAAATTAACTATACCTAATTCTATATATCTGCCGTTGTTGCCTATATTTAGTAGTTATTTTTCAGCGTAAATCCTAAAAATAATTGTCTTTTTTTGGCAGACATCAAATGCCGAAAAACAAAAGACATACATGCTTCCCTGATAGAATATAGAAGAAACCGAGGAAGAAAGTAGGACGATAAAACAGAAAGAATGAGGCGATAAGTATTTTTCCCCCTTGAAAAGTTTTATGATTGTATAAAAAAGGAAGGCTTTTAGATTGTGCCTTCCTTCTCTCTCTATATATAGCTGATATTAAAGTCCTAATTTATTCTTGATCGTTGTTGGTATCGCATTTTTGTGAACTACGATATTCATGGTCTTGTAAGCAACAAATGCTTCCGAAGCATACCACGTTCCTTTGTATTTATTGTCCGTTCCCCAGGAATTTTTTACCATATAGTATTTTTTGCCGTTCTGATCTTTGGCTGTTCCGTAAATTTGCATACCATGATCGTCTGTGGTTTGGTAATTGTCGAAAGCCGTTTGGCGCAGTTCCTGTGTGATCTTCAACTCCTGGCAGGGACTTTCGAGTAATTTGGCTATTTTCTCCTCTTTTTCTTTTTTACTTAACCCTACCCATTTGTCTTGATCAGAGCCGGATGTTTCCATGGCTTCGATATCCGGAACAACTGCTATTCCGTTGCGGGTAAACCCTTTTTCGCTTACATCCGATCCCCATGCGATTGTATAGCCGGTATTAATGGCATTTTCAAAAACTTGCATAAATTCGTCGAGTGGTAAGTTATAAGAGTTCGCCCAACGCCAGTTGTCTGGAATTTCTAAAGCAAAACTAGAATAAAATGGATGATGCGTATAAGATGTCAGCGAGACATAATCGTCCGGATTGATTCCTAATTCTGCGACAAAACTTTTTGGCGTATATTCTTTTCCGTTGTAGGTAAATTTTTTCGGAAGTTCTCCAAGGTAAGCATCCAGTATTGCATGGAATCCTTTTTCCCAGGCAGTGGAAAGTTTCCCGTTCTTGTTGCTTGTCACTGCCTTCAAATAGGCGGAAGTAACCGCTTCCATTTCGCCGTGGACATGGTTGTCTTCTCCGTATTCTAATCCTTTCATAACAGATTCGGGAACAATTCCGTAATGTTTCAATACATATAATACATCATGAAACGAACCTCCTTGCGAATAAGGAGAAACGCCGTGCGTACGTACGTATTTATCTCCCTTGTCACGGTAAGAATGGCTGACAACAAACATTTCAGACAGGTCGTGTTCGCTTTTTCCCATACGAATCAATTCCGATTCTATAAAACCAATTCCGGAATAAGACCAGCAAGTTCCCGTTCGATTCTGGTTCTCTACGGGAGTAATTTTCAACTCTTTTACGGGAGTAAAAACATAATCTTCTTTTTCCTGAGCAGTAGCCGTGGCGAAAGCAATAGCGCATAAAAATGCCGCAGATACGATAATTTTCTTCATTCTATTATTGTGTTAATGGTTATTTGTCACAAATATACAACAAGGATAGCTTTCCTTCCTGTATTTTTTTGTTTACTTTTGTCTGCGTTCTCGAATTAATTAAAAAATAAACAGATGAAAATAACCATTATAGGTGCCGGAAATATAGGTTCTGCTATTGCACGGGGATTTGCAAAAGGGAGGTTGGTGAGTTCTTCGGATATAACTTGTACAGTTCATACAGAAGATACTTTCGGTCGATTGAAAGATGCTAATTTTAGTTTTAGACTATTGCGGGATAATGTTGCTGCGGTAAAAGAAGCGGATATTATCATTCTTGCTGTAAAGCCCTGGAGAATCCAAGAGGTGATCGACGAGATTCGTCATGTGTTGCATTATGACAAACAATTGATTGTTTCTGTGGCGGCCGGAATAACGTTCGAACAACTGAATACTTTTTTAACGCGTAATATCGATTCTGACAGTCTCGCTTTGCCGACTGTTTTCCGTGTGATGCCGAATACGGCAGTAGAAGTGATGAGCAGTATGACGTTTATTGCCGCCAGCAATGCTTCAGAGGAACAGACGGAACAAGTATTGACGCTTTTCCGTGAGTTGGGAAATGTTATGTTGGTGGAAGAACGATTGATTGGCCCCGGAACTGCACTTGCTTCCAGTGGAATTGCTTTTGCCATGCGGTATATTCGTGCGGCGATAGAAGGTGGAGTAGAATTGGGGTTTTATCCGAAGGAAGCTCAGGAGATTGTTGTGCATACGGTCAAAGGGGCTGTTGATCTTTTAATTGAAAATAAATCAAATCCGGAAACGGAAATTGATAAAGTAACAACTCCTGGTGGTGTAACAATTCGGGGATTGAATGAAATGGAATTATCCGGTTTTACTTCTTCTGTGATCCGTGGGTTGAAAGCCAGTAAATAACCGAATTTTAATATATCGTACTTTTGAAATTGATTTTTTAGGTGAACTATGTTTCGCTAATAAATAAAAAATCTGCTTTATGACTTGTTCATTGAGCAGATTTTTTATTTAGAAGGATATATAATCTTTTTTTTGATTTCTTCGTTTATTGATTAAGCACTTTCTTGAAGCGGTGGATGAATTCTTTTGCTTCTTCCAACGTTAAGCAGAGTGGGGGAAGCAGGCGGATTGTGTTGGTGCCCGCTACACCGGTAAATACTTTTTCTTCAAATAGGAGTTTGTTTCGTACTTCTTTGATCGAATCATGAAATTCCACTCCGATCATCAGCCCTCGTCCGCGAATTTCCTTTATCCCGGAAATGTGTTTTAATTCCTCGATTAAATATTTGCCAACTTTTTCTGCATTTTCGATTAAATGTTCTTTTTCCATAATCTCTAATACGGCGATTGCACCGGCACAAGCTAAATGGTTTCCGCCAAACGTTGTTCCTAACATTCCATACACCGGTTTGAACTCCGGACTGATGAGTACGGCGCTCATCGGAAAGCCGTTCGCAATTCCTTTCGCAACGGTTATCATATCTGGACGTATATCCGCGTATTGGTGTGCGAAAAATTTTCCGCTTCGTCCGTAACCGGACTGGATTTCGTCTAAAATCAGAACGGCTCCGTACTGGGTACATATTTTGCGAAGGTCGCGTAGGAACTGATCTTGTGGCAACTGAATGCCTCCAACGCCTAATATTCCTTCAATAATAACGGAAGAGACATCTCCTTTTTCCAGCTCAGCTTTAACCTGGTTGATATCATTGAGGGGCAGAAAGGTCACCGGCATGCTATCATTAATGGGAGCAACGATTTTGGGGTTGTCTGTTACGCGTACAGCGGCTGATGTTCGCCCATGAAACGAATGCTGGAAGGCGATTACCCGGCGTTTATTGTTGTGAAATGAAGCCAACTTCATGGCGTTTTCATTGGCTTCGGCTCCTGTGTTGACTAAAAACAGGGCGTAATCGTCGTAACCGCTGATTTTTCCCAGCTTGTCTGCATATTTTTGTTGCAGACTGTTGATTACGGAATTAGAATAGAACCCCAGTTTACTTACTTGGTCGGTGATGGCTGCCACGTAGTCCGGATGGCTGTGCCCTACCGAAATAACCGCGTGTCCGCCGTACAGGTCTAAGTATTCCGTTCCTTCCGAGTCCCACACGTGGGCTCCTTTTCCTTTGACTATTTCAATATTGAATAGCGGGTATACATCGAATAATTTCATGTTTTCTTTGAGTTTAAGTGTTAGTGGCTTTCGCTAAAAAGCCGAAGGTTTTAAATGTAAGCCGACAGTCTCTTCAAATCCGAACATCAGGTTCATATTGTGAACCGCCTGTCCGCTGGCGCCTTTCAGTAAATTGTCGATCATGGAAATGATCAGTAGTTTGTCTCCGTACTTTTCCAGATGAAGAAGACATTTGTTTGTATTGACCACTTGTTTTAAATCCGGATTTTTGTCGGTGATGTACGTGAACGAATGATCATTGTAATATTCTTCGTAGATGCGTTTGATCTCATTCAGTTCTATTTTGCTATCCAAATAGATCGAGGCAAATATTCCACGTGAAAAATTACCGCGTACCGGAATGAAATTAATATTCACGTCGAAACTGTTTTGCAGTTGTTTCAGGCTTTGCGTGATTTCGGCCAAATGTTGATGTGTAAACGGCTTGTAGATCGATATATTATCGTTACGCCAACTGAAATGTGAGGTAGCCGACGGTTTTACGCCCGAACCGGTTGAGCCGGTGATGGCGTTCACGTGCAGTTCGTTATTCAGCATTAACTGTTTGGCAAGGGGCAAAACGCCTAATTCAATACAGGTCGCGAAGCAACCCGGATTGGCCACATGTTGAGCGCAACAAATTTGGCGACGGTTAAGCTCCGGCAAACCGTATACAAAGTCATTCCCTTCCGACGCGATACGATAATCGGTCGAAAGGTCAATGATCTTGACGCTTTCCGGTACGGTATGCGAATCCATAAACTTTTTTGTGTCACCATGCGCCGTACAAAAGAACAATAAATCGATTGCATCCAACGGAAGTTCATTCGTAAATACCAGATCGGTTTCACCGTAAAGTCCGTTGTGTACATCCGTTATTTTATTTCCGGCATTGCTGGAACTGTTGATAAATGTGATCTCAGCGTCCGGATGGTTCAATAAAAGACGAATCAATTCGCCCGCCGTATAACCTGCTCCTCCGACAATTCCAATCTTAATCATGCCTTTTTATTCTTGTTTTGTACTGAGTAATAAATCTTCATTTGGTTGCCCAGGATACGAGTAAACCCTTTCACATCGTCTGCCGACCAGGCTTTTTGTTCTTCACCGTAAACGCCGAAATCGCTTTTCATCAAATCAAAGTCGCTTTCAATGCCTACCAACGTATACGTATACGGGCGTAACGTAATGATGACGCGACCGGTCACATTCTTTTGCGTACTTTGCAGAAACGCTTCCATATCTCGCATTACCGGTTCGAGGTATTGCGCCTCATGTAGGAACATACCGTACCAGTTACCGATTTGGTCTTTCCAGTATTGTTGCCATTTGGTCAATGTGTGTTTTTCCAGTAGTTTGTGTGCGTTGATAATCAATAGCGGGCCGGCAGCTTCGAAGCCTACGCGTCCTTTAATGCCGATGATCGTATCTCCGACGTGCATATCGCGACCGATCGCCCAAGGAGCGCCTAATTCTTCCACAGCGCGGATTGCGTCGACTTTATTTTTGTAGGTTACGCCGTTCACTCCGCTTATTTCACCGTTTACGAAGTCGATAAACATATCTTCTTCTGCTTCTTCCGCTTCCATTTGGGAAGGATAGGCGGTTTCCGGTAGTGTGAGGTTGGATTGCAATGTCTCCTTGCCCCCTATACTCGTCCCCCACAAACCTTTATTAATGGAATATTCCATTTTTTTGAAATCGGCCTCGTAACCATGTTGTTTCAGGTAGTTGATCTCATACTCACGGCTCAGGTTCATGTCACGGGTTGGCGTGATGATTTCTATTCCCGGGGCTAAAACCTCGAAGGTAAGGTCGAAACGTACCTGATCATTCCCGGCGCCCGTACTTCCGTGCGCTACAGCATGTGCGCCAATCTCTTTAGCATAATTAATGATTGCTATTGCCTGGAATATTCGTTCCGAACTGACGGAAATAGGATAAGTTCCGTTTCTCAGCACGTTTCCAAATACCATGTATTTGATACTTTTTTCGTAGTATTCTTGTTCTACGTTCAGGGTAATGTGTTTAACAGCCCCCAGTTTATAGGCCCGTTCTTCGATAAGTTTGCATTCTACTTCGTTAAAACCACCCGTATTGGCAATTGCTGTATATACATCGTATCCTTTTTCTTCCGACAGGTATTTTGCGCAGAACGACGTATCTAATCCTCCGCTGAAAGCCAATACTACTTTTTTCTTTTCCATTATTTTATTTTGTATTTGTTTTTATTCGTTATTCTGTTCTTTTCTTTGTTTTTCTTCGTGTTCTTCCGCTTTCATTTCCTGCTCTTTTTGGAGCGTTTTTTTGCGTAGTATGTCATACATTTCTTCATGTATCAGACAGCGCGGATCCTTTGGGTCGAAGATCATCGCTGTACAGATACAATATTTTCTCTTCGTACGTATTAGTACATCGTGGTTTACACAGCCTTCGCAGCCTTTCCAAAAGGCTTCATCGTCAGTCAGGTCGGCAAATGTTACCGGAACGTATCCCAATTCCGTATTCATCTTCATGACAGCACTACCCGATGTGAGGCTGAACAGTTTTGCTTTTGGCCATCGTAGCCTTGCGAGTGTAAAGGAAGCTTTTTTTATGCGTTTTGCCAACCCTCTGTTTCGAAATTTATCCGCAACAATTAATCCGGAGGTAGCGACATATTGTTTATTCCCCCATGATTCGATGTAAGTAAATCCGGCAAATTCTTCACCCACAAGAGCGATAATGACCTTACCTTCCCTCATTTTTTGCGAGACGTATTCGTGCGTTCGTTTGGCAATACCTGTTCCGCGGACTTTTGCTGCGGCTTCGATCGTTTCTAATATGACATCAACATACTTTTCGTGGCTTTCGTCAGCCACCATTACATCAATTTCTACTTCTTTTTCCATTTCCAATGCTGGAATTAACAACAATCTTTTATCTATTTAATAAATCGCGCGAGGGCATTCGTTATCTGTTCTCTATTGTATCCTTCTCGGGGAATAATCAGGATCGTGTCATCTCCGGCTATGGTACCGAGGATTTCCGCCGGCGCGTGCCGGTCGATATCGCTGGCTATACCCATGGCGTAGCCTGGAGGTGTTTTTACGACGGCTAAATTGCCCGAAAATTCGAGGAGGCGAGACGATTGTGTTTGCCTGTTTTGTGCTTGCTGTGCAACAACATTTCCGGGGAAACGATATACATAATTCCCGTTTTCATGTGTCTTTACAATTTTTAATTGCCTGATGTCTCGAGATAAGGTCGCCTGCGTAGTCAAATATCCTTTTTCATTTAGCAGGCGGAGCAACTCTTCCTGACTTTCTATTGAGTGTGTACGGATGATTTCCCGGACAGCATTCAAGCGTTCTTTTTTTAATCTCATATTGAATATTTATACAAACAGACGACAAATATATCCTATTTTATTGAATAAATATACTTTTGATAAAATATTTTGCATAAAAATACGTATCGCCTGTATTTTTTATCTTTTTATTGAAGAAAACCTTCCGGTTTTACGGAATTAAAATTCCCGAAAACGCTTGCGGGGGTTGGGGTACAATTCGTAAAAGGGAATTTTCTGCGGATTTTAAAGACTTGGAAACATTTCCGGCTAAAATCAGATCCAGGGTTTGACTTAACATATACTCGTTGGTTTCTCCCAGCGTGCCTAAATCACCATCATAATAGGTTTCATCAATTGGATAGTCCGGGGTGAATCCATCTGTGTAATCTGAAAATTTTTCGGAATTGGTAACCAAGCAAGTAATGGGATGAAGAACCCAGGAATGACTGGTTTTATCGGAAAATTCGTTCGAACCGACGTTTTTCCCCTCCGTTGTATTGCCGACAAGAATTAAATTGTCTTTAAAATAAGGTCGTAAGCCATTAATGATGAGTTCGGATGAAGAAGCCGTATTCCTTTCTGTCAGAATATATAGCCGGTTCAGGCCGAGATTTTGCCCGTTGCCAATTACGCTTTTGTCTAATGTATATTCAACAGTTTTGTTTAATGATTCATTATAAATAAGTTTGCAAAATGTTTGTCCCAACGCGTTCTGTGGGGCTAGCATGGTTGCCAGTAATTGTGCTGAAGTAATGACTCCTCCCGAATTGTATCGAAGGTCGAGGATGAATTCGTCCGGATTTTGTGCGGCAAATTCGGCAAAAACCGATTGTAATTGGTTGTCGTATGTTTTGTCATCGTATCCGGAAGGTCCCGATCTAAAACTGTTGTACATTAAATACGCGATTTTTTTGTTCCCGACTAAAAACGTTGTATCGATGTAAATAGGGTTGATCTCCATTTGTATCGCTTCACCTACCTCAACCTCTTTAGTTTTTACGAATGTATTGCCATCCTTTTTTCCGACAGTCAACGTCATTTTTCCGGTATAGTTGTGAAACTCGAGATAGTTATTTGTTGTAAGTGTCAGGTTATTGTAAGCGAATATCCAGTCGCTTCGTTTCAGTCCTGTTTTTTCCGCCGGCGAATCCGGGTCAACATAATTTATTCTTGCAAGAATTTTGTTATCGTTTAAAGAATAATAGGTTACATGAAGTCCATGTGTCGTCGTAATGGTTCCACTGCTTTTAGTCGTTACGTCTTCTTCGATTGTAGAATAAAAATAATCATATATATCTGTATGTTTTCCGTCTTTTTGCGACAGTAAAGATTCGAAGAAAACTTCAGGTTTTGCGTTTGCGTTTATCTGACTTAATTCTGGGATCTCGTCGTTCCATAGATAATTTTTTTGCATGGTTTCGTATATCCATTCGTTGACCGACAACTTGTCCAGGCTGGTGTCTTTTTCGCAGGATATCATGAAAAGTAATCCGCATAGGATGGAAAAGAGTGTAAAACGGTATGTTACTGCATTCATTATAATTTCCCCAATTAATCTAACATACAAAGATAGGATTATTTCTTTTTTTGAGTGCATTTTTCCGGATTTAGACGAATTGCTGAAGATTTTGTACGTTTTTTGCTATTTATATTAGGTTAATTCTTTTATTTTTGTTAATAAATAAATAATAAACGCATATGAAAGAAACAAAAAATGCATTTTTAGGTGTTATTCTGTCGTTGCTGGTGTTCTCGTGTACCCAACCAGCAGCCGTTAAGCCGGAAGTTGCGGCAGACGACGAAGTGGTTATAGCGATGCTGGTAGATACCCCTCAGATTACAGCTCCTCCTGTGGAATTGAAATTGGATCCGTTTTATAAAAAATACATGAACGTGAACGGAGTTCATGTCGTCAGTTCCTGGCGGGTTCCGGATTCTTGCTTTTACGCAGCGTATATTACGATTAAGGCAATGACGGATGCTTTGTCGAAGGAAGTGATGGATACGCTGGTGGCTAAGAACACGCGTATCGGTATTATGGCGCGTTACGAAGGAACGACGGATATACCGGAACATGCCTTTTTAGTCAATGATACGACGTTGAATTGGGATCTTCGTGCCCGTGGATTGGGGGGCTCGAGAGACCATCCGTTTTCCACTTGCGCGGAAGAAAATATTCTTGCCTATCAGATTGATAAATATCATGCGGAAGATATTCTGATCCATGAGTTTGCACATACAATTCACGGCGCAGGTATTTTGGCGGTCGATACGGCTTTTAACGAAGAATTGCAAGCATCGTTGGATGCGGCCGTTGCTAAGGGACGTTGGGAAAATGTCTACGCGGCGACGAATGTGGAAGAGTATTGGGCCGAAGGTGTGCAAAATTGGTTTGATGTTAATGCGGAAGTCGACAACGATCATGGCGACGGCAAGCATAACAAGATTAATACGCGGGAAGAAATGAAATGTTACGATCCGGGGTTATATCACATTATTTCGCGTTTCTTTCCGGAAGTAAAAGAACAAATCAGTCGGCATAAAAAAGTGAATTTGTATAACTGGACAGAATAAGTTCTTTCTATAAACAGAGTTGAGTAATAACTTTTTTTACTTACTGACAACTCTTTTTTCCGTTCGGGAACATTCTTTTTTTACTTCCTATGATTCATCATTTTTACAGTTGTCGTAATAATTTATGACAACTGTGGAAATAATAATTGATCGATATCTTAAAAATTTTTCGTCGTATTGTTTTTATTTTTTGATCGGGAAGTTTTTTTTATTTTACATTATAGTCGAAAAAATCTACGTCCACGTATCCGCCGCTCGAAACCGTTGCATAGTTGAACAGGGCAAACCTCGTCCCCATAAACAACTTCCGGTAATCGAATATCATTTTAAACGGTTCGCCGATCGGCTCCCAATTTGTATTGTCAAAACTGTAATAGAATGTGCTCCAGTCTTTTCCCAGATTGAAGTCTGCGTTGATACGCAGATAGATTTGTTCTTTATCGAGCGGTATGCACGCCAGTTCTTCTGTCTCGACATGCTCTACTACTTTGTTTTCGTCGCTGAGGTCGACAATTTGTTTACTCATGGTCAGGACGTTTTTCCCGTTCGTTTTTCGGATGGCCAACACCCCGGAATGTCCATTAAACGCCGCGAAACCGGCAACATCCCCTTCTTTCATTTTCGAAATGTCCAGGCCGATGATTCCGCTGCATTCCGGCCCTTCCATACGTTGAGAAAGGGTATTGGGCGCTAAATAGAGGTTGTCGACAATACGCGTAGTCTTTAAGCGCAGATAACCCGGACGTTCCGTCAAAGACCAAGCGGAATTGATCGGATTGTGATTCCATTGCCAGTTAATTTTTAATTTGTCCGACGAGAAATCGTCGCTTTCGACCAACCGTCTACCGCTGTCGCAGGGCGATAAGGGAATAATTCCCTGATGAGGAACTTTGCCGTTTTCATCGCCCAGCATAGGCCATTCTTCTTCCCAACGGACCGGCATCAACAGCGGAACACGTCCTACGCCTCCGCGGTCTTGAAAGATTAGGCTATACCAATCTCCCTTTTTGTCATCAATCATACAACCTTGCCCGACATATGGAAATCCGGCAAAATCGTTTTCCAGAATGACTTTCTTTTCATACGGACCGGTAATCTTATCGGCGCGGTAACACAACTGTCGGCGTTTGCCGTCTTTCGGCCACGAAATCATGAACAGGTAGTATTTTCCGTTGTGTTTGATCGCTTGACTTCCTTCCAACAATCCGGTTTCAGAAGCGTCTCTTTCGAAAATTCTCATATTAACACCGTCTTTTTTTACGTCGGATAAATCAGCGTTCAATTCCCTGAGTTCGCCGGTTCCGTAGTAAACATATACCCGTCCGTCGTCGTCAAAAAGCAACGAATTGTCATGGAAATGGGGTAGGCGTGTTACCAGTTCCCATTTGCCGGATGGATCGGTTGTACGGTAAAGATACGAACGAAAAGGTTTGTCGTTCGGCGAAAACAACACATAGTATTTCCCGTCGTGATAGCGGATGGAAGATGCCCACTGTCCGCGTCCGTATACCGTTCCGTTTTGCAGATCGTATTTGGAATTGTCGTTGAGCGTATCGAACACGTAACTGACGATTTCCCAATGTACCAGATCTTTTGATTTCATAACCGGAGCGCCGGGCATTAAGTGCATTGTCGTGCTGATCAGATAAAATTCATCCCCATTTCGGGTAACCGACAAATCCGGTACATCCGCCCACATTAACGGATTGGAGTAGGTGGTGACGGTTTCTTGCCCGCAGACATTTCCTATAGCCAATGTCAGGCAGACGAATAAGCAGAATATTTTCATGGTTTTTTAAAGATTAACGGTAAAAACTGATTCAGGCAACGGCGCCAAGTTAGCCATTCATGATGGGTCCCTTTTGATTCATAATAAATATTTTCAATACCGATTTTTTTCAACGATTCGCTGATTTCGTTGCTTCCCATGCCTTCTTCCGAACCCATCCCGATGAAGAAGGTATGAACTTTTTGATTAAACGCGTCTGCGTCCGCAAACACACCATTGTATAGTGTTTTTAAATCTGCTCCGTGCATGAGCATTAACGCTCCGCTAAACACACCGATATGCGCGAAACGATCTAAGTTAGGAAGCGTTGTTTGAAGCGTTTGATGTCCTCCCCAGGAAAGTCCCGCCATCGCGCGGTTTTCCCGGTCTGTCAATACCCTGAAATGTTTTTCTATCGCGGGAATGATATCCTGCAATAAAATGGGCGTAAATGAAGCTCCGAATTGATCGCGGGTTTCTCCCGGCTTTGCCCCGTAAATATAACCGCAATTGCCATAATCCATTACGACGATCATCGGGACACACGTTCCGGCGGCAATCTGATTATCTAAGATAAAATTCATTTTACCCTGCTGGCTCCATCCCCGTTCGTCTTCGCCCATGCCGTGTTGCAGATAAAGTACCGGATATTTTTTCTCCGGATGAGTTTCATATTCGGCAGGTGTGTATACGAAACATCTACGTTGCGCATTTTCTATTGAGGAATAATAATAGGCCTCACGAACCTGACCGTGAGGGATGTCTTTTTGGTAGCTGTAATAGGTTGCCGCTTCTTTCGATTCGGGAATTTCGATGCCGCTAGCCATCCGTCCGCAGCCGTAAAAGGTTTCGCTTGCCGGGTCGGATACGGATACACCATCGATAATTAGAAAATAATAATGAAAACCTACAACTAACGGGTCGGTTGTGACGCTCCATACCCCGTTCTCATCTTTGATCATTGGCCATTTTTTACCGCAAATATCTACTGATACCTGTAGAGCCTCAGGTGCTTTAATGATGAAAGTTGCTCGGGAATCTTTATCTACAGCAGGATATTGTGCGGCAGGAACATTTGTTTCAGCAGGAATTCCTTCAGAAACCATTTGCGCTGTAAGCATACTTGCGCTGCTAAGAAGCACGGTAAAAAATAAACTCAGTTTTTTCATATGATCATTAATTATGGTGTTTTAAATCAAGTTTTATTTTCATCAAATCGTCCAATTCATGAACCGGGCGTTCTATGTTGTATGGAATGGGTAATCCGGAAAAAGTTTGGAAATAAAGCAGGCAGGCATCTTTCCACCAGACCGCGTCACGCGCTTGGATTTTTAATCGTGATTGTACATGTCTGAATCGTGTCTCGTCGATCAAACCTTCCGTCCGGTCCCATACTTTCTGGAATTCGCGTACCTTTTGAACTCCGTTGTCGTACGTATAGCAAAGCGTGTCCCAGAATGGTTGTCCGTTTTTCATGGTATAGCTCCACGGTATATGGTGAAACCAAAGCAGGAACTTTTCGGGGCAGGTCGTCAAGTCGTTGAACTCTTCCCGCAAGGGAGAAAAATATTGCGAAACCGCGTTACTGCCTGCTGTGGTTCGGTCGAAGCCAATACCGTCTTTATTTGCCTGATGATAATAAGAAGGAAGCCAGTCCGGCCGTGCTCCGGGAATATCTGTCCAAGGTTCGGGTCCGTAATGGTGCTCCCAGGCGAAAAGATGATGCAGCCCCAGAGGCATCATATAATTAACGGCTGTTTCATAAGAATCCAACATCATCGACCGGACAGGATCCAGAAATTCCGGATCAGACGTGAACGTCATCCGGATCCATTCGTCGGCAATCGTAGCTGCTGTCAGTTGATTGTTCCACGCCATTCGTCCAAAGGCGTACCAGTTTGCTTGTGCGAAATAATGTCCGCACCAATTGGCGTCTGCACCGATATTGGCGACTCCAGCAATTGCTGTAAGTTGAGGATTGAAAAAGGTTCCGTCGGTAGTTTTGGCGACAGTAGAACCGGCACCGTTACAATACGTGTCGCTGTTGAAAAACTCTTCCCATTGCGAAGCGAGGAAGACTAAATGGTTTGAGAAACCCAAGTATTCCTGCGTAATTTGAAGTTCGGGCATAAGCGGCGTTTGCCGCATTGCGCCGAATAAAGGACTGAACGGCTCACGAGGCTGGAAGTCTACCGGCCCGTTTTTAACTTGTATGATGACATTCTCCCGGAATTGTCCGTCTAACGGTTTGAATTCCGAATACGCCTGTTTTGCCCGGTCTTCGTTCGATGGGTTATAAACGAAAGCGCGCCACATGACAATTCCTTTGTAAGGTCTCAATGCATCCGCCAGCATATTTGCTCCGTCCGCATGCGTTCGTCCGTAATCCTGAGGCCCAGGCAATCCTTCCGAATTGGCTTTTACTAAGAATCCGCCGAAATCTGGAATGAGCTGGTAAATTTCTTTTACCTTCGCTTTCCACCACCCGATAACTTCTTTATTCAACGGGTCGGAAGTTGGTAGTCCGCCCAAAGCGGCAGGAGAAGAAAAGTTGACGGAAAGAAAAACCCGAATATGATAAGGACGTAGTTCGTCAGCAATCACTTTTACTTTTTTTAGCATGTCAGCAGATAAGACTTTGGCGGGCGCATTGACATTGTTCAGTACTGTGGCATTTATTCCGATCGAAGCGTTCAGACGACCATATGCCCGGTATCTTGGAGAAATGCTATCCGGCAATTTATCCCATTCCCAGATAGAATAACCGGCATATCCTCTTTCCACAGTCCGGTTGAGATTGTCCCAATGGTTTAAAATACGAATATCGTAATCCGGGCTCTCTTCAATTTGAAACGTCGGCTCTAACTGATTTGTCGTCTGCAGACGAAGCAGATGAAAGGCCCCGTAAAGCAATCCCTGTTCCGTGAAAGCGGTTATTTTTATTTGTCCAGGCGTAGCTGTAAGACGGTAACCGTCCGTTTTTAGCCGATGGATTTCGTTTGCTTTTGATAAGCATAGCCAGACAGGGGCTCCCCGCCAGTAATTTTCCAACTCTTGTACGGTCAGGGCAATTGTCGGACTTGTTCTGTCGCAAAAGATTGTTGCCTTTTCAGTTGCCAGTTTCGTTCGTAACCAAAGCGAATCCATTGAAACTCGTTCATCCTCTTTGACGATGTGGGGCTCGCCTGTCACTCCTTTTCCAGTAGCGAATAAAAAAAGACAAACTAGGGCTAATAGAGATTTTCTCATTTACACCTCCTTTTAATCTTCTCGGCCGGCTATCGTTTTTATGGAACCGTCGGGCAGATATTCTAACTCCACGACCTTTAAGCTGCGTAGCCAGGTTTTTCCGTTTGAAGGTACGCAATCATGGTGAAACAAATACCATTTTCCTTTAAATTCTACAATTGCGTGGTGCGTTGTCCACCCCACAACCGGTGTTAAGATAACACCCTGATATGTAAATGGCCCGTACGGATTATCACCCGTTGCGTAACAAAGCAGGTGGGTGTCTCCTGTGGAATAGGAATAATAGTATTTCCCCTTGTATTGATGCATCCAGGAAGCTTCAAAAAAACGACGTTTCGTATCATCGGCCGTCAAAGGTTTACCGTTTTTGTCCAAGATCAGCACATCGTGCGGTTCCTCCGCGAACTCCAGCATATTCTCGCTGAGTTTGACTATCTTTCCGCAAAGTGCGGGTTCTTCTCCTTCTGGTAGAATTGCGCATTCCAGTGCTTTATTGTTCCGGTAGCGTTGCAACTGACCGCCCCACAAACCTCCGAAATACATATAATATTCTCCGTTTTCTTCTACTATTGCCGGGTCGATGCTGTAACTGCCTCTGATCGGATCCGGCATCGGGACAAACGGGCCTTCCGGGCGGTCGCTTACCGCTACACCGATGCGGAAAATATCCGTTTTGTCTTTTAAGGGAAAATACATGTAATACTTTCCGTTTTTACAAGCCACATCACAATCCCAGAGTTGGCGTCCTGCCCAGGGAATATCTTTAACCTCGAGAACAACTCCATGATCCGTGACTTCCCCGTCGATTTCATCTAAGGAAAAAACATGATAGTCCTTCATGTTAAAATGGTCTCCATTATCATTTTCCGGAATACCGCTTTCCCAGTCGTGCGACGGATAAATATACAATCTGTCGTTAAACACATGTACGGCAGGATCTGCCATATAATCACCCGGAACTAAATATCTTGCTTTTTTCATTTTTGATTTTTTTTTGATTGAGCTATCGTTATAATTTTATTCACAACCACTTTCGGCTGATTGTTTCTGTCGAAAAGCAATGGATAATCCGTTCGCCCGAATACAGGAAAATTATTTTTCCACGAGTCTTTGTCCGAAATTCCCCACATGGTTACACGTGAGACTTTATCCGCGTGTTTCAGGAATAAGCTAAAGAAACCCAGCATGCGTTCGTTCCATTGTTTCTGAACGGAATCCGGAACACCCTCAACATACGGATCCAGTTCGGCACGATACTTGAAATTTTCCGCAATATCGGCACCCACTCCGGCTTTTGGTGTCGGCAGAATCGATAAATCGAATTCGGTGATCATCACTTTAACCCCTTCTGAGGCATAGTCTGAAATGGCCGCTTCGTATTCTTCCAGCGAAGGGTTGTCCATACCCACGTGTCCCTGTATACCGATCGCGTCGATACGAATGCCTTTCTCTTTCAACGAACGGATTAAGCGGACAATTCCTTCCCGCTTACCCGGATACCATTCGTTGTAATCATTGTAATACAATTCGGCTTCCGGATCCGTTTCGTGTGCGTATTGAAAAGCTAAAGGTATAAATTCTTCTCCCAGAATTTCGTAAAATTTGCTTTTGCGGTAGGACCCATCTTCCATTATCGCCTCGTTTACGACATCCCAGCCTTTGATCCGACCTTTATAACGTCCAACAATGCTACTGATATGCTTTTTCATGCGCGCTTTCAGGACTTCGGGCGAAACATTTCCGCCCTTTTCGTCCACACAAAACCAACGGGACAATTGACTGTGCCAGATCAGGGCATGTCCGACGATAAACATCCCGTTTTGTTCGCCGACTTCGACGAACTTGTCGGCAAGTGAGAAGTCGAATTCTCCCTCTTCCGGATGAATGACCTCACTCTTCATGCAATTCTCTGCGACAATCGAATTGAATTGTGTTTTTAAGATGCGCAATCCCGTCGTGTTTTTTCCTGTAATCAGGTTAGTGTTCAGTGCGGCTCCAATATAAAAACTGTCGCTTAAAGACTCTTTTAATGTTTCTTCTTGTTTCGCGGTCGAGGGCGAACAAGCGGTGAGCATGGCGGTGGAGCCTACTAAAATCAGTGTGCAAAATTTAAGTTTCACAATTTTTATTTTTTTTGTTATTCACTTTTTGACCGTCGTTCGGCTAATTCCAGTTGAATTTTCTCATTTTTCTTTTTGGTGATCGGATAAAAGAACAGGGCGATCATGCTGACAAGGAAAGTCGCCGCGGGGATAATACCCGAAGTTAATTTGATGCCCATGATTGCCTCTGGAGTTTGAACCGTATTGGCTACGAAGCCAAACGCGTCGATAATCGCTCCGCAAATCGCTCCTCCCAGTCCCAATCCGGTTTTTAGCGCAAAGACAATGCCTGCAAATACGAATCCTGTCGCTCGGCGAAAGTTCAACCATTCCGAATAGTCTGCCACATCGCCCATCATCGCCCAAAGCAAAGGAACAGTAGGCGCGTAAGCTAAACTTTTTAAAATGTTCAGCACGAATAAACCTTCGATATTGGAGGGAGAAATCCAGAAGAACAATCCGGTAAAGACTGCCGTTAACGTGAGGCAAACAATGAAGACATCCCGTTTGCCGAAAATACCCGATAAAAAGCCCGATAGTAGGATTACACCCAGCAACTGGATGATGGAACCGACCATATTAAAGAGGCTGAATCCGACGGCAAAGACGTTTTCCGGCTGGTAGACGATCAGTCCGAATGCATCCAGGATTTTTCCACCCAACCCTAAATTACCGACACTTCCCGTTAATCCGATTTGTTTCAGGAAAGCAAATAGAGATTCTTTTTCGACTACATAATTGAAATAATAAGACATACTGCTTCCCCACATGGCCAATGTGGTAAATAAAAATAGGGTCAGTATGAACATGGCTTTCCAGGAACGGCTTGATAAAATATCCTTAAAGTCTTGTTTTATAGATGTTTTTTGATTAGGCGGTGGGGCAATCCGTTCTTTTGTGGTGAAAAACGTGATAATCATCAGAACGACTCCGAGTGCTGCAAATATGACAATCGTCCATAACCAGCCTGAAGAAGAATTCGGACTGCCGCCGAACTTTGTTACCAACGGCAATGTTAGTCCCTGTACAATAAATGTTGCGATGGTTGCCGTCACGAAACGGACGGACGCGATACTTGTCCGTTCTTTGATGTCGCTTGTCATTACGCCGCCCAGCGAAGCATAGGGGGTATTGTTAAACGAATAAATTGTCATTAACAAAGTGTAGGTAATCCCGGCATAAATGATCTTTCCCCTTTCGCCCAAGTCTGGTGTTGTAAACGCCAGAACGAAGAATACGGCGAAAGGAAGCGCTGTCCATAATAGCCAAGGACGGTATTTTCCCCATTTTGTTTGGGTACGGTCGGCAAGAATGCCCACCATCGGATCGACAAACGCGTCGAAGAAACGGGCGAACAATAAAATCATTCCGGCAGCTGTTGCTTTAATTCCGAACACATCTGTGTAGAAGAAAAGCTGGAACATCATCATCATCTGAAAGATCAGATTCGCGGTTCCGTCTCCTAAACTATAGCCTACTTTTTCGCCGAAGGAGACTTTTTGCGAAGCAATTGTTTTCATGGTCATATTTTAAAAATTTTATTATTCGGTTTGAAAAGGAGACGCGGGAAGCCCAACATTATTTTTTAAGTTGGCTCCTTCCGGATTGTCTCCCCATGCGTAGCGTACTTTTACAGGTTCGTCGATATCTTCGTTCCACACAATTACGTGCTTGTTTTCTATCCGGGCTTTTGCCCATTTGTATTGGTTGTCTTTACCCGCAATCGCGAATCCTTTCAGTTCGTCGATTGGTGCGAAGTTGTCTGTACCTTCCCGAAAAGAAAGAATCACCCGGTTGCCTTCAATCCGCATGGATTGATAAATAGGCCCGTCTGCAACGACTGTTTTATCACCGTAAACAATCCGTTGAGCTTGTAAGGATAGCCGTTTACCGACATCTTTTTTGTTTAGCGGATGAATGTCGTTCCATTCGCCGAGATCGATGGCTACCGCTAATCCGGTATTTGGCGTGTCCTGAACGACTCGTTTTTGCTCGTTTCTCAGTTCCGCCCAATTACTATTCTGCGGTTGAGCGGATACTTTCATAAAATTGGGAAGTTGTACGATGAGAAAAGGTAATTTTGGATTGTTCCAAAAACATCTCCAATCTCGAATCAGGGAAGTCAGTAGTGAATAGTATTCGTGTGGCCGGCCGGTATTTGTTTCACCCTGATACCAGATGACTCCTTTAAAGGTGTTATTTCGGAGCGGTGCGATCATCGCGTTGTAAAAGCCTGTTGGCCGTTGTTGATAAGTCCCGACACCTTGCAAAGCCGGCATGCGAGTTCCTATCGAATATTTCCAGTCTTTTCTTAGGTCGATCTCACTGTTTTTAAGAATAAGTTTATACAATTTGTCGTCTACAAACTCCGGAAATCCGGAATAGCTGATTAAACGGATGGTAATTGTATTTTTGCCGGGTTTCAGCAACTCTTTGGAAACCGTATAAATTCGTGGCGGGTATTGGTAAGCCACCGTTCCGACAAAAGAGCCGTTGACAAAGACGGAATCGGCGTCCACAATGCATCCCAGACGTAGGATGGCGTCTTCTTCCACTTGCTCGACCGATAATTCTATGGTTTTGCGGAACCAGAACGAGCCGTTTACAAACCCCGATGCGTCGTGTGCCCAAGTTTTGTCCGACAGATCGGTTTCTTTCCACAAATGGTCGTCGTACTTTGGATCATACCATTGGGGAGTCTCGCGCAGTCCTGGATCTTCTTTATATAAGATGGTATTCCATAAATCCCTACGTTCCCCATCTAATTTTCGGGTGTTTTCGACATACGTGTCGAAGCGGTGTAAATCGCGGTCATGCAGATATTGTGGAAAATCTTTCAGCCCGTTTTCGCTGATCCAGGATTCGATAGGGGATCCGCCGACGGATGAGTTGATGATTCCAACCGGGACTTTTGTTTTTTCATATAGGTCTTTTGCAAAAAAATAACAGACCGCGGAAAAAGAAAGTGCGTTTTCAGGTGTTAATTGTTGCCAGGCAACTTCTTTTATCTCGCGTTGCGGTTGATGATAGTTTTCTGCAATGGGTGTTTTGACATAGCGGATGTTAGAGTTGGTATATTCTTCAACTTCCGAAGCATAAAGATCCAGAACCCGTTTGATAGGTAATTCCATATTCGATTGCCCCGAGCACAGCCATAGGTCGCCAACCAAAATATCTTTTATCCGAAGGTCGTTGACCGACATGTCGTATGGTCCTCCCGCTTCCGTCGGTGACAAGGTCAGTTTCCATTCACCACCGGCGTCAGCAATGGTCTGATACGTTTTGTTCAGGAATTTAATAAGAACAATTTCCCCGGCATCTGCCGTACCCCAAATTATGATGTCTTGATTCCGTTGAAGAACCATTCCGTCGGAAATCAAAACAGGTAGTTTAACCTCTGCTTCGCACCAATGTGCAAAGCAAAAGAGTAAACTAACATTTAAAACTAATCTATAAAAAAAGGAATTTTTCATGAGCTATGATGCGTTAATTTTTTAATCCACTCTCAGGAGGCCCTAAATATGAAGGTTTTACACCGCCGGTATCGATCACGATTTTTTGCAATACGATTCCCGGATCAAGCGGTCTGAAACGTAGAGTCCATTTGCCTGACGACAGAATATGATGTTTCGTTGCTGTTCGGATGATACTTTCCGCCTGCCATTGTCCTAGTTCTCCCCGGTAATGTCCGTTGAAGTTGACTGTTTGTTCTTTCCCGCCAGCTAAAGAAACGGCATAGCTTAATCCTTTGTTCCCATTGAAGTTTAGAGTAGGCGAGACATATATCTCGATCGAAACTTCACCTGCAGAAGAAAATTCGATGTCGTATTCTAAATAGGTGTTTTCGTCCGGGATTTTTATAACGGGCGTAGTTGTTACTGCTGAAACTGTTTTCCCCAGATCCGGGATAACCATCCAGCGCGTTTCACCCGGCTGACTTTTTCTTGAAAAATGAGCAGCTTCGATGGAAATGTAATTGTCTTTTTCCAAGAAAAGAGGAGAGGAGGTCTTTGGGGGTTCAGGAACATAAAAGACTTCCGGCATCACATTGAAAGGTGGTTGTTGCCAATACGTATATCCGATATGTGTTTGCGACATCATGTGATTCCATTTTCCGTTTGCGATAGCAGTATGGTAATGTTCCGTGAGAAGAGAATCTCTTTTAAAATACGCTTTTGCCCGGTCTGCCCACTGATTGGCATTCGGATCGTTCTTTTTTGCCAGATCTCGATTCATCGCAACGGCATAATATAGGTCGTACAGATTCGAACAGGCTTGTACGGGATATAAAACCAATTGGTCGTATGCCTCTTTTACGTCGTCAGGCAAGAAGTAATTCAACTTCATCGCGTCAAATAATAAGTCGCTGTATTCATTTCGGACACGTTCGAATTCATTGTAATGATGCAGACTGTATGTTTTTGAGTTCAACAGTTCCGGAGTAACCCGCCTGTTGTATTTTGTGTATAAATTGATTAGACGGGCAGCTTCTTTTGCATAAACTTCGCCGAACTGACGTGCGCAGAAAGCTTCCGTATGTTTCAGTAGATTGGTTTCATTAAAACGATCCGGATCCCAAGCCATATCCAGGAAAAACTGAATTGGATATTCCATCGGCTTCAAATCTCCTACATTAACAACCCACAATTCCTTTACTCCATAACGATAAGTCAGATTCATCTGTTCCCAGATACGGGGCACCTGAGAAACGTTCAGCCATTTATAATTGCGCGGTCCGCCTACATAATCGAAATGATAATACATGCCGTAGCCTCCTTTCCGAGGTTTTGTATTCGGATCAGGCAGTTTGCGCACATTCCCCCAATTATCGTCGCAAAGAAGCAACGTTACATCGTCCGGCACGCGCATCCCTTTATCATAATAATCCTGAACTTCTTTATATAGCGCCCAGACCTGAGGTGTTTCCGTTATTTTTTTCTGTGTGACATTGGCAATGATTCGGCGTTGATCTTTTACGATTCTTTCCAGTAATGAGATGTTGGCTTCTTCGCTCATCGGCTCGTCACCATCTCCACGCATACCGATAGTCACCACCGTTTCATGATCTTTCATGCGTTCCATTCCGTCTGTCCAAAACTTTTTCAAGGTTGTGGCGTTTTTTGTATAATCCCATGTGCCACTGCCATAGCGTCTCCATTCATCGTGCGCTCTTCCCAGCGGTTCATGGTGAGAGGTGCCGATGACAATCCCCATTTCGTCCGCCAGCGATCCATTCAACGGATCGTCGTCATAAAAGGCGCTTCCCCACATGGCCGGCCAAAGAAAATTTCCTTTCAGGCGAAGAATTAATTCGAAGACTTTTTCATAAAACGAATGATTGAAACCACCGAAAGTTTCGCTTGCCCAACTGCTTAGCGCCGGCGCCTCGTCGTTTAAAAAAATACCCCGGAATCTTATTGCAGGTTCACCGGCCGTATAGGATCCTTTTTGAAAGTAAAGATTCTCCTGCTTTCGTATGGGAACATCCGCCCAATAATACCAAGGCGATACCCCGATCTGGTTGGATAATTCATAAATACCGTAGATTGTGCCACGTTTGTCACTTCCGGCAATGACCAGTGCCTCGTCTATGCCTGAAAATGGTTTCGACACACATTGGATTAAAAATTTTTCCTTTTTGTTTTCTAATGCGTTTTTATTTATTTTTTTTTCTTTAATCAATTGGTCGATCCATTGGTTTTTACCGACTGTCCCAATCAATAATACGCGTTTATCCGGGGATAAAATCGTATCATAGAGAACCGGTTCGTTTCCGGTCACTTGTTTAAAATCATTTCTTAATGTGTTGATAGCCCGGATGACGCCCGGAAAATCATTTTGGTCAATATAAATAGGAATAGTCAACGTGTTTTGGGTTAACACAAACGTTTCGTTTGTCTTTTGGGGGACAATGAATCGTGCTGTTTGTCCGAAAAGACAAACAGATAATAATAAAAAAAGAAAGAAAGTCAATATCGTTCTGTTCATAAATGTGATTGCTTAGATTGGGCTTTTGCTAAACCGGACAAATTCACCACTCTAAAGAATTGTTTTTATAAGAAAAACTGTTTAAATACGAGACAAAAGTGATCCACTTTTGTCTCGTATTGGTAATTAAATCAAAAAACAGACATTAATTATAGCCTGGATTTTGATAAGCATCTTTTTCGTTTTCCGTCATTTCCAACGATACATTTTAATTGTTACAAATTGTTTATTAATGATTGGTTTTTACAGCATAAAGTCCGATAGTAGAACCCGTGAAACCACCGGCCACAGCTGTCGACAGAGGTTTTGCGTCGATTGAATCGCATAACATTTCCCATTCTCCTTCCCCACAGCGGTAATAAAAGCTGTAAAAAGTTCCGGAAGAAATCACTTTCAGATAAACAGGCGCTCCTTTGGGGGCTTTGATTATTCTTTCTGTTTCAGGGATAGATTTGGAGCCGACTGTTTGATTTAAACCTACAATCTTTTGCCCATCTTTTTGTCCGATTGAAAAGAAATACTGATTTTTTTCGTTTTTAAAGAGTAAGATCCCGGCTTTTTCTTGTTCTGTTTCCGGATCGAATTCGATGCTGGTCGTACATTCGAATTGATGATGTTGCATACGTCGCGTGACAAACGCCGGTGTTTTTTTCTCTGTAGCTGATATATCCGAACATACTAATTGCAGAAAGCCCGGCTCGTTTGTTAACGAATATAAATCGGAAGCAGGAGCTCTCAGGGTGAGCCATTCCATGCCCAGCGCAGTTTTGTCGAAATCGTCTTTCCATATGAAGTTCCCGAAAGTTACGTTCTCGTTTCGTTTTACGCCGTCTCTTTTTAGTACTAAAGGAATCAGATCATCTCCCTGTGTCATATACGGAAATCCGTCGTCGCTCCACTTTACGGGCATCATGAATGTCTCCCTCCCCAAGTTCTCAAATTCATTATTTATCGGTCTACAGGCTAGAAAAACAGCCCACCAATCTCCTTCTTTGGTTTGGATCAAATCCGCATGTCCGGCGCACGTAATTGGGTCGGGACGATCCGGTGCAAGATGTTTTTGCGTCAGAATTGGATTTTTTTCCCACGGTGTAAAGTCACCCATAGGAGCGTTTCCGCTGAAAATAACTTCCGTATGATTTGTTCCTGTTCCGCCTTCGGCCGCCATCAAATAATACTTGCCATTGATTTTATACATGTGCGGACCTTCGATCCAGATTGGTTTTTCCGCTAGATTTACGCCTCCGTTCACTAACATTTTCCACGAACCTTTCGTTTGGTCTGTTTCCACGTCGAATTCGCGGATGCGAATCGAACGATGACCGTCGTACAACTCTTTGCCGTCCATGCCGTCGTTGTTAATAATATAGGCGCGTCCGTCTTCATCAAAGAAAAACGACGGATCGATACCACCGACTTCCGGTAAGAAAATCGGATCTGACCAGGAATCGAACGGGTCTTTTGTTTTAACAAAGAAGTTCCCGGCTCCTACATTCGTGGTTATCATATAATATGTTTGGTTGTGGGGATTGTAGCTGATGGCCGGGGCAAAAATTCCACCGCTTATATGCTGTCCTTCCATGTTAAGCAGTTGAGACGGACGGTCTAAAACATACCCTATTTGTTCCCAGTTTACCAAATCCGTGCTGTGGAATATCGGAACTCCCGGATAGTATGTAAAAGTAGAAGTAACTAAGAAATAGTCTGTCCCGTTTGTACATATACTCGGATCTGAATACCAGCCCGGCAGGATGGGATTGTAAAACTGATCCTCTTCTGTCAAAGGATGGTTATTATAGTAATTGTCGTTTCCGACATACGCGAAATAATCGAAGTAAGCGACGGATTCTCCATTCTCGTTTACCTGTTTTTTCGAGTTTTGGTTTACAGAACACCCAGGTAAAATGAGTGATAAAACGAGCAAACTAAAAAAAAAGTTTATGCGAAAACTGTGTTTCTTTTTCATGATAGTTTAAATTTTCAGATAAGTATAAATCGTATGACTTTTGCAAATATACCGAGGCTGTATTCTCTCTGTATGGGTTTTTGATACTGATGTTTTATTTCGTGAAACATATTGCTTCGAATTTGTAACAAAAAATTATATATATAGTACAATAATTATCATAGTTCCTTGATTTATTGTGAGTTTTCCGTTTCGGAGGATGGATCGTGTCTTGAAAAGTTTACTTAAAGAAAGTGTTTTTTCTACGTAACCGCTCAGATGTTATTCTTTATTTAAATATAATCGCTATATTTGTGTTTTACAGAATTAGCGGTAGATTTACACTCAATATTATGAAAATCCACTGGTTATGAGAATCATATTTGTCCTATTTGTTCTGAATATTTTCGTGTTTGCTCATTTAAAAGCAGAATCCGGAAGAATGTTTTCGGCAGACAAAGAGCTATCGAACAGTCTTCTTTACGATATGCATCAGGATTGTTATGGGGTGATTTGGATTGCTACCGAAGATGGGTTGAATCGATACGATGGGTCTAAATTTACCATATACAGGCACGATAATAAAAATCCGAAATCGTTACAACATAATTACGTTCGTGTTCTTTTTGAGGATAGCCAAAAGCGTTATTTTATCGGTTTATTGAACGGACTTCAACTTTACGATCATGCTACGGATACGTTTGAAAAGGTTCTTATGCTCAATAAATCAGGGATAGAACTTAGCCCTCATGTGTTTAGCATATTAGAACGAAAAAATCATGAAATTTTAATCGGAACTTCCGGACAGGGGATTTTTAAACTTGTCCAAGATAAAGATAGATTTTTTGCGCTTCAAGTTTACAATGATGAAATTAGCTATTTTATCAGTTGTTTGTATGAAGACCAGAAAGGAAATCTGTGGGTAGCGACTCAGGATAAAGGCCTTTTTCGCTTGAACCATAACTATGTGTTGAAGAGCTTCTTAAAAAATGGAGACGTAGGGTTGAATAGCATTTCCAGTATTTGCGAAGATGAAGAAGGACATGTTCTGGTGGGCAGTTTGACGAAAGGCCTTTTTATGCATGATGAAAAAACAGATTCTTTTTTGCCGGTAGATTATTCGGGGGGGCGCAATCTGCCGATTAAAACTTTGTTTATTAATTCGCCCGAAGAAATTTTTCTGGGAACCGATGGATTGGGCATGAAAATATACAAAACAAAAGAACGGGCAATTGTCGACACAACTTTCAATATTTCCAGTTTTAATTTTGAAAAATCCAAAGTTCATTCCATTTTACGGGATAACGCAGGAAATACGTGGCTGGGTATCTTTCAGAAAGGGGTGATCCTTATCCCGGAACAGACGAATAAGTTCAATTATATTGGGTATAAATCGGTCCGCTACAATACAATCGGAACAAATTGTGTTATGTCACTTTGTGAAGACCGGAACGGGATCGTGTGGGTTGGGGCGGATAACGATGGAATATACGGGGTACATCTGAAAGGTGGGCAGTATGCTCATTTTTATCCAACAGGCAAACCTAATTCTGTGCCTTCTACGCTCATGGCTATTTTTGAAGATTCGAACCAGGATTTGTGGCTTGGGTCTTATCTGAATGGAATGGGACGGTTTGACAGGAATAACGGACGGTATGAGCAGGTAAAAGAATTGGTCGATGATAACGGCAGTCCCATTGAGCGGGTGTACTGTTTTGCGGAAGACTGGGAAAAGAATTTGTGGGTTGGCACGCATGGAGGTGGACTTTATCGGATGGATTTGCGTACGCGCAAAATCACGAATTTTAACCGGCCTGCGGATATGGGGTATGGCAATGAACAGAATGTTCTGGCGAATTATTGGATTAATTGTTTGTTACTTTCGTCCGACAGTACAAAATTGTATATCGGGACGTATGATGGTTTACTTTGTCTGGATATCCCGAAGAATGATTACGGATCTACTTTTGGTACGGTGCAGTTGCTCAAAACCCGTGTGATTTATTCTATTTATGAAGATAAACCGGGGAATATCTGGTTAGGAACGTCTGAAGGATTAATACGCGTGGATAAAGATACGCATGCGCTATCATCTTATTCGACGGAAGATGGTTTGTCAAGCAAAGTGATTTGTGCGATCCGCGGTGATCAGGCGGGTAATTTATGGATCAGTACGCATTATGGTATTTCCCAGTTTAATCCTGAAAGAGAAGATTTTATCAATTATTATGCCAGCGACGGACTGCAAGGAAACGAGTTTAGTAAATGTGTTTCGTTTATTGATCATAACGATAATATCATTTTCGGAGGGATCAACGGCATTACTTATTTTGATCCCAGCGAAATAAAATTTCAGAAAAAAAAGCTCGATGTACGTATTTCTGATTTTTATATTCATGATCAGCCTGTCCGAAAGGGGACGAAATCCGGTTCGAAGTCTGTGATAGATACGACGGTGGTAGATGCGAATGTTTTTCATCTGTCGCAAAAGGATAATTCGTTTAGTATCGAATTTACGGTAATGGAATTTAATACGCCCGAGCGGATTGTTTATTCGTATAAGGTTAACGATGAGAACTGGATTAGTCTACATCCTGGCACGAACCGTGTTTCGTTTAGTAATCTTACGCCCGGAAATTATTATTTCAAAGTGAAAGCGAAAGATTATAATTCTTATTCCGACGAAAAAAGTATATCTGTAATTATATCTCCCGTATGGTATTTCTCTACGTGGGCGAAATTAGTTTATTTCTTATTGTTTCTCTCAATGCTCTATTTGATTGTCTTGCAGGTACGACAGCGTTATCGCTCACGACAACGATTATTGCAACATCGGCATGAACAGGAAATTAATGAAGCTAAGTTACAGTTTTTTATGAATATCGCCCATGAAATACGAACACCTATGTCGCTGATCATTAGTCCCCTGAAAAAACTGATGACGACGGATACGGACAAAGAAAGACGGAAAAGTTATGGAATGATCAATCGGAATGCCGAACGGATTTTAAACTTGATCAATCAATTGATGGATATCCGGAAAATCGATAAAGGTTTGATGACTTTAAAATTTCAAGAGGTAGAAATGGTTTCCTTTTTAAAGGAATTATGTCATTATTTCGAATACCAGAGTAAAACGAAAAATATCCGTTTTTCTTGCAGTTCTGTTTTTGAACGGTTGGACGTGTGGGTAGATCCGAAAAACTTCGACAAAATTATCATGAATGTGCTTTCGAATGCATTTAAATATACACCTGAAGGAGGCGAAATCAATATTTGTGTAGACGTCAGCGAGGTTCGCAAAAAAAAATATTGCCGGATTATTATTTCGGACACGGGGATCGGCATCCGGGAAGACGAACTGGAACTTATCTTCGAACGTTTTTATCAGATACGCAACAGCTGTAACAACTCAAATGTCAGTACTGGTATCGGACTACATTTGACCCGTTCGCTGGTCGAATTGCATCATGGCGAGATCAAGGCGGAAAGTCGGGTGAACGAAGGTACGCGTTTTATTATTCAATTACCTTTGGGTTGTGAGCACTTGAAGACAGAAGAAATTGAAGAAAATCCGGATTTGAAAATGGAATGCCCGGCTTCGTCAGAAGCCTTTTCTAGACCGTTTGAAGATGAGGATACGAAGATTCGGTCGAAGAGTAAACGTCGAGTTATGATAATTGACGATGAAGAAGAAATACGGAAATATGTGGCTGGAGAATTAGCGGGAGAATATCACATGATTGAATGTTCGGATGGGAAAGATGCTTTGCCGATGATTCTGAAAATAAAACCAGATTTGGTGATCAGCGATATTATGATGCCCGGAATGGACGGAATCGCCCTTTGCCGGAAAATTAAACAAAATGTGAATATCAATTATATTCCGGTTATTCTTCTGACGGCTAAAACCAAAGAAGAAGACAATTTGGAGGGTTTGAGCATCGGAGCTGACGCTTATATCGTAAAGCCCTTTTATATCGAACTATTGAAGAAGACGGTGGAAAACCTTATTCGTAACCGTGAAATCCTTCGGAACACGTATAAGGGTAGCCAACAGCAAGAGGATAAAATCACGAAGATACAGATTAAATCGGCGGATGAAAAATTGATGGAAAGGGTGATGAAAGTGATTAACGCGAATCTGGCGAATCCGAAATTGAATGTGGAAATGATTGCAGAGGAAGTTGGAATCAGTCGGGTACATTTACATCGTAAGTTAAAGGAACTGACTAATCAATCAACGCGCGATTTAATTCGGAATATTCGCTTGAAACAGGGGGCAGATTTGTTGGCGGATAAGAATTTGACCATTTCCGAAGTGGCGGAAGCGACAGGTTTTACCAATCTGGGTTATTTCTCCAATGCCTTTAAAGATCTTTACGGCGTTCCCCCAAGTAGTTATATGGAAGAACACCGTAAACATTCTACGGGATCCGGCTCTTCAACAGAAAACGAATCGGTATAATTCGGCTATTTTCGTTGGATAATATACGTTTTACCGGCTTCTGTCAGTATGTCGTATTCATAGACTTTATACAGTAGCGGCCATTGTGGAGTAATCTCCTGGCTGATCAACGGCGTTTTAATTTCCGGATTGCAAAATAGAGGGTTTGTATTTTCTCCGTTGGCTTTATTTAGTCCTTCACCTTTCAGTGGAATGTAGGAGCGGACGCGTAGATTGCCTCCCAGCCTCGAAAGAATTTTTGCTTTGGTTAGTTGTCCGTCGTTCCAGAAAATGTCGACGACAAAATCGCCACGGCTGACAAGTCCGCTTACGCTTCCTTTATTCCATACATCCGGTAAGGCGGGTAAAAGATGTACGGCACCGTCATGACTTTGCATTAGCATTTCCGCGATGCCGGCTGTGTAACCGAAATTGCCGTCGATTTGGAAAGGCGGATGAGCATCAAATAAATTCGGATAGGTACGCCCATTTGGATTACGAACTTCATTATGTTCTTCCGATTCCAAAAGCACCAACATGTTTTGGATAATTTTATATGCGTGATTTCCGTCCAACAGTCTCGCCCAAAGATTTAATTTCCAGCCGATAGACCACCCTGTTGCTTCGTCGCCACGATAGATTAACGATCTTTTGGCGGCCTGAAATAATTCGGGCTGGGAGTAAGGGGAGATTTGTTTTCCGGGATAAAGTCCGTATAAATGCGATACATGCCGGTGTTGATCTTGCGGGTTGTCTACATCCTCGATCCATTCCTGCAGTTGATTATACTTGCCGATTTGCATAGGTGGCAGACGGTCTATTGTCTTTTTCAGGCGTTCCGAATAATTGGGGTCTTCACCTAGAATTCGGTTTGCCATAAGCGTATTGGACAACAGCTCGAATGCAAGTTGATTGTCCATGGTTGATCCGCAGACGATAGATGAACCGCTTTCACCTTCCGGGCCGTGTTCCGGCGAAATGGAAGGCGAGGTGACCAGCCATTTGTACTTGGGGTGTTCGACTAAAAAATCTAAGAAAAAATCGGCAGCTCCTTTTAACGCAGGATAAATTTCGTGAAGGTAGTTTTTATCTCCGTTGTATAAATAGCGTTCCCAAAGATGTTGACATAGCCAGGCACCTCCGTTCGGCCACATACCCCAGAACGGACCGTCTATTACACCCGTAATTCGCCAAAGATCGGTATTGTGATGCGTTACCCAGCCATTGCAGCCATACATATCGAGCGCTGTTTGACGTCCGCTTTCAGATAGTTCTTTAACCATTTGAATCAATGGTTCGTGGGTTTCACTCAGATTGGTTACTTCTGCCGGCCAGTAGTTCATTTCTGTATTGATATTGATCGTGTATTTAGAATCCCAAGGAGGTAAGAGTTTGTCATTCCAAATGCCTTGCAATGTAGCCGGTTGACCGCCGGGTTGCGACGACGAGATCAAAAGATAACGTCCGTATTGAAACAGTAATGCCGCCAAAGATGGGTCTTTTCCTTCGTGGAAGTTTTTTACCCGGATGTGTGTTTCCGCTTTAGATTCTTCGGATGTTCCCAGATCCAGCTTGACACGATTGAAGAGGCGTTGGTAGTAGTCGATATGTTCTTTACGGGCCTGTTTATATTCCTTTTTGATGGCGGAATTCAGGAAGCCTGAAGCTTTTTTATGCTCATTTCCGTCAATCGTTTTATAGTCGACGAAGTTTGTTGCTGCTGAAAGATAGATGGTTGCCAGACTTGCACCGCTCACGGAAATACATCGGTTTGAAACTGTTGTTTTGCCGTCGTTTGTTTTTACATAGACCTGATTTTCCAATCGCAATTTACCGGGGACAGATTCATGATCCGTCCCGCGGGCTTTCATTATCAAGCGGTCGCCTTTGGCTGTCACCGTGTTTTTAAGTGGTGAGTCATAGCTGATTGTGAAATTTAGTTTTTGAGGCTGGTCTGCCGTTATTCGTAAAATAAGAACGTTGTCGGTGAACGAAGTAAATACTTCACGGGTATAGGTGACGCCGTCTACTTGATAGGATGTCGTAGCTATGGCGTTCTCCAGATTTAAGTCCCGGTAGTAATTGGTATAGTTCTCGTGTCCCGGAAAAAGAAGATGAAGGCATCCTGCGGTCAAGTAGGGCATTCCGTTAGATGTTCCCATGAAATTCGCCTGGATGAGGTTTTGTGCTTCTTCATTCTTTTCTTCAAAAATTAAACGGCGCACTTCCGGCAGTGTGGTTAATGCATTTTTACTATCGCATTGATGGGGACTTCCTGCCCAGAAGGTTTCTTCATTGAATTGAAGTTTTTCTTCTGCCGGATTTCCATAGACCATAGCTCCGAGCCGTGAATTCCCGATCGGTAAGGCCTCTACCCATTCCGTTGCCGGCGATGCATACCATAATTTCAATTCATCTGCTTTTGCAGAACAAAAAAACAACAGAATAACGAATAACGGCAGACCAGTTTTTTGCATAATTCTTAAGGTTACAATTCGATTTCCAATAAAACGACGGATTTAGAGGGTAAATTTACAGATAAATTTCCGTCGACAATCTTCGCGTCTTTAAAATCTTTTAGTTTGACTGTTTCCGGTGCATCGAACGTATTATGATCGTTTATTTTTGCTGAGCTAAGCAGTTTGCCTGTAATTTTCTTTGCCTTGATTCCATTCAATACTGTTTTGAGGGATTGACTGTTGTCCGGATCGATATTCACTAATGTAATATGGATTTTCCCGTCCGCACTTTTTGAAGCGGACGCACTGATGGCGTTCATTTTTATCCCCCGGTGCTCGATTGTGTTTCCGGTAAAATGAAGGGGAATCATTGTCGCTTCCTGATGGACTTTATACAGGTAATATACCCAATAAGTCGGGGTCAATACCATTTTATCTTCTTGGGTCAAGATAACGGCTTGCAAAACATTGATTGTTTGCGCGATATTTGCCATATGAACACGGTCACAGTGATTGTTGAAAATGTTTAACGTCACTCCGGCGACAATGGCGTCGCGCAAGGTGTTTTGTTGGTATAAAAAACCGGGATTGGTGCCGGGTTCCACATCGTACCAGGTACCCCATTCGTCTGGGATAAGGGAGATTTTTTTCTCCGGATCGTATTTGTCCATGATGGTGGCGTGCTTCTGTACCAGTTCTCCCATGAAGTGCGCTTTTTCAATTGTGGTTAAATATTCTTCCTTGTCGAATTGCGTGGCAGATCCTTTTTGATTCCATGAACGTGGTACAGTATAATAATGTAAAGAAAGTCCTTGCATTTGTCGGCCGATCTTTTTCATTAGTGTTTCCGTCCAATAATAATCGTCCGAATTAGCTCCGCCGGCTATTTTATAAAGCCGGTTGTCTCCGTAATTTCGGCAGTAAGTCGCATATCGACGGTATTGATCCGTGTAAAAATCGGCCGTCATGTTTCCTCCGCATCCCCAGTTTTCGTTGCCAACTCCCCAGAACTTGACTTTCCAGGGTCTTTCCCTACCGTTTTTGCGACGCAAGTTGGACATGGGACTTTCGCCGTCAAAAGTCAGGTATTCTACCCATTTAGACATTTCTTCCACCGAGCCACTGCCTACATTTCCACAGATGTAAGGTTCGCATTCCAACTGTTCGCAAAGATCCATGAATTCATGTGTTCCAAAAGCATTATCTTCGACGACTCCCCCCCAATGTGTGTTGACCATTTTCGGACGTTCGCTTCTGGGGCCTATTCCGTCCCTCCAGTGATATTCATCGGCAAAACAACCTCCCGGCCAGCGTAAGTTGGGGATTTGAATGTCTTTTAACGCTTTTACGACATCGTTACGGATACCTCTCGTGTTTGGAATCGGCGAATCTTCGCCTACCCAAAAACCTCCGTAAATACAGTGGCCTAGGTGTTCTGAGAAATGGCCGTAAATGTGTTTGCTGATCGTTTGATTCCCTTGATCTGCATTTAAAATCAACGTGTTGTCCTGTCCGCTTATTGACGAGACAAGTCCTGAGGCTATGCAAAGCGTAGCTAACGTTTTTTTTAGTTTCATGGTTAGAATAAATTTAAATGATTAAAACTATATATGATGATTTGTACGGGTTATTATACTTCTGGTTCTCTCTTTTGCAAAAATAGAAATTTGTTGTTTTTGCTACACTGAATTATGATACATATATTTATTTGTACGTAACATTTGCGCGATATTGATTGAAAATAAATGTTTATGATGCTAACTTATTGCTGAAAATAAAAAAACCAGTCGTTTTTTGAAAGACGACTGGTTTTTTGAAAAAGTAAAAAATGGTTCTATCTGGATCGGATTTCTCTTTTCATGAATAAAACATAAGATAGAGCAAAACAAATCACTGTCGCCGCAATCAGACCCGTTAGTTGCGGCCAGACGACCATCAAGCTCTGTCCCAACGGAAGCGGACTGGGTAAAGAACCATATACTTGTTCCATCGTAAGCGGGCCGATACTACGTACGGATGGTATGAGTAACGCTGTTGTCGCTTCATTGAACAGGTGCGCCGGATCGACGCGAAGCAGATCGAGTATAAATCGCTGGTAATTGATAATCTGATGAGAGGATGCCATTTCTGATGGAGCCATACCTTTAGCAATTAGATTGACCAGCATATTGTAAAAAACGCTGAAGAATAACCAGACAGCAATCGCGGCGAGAGCAGATGTCGCTGCCTGCCTGCATTGTACCGACAGTAAGATTGATAAGTTTAACCAGAAGGCGACATATACACAGGCCAACAGTAAAAAAAAGATGACGCGGAAAAATTCTTCAACTGTAGGCGGTATCCCGATAATGACTAATCCTAATCCCATCATGAGAAAACCTAAAGAAAAGAATAAGACGCTGATTACAATAAAGGCACCCGTAAATTTGGCATTAATCAGGTAGTCTCTCGGTATTGGCTGTGAAAGCATAAAACTGAGTGTTCCTCTGTTTATTTCCGAATTGATGGCGTCGAATCCCATGCATATCCCCAGAACTGGACCTAAGAATGTGATGAAGACCAAAAAGGATGGCATTGTTCCATCTGAGAGAGTAAAGAGTTTCAGAAAAAAGAAACTGCCTTCCGGATCGTTTGGTTTGACGCTGTCGGCGATGCTGATTAAGGTCGTGTACATCGATCCTGCGCAAGTGAGGACAATGATTGCTAGCATAATAATAAAACGCCAACTGCGTACCTGATCCGAAATTTCCTTTTGTACGATTACATTAAAGGGGTTTGGTTTTGTTCTTTTATGTTTAGTTTGAGTCATTTTTCTCTCCTCCTTCGAAATAAAGGTTATAGATATCGTCCAAGCCGTATTCTTTTCTTACCAAATGATTTAGGGGAAGGCCTGACGCAATGAAAAGGCTAGCAATTTCAGCGGTTATGTCGTGAGAACATGTCAAAATGAATTTCCCCTCTTTGAATTGCATATTGTTTACACCATTGATTTTTCGCAGTTGGTTTTCTATTTTGAAAAAGGCTTCCGTTTCTTTTTTCTCCTCGAATGCGTCGGAACCTGCGGTCACAATCACTGGCTTATCAGCAAAAAGCCGTTTGGACAGGGATTGGATATCTCCTTCGTCCAACAATTTCCCTTTGACAAACAAACCTACCCGGTCGCATACCCGTTGAACTTGATGAAGGTGATGCGAAGAAAAAAGAACCGTGATTCTGTCTTCCCGGCTTAACTGAACAATCAGATCGAGCAATTCCTGAATTCCTGACGGGTCGAGCCCCAGCGTCGGTTCGTCTAAAATAATTACCTGCGGATTTTTAATTAGTACATTAGCTAAACCAAGCCGTTGCCGCATGCCGCGTGAATATTTTCCTGTCAGCTTTTGGGCTTCTCCTGTCATGCCAACGCGCCCTAAAACATCCAGTGCTTTATCCTCAGCTTCCCGGTTGTTCAATCCATTTAGTTTTGCGGTGTAAATTAAATTGTCCAAACCGGAACGATCTTCGTAAAAGCCCACATTTTCCGGCAAATAACCGGCAACTTTTTTAACTTCTATCGGTTGTGATTCCGAATTATAACCACATACGGTAACGTTTCCCTCTGTCGGTTCGCTAAGCCCCAATAACATCAGAATTGTGGTCGATTTTCCTGCACCGTTAGGCCCTAACAAGCCGAATACTTCTCCCTTACCGATTGTGAGGTTTAAATGATCGACCGCCGTAAAATTGCCGTATTTTTTGGTCAGCCCGACAATTTCAATAATCGGTTCTTTCATTGTTACCTCCTTCCGTATTTCCGAAACAGGTAATAAACGCTACCCAGGGCAACTAGGATAATCAGTACTCCCAGCCATCCGGCCAATATAGACGCTTTTACAGAAATCCGGAATTCGGCGTTGGCGGTTGCTTCGGGTGTTTTAGCTTCCATTCTGGTTATGTAATCTCCGACAATCGCCTTGGAAGAAGCTTTGACGGAAGCAATCACACGCATACTTTCGCCTGCGTTCAACCGAGCGATCTGAGATGGTTCGAACGTGACTGACCAGTCGACGGGCGAAGTGGCGTTTAATTTGATGTCTTTTAATTCGGCGGAACCGGTGTTTTTCACTTCTAGTTCGATCTTTTTGTTTTCCCCGGCGGTCAGACTGGTACTTAAAAGTCCTTTGGGCGTTGTTAGTTCCATGTTATAAGTCCCGGTAATGACAGCTTCGATGGCCAGTTCGGCAGAAGTTGTGGATGTGGATGCCCGAAGCGGGATTTTATAGCTTCCTGCGGCAACAGTTGCTGGGGCTGTAACTTCAATCGTTACATTTTTCGTGGCATTCGCTGCAACACTTACGGAAGTCGCTTGTTTATAATCCGGCTTGAAATTCACATTCCAGCCTCTTGGCGTTTCAGCAGTAAGGGCGTATAATTGTTCTTCTGCCGTTTGGTTTTTTAATATGGCGTTGTAGGTGAAGGTTGATTTGGAATTGCCCTGCATATTGATCTGGTCGCAGCTGAATTCCGATTTGTTCGTTCCCTGTTCCGAAACTCGAATGTTGAGATGTAACGTATCGCATCCCTGCGCAATAATACGGAATGGATAATTCCCTTTGTTTACCTGATGAGGAACTTTTATATTCAACGAGACGCTCTTTTTCTCTCCTGCCAAAACAGATAATTGATTGATCGTCCAGTTCCCGGATTTTAAAGAATATTCCCAACTATGCGGCAATCCGGTAATGGAAATATCGGTGGTTTGCTTCTCCTCACTTTGATTGATTAGGTCGATGCTGAAATTGACCGATTCTCCCGGGGGGACAGAAATTTTAGTAAACGGGGTGTACAATTTTGTGTTTTTCTCCGATGCTGAAGCCTGATTAACAGAACAAATAATGGCTCCTAAAATGCTAAGCAAAAAAATAAAAGTTTTCGTTCGCATTGACATAAAAAATTCCTCCTAAATTTTAAATGATTAACAATACGAGGTCCAAAAGTAAAGCGTTATAGAAATACTTTTTCCTAAATGATTTTAAAAAAAGTGAAAAGTGACGAGAATTTTTTTCTTCTCGAAGAATCTTTTTCTTGTTCGAGATAAACTATTTTCTTGTTCGAGATTAATTGTTATTTTGATAGTTGTGGTAATTATTTTTCACAGTTGTGGTAATTATATTTGACAATTGTCAAATATAATTACCACAACTGTGAAAATAAAGAATTGTCTTGAAGAGAAAAAAAGATGGTAGAGATGTTTTTATTTATTTGTCGGGAAGAATAAAGAGCCCCCGTCTTGATCGTTTTTATTAAGTCGATTCCAATCTGTTTTTTTACAAGAACAAAAACACGCGAGAATAAGAAGTGAATACATTCGTCTTTTCATCCGGATATAATTTTTCAGGAAGGTTAAAAACTTTTTTTAATTATTCCGCTGGTTGGTAATTTTCGTTAGCGTTTGTTTCAAGTGAACTTTCAGGCGCCTGTTCGATCAAATCCATAAATTGGTCCAATTTCGGGGTGATGATGATTTGCGTCCGGCGGTTACGTGCTTTTCCTTCCGAGGTCTCATTATCGGTAATCGGATTGTATTCACCACGTCCGGCAGCTGTTAGCCGTTTGGGGTCAATGCCGTAATCGTTCTGTAAGGCCTGAACAACTGATGAAGCGCGCAACGCACTTAAATCCCAGTTGTTACGAATGTTTGGCCGGGAAATCGGAACAGTGTCTGTGTTTCCTTCCACTAAAACATCGTATTCGTTGTAATCCAAGATAATTTTGGCTATTTTGGCGAGGATTTCGCCTGCTTTGTTACTTATTTCGTAACTTCCGGATTTATATAGCATGTTGTCTGCCAACGAAATATATACAACCCCTTTTAAGACTTTAATATCCAAATCGCTCATTTCTTCACGCGTGAGGGAACGGGTCAGGTTGTTTACCATGACGAGATTCAACGAGTCGGATTTATTTTTCTCTTGAACCAAATGTTGGATAAAACGATTGGAAGCATTTATTTCATCTACTAATTTACTGATATTCACGTTTCCCTGGGAACTTTGAGCGAGGCTTTTATTCAATAGGATTTGCATGTCGGCTAATGATGCCCGTAATTCCTTGTTGTGATCTTGAGCCTCCTTTAACCGCTCTTCAAGTCCTGTTGAACGCGTATTACACTCTCTTAATTGCAATAAATTATCCTGGTGCTCTGCCTGCAATTGCGAATAATTTGTTTTCAGACTGTCAAATTGTTTCTGACTTACACATCCAGTGAGAGATAAACCTGCTGTCAAAATAAACAATGGAAGAAAAATTTTATTCATAACATGTGTTTTTATTTTTATATAACATTATTCGTAATAAAATGTTTAGTTTTCAATGGATTGACTTATTCCAAATAAACTTCGGGAAAAAGTTAATTTATGTTATAATGGAGATTTTATAATTAGGGTTTCATTAATATGTTTATATTTGACGCATATGTCAAACACTATTGTCAGATATATTAATTTACTTACTTATAATAATGGAACAGGAAGAAAAAAAAGATGTAGAAAGCCGTATTATTGAAGCGGCTAAACAAGTTTTTGTTCGGAAAGGATTTGAATCGGCAACAATGGGGGATATTGCGGCAGAAGCCGGAATTGGAAGGACTTCTTTGAATTATTATTTCCGCAATAAGGAAATGTTGTTCGAAGCCATATTAGGAAATTTGATGGGAATGATTTTGCCCAATATCGATCAGATTGCGGAAGCTAACTCATCGTATCCGGAAAAAGTTAAGAAGATCGTTGAATTATATTTGCAAATGATCCGCGCGAATGAACTTGTTCCATTATTTGTAGTGAATGAGTTTCAGCGGGATCCTCAGCATTTATTTCGAGCTGTATTGAAAGATCCTCAACGTATACAACCAATCATAAAACTTCGAAGATTTGTGGAGGATGAAATGGAGAAAGGAAATGTACGTAAGATGCCGATTGTCGATTTGGTCTCTACTTTTATCAGTCTGGTTATCTTTCCTTTTTTGATACGCCGTCCCCTGACGGATATATTTTTGGAAGGAAAGGATTCCGAATTTGACGCTTTTTTGGATCGGAGAGCTGAATTTGTTTATGGAATCGTTGTACATTTACTCAATCCTGAAAATGAATAGTCCTATTATTCGCAGTTCGACAAAATATGTTGTTCTGCCCCTGTTGTTTTCTGTTTTTTTTACTTTATTGAATGCTCAACAAACGGTTACGATTCAGGAATGCTATCGTTTGGCGGAAGAGAATTATCCGCAGATTCGTCAATATGACTTGATCCGCAAGGCAGAACAATACGATCTTTCTAATGCCGGCAAGTCTTGGCTTCCTCAGTTTGTTCTGAATGCGAAAGCGACTTATCAGAGTGATGTGACGAAGTTACCCGTTGATTTTAGTCAATTACCAGTCGAAATTACGGTTCCAACATTAAGTAAAGATCAATACCAGGTCATGGCCGAACTGAATCAAACCATTTGGGACGGGGGAGCATCTTCTTCGGCAAAACAGTTGACTAAATCGGCGGCGGAAACCGAACGCAAGCAACTGGAAAGTGATTTGTATTCATTGAGGGAACGAATTAATCAACTTTATTTCGGTTGTCTTTTACAAGCAGATTTGTTACTTCAGAACCGGCTGTTGCAAAAGGAATTGCAGATTAATTTAGAGCGGGTTCAGGCATTTATCGCGAACGGAATGGCGAATGAGTCTGATAAAGAACTTTTAGAGGTCGAGTTATTGAACGCTTCTCAGCGGGAAACGGAAATTGATGCTTCTCGGTTGGCTTATCTTAGGATGCTTTCTTATTTTATCGGGTATAAAGAGCCGGGAAAAATACAACTCGAAAAACTCGTAGTTCCGGCTGTGGATTTTTCATGGTCGATCAAGCGTCCGGAGTTGTCTGTTTTTGAAGCCAAAAGTATTTACGCAGATTTACAACTGAAAGCGATAACGGCAGGTTTGATGCCACGTTTTGGGGCTTTTGTACAAGCGGGCTACGGGCGTCCGGGATTGAATATGCTGGAAGACGAATTTAGCCCTTTTTATGTGGCGGGTGTTCGGATGAGTTGGAATTTGGGACGTTTATACACGCAGAAGAATGATCGTCGAAAAGTGGGAACCCTTCAACGGCAAATTGATGTGGGACGGGAGACTTTTCTTTTTAATACGCACATGCAATTGATTCAACAGCAGGAGGAGGTACAAAAAATGGTTCGGATTATGCAATCGGACGATGAGATTATCCGTCTGCGTACAAATGTGAAAAAGGCCGCTGAAGTGAAATTGTCGAATGGGGTCATAGCGGTTTCCGATCTTATCCGTGAAATGAATGCGGAAGATATGGCGCGTCAAGCAGCGATGATCCACCGGACACAATATTTAATGGCAATTTATCAGATCAGGTATATAACGAATAATGAATAACGAATATGAATAAATGGATTTATACGGTGTGTGTAGCCGTGTCGCTGCTTTGTTCCTGTGGAGACAATGAGGAAGATTATGATGCGATGGGAGCTTTTGAGGCTACGGAAGTGATTGTATCTTCCGAAGTCGCCGGAAAAATTCTTTGGTTGAATATATTGGAAGGCGACCGTCTTAAAGCCGGACAGGAGGTTGGTTGTGTCGATAGTTTACAGTTGTATTATAAAAAAGAGCAATTACGTGCCGGACTTCGGGCGGTGGATGTGGCTAAGCCGGATATCCGTAAGCAGATTGCTGTCCTTGAACAGCAAATTACGACAGTGGAATCGGAACGCCAGCGGATGGAAAACTTGGTTAAGGCGAAAGCTGGTAATCAGAAAAGCCTGGATGATCTGGTGAATCAACTCGGCTATTTGAGAAAACAATTGGACGCGCAATATTCTTCTTTGTCTAAAACGACCGGTAGAGCGGATGCTGAAGCGGAAGGCTTGGTTTTTCAGGTGATGCAACTCGACGACATGATCGCGAAATGCAGAGTTATTAATCCATTGACGGGTACCGTTTTGATAAAATATGCCGAGGCAGGAGAAGTGACGGCAGCCGGGAAACCGCTTTATAAAATAGCCGACACGGATCTTCTTTTTCTTCGTGCTTACATTACGGCTGATCAGCTTTCGCTCATCAAAAAGGGACAGTCCGTTTCTGTTTATTCGGATTTTGGGAAAAACGAGCAGCGGGAATACATCGGTACGGTGGCTTGGATCGCGGATCAGTCGGAATTTACCCCCAAGGGAATACAATCGAAAAACGAACGGACGAATCTGGTATATGCCGTCAAAGTGGCGGTGAAGAATGATGGTTATCTGAAGATCGGTCAATACGGTGAATTGAAATTCTGATGAATAACGTGCAACTCAATCATATCACTCGTTCATACGGAACGATACATGCCGTCCGCGATGTCTCTCTCGACATTCGTTCCGGCGAATTGTTTGGTCTGATCGGACCGGACGGTGCAGGAAAGACGACGTTGTTCCGGATTCTTACAACCTTGCTTTTACCAGATAGTGGGGAGGCGAAGGTTTGCGGGCTGGATGTTCGAAAAGATTGGAAGGAAATCAGGGGAATAGCAGGTTATATGCCCGGACGATTTTCTCTTTATCAAGATTTATCGGTCGAAGAAAACCTGCGCTTTTTTGCGACGGTCTTTAAGACTACGGTAAAAGAAAACTACGATCTGATACACGATATATATGTTCAGATAGAACCTTTTGCTAAAAGGCGTGCCGGGAAACTGTCCGGTGGGATGAAACAGAAGCTGGCTCTTTGTTGCGCGTTGATTCATCGTCCGCGGGTTTTGTTTCTGGACGAACCGACAACGGGTGTCGACCCTGTTTCCCGAAAAGAGTTTTGGGATATTCTTTCCCGCATAAAGAAGCAGGGGATTACAATTATTGTGTCGACCCCCTATATGGACGAGGCGTCATTATGCGACCGTATTGCCCTGATGAAGAACGGTGTTTGCCTACGTACAGATCATCCCGCTACGATTTCCGCGTCTTACCCGCACCTACTTTGGGCGGTTTGTGGGGCGGATATGTATTCGTTGCTTTTAGATATAAGGGCGTATCCGGAAACCTATTCTTGCCATGCGTTCGGCGATCGTCATCATCTGGCGCTGAAAAGTGGAAAGCATGAGATGAACGATTTGAAACATTTTTTACAGGGGCGAGGGCATTCGAATGTGACGATTGAGCCGCTTGTCCCTTCCGTAGAAGATTATTTTATGAATTTTGAGGAGGATAAGCTATGTATGTGATCGAAGCAGAAAAACTGACAAAACGGTTTGGCAATTTTACGGCGGTAGATCAAATCAGTTTTGAAGTGAGTGAGGGTGAAATATTCGGTTTTCTTGGGGCGAATGGTGCCGGAAAGACTACCGCTATGCGTATATTATGTGGCCTGTCAAAACCTACTTCCGGCAAAGTGCGTGTGGCAGGGTTCGATATTTATAAACAGACGGAGCAGGTTAAACAGCATATCGGTTATATGAGTCAGAAGTTTTCTTTGTATGGCGATTTAAAGGTTTGGGAGAATATTCGCCTTTTTGGAGGCATTTACGGCTTATCGGAAGTGCAATTGAAAGAAAAAACAGACCGGATATTGGGGCTTTTGGATATGGAAGATAAACGGGATGCACTGGTCGACTCTCTTCCGCTGGGGTGGAAGCAGAAACTGGCTTTTTCGGTTGCGATTGTTCATGAGCCCCGGATCGTTTTTTTAGATGAACCGACCGGTGGTGTGGATCCGGTGACGAGACGGCAATTCTGGGAATTGATTTATCAGGCGGCCCGCCGGGGAATCACGATTTTTGTGACAACGCATTATATGGACGAGGCGGAATATTGTGACCGTGTTTCGATTATGGTCGACGGACGAATTGAAGCACTTGATACCCCGCTGGAGTTGAAACGGAAGTTCTGTGTAGAAAATATGAATGATGTGTTCTATTCCCTGGCACGTAAAGCACAAAGAGGAGAGTAAGCGATGAAACAATTCCTGTCATTTTTGCAGAAAGAATTTTATCATATTTTCAGGGATTTGCGGACAACTCTGATTATGATAGTCATCCCCATTGTTTTAGTCGTTTTGTTTGGTTATGCTATTACTACGGAAATAAAGAACGCGCGTTTTGTCGTATTGGATCAAAGCCGGGATGTGACTACGCGCCATCTGATCGACCGTTTGGATGCCAATGCCTATTTCGATTTTTATAAACAGGTTGAAAACTTTGATGAGATTGAAACGCTATTCCGCCAAAATAAAATTAAAATGGCAGTTGTCTTTCCTCCGGATTTTTCGAAAAATCGTGAGATAAAGACAGAGATCCAACTATTGGCGGATGCTTCTGATCCGAATGAATCGACTGTCTTAATTGAATATGCGACGTCTATTTTCCAATCGGAATTACGGAGAAATTCTGATTTTACCTCAGTCGGAATCGTTCCGGTTGTCCGACTGTTGTATAATCCGCAAATGAAAGACGCGTATAATTTTGTTCCCGGCGTGATGGGGATGATCCTGATTTTGATTTGTTCGCTGATGACTTCTGTCGGGATTGTCCGTGAAAAAGAATACGGTAGTATGGAGGTTTTGTTGGTCTCGCCTTTGAAATCTGTCTATATTATTTTAGCCAAAGCGACGCCTTATTTACTGATTAGTTTTGTAAATATTCTTCTGATTTTAGGACTGTCTTATTTTTTGTTGGATGTCCCGATTGTCGGAAGTTTATGGGTTGTTATTTTTCTCTCTTTAGTCTATGCGTTGGTTGCTTTAAGTTTGGGTTTACTTATTTCAACCATTGCGAACACACAGCAATCCGCTATGTTAATTTGTGGAATGGCGTTGATGCTACCAGTGATTCTATTAAGTGGCATGATCTTTCCGATCGAAAATATGCCCTGGATTTTGCAAGTCCTATCTAATTTGATTCCCGCGCGGTGGTATATTGTCGCCTTGCGGGATGTCATGATTAAAGGGTTGGGTATTATCGATATCCTTCCCGAATTGACGATTCTACTTTTGATGACTTTCTTTTTGATCTTGTTAAGTGTGAAACGATTTAAAACCAGGTTAGAATAGATGATGAATAAACTGAGAATACTGCGTTTTTTGTTGGAGAAAGAGTTTAAACAAATCAAAAGAGACTCTTTGCTTCTTCGTTTGATGATTTTTATCCCTTTGCTGCAATTGATCGTATTGCCTTTCGCGGCTAATTTCGAGATGAAAAACATCAACTTGGCAATAGTGGACAACGACCATTCGCCCATTTCAACTCGTCTGACCGACAAAATACGGTCGTCTGCTTATTTTAATGTTGCCGTAGAGCAAAAAAGTTATGAATCGGCGTTGTTTTTTATGCAGAAAAATAAAGCAGATATCATTGTCGAGTATCCTTCGCGTATGGAAAATAAGTTGGTTCGGGAAGGCAAGGCCAGTCTGTCTCTTACCGCCAACGCCGTAAATGCGACAAAGGCCGGGCTCGGAAGCGCATATCTTGCCACTATTATTCGTCAATATAATTTAGATTTAACCTCTGTCGGTAAAACCTCATCGGTACAAGTGAAAAGTATGTATTTATATAATCCTTATCTGGATTATAAGGCTTATATGGTGCCCGGAATATTAGCTTTTCTGCTGACGTTAGTCGGCGGTTTTCTTTCGGCCTTAAATATTGTCGGTGAAAAAGAAAAGGGTACGATCGAACAAATCAATGTCACCCCTGTTCCCAAAAGCCTTTTTTTATTATCCAAACTAATTCCTTTCTGGGTATTAGGTTTATTCATCCTGACCTTAGGTTTACTTCTGTCCTGGATTATTTATGGTTTTGTGCCAGTAGGAAGACTTTGGGTCATTTATTTGTTTGCCGCGCTTTATTTGATCGCGTTGACCGGACTCGGATTAGCTGTTTCGTCTATATCATCCACCCAACAGCAAGCTATGTTTACTATGTTTTTTTGCAATATGCTCTTTGCCTTGTTGAGCGGATTGTTTACGCCGATCAGCAGTATGCCTGGATGGGCGCAAACAATCACCTTGTTTAATCCGGTGCGCTATTTTGTGGAAGTGATGCGTATGATCTACTTAAAAGGCAGTTCGTTTAGTGATATAACGGGATATTTTTTGATTGTCTGCCTTTTTTTAGTACTTTTCAATACGTTTGCCGTTATCGGATATCGCAAGAAGAGTTAATATAAAAAAGAAGGGTAATCCTCTTTTTATTTAACTTCCACTTCAATGATGGAATCGATGTCGTCTAATTGACCTGATAACGTAAATTGAACTTCTTTGGTTTTTCTGTTCTTTTTCCACGCGAGTTTTGAATCGACATTGACCCAACTTGCCGATTTTATGTTCGCAATCGGAAGTGTGATTTCTTTAACATTTTTGTCCAATACATGGACATAAAGTGTTTTTCCTTTCGTGGTTACTGCGCCCCATGTCTGCGGTTTAACGATTCCTTCCCGGGTTTCATAAATTGTGTATCCGTATTTATCCATCCATTTGCCGATTTCATGCAGACGATTTACACATTCGGGCATGATTTTTCCATTTGGCATCGGGCCAACGTTGAGCAACAAATTCGCGCCTGTTCCTGCTGTTCTGATCAATAAATGCAAAAGGTCTTTTGCTGATTTAAAATTCTCGTCGGTGATGCTGAATCCCCACGAATCGCTGATGGTCTGGCACGTTTCCAGAGGAAGATGGGATATTGCTTGTCCACTGTGCCCAGCCGTGTTTTCACCGGGAACGTCTCGTTCAAAAACTTGGAAATCTTCGTCTTGGAAGGGAGGTAGATGGTGATTGTTGGCTATTAGACAATTGGGTTGCAAACGATGGATTAATTCATAAATTTCAGGGTAATGCCAGTCTACAAAAGCCGCTTGGGTTGTTCTGTTTTTATCCGCGGTCTGATCCCAATGACCGTCGAACCAGATCGCTCCGATTGGGCCGTAGTTGGTGAGTAATTCTGTCAATTGCGCTTTCATGAACTCAATGTAGTGGTTCCAATCCCCTTTTTCCGTTCTTCCGCAACCCTTACCCGTACGTCCGGTTTCATATTGATAGTCTGTTCGCATCCAGTCGAGAAGCGAATAGTATAGAGAAAGTTTGATTCCCTGCTTCTGACATTCTTCCGCTAACTGTTTGATGAGATCTTTGCCATACGGCGTATTCATAATATTCCAGTCCGATTGTTTTGTGTCCCAGTTGCTGAAACTGTCATGATGTCTGGATGTAAAGGTGATATATTTCATGCCCGCATCTTTGGCGAGTTTCACCCATTCGTGTGCATCGAATTCCTGCGGATTAAATAAATTCTGCAATCGTTTGTAACTATCTCCCTTAATCGGTCGGTTGTTCATGATCCATTCTCCGTTTCCCAGTACGCTGTAAGGCCCGAAGTGGACAAAAAGGCCGAAACGAGCGTCTTCAAACCATTTTGTATCGGGTTTATCTCCAGTGTTCTGTGCATAGCATGGCTTAAAAAAAAGCAAGATCAGCATTAAATAAATTATTTTCTGTTTCATGGCTTAAATCTGTTAAAAAATTGAGCTTTAAAGATATAAAAAAAAACGGGTTTTTATTATAACCATACAAAAAGACCGACTAAAAATGGAGAAAGCCCAAATCGAGTTTCTAAAGAGCTGGGAAAATACGTGAAACTGCTGTATCTTTGCGCGCTATAACTTGGTTTATCTATTATTTAGAAGCAAATAACAATTGAATTCTCTGCCATGTTTGTATTAATGATCATTGTTTTTATTATTGGTTATACGTTCATTGCTCTCGAACACCCTTTAAAAATCAATAAATCGGCGACGTCGCTTGTGTTGGGTATTCTTATGTGGTCCATGTTTATCATGGGAGACCCTTCTAATTATCCGGTATATAAATCTTTTCTTAATCATCAGGAGTCGCATCCGGATGTCGCATTTAATACGTGGATTGTTCACGATTTTTTGTTGCAACGTTTAGGTGAGATTGCAGAAATCTTGTTCTTTTTGCTCGGTGCTATGACAATTGTTGAAATTATTGATGGGCATCACGGATTTCGTTTAATTACCGACCGGATTAAATCGACCAATAAAAGTCGTTTGCTATGGATAGTCAGTATACTTACCTTTTTCATGTCTGCTGTACTCGATAATTTAACGACTTCTATTATTATTATTACGTTGTTGCGTGTCATTATACCTAATCCCCGTGATCGATGGCCATTTGCGGCCATGGTGATTTTGGCGGCGAATGCCGGTGGTGCTTGGTCGCCCATCGGGGATGTAACCACCATTATGCTTTGGATTGGAGAAAAGGTAAGTGCCGGGACAATAATCACGCAAACTTTTCTTCCGAGTTTGGTTTCGTTGTTTGTACCTCTTTTGATTCTAACACCTCTGATGAAAGGAAATATTCGTCAGCCTCTTAAGAGCAATCGTGAAGAACTTGATTTGGGGATTACAAAAAATCAGACTCGATTTGTCTTTTTTTTCGGTGTCTCCGTCTTATTGTTCGTCCCTTTATTTAAAACGATTACACATTTACCACCTTATTTAGGTATGTTAGGCGGATTGGGATTAATGTGGTTGATGACTGATTTGATGCACAAGAATAAGCCGGGAGTGTTGTATGCCCAATTATCGGCTGTAGGGGCTTTAAAAAGGGTAGATATTTCCACTATTTTTTTCTTCCTGGGAATTTTGATGGCCGTAGCGGCGATGCAAACCTGCGGACAACTTTTGACTTTATCTGAGGTTTTGGAGACAATTCCGTTAGAAGAACCGTCAAAATATTATTTTATTGTGTCTATTATCGGAGTCTTATCCGCGATTGTGGATAATGTGCCGCTTGTGGCTGGTACAATGGGGATGTACGATTTTCCTATGAATCATTATTTCTGGAATTTTTTAGTGTATGCTGCCGGTACGGGAGGAAGTATTTTGATTATCGGTTCTGCTGCGGGAGTAGCCGTGATGAGTATGGAAAAAATGGATTTTATTTGGTATTTGAAACGGATTTCAGGGCTTGCCTTGACCGGTTATGCAGCTGGGTGTCTGGTTTATATTTTGCAACAAAGTTTTTTAGTATAAAATTTCCCTTGTCTTTTCTGTTTTTAGTGCAAAAAATAAGTGGTTATGATCTATTCTTTCGATTTTTTTCAACAAATGAGGTCAAATTCTTACATTTGCGGACAAATTCTAAGTAAGAATGACGGATATTTCAGAAATAGCGGGGCGTTTGATCTCAAAATCCAAAGGATTATCAATCGATAAACAAAAGTTGTATGATGCACTTGACACGCTGGTTGATCATGTGCTCTTTCCTATTTGTGCGAACGAGATCACCGGAGAACGCGCGTTGTACAAGTTTTACTCTGTTTTGGTTGAAAATATTTCTGCTTTGGCCGGCTTGGAGCGCGCTAAGCAAGTGACTGATAGTTTTATGAGTAAGTTGCCTTGGCTTCAGGAGCAATTATACGAAGAAGCAACCGTTTTTAGTCGGAACGATCCGGCGGCCAATTCTGTGGAGGAAGTGATTATCACGTATCCAGGCTTTTTTGCTTTGACCGTTTATCGTATTTCTCACGAATTATATGAATTGGGTGTGCCGATCATTCCACGTTTGTTTACAGAATACGCACATTCAAAAGTAGGAGTCGATATTAATCCCGGAGCAAAAATCGGGAATTCTTTTTATATAGACCACGGTACCGGTATTGTCATTGGCGAGTCGACTATTATTGGTGATAACGTAAAAATATATCAAGGGGTAACGCTCGGGGCATTGTTTGTTACAAAAGATTTAAGTAATAAAAAACGACATCCGACTATTGAAGATAACGTTGTAATTTATGCAGGGGCGACTATTTTAGGCGGCGATACCGTTATCGGGCATGATTCGGTGATTGGAGGAAATGCCTGGTTAACGCATAGCATACCGCCTTATTCTTTGGTACAGCAAACAGCAGAAATACGGATACGAAGTATGTTGGATAAAAATGATTCGATCGAATTTTATATTTAAAAAAGTGAAATAGGCGATGAGAAGTTTTGCGAGTGACAATAATTCGAGCGTACATCCGCTGATTATGGAGGCTGTTGTAAAAGCGAATACGGATCATGCTGTCGGTTATGGCGACGATCCCTGGACTGAAAGTGCGGAAAACAAATTGAAGGAAGTGTTCGGATCGGAAGCTATCCCTTTTCTGGTCTTTAACGGGACTGGTGCGAATGCCGTTGCTTTGCAGGCGGTGACGCGTCCGTTCAATAGCATCATTTGCGCCGAAACAGCGCATATTATTGTGGATGAGTGCGGTGCGCCGGCACGGATGACGGGAGCGGCGGTTGTTCCGGTTCCGACAGCTGACGGGAAATTAACTGTCGAACTGATTAGACAGAAACTGACGAATTTCGGGGTCTGTCATCATTCACAGCCTAAAGCTATTTATCTTTCGCAAGTCTCTGAGTTGGGAACCGTTTATACGTTGGACGAGATCCGTGCGATTGCCGACTTACTTCATGCGCATGATATGTATTTGCACATGGACGGAGCTCGTTTGGCGAACGCTTGCGCTTATCTGAATTGCAGTATGCGTAGGATGACGGTTGAGTCGGGTGTCGATATTCTCAGTTTCGGAGGAACAAAAAACGGCATGATGATGGGAGAAGCTGTCATTTCTTTTCGTCCTGAGTTAACGCAATATCTTCAATATTATCGGAAGCAATCTACGCAATTAGCTTCGAAAATGCGTTATATATCTGCGCAATTCATTCCCTATCTGGAGAATAATTTATGGTTGGAGAATGCGATGAAAGCCAATACTGCTGCGGCGAAGTTATACGCCGTATTGAGCAGGTATTCGGAAATAAAATTTACACAAAAACCTGAGACGAACCAACTTTTCTTTACTGTCCCGGCGAAAGTCGCATGCAAGTTGCGGGAGAAATATTATTTTTATTTTTGGAACGAGTCTCGATACGAAATCCGCTTGGTTACGTCGTGGGATACCACGGCTGATGATCTGGCAAACTTTGAAGCCGATTTGTGGAATGCTTTTAACTAAATCATTTTGTTAAAATATTCTATCTTCTCTGTTTTGTATCATTAGTCGGACACCGGTGTTACTTTGGATTAATTTGTACCTTTGTCCTTCAGAAAAAACGAATGAACGTGGAAGTGTATTTGGATCAGTTGAATCAGAGTCAGCGAGAAGCGGTTGAATATACAGATGGAGCGTCTTTAGTTATTGCCGGTGCCGGTTCCGGAAAAACGAGGGTCCTGACGTACAAAATCGCGTATTTGATCAGCCGCGGAGTACTACCGCAACGGATTTTGGCGTTGACTTTTACGAATAAAGCGGCTCGTGAGATGAAAGAGCGGATTGCCCGTCTGGCGGAGCCGGAACTGGCGAAACGTCTTTGGATGGGAACTTTTCATTCTATTTTTGCCCGTATTCTTCGTTTCGAGGCAACGTCTTTGGAATATCCGGCAGACTTTACGATTTATGACGCGACGGATTCAAAAAGTTTGATTCGTTCTATTATTAAAGAAATGGGGTTAGACGATAAACAGTATCGTCCAGGAATGGTGCAGGCGCGCATCTCAAATGCGAAAAATGCCTTAGTAACGTTTAAGGCTTACGAACAAAGTAAGGAATTGGTGGAAGGGGATATGCGCAGCAATGTGCCGTTGATACGGGAAATTTACCGGCGTTATCAGGCCCGTTGCTTTCAAGCAGGCGCTATGGATTTCGACGATCTTTTATTGCAGACAAATATTCTTTTTAGGGATCATCCGACGGTATTGGATAAATACAGGAACTTTTTTCAATATATATTAGTTGATGAATATCAGGATACGAATTTCGCGCAGCATTTGATTGTGCTTCGTTTGAGTGAATTGCACGGGCGGATCTGTGTCGTTGGAGATGACGCGCAAAGTATTTATTCGTTTCGTGGGGCTAATATCGATAATATCCTTCAATTTAAGAATCAATATCCCGGCTGCCGTATTTTTAAGTTGGAACAGAATTACCGTTCTACACAGAATATTGTAGACGCGGCGAATAGTCTGATTCATAAAAATGAAAGGCAGATTGAAAAACGCGTTTATTCCAAAAAAGAGCCAGGAAGTAAAATAGGGCTTATTTCTCTTTATTCAGATTATGAGGAGGCCTATGCTGTTGCTGCAAAGATTATTGAAATGCGCATGAACGACCGTTTGAACGCATATGCCGATTTTGCGATTCTTTACCGTACGAACGCGCAATCCCGTGTGTTGGAAGAAGCGTTGCGTAAACAGGCTATTCCTTATCGTGTTTATGGTGGACTTTCGTTTTATCAACGAAAGGAAATAAAAGATATTCTTTCTTATTTTCGTTTGGTGGTGAATCCGCATGATGAAGAGTCGTTGAAAAGGGTAATCAATTATCCTATCCGGGGGATTGGGAATACAACGATAACAAAATTGTTGGATGCGGCAACCGAATACATGGTAAGTCCGTGGACGATTTTGTGTGATCCTTTGACTTATGCTTTACCTGTTAACGCTGGAACAGCTGCGAAACTTAGTTCTTTTAAAGAAATGATTCTGACTTTTCAGGAGAAAAACCAAACATTGTCTTTAGAGGAGCTTACTGATTTTATATTGAAGGAAACCGGGATCTTGTCCTTTTTGGTGCAGGATCAGACGGTTGAAGGACAAAGTAAGTTTGAAAACGCGCAGGAATTGGTGAAGGGAATCATGGAGTATTGTGACATGAAAAGAGAAGAAGGGGAAGAACGGGTTCGGTTGACAGACTTTTTATCCGAAGTCGCTCTTCTGACGGATCAGGATAATGATAGGAACGAACAGACGGATAAGGTGACGTTGATGACGGTACATGCTGCGAAGGGTCTCGAATTTAAAAATGTTTTCATCGTTGGTTTGGAAGAAGATCTTTTTCCTTCTATGATGTCGAAAGATAATACGAGAGCACTTGAAGAAGAACGACGTTTGTTTTACGTCGCGATTACCCGAGCGGAAGAGAATTGTGTATTGACTTATGCCAAAAGCCGTTTTAGAAATGGGAAGACAATGATCTGTCTGCCGAGCCGTTTCTTGAGGGATATTGATTCGGCGTATTTGGATGTGCCGCAGGATGTTTTTGGTTTGGATACGTTTTCATCAGAAAGATCTTCTTCTACTTTTCAGAAGAATACATTTTTAATAAACGAAAATAAGTCTGTTTCATTTAGCAATATCCCTAAGCAGGAGCCTAAACTGACGAAATTGTCTTCTGCCACTTCTACTGCAAATGCCATAGCTCCCCTTGGCGGCTTAACGATTGGCACCCGCGTCGGTCATATGCGTTTTGGTGAGGGCGAAATAATTGCCTTGGAAGGAGAAGGGGGAAATGCCAAAGCAACGGTTTGTTTTGAGCATTCGGGTGTTAAACAACTTCTGCTTAAGTTTGCCAAATTAACGGTGATTGAATGATGTTTATCTGAAGTGTTTTCAATCGCCTATTTATGCTCTTTTAACAAATCACGTATCTCTTTTAATAATTGAATATCTTCGGCGGGAGGGGCGGGAGGAGCTGGTGCTTCTTCTTTTTTCTTGTTCAGCGTGTTGATCGCTTTGATCAACATAAAGATTGCGATTGCTATAATTAGAAAATCGAAGGTCGTTTGCAGGAATGTTCCGTAATTTAAAGTAACGGCGGGAACGGTTTTATCCCCTTCCACGACTGCGTCTTTCAATACAACTCTTAGATCCGTGAAATTAACTCCGCCTATGAATAATCCAATAACAGGCATAATTAAATCGCCGACAATAGACGATACGATTTTACCAAACGCACCACCAATAATTATACCTACAGCCATGTCAATCACATTTCCACGCATGGCAAACTTTTTAAACTCTTGCAACATACTACCAGTTTTCATTTTTATGCATGTGTTAAAATATAGTTTATGGTATACTCCTTCAAATTCGCTGTAAAACAGTATCGATTAAATCCGTCATGTTTCCTTTGTATTCCGTGTTCATACGATGATTCACACGACCGGCGATAATACAACAAACGGTCATAGCACGATGTCCCATCAACGTCGCTAGTCCCGCTAACGAAGAACTTTCCATTTCGTAATTTGTAATCTTTTTTCCGTTAAAATGAAACTGTTCTATCTTGGAATTTAAAAAGGGGTCGCGCAAAGCTAAACGAACTTTCCTCCCTTGTGGACCGTAGAATCCGTTTGCTGCGATTGTATATCCTTTATGGATATCGTTCCGAGCGATTTGCCGGATTAACGATTCATCCGCGGAAACAACATAGGGTTTTAACCCTTCTATTTTCCAGTCCAATTGTTCCAACAGCGCTTTTTCCAAAGACAGATCGCGTATCTTTTCTGTATTGGCATAGAAATAAAGTACTCCGTCAAAACCGATAGATTTTTCTGCGGCGACATAATTACCGATGGTCAGTTCCGGCTGTAAACTACCGGAGGTACCAACGCGAACCAGTGTCAATGGAGTAAATTGGTTTTTAATCGTACGGGTTTCAAAATCGATATTGACTAATGCGTCTAATTCAGTTAACACAATATCAATATTGTCCGAACCTATTCCGTGAGACAAGGCGGTAATCCTTTTCCCCTGATAGGTGCCGGTAATAGAATGAAATTCTCGGCTGGAAACTTCACATTCCTGATAATCAAAAAAAGAAGCTACCGAGTTTACGCGCTCCGGATCACCGACAAGAATGATCTTATCTGCTACTTGTCCCGGTTTTAAATGAAGATGGAATATACTTCCATCTTCATTTATGATAAGTTCCGAAGCCGGAATCGTTCCCATTGTCACATTAATCTTTTAATGGTTTTGAAGAAGACGGACTTGGTTTTGCGATATTTTCGCGCATAGTCGTGTCTGCCTCAATATTTTTCATTTTATAATAATCCATAATACCCAGATTCCCATTACGGAAGGCTTCTGCCATTGCTTTTGGAACTTCTGCTTCTGCCTCAATTACTTTCGCACGGGCTTCTTGTGCTTTTGCTTTCATTTCCTGTTCAAAAGCGACCGCCATGGCGCGACGTTCTTCGGCTTTTGCTTGCGCAATATTTTTATCAGCCTGAGCTTGGTCCATTTGCAGGTAAGCGCCGATATTTTTACCTATATCGATGTCGGCGATGTCGATCGAAAGAATTTCGAAAGCAGTCCCGGCATCCAATCCTTTCCGAAGTACTAATTTAGAAATCGAATCCGGATTTTCCAAAACGGTTTTGTGACTGTCCGACGAACCGATTGAGGAGACAATACCTTCACCGACACGTGCCAGTATGGTTTCCTCACCAGCTCCTCCAACCAGTTGCTTAATATTGGCGCGAACCGTGACACGGGCTTTCGCGATAAGCTGGATTCCGTCTTTTGCAACGGCTGTTACCGGCGGTGTGTCGATAACTTTGGGATTAACCGACATTTGTACGGCTTGAAAAACATCGCGTCCCGCCAAATCAATTGCTGTAGCCATTTGGAAAGGTAAATCGATATTGGCTTTCGAAGCCGAAACCAACGCGTGTACAACCTTCTCTACGTGTCCACCGGCCAGGTAGTGTGCTTCTAATTCATCGCGCGTCAGCGTTTTGATTCCAGCTTTATGCGCTTCGATCATAGCCCGGGCGATGATATAAGGCGGAACTTTACGAATACGCATCAGGAACAATTGTATCAACGAGATGTTAACGCCGGATACTTTCGCAGATATCCATAACAGGAACGGTACATAATAAAAGAAGATAATAAGCAGCAGCAATGCGGCGCCTAATAAAAAAACAGGTAAAAAGGATGTTTCCATATTTAGTTGTTTATGTTTATGTTTTTATTCTCTATAGGTTCTACAAGTACATTATAACCATCTACACGAACGACTTTAATCGGGGTTTCTTCATTGATAAATTCGCCTGTGGATTTAGCTTCCACCGTAATCCCTTTAATCAATGCTTTTCCGATTGGTGCCAGGCGGGAAAGAGTTATCCCTTCGTCGCCCGTTTCGATACCTAATTCCCGGCTGGACGTCAGGCGGGAATCGATGTTGGTATTTAGTGCTACACGATTGAACGACTTAGAGCGTAACAGCCAGAAAAACGCAATGCCGAAAGTCAAGACGGAAGATATAAGCGTGATGTTTCCGATGGTTTGTCCTACGGTATACGCATAAATGATCCCTCCTACGGCAAAAACAAATCCGCCGACTCCGGCGACTGTAATTCCCGGTAACAGAAATATTTCCAATAAAAGGAGCAATATAGCTACAATAATTAGAAAAGCAATGATAAGAGTATTAAATAGCATAGATTTTTATACTAAACATGTTGTATTTCTTATGGATGACTTTTTAGATATTGAATTTCCGTGTTTCGTGCTACCTTTTCCAATGTAAAAGGCTGCGACAACAAGTTTTCTAACAGTTGTTCGTCCTTTAGGATAGCCGCTGCTATTTGATTGCGGGACGATTTTTCTGCTTTCGAATAAGTTGTGCGAGCCTGTTTCAATCGGTTTTTCACTTCCTGAATTTGTTTCTTTATAGAAAGTGCTTTTTCGTAGGTGTTTCTGGCTTCATCGCTTTTTATTTCTGCTAACCTGTAATAAATGGTGTTGTCGTTAATTACAAATTCGAATTCTTTTTGAGGGGTTTGATTCCCGGACGATTTCTGATAGGCCAATTGGACAAGATTTTTATAATCGGGTTGTTTCCAGGTGTCTCGTATCGAAGTTATTATCGCACGCGTTCTTTTTTCTTCAAGACTGTCGCCTTCTATTCTGGCGCGGGTATCGTCTGGAATAAATAAATAAACGCAGACTTTGTCTTCCGGTTGGAAACGATCGGAAACAAACCAGCCTAAATCTTTGTTATCGTCTATGACAAGCAGGTAATCGTTATAAATAGAATTATACGGCATACCCATTTGTTCGGGGGTCAGGTACGTATCTGAATTGGTGTTGTAACGGGTGACGAAAATATCGTATCCTCCCAGCGATTCTTTGTTGTCCGACGCAAAATAAATGGTTGCTCCATCCGGCATTACGAACGGAAAATTTGTATTGCTGCCGGAACGATTTATATTTTCAGGCAGACGTTTCTCATCTCCCCATTTGTCAATTAATTTGGACTGGGTATAAAGATTGTAAAAACCGATTTCTTTTGTTTTTCCGTAATAGATGTTTTGTTCTTTCTGGTTTTTATAGACGGTCGATATTACCGTGTCATTTTGTTGGAAAAACTGGTTGTAGTCGTGGATTGAACCTGCTTCTTCACTTAATTGATAGGTGTTTAAAACTGCGTTTTTATCAACTACAATGCTGTCTATAATCTGTATATTCTCGACACGTTCGAGCATGCGTTGCCCCTTTTTTGCTAGATCGATCTTTTTTTCAAAAATATCCGTATCTTGTTTCTTTTTTTTCAACAGGCTAATGTATTCATCAAACATTTGAACAGACTCATCGAAACGGTAGGTAAGAAAATACAATTCGCCCATGTAACGGTATGATTCCTGCACTTTTCGTTTTACGGCAATCAATAAATGTTTTTCAGCTGTTTCTAAATCTCCTGTTTCGAAACAACAAACTCCGTACCAATGATTGTAAGAAGAATTACTGGGAACCCGTTGTACTAAGCGTTCAAAAGCAGGCTTAGCTTCCGCATATTTTCCTTCATTATAAAGTTTTTTTGCCTGATCTAAACTTTGCGCATGCAATCCTGCGGTCAAGAGGATCATAACTATTGTATAAAGTAGTTTACTTACAACTCCTTTCATTGTTTTGTCTATAAAAATTATATAGTCTCAAAGATAATAATATTTTTAGATTAACCAGAAAACAGTCTACTAAACTATATGTCGAATGATGTGATTGGTTATTTTTTCTTTATTGTCCGGACTAAACCATGTAATTTCCGGGTCTTTTTTGAACCAAGTCATTTGTTTTCTGGCATAAACTCGAGAATTTCGTTTTATTTTTTCTATGGCGAAATCAAGAGTCCACTCTCCTTCCAAATAACGGAACAGTTCTTTATATCCGACGGTATTAAGTGCGTTCAAGTGTTTATGAGGAAATACTTTTTTTGCTTCGTCCAATAATCCGTCCTGCATCATTTGATCCACCCGTTCGTTTATGCGGTTGCCTAATTCTTCTCTATCGCGGATTAATCCGATCTTCAAGGTTTTGAAAGGCCGTGTTTTTTGGGGATTAGTTCGGAACGAAGTATATGTTTTGCCCGTCATACGACATACTTCTACAGCATGAATCACCCGTTTATAATTCATTTTGTCTACAATCGTGTAATGCTCAGGATCTTTTTTTTTCAGCTCGTCTAGGATGGGTTGCAATCCTTCTTTTTTGTATTGTGCATAGATTTCGTCCCGTATTTCTTGGGAAATTGTCGGCATATCGTCAATCCCTTTGCAAACGGCGTCAATATACATCATCGAACCTCCGGTCATGACAGCGATTTCTTGCGTTTGAAATAAATTATCTAGTAAGGCCAAACTTTCCTGCTCAAATTGACTGGCGCTGTAATAATCAGTTAACTCCAGCATTCCCACGAAATAATGAGGTATGCGTTGTCGTTGGGCGAGGGTAGGGGCTGCAGTACCGATGGGTAGTTCTTTATATAATTGTCTCGAGTCTGCAGAAAGAATAGCAGAACCGAAACGTTCTGCTATCTCCAAACTTAATGCTGTTTTCCCTACGCCTGTTGGACCTAAAAGAACAATCAACGTTTTCATCGAAAACGTTCGTCCTCATAAGAGTTGTCTATTGGTTCTTCTCCTAATCCGTCAAAACCTTCTTTGTCCAATTCGTCTATATCATAATCTGAATCCCCATAAAAGTCTTCTCCTAAATCCGTATTGGATGTTTTGGTATCTATATCATTGAAGTTTACGGTTTGACTGGGAGGTAATCCTTCTGACCGGCTGCAAATCGGAGATTTTAAATGCTGTCCCGGGATAATTTCCCGTAATTCCATAAAAAAGGCTCTTTCCGTTAAATAATCGAAGACATAGAGTATTTTTTGATATTCATCTTCCAGTAAATCCTCCAGCCGGGTGTCTTCCATTAGGTAATTATCTTCTTCGGAAGATGTATCCATTTCTATTAACGTGATCTCGGTTTTCTTTCCCCAGTCGTCGTCACAAATGAAAAAAGAAGCCATTTGATCTTTCGTATAATTTACCGAATCCAGAATAGCATTATGCAAATCCAGAAATGTAGCTTCCGAGTCTATTTTAATTTCACGTTTAAACTCATCTACTTCGTCGGATAAAATTAAAAATCTAAATAGCATAGTTGTTCGTTTTTTGTTTGCTTCAAAATTAATAATAAATACATTTCCTGCGAATAATTGGAGAAAAAAAAGACCACCTCGCAATTGGAAGCAGAGGTGGTAGTTTTTTTGTTTTTTCTCAATAAAGAAATCAATCGTCGATCGAGCCTCTTACGATTCCCCTAGACGATGTTTTAATAAAATTCAGGATCAAATCCCGTTCAACGCCAGGTTCGTATTCGGTTTCAATACATTTGATGGCTTCCGTATTATTTAATCCACGCGTATATAGCGTACGGTAGATATCCTGTATCAAATAAACCTGTTGATTTGTAAAACCTCTCCGTCTCAATCCGACAATATTAATTCCACAATAAACAATCGGATCACGACCGATTAGTGTATAAGGTGGGATATCTTTTCCAATGCGTGAGCCTCCTTGTATCATGACGTGCTGAGAAATACGTGAGAATTGATGAACAAGACAACCTCCACTTACGATTGCGAAATCGTCAATATCTACTTCTCCAGCTATTTGGCAGGCATTTCCGATGATTACGTGGTTTTTTAAAACACAATCATGTGCAATATGCGAATAAGCCATTAAAAGGCAATTATTCCCTACTACGGTTTTTCCTTTAGAAGCTGTACCTCTGTTAACCGTCGCACATTCGCGTACCATTGTATTATCTCCAATAATAGCCGTTGTTACTTCACCAGCAAATTTCAAATCCTGAGGAATCCCGGCGATGATGGCTCCTGGAAAAATCCTGCAATTTTCTCCTAAGCGCGCTCCGTTATGAAGAACGGCATGCGTATAAATTCTACAGTTATCTCCAATTTCTACGTCTTTTTCAATAACGGCAAAGGGCTCTATGGTCACATTTTCTCCGATTTTTGCGTCCGGGTGAATCACTGCTAAAGGTGAATGGTTCATATTAAGTGTTTTATTTATTTTTTACTATTTGTGCCATTAATTCGGCTTCACATACTAATTTTTCTCCTACAAAAACATGTCCTTTCATGGACGAGATCCCTCTTCGGATCGGAGCTAATAATTCGAGACGGAAAAATAACGTATCTCCCGGGACGACCATTTGCCTGAATTTTACGCCGTCAATCTTCATAAAATAAGTCGAATAACGTTCCGGTTCTTCAACAGAGTTTAGTACAAGAAGTCCGCCGATTTGTGCCATGGCCTCTACTAACAAAACGCCAGGCATAATAGGCTCTTGCGGAAAATGCCCTTGAAAGAAAGGTTCGTTTACCGTTACATTTTTAATGCCAACAATCCGTTCATCTCCCAACTCAATGATTTTATCCACCAACAAGAATGGATAGCGGTGAGGCAATAGTTCTTTAATTCTGTTTATATCCATTACCGGTGGGATATTGGGATTATAAACAGGGGCCTGTATTTCGTTTAATTTAATATCTTTTCGGATCAGTTTCGCTAATTGATTATTGATTTTATGTCCTGGACGCGTGGCAATAATCCGTCCTTTAATTGGTTTGCCGATTAAAGCCAGGTCACCAATCACATCAATCAGTTTATGTCTGGCCGGTTCATTATCGAATGCTAAAGGTTTATTGTTGATGTACCCTAATTGATCAATATTCTTGCGCGGGATATTTAATTTGTCTGCCAATTCATCCAGCGATTCTTGAGCAATCTTTTGGTCATAGATTACAATCGCATTATCTAAATCGCCTCCTTTAATCAGATTGTTTTTAAGAAGCATTTCCACTTCTCTGACAAAAACGAACGTTCTGGAAGCGGCTATTTGATCGGCAAATTCAGATAAATCATTCAAGGTTGCGAACTGGTTCGACAACACAGGCGAATTAAACGAAATCAATGTATGTACGCTAAAACTGTCGTCCGGTAAGAGAATCAAGGAAGAACCGGTCTCGTCATCTTTTACCTCTATTTTTTGTTTAACGATGTAATAATCTTTAGGCGCGTTTTGTTCCACTATTCCGGAATCAATAATCCCTTGTGTGAAATAGTATGAACTTCCGTCTAGAATTGGGAATTCCGGCGCGTCAACTTCGATCAGGCAATTATCTATTTCGAAGGCATATAACGCAGCCATTGCATGTTCAATCGTACTGACTTGTATTCCGCTTTTCGAAATAACCGTACCTCTTTGCGTATTGACTACATTTTCCGCGAGCGCATCCACTACCGGTGAATCTTCCAGATCAATACGTTTAACTTTGTACCCATGGTTTTCAGGGGCAGGATTAAACGTAATATGTATATCCAATCCGGTATGTAATCCCTTACCTTCGAGCGAAAAGCTTTTCGCAAGCGTTTTCTGTTTTTGCATACTTTCGTTAATTGTATTATTTGTTTTTTTCTTGTTTCAATAATTCTATTTCCCGTTGTAACTCACCGATTGTACGGTATATTTCCGGTAATTTCCCGAATACCGCGCTTGAACGGAAAAATAATTTTGAGTCTATTGCCGGAGTCCCTAATATGGTTCTTCCTTCTTTAACACGACTGTGAACTCCTGCCTGTGCACCGATAGATACGTTGTCTTCTATTTTAATATGTCCTGCCAATCCGGCTTGTCCTCCAAACATACAATGTTTCCCTATTTTAACGGATCCGGCTATTCCGGTTTGGGCAGCCATAACCGTATTTTCTCCCACTTCAACATTGTGCCCGATTTGTACCAAGTTGTCTAATTTAACACCTTTCCGGATGATTGTAGAGTCCATCACGGCTCTGTCTATTGTTGTGTTTGCGCCAATTTCAACATCATCTTCGATAACTACATTTCCTAACTGAGGTATTTTTTTATAGGTTTCTCCTTCCGGTGCAAAACCGAAGCCATCTGCTCCTAAAACAGACCCCGCATGTAAAATACAGTTTTTGCCAATATGGCAATCTCTGTATATGGTAACATGCGGATAAATTACCGTGTTTTCTCCGATTGAAACCCGGTCTCCGATATATGCGTAAGGATAGATTTTGCATCCTTTTTTTAAGTTTGTGTTTTCTCCTACATAAGCGAAATTACCAATATAACACCCGTCTTCGATAGTTGCCGAATTGGCAATATAGGCTGTCGATGCTATTCCTTCTCGGTTCCCCTTCGCTTTTTCAACTATGTTCATTAAAACAGCTAGAGAAGAATACGCATTTTCCACTCGGATAAGCGTTGCGTTCAACGTTCTTGAAGGGACAAAATCTTTGTTTACTAAAACAATACTTGCTTTTGTGCCATAAATGTAATGTTCATATTTGGGATTGGCAAGAAAGCTAAGGGTCCCGGGTTTTCCTTCTTCTATTTTGGAAAAATTACTCACTTTCACATCGGGATTGCCCTCGATAACCCCACTTAAAACATTTGCTATCTCTTGAGCCGAAAACTCCATTATACGAATATTTGAGGTATATAATCTTGTTTATTAATTACTATCTTAAAAAAGATAGCTTGCAAATTTGGGAAAAATATTGGAATCCGCCTCTATCTATTCTTGAATAATTTGCTTATTCCGTAGATATACGGACATTTCCTGTTGTATAACAGCTGCTTCTTTTCGGGCGGATTCCGCGAATCCATCCGACGAATCTGCGTATATAATCGCTCTGGAGGAATTGACTAATAGGCTGCAGTTTTTATTCATTCCGTATTCCGCAACTTCTTTCAAGTTGCCTCCTTGTGCTCCAACGCCTGGAACCAGAAGAAAATGTTCCGGAACTAATTTGCGTACCGTTTCGAATGTACGTCCGTGTGTAGCCCCTACGACAAACATCAGTTGTTCTTTGCTTGCCCAATTTTGTGATTTTTTCAGGACCGCCTCGAAAAGCATGACCCCTTCCTGATCTTTAATCAATTGGAAATCGCCCGAACCTTTATTCGAAGTCAGGGCAAGCAAAATCACCCAACTTTCCGGATAAAGTAAAAAAGGTTTGACACTGTCTTCCCCCATGTACGGCGCCACGGTGACGGCGTTTACTTTCATATGATCAAAAAATGAACGCGCGTACATTTCGGATGTGTTGCCGATATCTCCGCGTTTCGCATCCGCGATTATAAACTGATCCGGATAATTCTCCCGAATATAGGCAATTGTTTTTCCTAACGAAATCAATCCGGCAACTCCGGTACTCTCATAAAATGCCAGATTTGGCTTATAAGCCACACAATAGGGAGCCGTAGCATCGATGATCGCTCTGTTAAAAGTAAATACGGGATCTTCTTCTTTTAAAAGGTGCGAAGGAATCTTTTTAATGTCCGTGTCTAATCCCACACACAAGAAAGACTGTTTCCGTTTTATGTTTTCAATTAATTCTTGTCTTGTCATTTATTTATTAAAATTTATTTTTTCACACTTCATGGGTTGAATTCAGTATCCTTTTATCAACAATGACCTTAGTAGCGTCTTTAGTGTTTGTTTGCGAATAGCTTCCTCCTCCTAACGTCCTATTTCCCATTTTCTGTTGTATCTGTGTTCCTTTCTGTACTTGGATGTCGAACATCGTGATAAAACAAAAGCTTGCTAATAATAGAATTTGTTTCATGATCGTAATGGATAATAAGTTTAGAGTTTCGCCTCTTTCAGCCTTTCCGCATTCTCGGCAATAATCAGTTTGTCGATCACCTCCTGAATATTTCCGTCCATGAACGAAGATAAATTATAAATCGTGTAATTGATCCGGTGATCCGTAACACGTCCTTGTGGATAATTATAGGTACGTATTTTGGCGGAACGGTCTCCCGAAGAAACCATTGTTTTCCTTTTTCCGGCTATTTCGTCTAAGTATTTCTGATGTTCCATATTATATATACGGCTTCTCAGCTCAATTAGAGCCTTGGCTTTGTTTTTTAACTGCGATTTTTCGTCTTGGCATTGAACCGTGATCCCGGTCGGAATATGAACCAACCGTACGGCTGAATAAGTTGTGTTCACCGATTGTCCGCCATGTCCGGAAGCACAAAAAATATCCGTGCGGATATCCGATTCCTTGATTTCGACATCAAATTCGTCTGCTTCCGGGAAAACGGCGACTGTCGCCGCCGACGTATGCACCCTTCCCTGAGTCTCTGTTTGAGGAATGCGCTGTACGCGATGCACGCCGGACTCGTATTTCAACGTTCCGTATACATTATCACCTGTGACTACGAAGATCACTTCTTTAAACCCTCCTGAGGTTCCTTCAGTGTTGCTGGTCTGTTCGATTTTCCAGCCCTTGCTTTCGCAATACTTGACATACATACGATATAAGTCGCCAGCAAACAACGCGGCCTCATCGCCCCCAGTTCCCCCTCTTATCTCAACAATCGCATTTTTGTCGTCTTGCGGATCGGCTGGAATAAGCAACAGTTTAATTTTTTCCTCTAATTCAGGAATACGTGTGCTACAAATTTCTAATTCCTCCCGGGCTATTTCTTTCATCTCAGTATCCTGTTCAGTTTCCAGAACCGCCCTTGCTTCTTTCAATCCGTCCAATGTCTGGATATATTCCAGCCGTGCCTTGTTAATTTTCTCCAGTTCGTGATATTCCTTGTTCAGTTTCACGAACCGTTTCATATCCGCAATCACAGCCGGATCTGTAATCAATGTAGCCACTTCTTCAAACCGACTGACCAAACCATTCAGTCTTGTCAATAAATCATTTTCTGCCATTCGCTTACTTAATAATAAAGGAAGCGTCCTTTTTCGCTTTCAATTATTAATTCATTCTTTTTTGCGTCTTCTACAAAACCTACGATTTGTGCTTCGACGCCGAACGATTTACTGATGGAAATAATTTTTTCAGCATATTCCGGTAGCACATATATTTCCATCCGGTGCCCCATGTTGAACACTTTATACATTTCGTCCCACGCCGTTTTGCTTTGTTCTTGAATAATGCGGAAAAGCGGCGGAATAGGGAATAGGTTGTTCTTTGTAACCCGTTTATTTTTTACAAAATGCATGATTTTCGTTTGCGCTCCTCCCGAACAATGTACCATTCCGTGGATTTGCGGACGTAGTTCGTCCAAAACCTTCTTAATGATCGGGGCATAGGTGCGGGTAGGAGAGAGTACAAGCTTGCCGGCATTGATATCCAGGTCTTCTATTTGGTCGGTTAATTTCAACCTTCCCGAATAGACTAAATCTTCCGGGACGTTTGCATCGTAACTTTCCGGATAATTCTCTGCCAGATAATGCGCAAAAACATCATGGCGTGCCGATGTGAGTCCGTTACTTCCCATGCCTCCATTATACGTTTTTTCGTAAGTAGCCTGTCCGCTTGATGCAAGTCCGACGATTACATCGCCCCCTTGAATATGTTTATTGTCGATCACATCCATTCGTCTCATCCGACAGGTTACGGTGCTATCCACAATGATCGTTCGTACTACATCACCTACATCCGCCGTTTCACCGCCTGTTGCATAGCACCCCACGCCGAGTTCCCGCAATTCCGCCAGCAATTCGTCCGTACCGTTGATAATTGCCGAAATCACTTCTCCGGGAATTAGCAATTTGTTCCGTCCGATTGTCGATGACACCAAAATATTATCTGTGGCACCGACACAAAGCAGATCATCGATATTCATAATCAGCGCGTCCTGTGCAATTCCTTTCCATACGGACAAGTCGCCGGTTTCTTTCCAGTAAAGATAAGCTAGCGACGATTTCGTCCCAGCCCCGTCCGCATGCATGATATTGCAATAGTCCGGGTCACCCCCCAGAATATCTGGAATAACCTTACAAAAAGCCTGGTGAAACAGTCCTTTATCAATATTTTTTATGGCATTGTGTACATCCTCTTTAGACGCCGAAACGCCACGCATATTATAACGCTGGTTGTCCATTGTTGTTTTTCTTTGGAATGCAAATGTAATATATTTCTATCACTTATCGTATGTGTCTTGAGGTAACAGAGGAATTTCTCCCGAGCAAAGATTTATTTCTTCGATAATATATATATATTTCTTCGTTATCATTTATTTTTTACATCTCGGAGAGTTTTTATTTTGATAACTGTGGTAATTATTTTCTACAATTGTGATAATTATTTTCGACAACTGTTTAAAGAAAAAAAGATCATGGAGGAGAAATTTTTTTATCCGGGTGATTAAAAACTTTCAAAAGGACGTTTTTAATTTATTATGCTTTTGGATTTTGGGGCAGGGGTTACCGTAGTTTTAGAACATCTCCTTCTTCCGGAATATAATCCCCCTTTTTCTTATTCATTTTATAGAGGCTTTTCAGTCGGATCCCATATTTTTGGGAAATACTATGCATGGATTCGCCGACTTGTATCACATGATCGTAATAAGGTTTGTCTGCTTTCTTTTTCTTCTTTTGCAGATAAATGATATCTCCTTTTTGAAGTGGAAAGTCGGTGGGTACTTCGTTATATTTTTGTAAGTCTTTCGGTTTAAAGCCCAGGTCGTAGGCGATATCTTCGAAACTGTCGTTTTCCCGCGCATAGATATAAATCAATCCGTGAGTTTTAAAGATATCCCGTATCAGTACTGGTCTGGAGGAAGACGTGGAGTTTGTTCTTTTCGCGTTTACCTGCGAATCGAATTTGTACAATTCATAATCCTCAATCATTTTTATCAGTTTGTTGGCGTAGGCTTTATCGGTCGCATAGCCACTTTTTTGCAGTCCTCTTGCCCAACCCTTGTAATCTTTACGGTTTAGCGAAAACAAGTGGGCATAACGTGGGCGTTGGGTCAGGAATAAGGCATGGTCTTCGTACGAATCTTCCACCCGTTTGTATTTCCGGAAACATTCTCCGCGATAATCGTCGTCATGGTATGTCCGTCCGCCTTTCCAGTCGTTATGACATTTTATGCCGAAATGGTTATTCGATTTACGGGCCAACTCACTTAGACCTGCACCCGATTCCAAAATTCCCTGTGCTAAGGTAATGCTGGCAGGTATTCCGTATTTATTCTGATGCTTGATGGCGATGTAATTATACTGGTCGATATATTTTATATAAGATTTGTTCTTTCGTTGTGCTTCTGCAGAAAGGCTACATAGAATGAAGGTCGATATGAACAGAAAATAGAACGGTATTTTGTTTCTCATGATTTGTCGTTTAATCATCTTCTCGGGCAAAGATAATGATTTCTCCGTATAATTTTTTTTGTATTGCTTTTCCCTTTATGAATATATTTATGGGTTATCGATTTCTTTTCTTTGTTTTTAATTATCTTCGTTCGATTAAATATCATTTATTATACACAATGGAAATTGTCATTATTGTTGGTTTGATTTTATTGAACGGACTTTTGTCCATGTCTGAGATCGCTCTTGTTACCGCACGTAAATCAAAACTTGAAATCGAAGCCAAAAAAGGAGAAAAGTCGGCACAGGTTGCATTGACTTTAATGAGCAAACCCGATACTTTCTTTTCGACGATACAAATCGGTATTACGCTGATTGGTATTTTAACCGGGTTGTATTCCGGAGAGGCGTTTGCTTCCGATTTGGCAGAATTAGTTAAACAAATTCCTTTTTTTGCTCCGTATGCTTTGGGGCTATCAAAGACACTGATCGTGATTGTCGTGACTTACGCAACGTTGGTTCTGGGTGAATTAGTCCCGAAAAGGTTGGGCATGGGAAAGTCTGAAGTGATAGCCAAAATAATGGCTCGTCCGATGTCTGTCTTATCCTATTTGACTTCGCCTTTTGTCTGGTTACTTTCTGTCAGTACCAATCTGGTATTGAATATAATGGGGGTGAAGACGATGGACGAAAACAAGGTGACGGAGGAAGAAATTAAAGCCATTGTAAAAGAAGGATTGGACGACGGAGAAGTACAGGAAGTCGAGCAGGATATTGTGGAGCGGGTTTTTAATTTGGGCGACCGCGACATCGGTTCGATTATGACGCATCGTGCCGAACTGGTTTGGCTTGACATATCCGACACGCGTGAGGCAATTAAAGAAAAAGTGAAAGAACATTTATTTAATATTTATCCGGTAACGGCCGATAAGTTTGATAATGTATTAGGCGTGGTTTCGCTGAAAGATTTGTTTTTGAAATTGGAAGCTCCGGATTTTTCGCTGGCACAAGTTATTCGTCCGGCACAATTCCTTCCGGAAAACCTTAGCGTTTATAATGCTTTGGAACAATTTAAAAACGCGCGTGTGAAATACAGTCTGGTGACGGACGAGTTCGGTGGAATTCAGGGAATCGTGACGTTAAAAGATATTATGGAAGCATTGGTCGGACAGTTGCCCGAGATCGGTGAGGAGCAGGAAATCATTCCGCGCGACGATGGTACTTGGTTGGTTGACGGGCAGTTTTCATTTTACGATTTTCTTGATTATTTCGGTATGGAAGATCTTTATGCGGAGCACGACTATAATACGTTAGCCGGGTTGATTCTGGAAATTCTTCAACGGGTGCCCCGGACAGGCGAGAAATTAACCTGGCTTGCGTTCGAATTTGAGATTGTGGATATGGATGGTGTGCGGATAGATAAAGTGCTGGTGAAAAAGAAAATCGACGGGAAAGAATAGTACATATTATATATTGTATGAAATACATGAAGTTGAAATATCTTCGTGTAAAAAATAAGATAATAAAAGTTCAGAAATAGAAGGTGTTATCGATGTTGAATAACACCTTTTTTTCTTGTATATGTAAAAATAATGTGTTTATATTTGTGGTCTTGATAAGATAGACATACAAATGGAAACACAAGATATTCATGTTGAAATACTCTATCCCCACGTTTCGGTCGACTGTGTTCTCTTGAGTGTAGTAGAGGATAAGTTATGCGTTCTGTTAGCTGAACTTACCCGCGAAAATGACGTGAAGGGGTTTAAATTGCCCGGCAGTCTGATTTATGAAACGGAAAATCTGGATCAGGCGGCGTCGCGCATCTTAAAAGAATCTACCGGACTTACACGTATTCCCTTAAAACAGTTCCAAAGTTTCGGCGATCCGGCCCGTACCACGAATAAAGATGATGTGCACTGGCTGGAGAATGCTTCTAAGCTTAAAGTGGGCAGAATCGTTACTGTGGCCTATTTAGCTTTATGTAAGGCGCGAAAGCGGACGAATACAAACGAACGTTATAATACGGCTCACTGGATTCCCGTGGATGAACTTCCGCGTCTTTTATTCGACCACAATGATATCATCAAGGCGGCGGTGCAGGCTGTCCGGCGTTGGGTAGATGTTGAACCTAAAATTGTATTTGATTATCTGCCTTCAAAATTTACGGTTACCGAACTTCGCCGTACGTATGAAATTATTTATGATAAGAAACTCGATGTGCGGAATTTCCATAAAAAGATGAATTCTTTCGGTTATATTGTGCCTACGAATGAAATGGAAGAAGGAGTGCCACATCGATCGGCGCGTTTTTACCGGTTTGATCCGGCGAAATACAAGAAGATCTATTCAAAATTGAGTAATAATTAATAAATAAGATAGTATATATATGTATTTGTTGGGATGTGATATTGGCAGTTCATCGGTAAAGGCGTCGGTTGTTAACGCGGAGACCGGTTTGACGGTGGGATCGGATTTTTTTCCAAAGGAGGAAGCCTTTATTAAAGCCGTGAAACCCGGGTGGGCGGAGCAAAATCCGGAAGATTGGTGGTCTTATTTGAAATTAGCGATTGCCGGGGCTTTACGGGCAGCAGGAGTACAGGGTCCTGACGTAAAAGCCATAGGTATTTCCTATCAAATGCACGGACTGGTTTTAGTTGATAAAAAAAAGAACGTGTTGAGACCTTCGATCATTTGGTGTGATAGCCGAGCGGTGAGTTTGGGAGAACATGCCTTTCATTCTATCGGGGAAGAACGTTGTTTGTCGCATTTGTTAAATTCACCTGGAAATTTTACCGCTTCCAAATTGGCTTGGGTAAAAGTGAACGAACCTGACCTTTTTGACGAGGTGGATAAATTTATGTTGCCGGGCGATTATATCGCTATGCGGATGACAGGAGAGATTGCAACAACAGTATCAGGGCTTTCGGAAGGTATTTTTTGGGATTTCAAAAACAATTGTGTCTCGTCTGATTTGATGGCGTATTATGGTTTCGATGACCATTTAGTCCCGGAGATCTGCACGACATTCGGCGTACAGGGGGAATTGAAATTGACCGTAGCGGATGAATTGGGCTTAAAAAAAGGAACTCCGGTGACGTACCGTGCCGGCGATCAACCGAATAATGCGTTGTCTTTAAATGTCCTGAACCCGGGAGAAATTGCGGCAACCGGCGGAACATCTGGCGTTGTGTATGGAGTCAATGGGCATGTGAATTATGATACGCATTCTCGTGTAAATACGTTTGCGCATGTGAATCATGCGGCGGACGATCCGCGGCTTGGGGTGTTGCTCTGCATTAATGGAGTAGGGATACTCAATTCGTGGATTAAAAAGAATGTGGCGCCTGAAGGTATCAGTTATGATAAGTTGAACGAATTGGCGGCAACGATTCCTGTAGGCTCGGAAGGTTTATCGATTCTCCCTTTTGGAAACGGAGTGGAACGTATGTTGGAGAATAGGGAGAGCAGTTGTGTGGTCGCCGGACTTAATTTTAATATTCATACCAAAGCGCATTTGGCACGTGCGGCACAGGAAGGTATCGTATTTGCCTTTAAGTATGGCATGGATATCATGGACGAAATGGGAATTAAAATCGATGTGATCCGTGCCGGTTATGCAAATATGTTTTTAAGTCCTGTTTTCAGGAATACGTTGGCGGGAGTAACAGGCGCTGTGATTGAATTGTATGACACGAATGGAGCTGTTGGCGCGGCGAAAGGAGCCGGTATAGGAGCCGGGATCTACAAATCGGCTGAAGAAGCCTTTGTTTCACTAAAGAAAATAGATGTGGTGGAACCGGACGGCTTGGCGGCGGATAAGTATTGCGGGGCGTATGAGGTTTGGAAAGAACGGCTGAACCGGGAGATAAGACCCTGACGTTACCACGTTGAAATAGATAAAACAATATAGATGGTGCTTAATGAAAAGGACGCGTCTTACTGCAAAGAAGGCGTGTCCTTATGGAAACTTGCTCTTATGAGAAAGAGCGTCTGCTAAATATACAATAATTAATTCTTAAAGTTATAGCAATTATGAATGCATTTAAAAGTGGAAAAGAATTCTTTTCTGGAATAGGAAAGATACAGTTTGAAGGACCTGAATCGAAAAATCCGATGGCTTTTCATTATTATGATGAAAATAAGGTAATTATGGGTAAGACGTTGAAAGATCATTTGCGTTTTTCCATGGCGTATTGGCATACGTTGTGTGCTGAAGGAGGCGATCCTTTTGGGGGGGGGACGAAAACGTTCCCATGGAACAATAGCGCGGATGCCGTGACACGTGGTAAATATAAAATGGACGCGGCTTTCGAATTTATGACGAAATGTAGTATCCCTTATTATTGTTTCCATGACGTGGATTTGGTAGACGAGGCTCCGACAATGGCCGAGTTCGAAAAACGTTTACAGATAATGGTGGAGCATGCGAAAGCACATCAAGCGGAATCCGGAAAGAAATTGCTTTGGGGGACTGCCAATGTGTTTAGTAATAAGCGTTACATGAATGGAGCAGCGACGAATCCGGATTTTGCGGCTGTGGCTTTTGCCGGGACGCAGATTAAGAATGCGATTGATGCGACGATTGCTTTGGGCGGCGAAAATTATGTCTTTTGGGGAGGACGAGAAGGATATATGAGTCTGCTAAATACGAATATGAAACGTGAAAAGGAGCATTTGGCCAGAATGTTGACGATGGCTCGCGATTATGCCCGCAAGAATGGATTTAAGGGAACTTTCCTAATCGAGCCGAAGCCGATGGAACCAACTAAACATCAATATGATGTGGATGCGGAAACGGTGATCGGATTCCTACGCCATTATGGGCTGGAGAAGGATTTTGCCCTGAATATTGAAGTAAACCATGCGACGCTGGCGGGACATACTTTCGAACATGAATTGCAGGCTGCTGCCGATGCAGGTATGTTGTGCAGTATCGATGCGAACCGTGGCGATTATCAAAACGGTTGGGATACCGACCAGTTTCCGGTAGATTTGTACGAATTGACACAGGCATGGTTGGTTATTCTCGAAGCAGGCGGATTGACGACCGGAGGAACAAATTTCGATGCGAAAACAAGACGTAATTCGACTGACCTGGAAGATATTTTCTTTGCTCATATTGGTGGAATGGATGCTTTTGCTCGAGCGTTGATTACTGCGGCGGGAATTTTAGACAATTCGCCTTACCGTAAAATGCGCTCCGAACGGTATGCCAGTTTCGATAGAGGCGACGGTAAAGCATTTGAAGATGGAAAACTTACGTTGGGAGATTTGCGCTCGATCGCTTTGATATCCGGCGAACCGAAACAGATCAGCGGAAAGCAGGAATTGTATGAATTAATCATCAACCAATATATCTAATGAGTAAAGGGCGTCATCTGGCGCCCTTTATTGGTTTTCAATCTAATTACTTATGAAAAATAACAATCGTTATATTTTTGGAATAACTTTAGTCGCGACATTAGGCGGATTATTGTTTGGGTATGATACTGCGGTTATTTCCGGAACAGTAGAATCTCTAAGGAAATTTTTTATCGATCCACAAGGACTTCCGGCTGATCAGGCGAATGCACTCGAAGGGTTTGTTGTTAGTAGCGCATTGATCGGATGTATTATCGGAGCGTCCATTGCCGGATGGCTCAGCCAGCGTTTCGGACGTAAACCGTCGCTGATTGTGGCAGCCATACTTTTTGCTTTTTCGGCGATCGGTTCGGCCTGGCCGGAAATATTTTTTGGTATGCCGGGTAGTGGCGATTATTTGTTTATTTATTATTTTGTTGCTTACCGGATTATTGGTGGAGTAGGGGTTGGATTGGCTTCTATGATTTCGCCGATGTATATTGCGGAGATTGCGCCCTCAGATAGAAGAGGTAATTTAGTTTCCTGGAATCAGTTCGCCATTATATTTGGAATGCTTGTGGTTTATTTTGTCAATTATAGCATTGCCCTGAGCGGAGATAGCCAATGGTTAAATACATATGGGTGGCGTTGGATGTTTGCGTCCGAACTGGTTCCTGCATTTTTGTTTTTCTTCTTTTTATTTTTTGTGCCGGAAACACCACGTTATTTGGTGATGCGTGGACAAGACGAAAAGGCAAAAGTCGTTTTGACGAAATTTCTGGGTGATCCTGCCGCAGGAAAAGAATTGGAGGCGATTCGTGAGAGTTTTTCAGATAAGGAGAAGAGGCCTTCAACGCGTCCTTATTTTCAATTTATGGGAGTGTGGGTTGTTCTTTTTTTGGCTTTGTACGGATTGTTCGAATTGCTTGGTAATTCAAATGCCTTAGAGATCGGATTGATTTTGAGCTTTGTATTGTCTTTATTGTTGCCGGTACGTTCTTATGGCGTTAAGATTTTATTTGTCGGAGTTATGTTGTCCGCTTTTCAACAATTTGTGGGGATCAATGTTGTTCTTTATTATGCGCCGGAGATTTTCAAGACTATGGGGGCCGCTACAAACGCGGCTTTGTTACAACAGATTATTGTGGGTGCTGTTAATCTTTCGTTTACGGTTTTGGCCATTTTAACAGTCGATCGTTTCGGCCGTCGTCCGTTAATGATGATCGGTGCATTAGTGATGGCTGTATCCATGATTGCTTTGGGAACGACATTTTATACGCATTCTGTCGGCCTTGGTTCTCTTTTGTGCATGTTGGTGTATACGGCAGGATTTGCCATGTCGTGGGGACCTGTTTGTTGGGTTTTACTGGCGGAAATATTCCCGAACTCGATCCGTTCGGTGGTCATGAGTATTGCCGTGGCTGCACAATGGATTGCGAATTTTATGGTGTCGTGGACTTTTCCGATGTTGGATAAAAATCAATATCTTACAGAGATATTTAACCATGGAGTGGCATATTGGATTTATGGTATTATGGGAGTCTTGGCGGCCCTGTTTATCTGGAAATTTGTCCCTGAAACAAAAGGACGTAGTCTTGAACAAATGGAGGAATACTGGAATAGGTAATCACTAAAAAAAGTATCTTTGGGGTGAGTTTCGAAATGAATTCATATGAAGATATTAAAGCGTTTTTTTATTTGGGTAAGGAATCTGTTGATTTTCTTATTTATTTCTAGTGTTCTTGCCGTTGTCGCTTATCGATTTATACCGGTTTATTATACGCCTTTAATGTTCATCCGTTTATATGAACAGAAAAAAGATGGGAAAACAATAAAACTCAGACATCAATGGGTGCCTCTTTCTCAGATTGCACAACCTCTGGTTCAGGCGGTTGTGGCTTCTGAGGATAATCTTTTTCTAGAACATAATGGCTTCGATGTAGAGCAAATCCAGAAGGCGAGGGAAGAAGCGGAGAAAGGCAAACGGGTGCGGGGTGCAAGCACAATCTCACAGCAAACAGCTAAAAATGTGTTTCTTTGGCCGACTCAATCGTATATCCGGAAAGGGATCGAAGTTTATTTTACGTTGCTTATCGAATGGATTTGGGGGAAGGAACGGATTATGGAGGTTTATCTGAATTCGATCGAAATGGGGGATGGAATCTACGGAGCGGAAGCGGTTGCTAATTTGCATTTTGACAAGCAGGCATATCAGTTGACACAATCGGATGCAGCCTTGATCGCTGCAAGTTTGCCGAATCCCAGGCGGTTTAATTCGGCAAAACCTTCCGGTTATATGCAGAAACGTCAGGCAAAGATTATTTCTTTGATGGGAAAAATGTTTCAGATTGACATGGGGTTTAAAGTAGAAGATGGCAAGTTGCCGACAAAAAAAAGGAAGAAATGGCGAGCTTCAGTTATACCGATTGGGGAAAGATAGATTATGCGGAAGCCTTCGACAGGCAGACGCTTTTGTTTACTAATTTAATTGAGGCAAAGCTTAAAAGTGGTGAGGCTCAAAATCGATTGATCTTTTGTGAACATAGTCCGGTGCTTACAATCGGGAAAAGTGGAAAAGCGGATAATTTGCTGATTCCGGAGGTCTTGCTCAAAGAAAAAGGCATTGCTTATTTCCATACAAACCGAGGAGGTGATATTACGTATCATGGGCCGGGGCAGATCACTGGCTATCCGATTTTCGATCTGGATAGCTGGGGTTTTGGTTTAAAGGATTATATTCACCGGATGGAGGAGGTCGTTATTCGTTTTCTCGCGTATTATGGAGTGCGTGGGGAACGTTTGGATGGTGCGACCGGCGTTTGGATTGAACCGGATAAAAAATCAGCCCGCAAGATTTGCGCAATTGGTGTGAAGAGCAGCCATTTTGTAACGATGCATGGGTTTGCTTTAAATATTAATACGGATTTATCCTATTTTTCCTTGATTAATCCTTGTGGATTTGTGGATAAAGGAGTGACTTCCCTAGCCCGAGAGTTAGGCGAAATGCAGGATTTTGAAGGGGCAAAAATGAAACTTTTGGCTTTATTCCGCGAGTTTTTTCCTTGATATAACGCTACTGTTTTTTTTCTGAAGAAGGCACAGAATCTGGTTGTAACGTAGTCGGCAAAAGCAATAGTCTTTTCCGGCGCCGGAATATCTCGGAAAAATGGGTGAAGTCTTTCCGGTACATAATTCCTAATCCTTGTGTTGTGAGTGACTGGCGTTGGTAACGATACATATCGTTGGCATGATTATAAGCTTTGAGCCGGATTTCTCCAGTTTTCGTTAGTTTGTATTCCAAATCGAATTCGCCGATAAATGTGCTTTCTTGATTTTGATAGGGGTTATTCCGGACACCGAAATTACCGTTAAATAAAAGTCGGTTATCCAATAGTTGGCTGGATAACAACATTTCGAATTCCGTATCGGATACGCCATCTTGACTGGTGCGGATATTTGTTCCGATTTGAATTTTGTCTGTGATGCTGTTTAATATTCCAGAAAGTTGCGAGGAGAGAGCAGACGATGCAACGGCATTTAATTCATTTGAGTTTTGCCCCATGTATGAGGGGGTATAAAATTTGTTCAACACCAACAAATAAATGATTTGTAGCGTCATCATCTCGTCTGTATCGACCAATCCTTTTACGAGTCGTTCTAATTCCGTGTTGGAACCGGGTAATTCGAGATCGAACTTAACCATAGGGTTTCGCAGTTGGCCGTTGATTTGAAGGATACAATTAACCGGAATGTTGGAACGTCCGCTTTGTTCGACTAGACTCTGGTCTAAATCTCCGATGTTGGCTGTCAGATTATAGATTGCGTTAATATCCATTGTTGCATCGAACGGATCGCCTCTAAATTCCACCGTACTTCCTTCACCGATTTTAAACCCTTTATGAATGAGTTGCTGCATACTGAAATTGTAACTTCCGCTGTTGATATTTATCCCTCCGTACATGCGTAAATCCGATTTTGTGCCGTATTCAATTTGCATACTACCACTGCCGGTTGCTTTTAGTTTGTCGCCCGCCGTCGGATCCATAATTAGTTCGATATTTGCATCCGGAGTTATATCCAATAACATGTTCATCCGAATCTCAGCGCCGTCATCATTTTTGTTTGTTTTAACTAAGAGAGTTGAATCGGGAATTGTTGTGTTTTGTTCCGCTTTTTTTCTTTTGTCGATAAATGTGATGAAATCATATTCAGAAGCTTTCGAGCCGCTCATAAAGTTAAATGACACGGTGGTTTTTGGAGCGCTTTGCATGTTGATGTCAAAATTAATCAACTTTTCATTTCCGGTTATTTGGGTTGATCCGCTTCCATAGACGGAGCCGAAGATCATGGGATTCTGTTTTTCCGGCACATCATAGACCAGCATATTGTCGGCTTGAACATCTACATAGAATTTGAAGTTCCTGAAATGCGAATGGTTTACGTTCAGGGTTACTTGTCCTTTGTTTCCGTTTTTATCCTGAATCGTCAGTCTTTTGGTGCTTATTTTGTCTTCGGTCAAAAACAGCGAGTCAGTAAACGTATATTGCGTATTTAAATAATCGATGCCGATAATGCCGTCTTTCACAAATGCATTTCCTTCGACCGTCAGGTTTTTAAACGAACCGTGCAAGTGAATCAGTCCGAACCCATGACCGCCTATTTCAGACGTTATATTGTCCATATATGGTTTCAGAAAGGCCAGGTTGATATCATTCGCGTCAAAGTAAATCGACAAACCGGATTTTTCACCTACCGGATAGATATAGCCGTTCACATCCGTCCAGGTACTATCGTTTTTGTATATCGTGCCGAGCATAAGAATTCCCTTTTGGGTATCATCCCATTCACTGAATAAATTAAGTTGTCCGAATTCTACCTGGTTAAACGAAAAATTCTTTATTTCCAAGTCGGTGTTTAGCATACGACTGTTATAAATATCCTGTATGTTGACAGTCCCAGTAGCTTTACCTCCGAATTTGAGCGCTTTGATATTAACGGTGTTGAAAATATAGCTGAGTTCAATATCCTTTAAATCCAGGAGTAGAATATCTGCCGGATCTTTGGATATCGTTCCGTCGATCAGTAAATGCTCATTTCCATGAGAAGCGTAAAAATTGTCTATACTGATTCGTTGATTCTGTATACTGACCACACTGGGTGAAAGAGTCCACGTCGAGTCCTTGATCGTTAGATAATTTGGCGTTATGGATGTTTCAATACGGGTCGATGGACGATCGTGCAAATCGGTTTCTTCAATAAAAATAGTGGAAGTACGAAGACTTGCATTAAATGTATTTTGCATGTTGTTTGCCCAAGTGAATAACGTATTGATTTTATCATTATTTGCATCTGCCTGCAAATCCATATAATTCCGAATTCCTTTTTTATTAAAATTAATAAGTTTCAAACTCATGTCTATTTCGCCGGATTGGTTGTCGCAAGTCAGATAACCCGATTCGAACATCGAATTTTTGATGTTGAACTTCGGCAAATAAGCTTCTACCCGAAACTTATCGTAAATAGTATTATAAAAGCCGGTTATTCGTGCCTGATTAATGATCGAGAAAGGCAGTTTAAGCGTATTGGACAGTTCTTCTGTGTTTTCTACGGTTAACAACAATGAAAAACTATTTTCTTCAGTCTTTCGTTTTTCCTGTTTGATGTCTTTAAACAAAGAAGGTATATGTTTTTGTATTGTATAAAAAAGGCTTGGGACAATAGTTTTGAAAGAATAGGCACCGTTGACTTCCCCGTTTACGAGGTCTGATTGGACAAGCAGCTTTCTGTCGGAGTCATGACCGGAAGCAACGATCAGAAGTTTATCCATCTTAAATTGAGCCGGTGTTGTGATAAAGGCGAGACTGTCTAATTGAATTTTACCTTCGATATTATCAATCGTATTTCCGGAAAAGTCCGCATTTAAAGTGAAAGAGATTTCCGGCGATTCATATTTATCCGTTAGATGTAAATTATCCGGACGAAAATGATCGACTTGCGCCGTGAAATTAAACAAGGAGTTTTTCCCTTGATTTAAGAACAAACCTTCGACCAACAACGATCCATTCGGATCGTCTATTTGTATTTTCCCATTAAACCCATGTTCCTGAAATTGGCCGGAAAAAAGCAGATTTTCGTAATTGTAGCCTTTATAGTCAACATTCAATATTCTAGCTTCGATCTGTCCGAAAAACTTTTTATTGACCGGTCGTACAGCATCCAGATGAATATCGAAACGAATATTTCCAAACGGGTTACCATCTTCAAACAGATGGTTGATCTTCAAATTGGAAGTGCTGACATGTCCTTTAACAAACGTTCCGATTTGTCTGGCTTTATCATGTCCGAAGTTCAGATCGGTTTCTATTGTGCCGATAGCGGATGTCAATTTCCCGTATGCAACCAGATTGTCTAAAAACCCGGATATTTCTCCGGTAAAATGAAGGGTTCCCAGTTTTTGTAAATAAGCTGGTAATTCTACAGGTTTTTCGCTGAAATTATTTATCAACCCTTTGATTCCCTCATTCGTGATTCTCATCTGGTTAAGTTGACCAAATAAATAGGTGTTTTCTGGCTGGGTAATGCCTTTCAGTTCCATTTTTCCCAAAATCTGAAGTTTGTTACTGTAATCGAGCGAAAGCTGTTTAAGATTAATGTCGTTGATGAATCCCGACGCTTCGGCTGAAAGTCTGACAGTTTCCTTGAAATTCGAGAACACCGGGATAAAAGCTTTCAAATCATTCAGTCGGATTTCGGAAGGCGAAATGAGTAAATTGACCCGAGCATTGTTTACCAGTTCTTCAGTGTTGTTTATGTCTTTTAATGCGATCTGTGCTTCTGGTATTTTAAAATCCGTTCCCGGTAATTTGAGTTGCAGATCATTAATTAAGGCACTATCTCGGTTTGCCCGGATTATTAGAGAAAGTTTATTGATCGAAAGTCCGGAGACTTCTTCAAAGCTTATTTTTTTAATTTGAGCATTTAGACTGTCATTCGTTAATTTTTTGACCGAAAGGCTTGCGCTCAGATTCTTTATCTCAAGATGTTTCGCGTTGAATTTACCGGGCGTTTGTTTTTCCGACAGGATATCGTACGAAAGATGTCCGCGCCTCATCATGATGGAATGGAGTTGCAGATCTATTCGACTCTCTTTGTTTAACGTATCTTTTGAGGAAAAGGCCCGTATAAGAAACTGCATATTCAATTCGTCGGAAGGTTTGTTTTTCTGTAAGTTTAATGAAAAGCCAAAGAGGCGAATGGTATTGAATACAATTTTTTTCTTTAATAAGGGGAAAAATTCAAATCCCGCCGAAATGTGCGATGCTTCCAATAAAACTGTACCATTTGGATCTTCCAGATAAAGGTCTTCCAAAGCAATCCGATTGAGCCATTCAATGTCAATATGCCCTATCTTTACGGGAACATTCAGATATTCGGATAATTCAGAGGCGACCGTTTCGGTTACTTTATTCTGTATGTAGGGAATATTAAGCAGAATAGCCGGAATCGCATAAAATGTCCAAAGTAAAATAAAAAGACTAACAATTATGTATTTTAAGACTCTGATAGCGCACACTAATTTAAATTACAAAACTACAATATAATCATGATAGAAATGGTTAATTTTGCAGAAAAAAGGAATCTATGGGTATTATGATATTAGGGATTGAATCTTCGTGTGACGATACTTCAGCCGCAGTTATTCGGGAAGGTGTGTTATTGTCTAATGTAATTGCCAGTCAGTCTGTTCATGAAGCTTATGGAGGCGTGGTGCCCGAATTGGCTTCCCGGGCGCATCAACAGAATATCATTCCGGTGGTAAGCGAAGCGATCAAACGAGCTGGAATTGATAAATCCGAATTGGATGCGATAGCCTTTACCCGTGGTCCCGGTTTGATGGGATCTTTATTAGTTGGAACTTCGTTTGCAAAAGGATTATCAATGTCGTTAAGCATTCCGATGATCGAAGTAAACCATTTGCAGGCTCATGTGTTGGCGCATTTTATTAAGGATGCGCCGGACGATAATCATCAGCCGGCCTATCCTTTTCTATGTTTGCTGGTATCTGGTGGAAATTCACAAATCATTAAAGTTAAGGCTTATAATGATATGGAAGTGATCGGACAGACGATCGATGACGCCGCGGGTGAAGCGTTCGATAAATGTGCCAAAGTGATGGGATTAGGATACCCGGGAGGTCCAATTGTCAATCGTCTCGCAAACGAAGGAAATCCGAATACGTTTGTATTCAGCAAACCTCATATTTCTGACTATAACTATAGTTTTAGCGGATTAAAAACCTCTTTTCTGTATACGTTGCGGGATAGGTTAGCGGTTGATCCGGATTTTATTGAAAAGAATAAAGCCGATCTTTGTGCGTCATTACAAGAAACGGTTATTGATATTCTCATGACAAAACTACGTAAAGCTGCGAAAGATCTAAATATAAACGAAGTTGCCGTTGCCGGAGGGGTTTCTGCCAATACTGGATTGCGGGATGCGTTTCATGATCATGCCAGACGTTACGGATGGAAAATTCATATTCCCAAATTTGCTTATACTACCGACAACGCGGCAATGGTTGCGATCACCGGCTACTATAAATATATGGATAAGGACTTTTGCTCTATGGAAGCCACGCCTTTTTCCCGTGTCGTATTATAACTGTCCTGTTTTGTCAGTTCGGCTGTTTTGCGATTTATTTGATCAGCTTATTTGTTTTGGTATCCGGGAAAATAATGGCTGGTTTAAAGTTTTTGGCCTCTTCGAAATCCATTATTGCATAAGCCATGATAATGATAATATCCCCGGGTTGCACTTTTCGGGCAGCGGCACCGTTTAAGCAGATAATGCCCGAGCCTCGTTCGCCTTTGATTACATACGTGTCGAAGCGTTCGCCATTGTTGTTATTTACAATCGAAACTTTCTCGTTGGCGATAATATTGGCTGCCTCCATCAACTCTTCATCAATGGTGATGCTGCCGATGTAATTGAGGTTTGCTTCTGTAACGGTTATCCGGTGTATTTTGGATTTTAATATTTCTATAAACATTGTTTTACTCTGCCTTGCGTTAAGATAATTTATAATGAATATTGTCGATTAGCCTGACCTTTCCACAATAAACCGTAATGCAGCCGACCGGATCGTTCGACCCTTTCCAATCGCTGACCGCTTCAAGTGTGGCGCTGTCTACAATTTCGTAATATTCTATTTCCATTTCAGATTCTTTGTTTATCGTATCGATAACGAAATCGATTGTTTCCTCTACACTGTGTTTTTGTGCAAAGGTAGTGCTTTCTTGCAAAACATGGGCAATTAATGGCGCTTTTTGACGTAATTCCGGCGTCAAGCGGGTGTTTCTACTGCTCAAAGCCAATCCGTCTTTTTCTCTTACGATCGGACAGGCAACGATTTTTACTTTCATGTTCAATAATTTAACCATTGAACGGATGACGGCAATTTGTTGAAAATCCTTTTCTCCGAAATAAGCTTTGCTTGGTTGAACAATATCGAATAATTTACTAACGATCTGTCCGACACCATTAAAATGTCCCGGTCGGTATTTTCCCTCCATCACTTCCGCGACGCGTCCAAAATTAAAAATGCGGGTATCTGGCTCAGGATACATCTCTTTTTCGCCTGGTGCGAATACGTATGTACAGCCAGCTGCTTCCAGCAAAGCGTAATCTTGTTCCGGCGTACGTGGGTAAGTGGACAGATCGTTTTTGTCATTGAATTGTGTCGGGTTGACAAAAATACTGACTACACAAACATCGTTTTCCCGCACACATTGGCGCACTAAACTGATATGTCCGGCGTGGAGAGCACCCATTGTCGGAACCAACCCAATTTGTTTTTTACTCTCTCTTTCTTTGTTCAGATATAGTTTTAAATCTTTGATATTACTTGCTATTTTCATGAGGTTCATGCTTTAGACGCTGCAAAGCAAGTAAATAATTGCCGTAAATGAAAGAATTTTATTATCTTTGTTGCGTTTTTATCAAACTAAATAAAAAGAATGGATGCAAAGAAAATCTTGTTTATAGCTCAAGAGATCACCCCTTACTTGCCTGAATCTGAAATCGCGACAATTTGCAGGAATTTGCCGCAAGGCATACAGGAACGCGGCCGGGAGATAAGGACTTTTATGCCGAAGTTTGGAAATATAAATGAACGTAGAAACCAATTGCATGAGGTGATTCGCTTGTCGGGTATGAACCTGATCATTGATGACACAGATCATCCGCTGATCATTAAAGTTGCGTCTATCCAATCCGCTCGAATGCAGGTTTATTTTATTGATAACGAAGATTTCTTTCAACGTAAAGGAACTACAGTCGATGAGGAAGGAAATGAATACGAAGATAACGACGACCGTTCCATTTTTTATGTCCGTGGAGTATTAGAAACGATCAAAAAACTGCGTTGGATTCCTGATGTGATTCATTGTCATGGTTGGATATCTGCATTAACAGCTTTGTATGTGAAGCGGATGTATGTAGATGATCCTTGCCTGAAAAGTGCAAAAATTGTTTATTCTGTTTATAAAGATGATTTCGAAAAACCCTTTGCGGACGATTTTGTATCCAAGTTGAAGATGGACGGAGCGAAAGAAAATGATGTGAAGGTTTTGAAAAATGGCGCGGATTTCGTCGCTTTATCGAAATTAGCGATTGATTTTAGCGACGGGGTTATTCAGGGAAGTAAATGTATTAACCCTGAAATTGAATCATATATCGCGTCGAAAACAGATATTCCGTTTCTCTCATATAAGTCTGAAGAGGCTTATATGGATGAGTTTGATAAATTCTATGATTTAGTAATGGATACTAAAAAGAAATAAATAATGAAACTCCGATCTTCAATAGTGGGCTTGATGCTGAGTGCCGGCTTTTTGTCTGGCTGTAATGATGATTTAAATTATGTGGGGGGAAGTATCCAGCCTGACGAAGATAGAATTGATGTCATGGTCGATTCTTTTATGATGGCGTCTTCGACCGTAAAGATTGATTCTATATATGCAAAAACTTCTTCCGGTTATTTGGGGCAGTTTTTTGATCCGCAGTATGGTGATTATAAAGCGGACTATATTTGTCAGTTTTATTGTAAGGAGGGATATACATTTGCGCATGAACCACTGAACGGAAAGATTGATTCGGTGGTGTTTGTTATGTTATACAATTCTTATATTGGGGATTCTCTTTCACCGATGAAGGCGGAAATTTTCCCTGTGGTTAAGTCGCTCGATCGTAATTATTATACAAATATCAATCCGGAAGATTATTGCAATATGCAAACGTCTTTGGGAGGTCAGGCGTATACTGTTTACAATGCGGTCAAAGCAACGAAAAATGATACGATAAAAATCCGGTTGAAAGATGAATTGGGACAACAAATATATGATGAAACAATAAATAATCCATCCTCGTTCGCGAATCAGGAAGCCTTCAATCGCTTTTTCCCCGGACTTTATGTGACGAACACGTATGGAATGGGAGTTACTTTGCGGGTAAACGCTTCGGGGATTATGATTCATTACCGCTACGAAGCGACAACTACGGATTCAAAAGGAAACGATTCTACGTATGTAGCAAATACCAACGAATTGTTTATTGTGACCAACGAAGTAATCCAGCTAAACCGGATGAAGAGTTACGGATTGGATGAACTTTTGGCACCCAACAACAACTATACGTATTTAAAAACACCTGCGGGGGTGTATACGCGATTGGTTATTCCGGCAAAGAAAATATTTGAACGTGTTGGTGACCGGATTATCAATGATTTGCCGGTGGCAATCAAACCTCTTCCTTCATCGGACTGGGAATATGCTTCGTCTCCTTCTTCTTATTTATTGCTATTGCCGGAAGATTCGTTGAAAACATTCTTTGAGAAAAATAAAATAGATGATAATATTACTTCGTTTAAAACAAAGTATTCATATTCTTCCACTGAACGTATTTATATGTATAATTTTGGAAATATCGCAAGATTGCTAAAAAAGCATAAAGAGAATGCGCCGGACGAAGATTTAAGAGTGTTGCTTATTCCGATAGAAACGGATGCCGCTACAAACACTTATTCATATTACATCCGGAATTTCTTAAGACCTTCTGGATTGACGTTAAGAAAGGATTCGGAGGTTATGTCCATTAAAGTTACTACAAGCAAATATGAAAAATAGATTCAATATATTGTAAGATTTTAAGCCGTGTCCTTTCGGGGAGGCGGTTTTTTTTGAAGATAAAATAAAGAGTTATTTTTCCTCCTCCGAACGGTGACGTTCTAAGTGTTATAATGAGTACATATAACCCCGAAGCTTTTAATATTCGATCAATGTTTATTGGTTTACTTCACACTGTATATTTACGAATATACCGAATAAAGCAATACCTTTGTATTCTGTAATTGTAAATTAATATACGTTATGTCAGTAGCAAAAATGGATGAGAACAGAAAAGTAACCACGCATCGTCTGTTTGAGATGAAGCAAAGGGGTGAAAAGATTTCCATGTTGACAGCCTACGATTATTCGATGGCTGCTATTATTGATCAAGCAGGAATGGATGTGATTCTTGTCGGCGATTCAGCTTCCAATGTGATGGCGGGAAATGTAACAACTCTTCCGATCACTTTGGACCAGATGATTTATCACGGAAAATCGGTGATGAAAGCAGTCAAGCGATCATTAGTAGTGGTAGATCTCCCATTTGGTACGTATCAGGGAAATTCTAAGGAAGCCCTTTCTTCCGCTATCCGTGTGATGAAGGAAACGCATGCCGATTGTATTAAACTGGAAGGAGGAGCGGAAGTGAAAGAATCGATCGAACGTATTCTTTGTGCTGGAATTCCAATTATGGGACATTTGGGCTTAACTCCTCAATCGATAAATAAATTCGGGACTTATACGGTGCGTGCCCGAGAAGAAGCGGAAGCCGAAAAATTGGTAAGAGATGCGCATTTGCTGGAGGAAATTGGCTGTTTCGCCATTGTGCTCGAAAAAATTCCTGCCGTATTAGCTACCCGTGTAGCAAGAGAACTGACCATTCCTGTTATCGGAATTGGCGCAGGAGGGGGCGTGGACGGTCAGGTGTTAGTGATGCACGATATGTTGGGAATTAATAAAGAGTTTTCTCCGCGTTTCCTGCGCCGTTATGCTAACCTGAACGAAATGATCACGAAAGCCGTTCAGTCGTATATCGCGGATGTGAAAAGTCGGGATTTCCCGAATGAAAAGGAACAATATTGAATAGAACGTCCAGCTTATAAACATGAATTGTTAAGGTTATTGGCAAAAAGAAGTTTTTCAATGAGGTGTGAACGAATTGAAAAATCATTCCAAAGCCAAACAATAAATTTTGATGGTTGAGTTCCTATTTTTTCTTGTGTGATAGAATACAATTCATCCCGACTATATTTTATAGTCGGGATGAATTTTTTACTAGAGATGTTCTGTTTAATTGAAAAGCATTTCCGGAGTGATCGGCGAGAACTTTTCTGCATCAGCCTTACGGATATTTATGTCGCCATTATTCCAGTTGGAAGGCCATCCGCCTATGATGTGTCCAAGAAATACGACTTTGATTTCGTGCGGACCTTTGGCTAAAGCGACCGATTTGTCGTTGCGCGAGAAGCGTTTCGTTTCGCCTTTGTTACTGATTAATAATTGTCCGTCGATCCAGACTTCTTCATTATCTGAAGAGAAATAATATACGGCGTCTTCCGGAATATCCACATATCCCGTTGCAATCGCTGCGTATTGTTTTATATTTCGCATGGATTCATCCGTTTTTTCGAATTGCGTGATTTCGCGTAACGATTTGATTGTCCGATTTCTCCAATCGGTTATTCCTTCTAGTTTAGAAGAGTCTAAGAAATGGCCGTAGGTGACTTTCATCTGTAATCCCGGAGTTTTTTTAATTACTTCTTTTGCTGGAGCTAAAGTTTGTTTCTCAACGGTGATTTCACGTGTTTTACTCATTTTCCCAGAAGGCAGGACGGATCGGATTTTTAATACGCCTGATTCCGTGAATTCGATCGGCTTTTCATAAAAGGCCGATTCGGGGGTAGGTTCGCTTCCGTCGGTGGTATATACCACTTTAATCGGCCGCGTCGTTTTAAATATAAGTGTAGCCTTGTCGGTAAACGCTACAAAATTGCAAGAACCGTTTAGCTGCTCTGGTTGAGGAATATGATAGTTTATTTCGTGTTTGTCTAAACGAACCAGCGCATTGTCCAATCGGCGTTCAAAATCTTTGTAATCTTTATTTTCTAGCTTTGTCCAAGCAATTTCAGATAGCGCTAAAATACGGGGATAGATACGGTATTCCATGAGATCCGTATTATACAGGTATTCGGTCCATATGTTACATTGAACACCTTGTACGTAATGCGCTTTTCCGGTAGCGACTAAGGTGTCGGGAGTTGGATTGTAGCTGTATGTTTTTTCCAGGGTTGTATAACCACCGATTGCGACCGGTTCGATTTTTGGATCACCTTGATAATGATCCAGATACATTCCGTTTCCACCCGGAGTCATGATTACATCGTGATTCATATTAGCCGCGGCAATACCTCCGGCTTCGCCGCGCCACGACATGACGGTAGCCGTCGGAGCAAGTCCACCTTCAAGAATTTCGTCCCAACCGATCATTTTCTTACCGCATTTGGCTAGTACTTTTTCGATACGTTGTACAAAATAACTTTGCAAACGTTCTTCCGCACTATGTTCTTTATCACCTTTCAAGCCTTCCTCACGAATTCGTTTCTGGCATAACGGACAGTTTTTCCAACTAGTTTTAGGACATTCATCTCCTCCGATATGGAAATATTCGCCAGGAAAAAGGGCTGCGACTTCCGTAATAACATTTTCTAGAAATTCAAAAGTTTCTTCTTTACCTGCACACATAACTACGTCTTCCACACCCCAAATAATGCGTGGAGAGATGGGTTCGCTCTTACAGGAAAGTTCTGGATAAGCGGCGATGGCAGCCAATTCGTGCCCAGGTAATTCAATTTCTGGAACAATCGTAATAAAACGTTCGGCTGCATACGCAACGACTTCTTTAATTTGTTCTTGCGTATAGAACCCGCCATATTCGTTTCCTTCGCCTTCGATGCGTTTGGAACCAATTTCTGTTAATTTCGGATATTTCTTAATTTCGATACGCCAGCCTTGGTCTTCCGTAAGGTGCCAATGGAAACGGTTGATCTTAAACAGGGCTAATACATCCAACTGTTTTTTTATATTTTCTATTGGGATGAAATGGCGGCATGGATCAAGCATAATCCCGCGGTAGCCGAATCGCGGTTCGTCGGTTATGCTGACTTCAGGAACCGTCCAGGCAATTTTCGAGACGAGTGACTTGCTTTCTACTTCTGCCGGTAATAATTGTAGGAAGGTTTGCATTCCGTAGAAGAGTCCTTGTGCTGTTTTCGCTTTAATGACAATGTTGTCTTTTGCGATGTCTAACGTATATCCTTCGTTATTAACCTGAAGTTTTTCGTCAAGGAGCAATGAAATACTGTTTTTTTTCTCCTGTTCTGCAAAAACAAACGGAAATCCGGTAGAAGGTCGTAATTTGGAAACAAAGAAAGTAGCAATGGTTTTAGCCTCTGCGGTAGGCGCGTAAAATGTTGTTTTTTCGTTTAATTTAAAACATCCGTCTTTTTGGACCAAACTAACTGGCTGTGGAATAATGTTAATTCCCTGATTGTAAGCTGCCGGTTTTATCGCTTTTTCCGTACAAGATGTCATCATGCAGGAGATTGCGAGTGCGTAGAACATGAACTTTTTTTTCATACGTATGCTGTATATAATAATGTATACTAGAATGAATCCCCTAAATCGTAATCTATAAGATTTTACGATTTAGGGGATTAAACCAAGGATATTAATTACCACGCGAAAAGCGGGTATGTTTTCATAATGCTGTTCACCTTTTCACGAACAGAAGAAATGGTCTTATTGCATTCCGGGGCAGCCAGAACAGTATCGATCAGGTCAACGATTTCGCCCATCAAGTCTTCTTTTGCGCCGCGGGTTGTAATTGCCGGGGTACCGACACGGATTCCTGAAGTTTGGAAAGCTGAACGGCTATCGAACGGAACCATATTTTTGTTGACTGTAATATCGGCCGCAACTAATGCTTTTTCAGCTACTTTACCCGTCAGGTCGGGGAATTTACGGCGTAGGTCGATCAACATGCTATGATTGTCTGTTCCGTCTGAAATTATTTTATAACCTTTATCCATAAATGCTTGTGCCAAAACTGCCGCGTTCTTTTTAACTTGCGATTGATACGTGATGTATTCCGGTTCCAGCGCTTCTGCGAAAGAAACCGCTTTGGCGGCGATAATATGTTCTAATGGCCCACCTTGAATACCAGGGAATACGGCTGAATCCAGAAGTTGAGACATCTTCCGTATTTCGCCTTTGGGAGAAGTTTTTCCCCAAGGATTTTCAAAATCTTTTCCTAAAAGGATGATTCCACCTCGTGGCCCACGCAGCGTTTTATGCGTGGTTGATGTTACGATATGCGCATATTTTAACGGATTATCCAGTAATCCAGCTGCAATCAATCCGGCTGGATGCGCCATGTCGATCATCAAAAGGGCTCCAACTTTATCTGCTATTTCCCGCATTTGTTTGTAGTCCCATTCGCGGGAATAGGCAGAACCTCCGCCGATGATCAGTTTCGGACGCTCACGAAGAGCTACTTCTGCCATTTGATCGTAGTCAACGCGTCCGGTTTCTTCCTTAACATTATATTCTGTAGCCTTATACAAGATGCCGGAACTGTTTACGGGTGAACCGTGAGACAAGTGTCCGCCATGTGCCAGATTAAGTCCAAGAAACGTGTCCCCCGGATTCAATACGGCTAAAAAGACGGCTGCATTTGCCTGTGCCCCTGAATGCGGCTGTACATTTGCCCATTCGGCATTAAAGATTTTCTTTAGACGCTCGATTGCGATCGTTTCGCTTTGATCGACCACTTCGCACCCGCCATAATAACGTTTCCCTGGATACCCTTCGGCATACTTGTTGGTTAAACAACTCCCCATGACTTGCATGACCTGTTCGCTCACAAAGTTTTCTGAAGCAATCAGCTCAATTCCTTTTAATTGTCGCTGACGCTCTTTCTCAATGATGTCGAAAATGATTTCGTCTCTTTTCATCTCTTAATCTGTAATTCGGTTGTTATCTATTGGGAATATACACTTTTGAAAGTGAATGTTGCAAATTTACGATATTTTTTACGAAGAAAAGGTGGCTTGTTTGAATTTATTGTGGGTTTTGTGCTAGTTTATGAATAAAATAGTTATATCTAATTATCTAAAAAATGTAATTGATAAAAATATTGTCTTGTGATTCGTATTTTTAACTGTCAAATGTTTGTTGATTGAAGAATAATATCTATGTTTGTGTCAATTAATACACTTATATTGATTGCACAATGATTAATAAGTCATATAGACGGCTTTTTAATTGTTTAATGTTCTATAATTAGACAATTCTTCTTGGGGTGTTTCTTTCCTGAAACGCCCGGAAATCTCATTATATTTATTATTGTTAGGTGTTTAGCTTGATTTTATCATCATGCTTTAACAAAATCATTACGTATTTAAAATTAGCATTTATATGATGAACACAGTAGCACAGCGTGCACCTAAAAGTGCATCTAATTTTGCACCGGCGAAGGCTGCCAATTTATGTGGAATGAACGACCGGATCAAACGGTTGCGTAAATTGTCTTTTGAGGCAAAACCTTCTTTGTCTATCGAACGCGCTTTAATAGAAACCGAATTTTACAAGGAGAATTACGGTAAGTATCCCATTCCGATTCTTCGTGCGTTGAATTTTTTTGAGATTTGTAAACGAAAAACTATCTATATAGGTGAAGATGAATTAATAGTGGGCGAAAGAGGCCCGAAACCAAAAGCCGTACCAACCTTCCCTGAACTTACATGCCATAGTGTAGAGGATTTACACGTACTAAACACAAGAGACTTGCAGCGTTATACGATTTCTCAGGAAGACATCGATACGTATGAACGCGAAGTTATCCCGTATTGGAAGGGCCGTACCCAACGGGAACGTATTTTCGGCCATGTCCCGCAGGAATGGCGTTTGCTTTATGAAGCCGGTTTATTTACCGAATTCATGGAGCAACGCGCCCCCGGGCATACTGCTTTGGATGGAAAAATTTACAAGACGGGTTTGTTCGATTTGAAGGAACGCATAGCCGGCGAATTGTCTAAGTTGGATTTTATGAATGATGTGGAAGCAACCGATAAACAGGAGGAACTGATAGCCATGTCTATTTCGTGCGATGCGGCGATTCTTTTTGCCCAGCGTCATGCGGACATGGCGGATGAAATGGCAATGACCGAGAAAGATCCGAAGCGTGCTGTTGAATTACGAAAAATAGCGGAAGTTTGCCGTTGGGTTCCCGCACATGCTCCTCGTAATTTTTGGGAAGCAATCCAAATGTATTGGTTTGTTCATTTGGGGACAATTACGGAATTGAATGGATGGGATGCGATGAATCCCGGTCATTTTGATCAACATTTACAGCCGTTTTACGAAAAAGGAATCGCTGAAGGAACATTGACGCGAGACGAAGCCAAAGAATTTTTGTCTTGTTTCTGGATCAAAGTGAACAACCATCCGGCACCTCCTAAAGTTGGTATTACTGCCAAAGAAAGTGGAACGTTTAATGATTTTACAAATATCAATATCGGTGGTGTACGACCTGATGGCTCGGACGGTGTAAGCGAAGTGTCTTATATTATGCTGGAGATTATTGAAGAATTGCATATCCTTCAACCTGGAAGTTCGATCCATATCAGTTCGAAAACGCCAGATAAGTTCCTACATGCCGGCTGTAAGGTGATCCGGCAAGGGCACGGGTATCCGTCTGTTTTTAATCCTGATATTTATATTCAAGAACTGATGCGCCAGGGAAAGAGTTTGCAAGATGCGCGAGAGGGCGGTTGCAGCGGTTGCATCGAAGTTGGCGCGTTTGGAAAAGAAGCGTATCTTCTGACGGGTTATTTGAACGTACCTAAAATATTGGAGGTAACCTTAAGTAATGGTTATGATCCGGTGACCGGAAAATTAGTGAGCATTCAAACAGGTGATCCGCGTGATTTTAAAGATTTTGAAGAACTTTATCAGGCTTTTTTGACACAACTGCGTTATGTGGTCGATCAGAAAGTTCGAGTTAGCAATTATATCGACCGGATGTTTGCTAAATATGCTCCAGCAACGTTCCTTTCATTGTTTATTGATGATTGTATCGCGAGGGGAAGAGATTATTATGATTGCGGACCTCGCTACAATACGACCTATATCCAATGTACAGGATTGGGAACAACCACCGACAGCCTTTCAGTGTTGAAAACCCATGTGTTTGAGAATAAGACTCATTCAATGGACACAATTTTAAATGCCGTGGCTAAAAATTTCGGAAGCGAAGAAAAATTGCGTCAGTTTATTTTAAATCGGACACCGTTCTTCGGAAATGATAATAAAGAAGCCGACTCTCTGGCTGTTCGTATTTATAATGATTTGTTCGATACGATTGATGGAAAACCGAATACGAAGGGCGGGTATTTTCATTTGAATATGCTTTCGACCACTTGCCATGTCTATTTTGGTAAGGTGATGGGTGCAACACCAAACGGGCGATTAGCCGGACGGTCTATTTCGGATGGAACTTCACCTTCTCACGGAAGTGATACGCATGGCCCTTCGGCAGTAATCAAGTCGTTGAGTAAATTAGATCAGATCAAAAGTGGTGGAACTTTGCTGAATCTTCGTTTTCTTCCAAGTTTATTGAAACGGGAAGAGGATGTAGCTAAACTGGCGCATCTGATTCGTTCGTATTTTTCGTTGGGTGGTCACCATGTTCAGTTTAATATCGTTGATTCGGGAACTTTGTATGCTGCTCAGGAACATCCAGAGGATTATAAGGATTTGCTGGTGCGTATGGCTGGATACAGTGATTATTTCAACGATATGAATTCGGACTTGCAGGGTGAGATTATCGCAAGAACGGAGAATGAGTCTTTTTGAACGGATAACAGATGGCTCTTATTTTTGATATTAAACGCTATGCTATAAATGACGGGCCGGGCATCCGGATTACCATTTTTATGAAAGGATGCCCGTTGTCCTGTGTCTGGTGTCATAATCCGGAAGGGATTAGCGTACATAAAGAAAAACTTTATACCAAAAAGAAATGTATTGGTTGTAAGAGTTGTGTTGAAATATGTCCTGAACATGCATTGACCTTAACGCGGGATGGAATTATTTCGAACAACGATCTTTGCATACTTTGTGGAAAATGCGTGGAGGTTTGTCCGACGCTGGCCTTGGAAATGTCTGGTACGGAATATTCCGTGGATTATCTGATGAGCGAAATTCTGAAAGAAACAGCATTTATGGATCGTTCTTCTGGAGGCGTTACTTTCTGCGGGGGAGAACCTTTAATGCATTCGGATATGCTTTTGGAGTTGTTGCGCCGTTGCGGGGAAGAAGATATTCATCGGGTGGTAGATACGACATTGTATGCCCGTCCGGAGATTGTAACCGAAGTGATGCAGAATTGCGAAATGTTTTTGGTGGATTTAAAACATATGAATTCAGAAAAACATCGGAAATATTGTGGTACACCGAATGAACGAATCCTGTCCAATATAAAAATGATTTCGGAAGCAGGAGCCGATTTCTTTATCCGGATTCCTCTGATAGAAGGGGTAAATGCGGACGAAGAAAATATCCGGCGTTCGGCGGAATTTTTATCTTCTATATCTTGGAAGCGAAAAGAAATCAATCTGTTACCATATCACGATATCGGAAAGAACAAACATGAAAAACTTCGTACGATTTATAATCCGGGGAGTATTTTAATGGCTCCTCCTTCCGAAGAGGTTCAACAGCGTACGATCGACATTTTTGAAGAATACGGCATTCGCGCGATAATTGGAGGTTAAAGTTGCCCTACAAGGCAACTTTAACTACAATTTTACGAATTATTCCTTCACCGATGCAGGGAGCATGTCCGTCTTCAGGAAAGTAAATAACAAATTCACCGGGATAGATTTTTGTATAAGCCGTCGGGCGATCCACATAGAACGCAATATCTTTTTCCAAGTTATAAGGAGAAGATTCTTCCTGTAAATCGCAAGCCGTTTTCCATCCTATTTTTTCTACACCAAGTAAAGGCAGTTGGATGTCGATGTATTTTTGGTGTGTTTCGATGGCAGCGTCGGTTTTTTCTTTCCCCTTAATACTTGAAATGCTTACATACAATTGGTCTCCATCCAAATCGTATCGGCCGTCTTCCAAGGTGGAGAAGTCGTTATTTTTCAAATAATAAAAAGCTTTTTTAAAAAAAGGGTGGAGCGTTTCATAACGGGAGGTGTTCTTCAAAGAATCGTGTATCATAAAGTTTAATTTTAATTAGAATATATACAACAAAGTTCGGCTTTTATGTTGTTAAATAATTGGTTTTTCTCTCATAAATATATAAAAAAACAGGACTATGATAAATCAATTTTTATTTTGTCGTAACTCTTTTACCCAGAATGTTGTTGTAAGTATAGTTAACTGATAAGAAAGGTAGATAAAATGAATAAAGAAACGACCAAAACGCTACCCGTTCTGGATATGAGTTGTGCCGTCTGTGCAAATAATGTGGAGCATATAGTTTCCGATTTAAAAGGGGTAAAAAATGCTGCGGTAAATTTCGCGACTCATACCTTGACGGTTACGTATGATGCCACTGTAATCGGATTGGAAGAAATCCGTTCGGAAGTGCAATCCGCTGGTTACGATCTGCTTATTGAAAAAAACGATGGGGAAGAAACACAAGATAATTCAGCAGCAAAACGTTATGAATTATTGCGTAGGAATACGATAGGCTCATGGCTGTTGGCAATTCCTTTGGCCATTGTCAGTATGTTGTTTATGCACGTACCTTTCGCTTCCTGGATTATGTTGTTTCTGGCTGTCTCGATTATGGTATTGTTTGGCCGTGAGTTTTATATAAATGGGTTGAAACATGCCTTGAAAGGATATGCGAATATGGATACGCTTGTTGCACTGAGTACTTTGATTGCATTTCTTTTTAGTTTGTTTAATACGATTTATCCGCAATTTTGGTACGAACGAGGGCTTGAACCGCATGTCTATTATGAAGCATCGGGGGTAATCATTGCGTTTGTTCAGTTGGGGAAATTATTGGAAGAAAAAGCAAAGCGTAACACGTCGGCCGCCATTAGAGGATTGATGGGATTGCAACCAAAGAAGGCGTTTCGGATTTCTTCTGAAGGGGTGGAACAGGAAGTGCTTATTTCAGAACTTCAGGTAGGGAACATCTTACGTGTTCATCCCGGTGAAAAGATTCCGGTGGACGGACTCTTAACGGAAGGTACCTCGGCGGTAGACGAAAGTATGCTTAGTGGGGAAGTGATTCCGGTGGTGAAGAAGGTAGGATGTAAGGTGATGGCGGGAACAATTAATCAACAAGGCTCGTTTATTTTGCAGGCAACTGGTGTGGGAGAATCCACGTTGCTAGCACAAATTGTGCGGATGGTACAGGAAGCTCAGGGAAGTAAAGCCCCTGTACAACGTATTGTCGATAAAATCAGTAATGTGTTTGTGCCGGTTGTGATGGGGATTTCTCTTTTAACGTTTGTCGTTTGGTTGCTTATCGGTGGAGAAGTGTATTTTTCCTACGCGTTGATGTCTGCTGTTTCAGTTTTAGTGATCGCTTGTCCGTGCGCGTTGGGATTGGCTACCCCTACGGCTTTGATGGTGGGAATGGGGAAAGCCGCAGATCGCCATATTCTGATTAAAGACGCGTACGCATTGGAAAATATGTGTAAGGTGGATACAATTGTTTTAGATAAAACCGGAACGTTGACGGAAGGTAAACCATCAGTGGTCGATTCGTATTGGTTTTCCGAGTCAAAAAAGCAGTATTTGGACATACTTTATACAGCGGAGAAAAAATCGGAACATCCGTTGTCTTTAGCTATTCTGGAATGGTTGGAAGATTCCGGTGCTTCCATGGTTGCTGTGGACAGTTTCGATTCTTCGCCTGGGCAGGGTGTTCAGATGTCTTTTGAAGGGAAGACCTATTGGATCGGTAACCGGATTTTTCAAGATACATTTCAAGTAAATTTATCTGGCGAAGCGAAAACGGTGATAATCGATTGGGAAAAAAAGGCAAATACGATAATTTATTATGGTTGTGGTTCCTCTTTATTGGCAGTTATCGCTGTAGCCGACCATATGAAAGTCTCGTCTCCGGCAGCTGTGAAGCTGTTGAAGAAAAAGAATATAGAAGTTCATTTGTTGACTGGTGATCGTGAAGAGGTTGCTTCAGCTACGGCTGCGGCTGCCGGAATAGATTTTTTTAAAGCGGAAGTATTACCTTCTGGAAAAGAAGATTATATTAAAGAGTTACAGTCGAAAGGTAAGATTGTTGCTATGGTGGGCGATGGGATTAACGATTCGCAGGCGCTTGCCCGTGCGGACGTGAGTATCGCTATGGGAAAAGGCACGGATATAGCTATGGATGTGGCAATGGTGACTCTGATGACTTCCGATTTATTGCTTTTGCCCGAAGCGATCAAACTTTCCAAACAGACGGTAAAACTTATCCGGCAGAATTTGTTTTGGGCCTTTATCTATAATGTAGTTGGCATTCCGTTGGCTGCGGGTATTCTTTTCCCGGTAAACGGACTGTTGTTGAATCCAATGTTGGCAAGTGCAGCTATGGCTTTCAGTTCGGTCTCAGTGGTTTTGAACAGTTTACGATTAAAATACATAAACTAAATAATTTAAATAATTTAAATAATTCATTCTGCTGTTTGTAACCTTATTTCCAAATCGTAAATTCGTAAGAAACGAAAGTTGGATATTAGAAAGAAGAATTGTTGGTATGAAAGAATTGTCCATTCTTCTTTCTAGTATTGTACTATACCTTTATTCCCATTTTTGTAATTCAGAGAGAGTTACATGAAATTCTTTTTCCGTTTCTATACGAATCTGCAAATTATTTAGTTCGCAGTTTTTTTAAGGACTATGCAGCTGTTCGCTCGTTTGCTCAGAACCGTGCTGGCAACAAGCTGTTTTGGATATAAGAAAAAAGCAGATCGTTTTCAATCTGCTTAGAAACGGTTTATAAATTGACGACAAAGTCCAAAAGCGGGCGTCTTGTTTTTTTTAGATTTACCAGCCAGTCTTCTTCTGCGTGATAGCCCAAAGGTAACAGAAGAACGCTTTTCAATCCTTTGCTTCTCAGGTTTAACAGTTTGTCGACGTCTTCATTGATGAATCCTTCCATCGGTGTGGCGTCGACTTTGAGTTCGGCTGCCATAGCAATAGCGTAGGCAAAAGCAATATACGTTTGACGTGCGGCGTGTTCGAAGTTTTCTTTTGACGGTCTGGGCAGATAGTTCGCCTTTAATCTGTCGGTATACGATTTATATGTATCCGAAGCTTGTTCTCTCGTTTTTGTAATTAAATCGTACATGCTATCTATACGCTCCGCAGTATAATTATCCCAAGCGGCAAAAACCAACAAATGCGAGCAATCCCTTACCTGCTCTTGTCCCATCGCGATCGGAACAAGCTGTTCTTTGATCTTTTGATCTGTAATAACCAACAGTTGGAATGGTTGTAATCCCGATGATGTAGGTGCCAGCCGGGCGGCTTCTATGATTTTATCAACATGTTCTTGTGATACTTTTTTGGAAGGGTCAAATTTCTTGGTGGCATAGCGCCACGCGGATGTTTCTAATAATCCCATATGCATTCTTTAATTAAAAATGTTAGTATTTATACACCCAAATAACGCCTGAAAGAGTGATTTTGTTGCGGTTTTATATATTAAATAATCTTCAGAACCTTTTAAAGGCGGGAATTAATCGTTGTATCTTATTATATTTGCCGTATATAATACTATGAATAGATTATGAACAAGTTCGTTTTTTTTACTCTTTTATTTTTTGTCTTTTCTTTTTTGATCTGTGCGGCGGAGAAGAAACCGACCAGTTTGATGACTGATTTAATCGAACATACGGAGCAGGTTTTCGAAAATGGCTATCGTTCCAGCTTGTCTTTGACTAAAATTCATGAAACGGTGAATCCAGTGCAGTATGTGGAAATTATTTCCGCTAAGCCGTCCTTTAGCTGGGTTGTTCCTGCTTTGGGTGAGAAGACGGAACAAACAGCTTATCAGATAGTTCTTTATCAGAAAAAATGTTCCGTTCAGGGGGAAGGGGATTTATTTTGGGAGAGCGGAGTGGTCGGGTCGAATCGCTCTGTGGGAATTATCTATGATGGGAAACCCTTAAATCCGGATGAGATTTACGCGTGGAAAGTAAAGGTGAAAACAAATAATGGCGAGAGCGATTGGTCAGATCTGAAAACTTTTAAGACTGCGAAATGGTTGAGTGATTATAAAGCGACCGCTTATCCGGTTGTGAAAACAGTTGATTCGGTAGTTTTGTTTAAGCAGGTTACGGATACGGTTCGTTTTTTTGATTTTTCCAAGGCGGCTTTCGGTCAATTGCTGTTGATGGTGACTACCGACCGACCGAATGATTCGTTACGGGTACATCTGGGTGAACGCGTGCGCGACGGACGAGTCGACCGTTCGCCAGGAGGAACGATACGGTATCAATGCCATGTGTTGCCGCTTGCAAAAGGAACACATACTTACCGGATTCTTATACCGAAGGATAAGCGCAATACTGGGTCGGCTGCTATTTTGATGCCTTCGTATATCGGTGAGGTGTTGCCTTTCCGGTATTGTGAGGTGGAGGGGAGATCGGATATACTTCGTACGATTTGTTTGCAGCGTGAAAGTGTTCATTATCCTTTCGATGAGACAGTTTCTGCCTTTTCCTGTAGCAACGATACGTTAAATCAAGTATGGAATTTGTGTAAATACTCGATCAAAACGACATCTTTTCTTGGAGTTTATGTGGATGGCGACCGGGAACGTATTCCATACGAAGCGGATGCATTGATCAACCAGCTTTGTCATTATGGGGTAGACCGGGAATATTCGATGGCGAGACGTTCGTTCGAGTATTTATTGGAACGCCCGACTTGGCCGACGGAATGGATCTTGCAAGCTGTTTTGATTGCGTGGCAGGATTATTTGTATACTGGAGATAGTCGTTCGTTACGTGCCCATTATGACATTCTGAAAGCGCGTACGTTGTTGGCGTTAAAAGGAAAGAACGGATTAATTAGTACAAAGACCGGCTTGCAAACAAAGGCGTTTCAGTCTTCGATTCGTATTAAAGGAGAGATTCGGGATATTGTGGATTGGCCACATACGGGTATTTTGGGATTGAATAAACAGGAAGGTGGAGAAGCTGATGGTTATGTCTTTACGGACTATAATACCGTTGTAAATGCTTTTCATTATGAGGCTTTAAAACAAATGGCGATTATTGCCGATTTGTTGGACAAAACGGATGACGTAAAGTTTTTTGAAAAGGAAACGATCCGCGTAAAAGAGGTTTTTAATAAAACATTTCTGGATAAACGGAAAGGATATTATGTGGATGGCGAGGCTACCGATCATGCTTCCCTTCACGCAAATATATTCCCGTTGGCCTTCGGGCTTGTTTCGAATAAGTACAAAGAAAAAGTGTTGGCGTTTATCCATTCGCGTGGAATGGCTTGTAGTGTTTATGGTGCACAGTTTTTGATGGACGCGTTGTATGAAGCGGGCGATGCGGAATATGCGTTAAAGATGCTTACTAAAACGGACGATCGGAGTTGGTATAATATGATTCGCTTAGGATCGACTATCTCCTTGGAAGCTTGGGACGATAAGTATAAACCGAATCAGGATTGGAATCATGCTTGGGGTGCGGTACCGGCTAATATTATTCCGCGTAAATTAATGGGAGTGGAACCGTTGAGTGCTGGATGTGATTGGGTACGTATTCTACCGCAACTTGGTTCGCTCGAATGGGCGAAAGCGACTATCCCGACGATTCGTGGGGAAGTGAAAATGGATGTCGAGAATAAACCCGGACAATACATTCTTCAGGTTATTATCCCCGCTAATATGAAGGCGGAGATTTATCTGCCTATGCCGAAATCGAAATATAAACTGATTACCAACGGTGTAGCGATGAAAGCTTCACGGGTAAAAGGCAAACCGTTTCTTTATCTGGGGCAGTTTAAATCGGGGACATATACGATACAATTGGATCGCTGAAAACTAATTATTCCCTTTTACTTCGAACGCAATTTTTCGCTGATTACCCCAAGAGTCGATCAGTGTAAGGAGATGTTTGCCCGGAGCCGGGCGGCAGGTAATTTGATGTTGTCCTCGCGTTTTTCCAATAAACACTGAGTCTAAATGCCAGTACAACACTGCGTCGTTGCGGCCGTGGGCTGCCTTGAAAATAAAACTTTCCTGTTTACCTGAAAATCCTTTGGGTAAGTATAATACAGCATGATGTTCCGGATAAATCAATTCGATCTGCCTGCTTTGTATTCCTTCACATCCGGGTTTAAACGGGGGAAGAGAACGATAGTCTATATGATAATTGCGGTAATAATACTCTTGGGCGGGGGGGAGGACAAACCACGAACGCGTTACGATATTTTCTATTTTTTCGCACGAACTGTTAACGCGAAAGCGTCCGTCAGCGGAAATATGAATTTGTTGGTGGTAAGGACAGATGGGCGTTCTGTTGCCGCTTAATGGAATATAGCAAGTATCTATCGATTCGCATAAGAACGACGCTTTATGTCCGCTGTTGCGGCAAATAGGGGCTTGCACCATTTCGTCATAAGGCTGTTCAAACCATTCAGAGGAGGGGAGAAGCGCGAAAATATCGAATAAGACGGGCGCTGCATTTCCTACACCGGTTAGTCCCGGCCGACCTTCGCCCGACGCGTTTCCTGCCCATATGCCGACCACAAAACGGGGGGTGTATCCTACCGCCCAGGCATCGCGTCCACCGTAGCTAGTCCCCGTTTTCCAGGCGATCCGTTTCATGGAGGAAAACTGTTGCCAGTCGGCTTCTTCTTCCGGACGGTTCAATGCCGACATGGCTTCCGTCATGAACCAGAGAGAAGCTGCGGAAAGTATAGGACGGTCGGTCAAACGTTTGTCGGTCAGCGACACGATTGGTTCTTTGTTCCGGGCGGGAGTCAGCCGTAACGAATGAATATCTCCCGGATCATAGCGTCCGTTATAGTTGCGATAATGGCGTTGTACACGAGCTAGCGAAGCATACATTCCACAAATATCCCATAATGTTCCTTCGGCTCCTCCTAAAATCAACGATGCACCGTAATGATCTTCATCAAAACGGAGTGTCGTCATTCCCAACGTTTTCAAAAGTGTCATGAATCGTCCCGTATTGTATTGCGAAAGCATACGGACGAGTGGCACATTTAACGAGCGTTTGATCGCCTGATGTGCCGGAACAGCTCCGTAAAATGTTTTGTTATAATTCTGCGGCGTAAATCCATTGATGTTGAGTGGAACGTCGGATACCAGCATGGATGGGAGGATTAATCCGTCATGTAGCATCCCCGCGTATAAAAAAGGTTTCAGAATGCTTCCCGTACTGCGTGGGGAAATGATGATATCCACCTGGTTTCCTCGTCTCTCATCACCGGCAAAACTAACGTTTCCGGCATAAGCTAACGCTTCTCCGGTTTCGACATCTGCGACAAGCGCTGCCAGATTATAAATATGATTACTGCTGTATTGGCGCGCATAGCTGTCGACAATTCGTTGAACCTGTCGTTGTAAATCCCGACGAACAGATGTTTGCAAACGGTTTTTCCCTGTTTCCAAACGCATACGAGCTAGTAAATGCGGTGCGTCGTTGGGCAATGGAATCGGCGCGTCGGGCAACGGTTCCATACATCCAAGTTCATATTCTTCTCGTGTAATGCATTTGCGTTTTAGCAATGCAAGCAAAAGGTGGTCACGTTTCTTTTTTAGTGCCTTACGATTTCGCCCGGGATGAATTAGGGCAGGAGAATTAGGTAAAACCGCCAAAGTTGTCGTTTCAGCCCACGACAGTTGTTCCGCACTCCGGCCGAAATACCGCCAAGCAGCCGTTTCCAAGCCGATTACATTCCCCCCGAATGGCGCGTGCGAAGCGTAAAGTTCAAGAATCTCCTGTTTACGGTGTGTCGTCTCCAGAAAAAGTGCCCATATCGCTTCAATTCCCTTTTCGTACAGGTTTCTGTCGCGGTTGCCTCTCGCCAGACGGGCTAATTGCATGGTCAGGGTACTGCCTCCGCTGACAATCTGTCTTGCTTGAATATTGCTCTTGAGAGCGCGAAACAAAGCGATAGGATCTATACCCGGATGATAAAAGAATCGTTTATCTTCGTAGGTCGTTAGTGCCACAGCGAATTTAGACGGTACTGGATCGCTCGGAGAAAACCGCCATTGTCCGTCTTCTGCGATCCGTGCTCCGAGCAGTTCTCCTTCAGCGGAATAAAGCAACGTAGAGTAGGGGACGGAGAATAGTTTGCGGGGAAAGAGCAGATAAAGAATTCCCCAACAAAAAAGACCTGTGAGTAAAATAATCCCACCTGTTTTGATATGTGTATTTTTATTCATAAGAGCGTATGCGAAGATATTGTATATTTGTGTAATTCAGCTTTCAGCTATGTTTTAAATAAAAAAATAGCGTTATGATAAAAAATAGACTCTTGCTTTCCTTATTTTTATTTTTGGTTTTATTGGGATGTAGTTCCGGCCGAAAGAAAGGACAACCAATACCTTATAATTCAAATATCGAAGCATTTACTTCCGGTAAAATTTCCCGTTTTTCTCCGGTTTATCTTCTTTTTAGCCGGGATGTGGATTCTACGCGAATGACGGCCGATTTGTTAAAAAAGAAATTGAGGATTATGCCGCAGATAGAAGGTTCGTTTGCTTTTGAAAATAGTCGGACGATTGTCTTCCGTCCTGCCAGGGAATTTAAACGGAATACGGATTATACGATAAAAGCTGATTTGTCGGCCTTTTTTGATGTTGAACCGGAAGAACGTGAGTTTACTTTTTCGTTTTCTACGTATGGAATGGCTTTGCGGACAAGTCTGAATTCGTTTGATGTCAATACGGATAGTGAAAACGGATACGATCTTTCGATTACTCTCTTTACTCCGGACAGGGAAGAGCGTGCGACACTCGAATCGCTTTTGCGCTTTTCGGAAAAAGTAACGCCAGTCTGGCAGCAAAGTCCCGATGGGAAAAAGCATGAAATCTTATTGTCTAATGTTGTTCCAGGCGCAGAAGCCGAACGTAATCTGGTCTTATCAGTAGCTCCCAATAAACTGGATATAGAAGAAAAAGATTTGTTGTCTGTTTACATACCCGGGATGAATGATTTTTCTGTGTATGATATTAATTATAAAACAGAACCGGAACGTTATGTTGAGGTTACTTTTACACAAAGATTAGACGAAGATCAATCTATGGAAGGATTGGCTTACATTGAAGGAAACAGTTCTGAGTTGGTGAATGTGTCCGGAAATAAACTGCGGCTTTATCCGGATGCGGCTTTGCGGGAGAGAAAAGGAAGTGTGAATGTACACTTGAGCAACCTGATTCGGTCGAAACGGGGATTGACATTGACAGAACCGGAAGTACGCCAACTGACGCTTTTCGAATCGGCTCCGATGGTGCGTTTCGTGGGGGAAGGTGTCATCATTCCGCAATCCGAAGCGTTGAGCGTGCCTTTCGAAGCGATTTATCTTCGTGGTGTTGTGGTGCGCGTGATTCGCATTGATGAACAAAATATCGGCCAGTTCCTGCAGTCGAACGATTTGTCCGGATCGTATGATTTGGTGCGTGTGGGACGTATCGTGGCGCGCAAGACGATTTTTTTTGATGAAGAAGGTGCTGATTTGACCCGTTGGAATACATTTGCGGTTGACCTGAACGCTTTAATGAAGCCTGAGCCGGGAGCGATTTATCGGGTAGAATTGTCTTTCGACCGAAACCTTTCGGTTTATTCTTGTGATGCAGATGTGCCAAAAGCAACGAAAGAAGAATTGCTTGCCCGTGACGAGATTGAATTTCGTGAGGAAACCGAACGTTTTGACAAGGGCTGGTATAGCTATTATAATGAGAACTTTGATTGGAATGATTATAATTATGAGGAGATTGACAATCCTTGTTTTAATAGTTATTATTACAATAAACGGATCGGAAAAAATGTATTGGCTTCCAATTTGGGCGTCATTGCAAAGGGAGGAGAAGGTAACGAAATGCTGGTAATGGTGAGTGATTTGCTTACTGCCCAGCCACAGAAAGGCGTGGAAGTAACGGTATATAATTATCAGCATCAGCCGTTGGTAAAAGGGGTAACGGACGAGAAAGGATTGGTACGCCTTACGCTGGATAACCGGAAACCATATTATCTGATCGCGACTCAGGGCGCGCAACGTTCTTATTTGCGGGTAGATGCCGGATTGGCGTTGTCTCTAAGTACGTTTGATGTTGACGGGGAAGTGATACAAAAAGGGATTAAAGGTTTTATTTACGGAGAACGTGGTGTGTGGCGCCCGGGCGATACGTTGCATCTTGCTTTTATGTTGAACGATCGTGAAGGAAACTTGCCGACAAATCATCCGGTGGTGATGGAACTACGGAATCCGTTAGGACAGCTTTATTTGAGAAAAACACAGACGCGAGGTGAAATGGGATTGTATGCATTTCATCTTCCCACTGATCCGGATGTGCCGACTGGCGCCTGGACAGCGACAGTGCAGGTTGGAGGACTTTCTTTTAATAAGCGTGTCCGAATTGAAACAATCAAACCGAACCGCCTGAAGATTTCTCTTCCAATACCCGAAAAGCCACTTATGTTTGGGGACGTATTTCCTGTGAATATGCATGTGGAGTGGTTGCAGGGTGCAGCGGCGCGCGATTTGAAATACGATATTCAGGGAACGTTTATTTCTACCAAGACAGCTTTTAATGGATACCAAAATTATGTCTTTGACGATCCGGCTAAAATATTCAACAGCGAGGAAAGTCGTTTAATTTCCGGAGTGACCGACGGACAAGGAAATACTGTTGTGCCGTTGCGTTTCGACTTGGGAACACATGCGCCGGGTATGTTGCTGGCGAATTTGGTGACGCGTGTTTACGAGGAATCTGGCGATTTCAGCATTGATGGTGCCCGCTTGTTGTATTCGCCTTATCGCCATTATGTGGGGATTCGTCCCCCACAATCTGGTAAAGAACAATTAAACACTGGACAAAAATATACGTACGATGTCGTGACTTTGAATTATGATGGTATGTTTTTGGCTAATCAAGAAGTGGAGGTAACCGTTTATAAAGTCTATTGGTATTGGTGGTGGAGTTCGGATCAGAGTCGACTGGCGAATTATGTCTCAGATTCTTATAATAAACCAGTAAAAGAGTTATTTGTTCGTACGGATGGAAATGGGAAGGCGAAGTTTGAGCTTTCTTTTCCGGATGATGAATGGGGAACGTATTTTGTACGAGTGAGTGATCGATTGGGTAAACATTCAAGCGGTGTGATGAGCTATTTTGACTGGCCTTCGTATGAAGGGCGTCGGAATAGAGATGGTAGTTCATCTCCGTATACTCTTACGTTTAAAACGGATAAAGACAATTATCGTGTAGGCGAGGATATGGTGATTTCTTTTCCTTCTACAGAAATGAGCAAAGCGATTGTCACCATCGAAAACGGGACGAAAGTTTTGTCGGTCGAACGTTACGATTGTAGATCCAAAGAGACTACCGTAAGGATTCGTGTGACAGAAGAGATGCAGCCGAATTCATATGTTTATATTACGTTATTGCAGCCGCATGGCGAAACGCAGAACGATCTACCGATCCGTCTTTACGGAGTTGTTCCTTTTACAGTGACTTCATCGAATAGCACATTACATCCGGTAATCCGGACGCTGGAAGAATTAAAGCCGGAAGAGCGTTACGACGTGACAGTTTCGGAAAAAAACGGACGGGAAATGGCGTATACAGTGGCAATTGTTGATGAAGGGTTGTTGGATTTGACTCGTTTTACTACACCCGATCCATGGAAAGTATTCAATGCTCGCGAAGCGCTGGGTGTAAGTACTTGGGACTTGTATAATTTTGTAGTCGGCACTTATGGCGGACGCATCGAACAATTATTTAGTATTGGTGGCGACGATGCACTGAACAAAGGGCCGAAGGCAATTGTCAATCGTTTTAAACCGGTGGTGCGTTTTGAAGGGCCTTTCTTTTTAAAAAAAGGAGAGAAAAAACGGCACACGTACAAAATGCCGAATTATAATGGGCGGGTGCGGATGATGATCGTAGCTGGAGATGGCCGGGCTTATGGATATGCCGAAAAGAGTGTGTTGGTGCGTAAGTCCGTCATGTTGCTCGGCACGCTTCCGTGCGTGATCGGCGTAGGTGAGGAGATGGTCGTGCCAGCGACTGTCTTTGCTACTGAGAAAGGTGTCGGGCAGGTGCAGGTAGCGATCGAGTGTTCGGGGAATATGGAAGTGACAGGAAATAAAATTGTCCAACTTTATTTTGACGAGCAAGGAGATAAACAAGCTGCTTTTCGTATTCGGGTGAAAAAAAAACCGGGAGTAGGTCATATTAAACTGATTGCTTCGGGGAAAGGGGAGTCTACCGTTTACGAAACTGATATCGCGATCCGTTCAGTTAGACGAGTACAAACAAAAGTAATTCCAGCTACTCTTGAAAATGGGAAAAGATGGAAAGACTCGGTGACAATGCCGGGTAGTGAAGGAACCAATAAGCTAACGCTTGAAGTATCGAACGTTCCGCCTCTTAATCTTGCCTTACGTTTGAAATACCTGTTGGGGTATCCGCATGGTTGTCTGGAACAGATCCTTTCAAAAGCGTTTCCGCAACTTTATCTTAATGAATTGGTTGCATTGACCGACGTGCAATCTGTGTCTGTAGAGACGGTGATTCGGGAAGTAATATCCCGGCTTCGTTCATATCAGACGGCAGAAGGTGCTTTTGCTTATTGGCCGGGAGGAACTTCGACCAATGCTTGGGGAACAGCTTATGCGGCTCATTTTTTGGTCGAGGCCGAGTTAAGGGGATATTTTGTCCCTACCTCTTTGAAACTAACCGCGTTGAATAATCTGAAATTAGTTGCCCGGAAATGGCAAGCGCCTCCAGTTTCTTCCACTTGGGCTGCTTCCGAAGAACTAACTCAGGCGTACAGGTTGTATGTGCTTGCGCAGGCGAACGTTGCTGAAATCGGTGCAATGAACAGATTGAAAGAAGCAAAGTTTGGTTATTCTGCATCCATTTCTCTTTTAGCTTCGGCGTATGCTTTAGCCGGAAGACAGGATGTGGCAACCGATTTGCTTTCAAAAACGACAGAAGTCGTTTCCAGATATGATGAATACGATTTAACTTTCGGAAGTGATTTGCGCGATCAGGCGATTCGTTTGCAAACACTTTGTCTATTGGATAAGGCGATGGAAGCTGCCGGATTGGCAAAATCGGTGTCCGAAAAATTAGGGACTAACGACTGGTTCAGTACACAATCTACGTCGTATGCATTATTGGCGATGTCGTCTTATCTGAAAAAATACCGCACGGCCAATGAAATGGCATTTACTTATGTAGTCGATGGTAAAATCGATGAAGTGAAGACTTCGAAAACTGTTTGGAATGGTCAACTACTGGGTAAAGTATCCTCTACTGCAAAATTGGAAGTACGCAACACTGGTCAATCTACACTCTTTATTCGGGCAATAATGGAAGGGATTCCTGCGCAAGGAGAAGAAACTGCTTATCAGAATGGGTTATCACTTGCGGTGTCGTATACGGATAGAAACGGAAAAGCCGTAGATATAGACCGATTGGAACAGGGAACAAACTTTATAGCAGTAGTGACGGTGCGTAATTCTTCTTCAAAAGGAATTCGGAATGTGGTGCTTACGGAAGTGTTCCCGGCTGGATGGGAAATCTTGAATACCCGTTTTTTGCAAGAGGATGTGGGGAATAATGCGACGCAAGGTTTCGTGAATTATCAGGATATTCGAGACGATCGCTCGTACAGTTATATCGATTATCTTCCTGTCGGACGTCAGGTAACCGTGCGAATACATCTTTGCGCGGTATATTCCGGTAAATTTTATTTACCTCCGGTTTATAGCGAAGCTATGTATGACTATTTGATACGAGCCAATACGAAAGGGAAAATAGTAGAAGTCTATTAAATAGAAGATAATAAAGACCGTCTGTACAACCGTTTTGGGAGGTTGGTACAGGCGGGTTAATTAATTAACGTTGCGTAAAAAAACAGTAGAGTAGTGAAACCTAAATTTTTAGCTTAATAATTGAGGGATTTCACCGGGTTCTTTAGCAACACGAACGCCAGCCGCTTCTAATGCGGCTATTTTCTCTGCGGCAGTACCCGAACCGCTTGAGATAATTGCACCGGCATGTCCCATTTGTTTTCCCGGAGGAGCCGACTGCCCGGCGATGAAAGCGACAACTGGTTTGGTTACGTGATTACGGATATATTCTGCGGCTAATTCTTCCGCGTTTCCGCCTATTTCTCCGATCATAACAATACTATGTGTTTCCGGATCGTTTTCAAAACGTTCCAGCAAGTCTCGGAAATAAAGTCCTACAACTGGATCTCCTCCCATGCCCACGGCAGTTGATTGTCCCATTCCAGCAGCCGATAGATGATAAACCACTTCGTACGTCAGGGTGCCGCTACGGCTCAACACCCCAACATGTCCTTTTTTGAAAATATGTCCGGGTAAAATACCAACCAAGCTTTCGTCTGGAGTGACAAGCCCGGGACAGTTAGGCCCGATTAGTGTTGCCCCGTGTTCCCGAACAAAATGATGAGCTTTAATAACATCCAGTGTTGGAATTCCTTCTGTGATGCAAATAATTAATTGAATTCCAGCATCAGCCGCTTCCATGATAGAATCAGCCGCAAAACGAGCCGGAACAAAAATGATAGACGTATTAGCCGCTGTTTGTTCTACAGCCTCATAAACCGTATTGAATACAGGGAGTTCGTGTATACTTGTTCCTCCTTTTCCGGGAGAAGTTCCTCCTACGACTTGCGTTCCGTAAGCTTTCATTTTTTCAGCATGGAATCTACCGTCGCGTCCGGTAATTCCCTGCACAATAAGACGCGTGTTTTTATTGATTAAAATACTCATGATTTTTTACTGTTAAAGGATTTGACCAGATGATTTGACTGCCAGATGTGTAGCTTCGCTCATGGTTTCAGCAGAAAGAAGACGTGTACCTTTCAGCAATTCCCGTCCTTCTTTTTCGTTTGTTCCGGTGAGTCGGACGACTATAGGAACCATTGTTTTTAGTTCATCAAATGCCACTATTAATCCGCTAGCTACGTCGTCACAGCGGGTGATTCCGCCGAAAATATTAATAAGTACGACCTTAACCTGTTTATCACTCAGCAAAAGTTTCATAGCGTTGATGACTTTCTGCGGATTCGAACTTCCTCCGATATCGAGGAAATTAGCCGGTTGCCCACCATAAAGCTTGATCATATCCATTGTCGCCATAGCTAATCCTGCACCATTCACCATACAACCGATATTTCCATCTAAATGCACATAACTGAACCCTTTTTCTTTTGCTTCAGTTTCTGTTTTTTCTTCAGGAGTCGGTTCGAAGAGCGTAATTACGTCCGGGTGACGGAAAAGCGCGTTGTCGTCAAATGCCATTTTTGCGTCTATTGCGATCAGTTGTCCCGCATGCGTACGTATCAGCGGATTGATCTCTGTTAAAGAAGCATCCTTTTCGAGGAAGAGTCTGTAAAGATTTTGCAGAATAGCTGCCAATTGGTTGACCTGACTGATTTCGTTAAAAAAAAGGAACGCATATTTCCGTGCCAGATAATCGGGTAAACCGATCAAAGGATCGATACTGAACTTGTAAATCCGGTTCGGCGTATTTTTCGCTACTGTTTCAATATCCATACCGCCGTCGGAACTCATCATTAATAAAACCGATTTCGTGTTGCGGTCGATGATAAAACTAATATAATACTCAGATTCGATATCGACGGCTTCGCTGATAAGTATTTTTTTTACAACATACCCTTTGATTTTCATTCCCAGGATGGACGTTGCGTTTGTCCGGACTTCTGTCTCATTTTGAGCTAATTTTATTCCACCGGCTTTTCCCCGCCCCCCCGCTAAAACTTGCGCTTTTACTACTATTTTCTTCGGTTGAAATTCTTTCCATGCAGCGACAGCTTCTTCTGTATTGGCACAAAGTTTGTGTCTTTCTACAGGTATTCCATAGCTCGAAAAGAATTTTTTTGCCTGATATTCGTGTATTTTCATTTGATATAAATTAATAGAAAAATCTTGAAATTCTTGTTTTTCAGAAAACTAAGGTTGCACTATGAAAACATTTTTTTTGCGGACTATGTTTTTTGGAGGCAAACATTTTTTTGAGAATATTTTATACTTAATTAATACCAATCTTTTTTATGAAGATAAATCCAGGTGCCGATTCCTGTCAGTCCCATGATTCCCCAGGCAACCCAATAGCCGTATTTCCATCCTAATTCAGGCATATTTGCAAAATTCATGCCCCAGATTCCGGCAAGAAATGTAAGAGGAATAAAAAGTGTGGATACAATCGTCAGTCGTTTCATGATGGCGTTCATACGAAGGTCGTTATTGGAAATGTAAAGGTCAACTAACGAAGAAATGATTTCTCGACAACCATCGATTGTTTGATTTACGTATTGTAACTGGTCGGTGAGGTCGATGAAAGCCGGTTGAGCCTCATGACTGATAAGGATGCTTTCACTTTTGGTTAACTTGTTAATTTGTTCGCGAAGAGGGAGACTGTTTTTACGGATAACCATGTATTCCCGTCTTCGCTGCTGGATAAGAGATCCCACACTTTCCTGATTTGTAGAAATATCAAGAAGAGTATCTTCAATATCTTCCAGCAATTCTTCCACATGAGTAGAAGTTTCTACAAGACTGGCGACAACAGCATTCAGTAGAAAAGCCAGCAGCATGCTTCCGTCTTCTTTTGAACGAATACCCAGAATATCTTCGTTGATCGCTTTGATTACCGGAATAAAAAGATCATGATTTGTTTCCGCAAAAGTTATGACGGTATTGCCGACCATGAGTATGCCGATGTGTTCTGTCTCTATTTCATTTCTTTCATTGTAATGACAGGAATTCAGGATAATAAATATTTTCCCCTGATATTCTTCTATTTTCACGATATGTTCAGGAGTAAGAATATCTTTCGCGTCGAGCATATCGAGCCCAAATTTTGCAATGATGCGGCTGATTAATTCTGCGTCCATTAACCCATTAACCTGAACCCAGTTCATGGCTTTTCCTTGATGTTGAATCCGTTCGAACAGTTCATTTTCTTTTTCCTGAGGGATTGCATTATCACGAACACCTTCCGTATTATATTGGATAAGGCGAAGAGTCGTCGACGTCGTCTGGTTTCCGGTATATACATACTGTTCAGAAAGGTGGTGGTTGCTCGAGCGTTTTCGCTTATTGTAATTCTCTCTGTGCTTCATACGGAATTAATTTTATGGTTAATTAAATTCCACGACTGTAATTCCTGCGCCTCCTAATTGAACATGTTCGTCGTGATAACGGTAGACTCCTGGTGTAGTCTGAAGATAGTCCCGGATTAGTTGTCGCAGAGCCCCTGTCCCTGTCCCATGCAAAATCCGTACATTAGAAACACCCACTTGTATGGCATCGTCGATGAAGTAAGTCACTGTTTGAAGAGCTTCGTCACCCCGCATACCCCGGATGTCTATTTCCTGTTTAAAATTTAGTTTCTTTTCGCGCATTTCGTCGCGCGTCTGAGTGCTGACGAAAGAACTTTTTTTAGTCTCCTGCCTAAGCTGACCTTTACTCACCTTTTCCAAACGGCTGATTTTCACCGTGCTTTTGATCATTCCAAAAGCGACGACAGCCAGTTCTCTTTGCACTTCCATCACGGTGCCAGCAGAAGCCTGTCCTCTTAATCTTACGGCATCACCAGTTTCAATAACTTCGCGGTTAAAAACAGGCAGTTTAGAGATTTTGTTGTTATTTTTCTTTTCCTTTCGTTCTTTTATTTTTGCGATTTTTTGGGCAATCCGGTTTTCTTCATCCTCCGTATCTTCGATAGTTTCTCGAAATGATTCCAGCGATTTTCGGATCTGTTTGGTTTGTTCTTTCTCCGCTTGTGCTTCTTTTATTTCACGGATGGTGTTTTCTATCTTTGCGTTTACATCGGCAAGGATACGCTGTGCTTCTTCTTTGGCCTCTCGGATAATTTCCTTGCGTTGTTTATCAACAGTCACAATATCGGTTTCATAACGAGAGATTCTTTCTTCCAATTTTTTTTCCTGTTGGCGGATGTTTTGGCGTTTATTTTCCCAGTAACGTTTATCCCGGACAATATCCTGCAAATATTTATCCATGTCGATATAGTCCGATCCTACTATTTTGGAAGCATCGGTGATAACATCTTCAGGTAATCCGATTTTGCGTGCGATTTCGACGGCAAAGGAGCTCCCCGGGTGACCGATAGCCAGTTTAAATAACGGCTGCATCAAGTGACGATCGTAGAGCATTGCTCCGTTGATCAATCCTTCGGTTTCTTCAACAAAATGTTTCAGATTTTGATAATGAGTGGTAATAACTCCCCAACAACCTTTTCGATTGAAACGGTCGAGCAACACTTCCGCGATTGCACCACCTATTTGTGGTTCGGTTCCGCTGCCGAATTCATCGATTAGAAGAATGGTTCGCTCATTGCAGTTCCTGAGGAAAAACTTCATGTTCGTCAGGTGCGAACTATATGTACTCAGGTCGTTTTCAATACTCTGTTCGTCACCAATATCAATAAATATACTGTCAAACAAGCCTGTTCGCGAACGTTCATGCACAGGTATAAGTAACCCACATTGGAGCATATATTGTAGAAGTCCGACTGTTTTCAGGCAAACCGATTTTCCTCCGGCGTTCGGTCCAGAAATCAACAACAATCGTTTATTCTCAATTAATTCTATATCTAGTGGGACTACTTCTTTTCCTTGCTTTTGGTGCGATAAAAAAAGCAACGGATGAATTGCATGAGTCCAGTCTATTTGCTGTTTGTCTTCTATCACTGGTTTGATCGCCATAATTTGTTCCGCAAATAATGCCTTGGCACGTATAAAATCGATTTCAGCCAGAAAATCGTAAGACTGTAAAATTTCCGGAACTAGGGGGCGGATATTGTTCGTAAAAGCCGTTAACAGACGGATAATCTCGCGGCGTTCTTCCCCTTCTAGTTCTCGAATACGGTTGTTCGCTTCTACTACTACTTCTGGTTCGATAAATACGGTCTTCCCCGTTGCCGATTCATCGTGCACGATTCCTCTTATTTTCCGTTTGAAAGCTGGGGCAACTGGAATCATTAATCGACCGTCGCGCACAGTAGGTGTTACATCTTTTTCGACGACGCCTTCCGATTGCGCTGTGCGAAGAATAGAGAGTAGGCTGCGTGAAATAGATTGAGTTATCGTTATGATTTCCTTTCGTATACGGGTAAGCTCTGCAGACGCGTTGTCTTTTACCCGCCCGAATTTGTCTAATATATTATCAATCTGATGGATTAATTGCGGAAACACCGAGATGTCGCCTGCCAAGGCCGTCAAAGCCGGATAAAGGATCTCTTCGTTTTCTTTCGGCCGAAGAAAACGGATGATGTCATTTATCGTTTGTAAAGAGCGCTTCAGGTCAAAAAGCTCCTTCTCGTCCAGAAATGTACCTTCCGGACGGATTCTTTTCAGCGAATAACGTATGTCGAAAAAGTAATTTGCCGGAAATTCTTTTTCCCCGTGCAGAATTTGAATAAACTCGGCTGTTTGATCCAGCCATTGCCGTATTTCGGCATATTCTTGGGAAAAAGACATCCCTGCGGTTTTTTCTTCACCGAGCGTACTTAAACATTTTTCTGATATGAGTACACGAACTTTATCAAAGCCCGTTTTGCTTTCAAAATTTTCAGGATATATCACGTTTTATAATTCAAATGAAAATTATTCAATCGTAACGGATAGTTCCGAACGAATATCCGGACGAATGATTGCTTCGAATTTTGTTTTTCCTCTTCGTAAATTAAATGAACAGGCGTTTGTGCCGGATGTATTAATATAAGGGGCAAAATAGAATAGGTATGAGAATGGGGCAATTTCTTTTGTCTTCTTGATCGCGTCTGCCACTTGCGTATATTTGAACGGATCCCAATACATACAACGTGTAAAACCGTTGGCATCTGTGAACCGGGTTTCAGAATCACGGAATTTCATGGTGGAAGTGATAAATGTTTTGTATGCGGCTGTAGCATCTTCTGCTGTTATATCCAGCGAAAAACCTTCGATTTTTTCGATAATATCGTTAGTACGAATTCCAGCAACGGCTGCGGGAGAATTCGGATCGACTTTGGCCACCATTTCCAGTCGGTTGACATCAAAATTTAAACCAGTATAGTTATAGTTCTTTTTATTGACTTTATATTGGACATTACGCGTGTATCTTACGTATGGATACTGCATACACATTAATGGAACGTGAATACGGGCATAGTCTTCTATTTGAAACGGGCTTTCTAAAAATTCGTTTGCTTCACATTCCCAGATAACTCGTCCAGGTAAAAAGATATTATCTACCATTTTAAATCCGAATTGGAGAATATATTCCGCTTCGGATTCGGCGGCAGATGTACTGATAAAAGGTACTTTTATCATTTCATTGCGTGAAAAATCGTAACGGAAATTTTGTTCTTTTTCGATAACTACCATACTCTTCCCCTTGTAATTGGGGTTTTTGTCAAAATAATAATACGTATTGATTAAGATGTCTGGTCCGTAATTATCGTATGTTAGCCCCTTTCCGGTTAATTCATCTTTGATGGCCTGGTTGATTGCGTTTTCTAATTCTTTGTTGTTTTCATCAATCGGGGCAAAACCAAAGGTGCGGAATTGTTGAAAATTGACCGGGTTGGGCGTTACCGTTGTTTTAAACGGACAGACAAATTTCCGTTCAGAGGTACTTTCTAAACTAAGCATGGAAAAGGCTGTAACTAATTGATCTTCCGAAATGGCGTTTCTTCGTTTACATTCCTTTCCAATTAAAAGCGTATGGTCGGTTTTAGTGAGATTGGAGATCTGCAATACGACTTCTTGTTTGTCTGCCGGATTGAGTAGTTGGTTTATTTCTTCCGAAGCAATTTCTTTTAAATCTGTTCCGTCTATTTTTTTTATAATGTCGAATTGTTTCAATCCGGCCAGTTCTGCAGACGAATACGGATAGACTTCGGTAACAATAGGAAGACCGATTCCCCAATTGGCATTTTTACTGATCTCGAATGAAAAGCCCAGGCGACAAATTAAGTTTCCACCGCTTTGAGCAAAACCTGTCATGCAGATTATAAGTAATGCTGTTACTATAATACACTTTTTCATACCTGCTTATGCTAAATCTTGTTTAATATCCTTGATGAATTATTAGAACAAAGGTAAAGATATTTTTTTGTCTGTGATAGACTTGGCAGTATATTTGCTGCGTCTATGACAAATACAATCGGTTTATTTTAAGGTCATTGGATTGTTTGGGTTATTTTTGACTTTTGTATCCGATTGATTAATAGTGATTAAGTAAGAATTTATACATTTATTTATGAATGATATGGAGCAAAATGAAACGAAAAATCCTGAGGAGGCTATAAATCCTGAGGAAAAGGATGAAGTGACAAATTTGCAGAAAGAACAGACAGAAGAGGTAGAAAATGCTTCTAATGCTGACAATCTGGCGGATAGTGATGTTGAAAAGTTACAAGCGAAATACGACGAGTTAAATGACGCCCACGTGCGACTGATGGCGGAGTTTGATAATTATCGTAAGCGTACCTTACGCGAAAAAGCCGATTTGATTAAAAACGGTGGTGAGGTGGCTTTAACGGCAATTCTTCCGATCATAGATGATTTTGAGAGAGCTTTGCAAAATGTCCGGGTGGCTGAAGATATCTCTGCGGTTGCGGAAGGTATAGAATTGATTTACACTAAATTTAAAGTTTATCTGGCTCAACAAGGAGTAAAGTCTATTGAAGCGACGGGGCGGGCCTTTGATACGGAGAAGTTTGACGCTGTTGCTACGATTCCTGCGCCCAAGGAAGATTTAAAGGGAAAGGTAATCGATTGCGTTCAAACTGGTTATACTTTATATGATAAAGTAATTCGTCACGCCAAAGTGGTTGTAGGTGAATAATAAAGAATGTAAAAATGGCTAAAAGGGATTATTATGAAGTGCTGGGCGTAGATAGAAGCGCATCGGCTGACGATATAAAAAAAGCGTATCGAAAGAAAGCGATCCAATTTCATCCGGATAAAAATCCTGGGGATAAAACTGCCGAAGAAAAGTTCAAGGAAGCGGCCGAGGCATACGATATTTTAAGTGACCCTCAGAAACGTCAGCGTTATGATCAATTCGGTCATGCTGGGGTAGGAGGTGCTTCTCAACAAAGCGGTGGCTTTGGTGGGGGAATGTCTATGGAAGACATTTTCTCTCAGTTCGGGGACATTTTTGGAGGTCATTTTGGTGGCTTTGGAGGTTTTGGAGGTTTCGGTGGTGGTTCGTCCAGAGGCCAACGGGTAAATCGAGGATCCGATCTTCGTGTTAAAGTGAAACTGACACTAAAAGAAATCGCAAACGGAGTAGAGAAAAAAATAAAAGTTAAGAAATACGTTCAGTGTAAAGTGTGTCACGGTAGCGGAGCGGAAGGAAACAATGGTACGAAAATATGTGATACATGCCGGGGTAGCGGTTATGTGACGCGTGTGACAAATACGATTCTGGGGCAGATGCAGACGCAATCGATATGTCCGACTTGTGGAGGCGAAGGAAAAGTTATTGTTAATAAATGTAGCGCTTGTAATGGAGAAGGTGTGGTGAGAGATGAAGAAATCATTACCATAAATATTCCCGCAGGAGTGGCTGAAGGAATGCAATTATCCATGAGCGGAAAAGGAAATGCTGCCCGTCACGGAGGGATTAACGGGGATTTGTTGATTCTGGTAGAAGAGGAGCCGCATCCTGAATTGATTCGTGACGAGAATGATTTGCTGTATAATTTATTATTGTCGGTTCCTCAGGCCGCTTTAGGTACGACAGTGGAAGTACCGACGGTTGATGGTAAGGCAAAAGTGAAGATTGATCCGGGGACACAACCGGGGAAAGTGCTTCGTCTAAGAAACAAAGGTCTGCCTTCGGTTAACAGATACGGTACAGGCGATTTGTTGGTAAATGTAAGTGTTTATATTCCGGAGACGTTGTCGTCTCCTGAAAGAGAAGTGTTGTCTGAAATGGAGAATTCGCCGAACTTCCAGCCTAATAAAAGCGTTAAGGAAAAAATATTCAGCAAATTTCGGAATATGTTTGATTGATAGTAAGATTTTTTTACAATTGTTGAAGTAATAAATTTTCGAGCCGAGAAAAAAAATGTTCCGAGAAAAAAAGAATAATCTCAGTAAAATAAAAAAGCGAAGATGTCAAAAGACATCTTCGCTTTTTTATTAGGGAATAGTTTCTTTTATTTTTTTGAGATTTGTTCTTGAACAATAGCATCTACTACGGCAACAGTTGTCAAATTAAGGATGTCCCTTGTCGATGTGCCGATATCGGTAAAATGGATCGGTTTGTTTAGTCCCATTTGGATCGGGCCTATTGTTTCCACAACACCCATTTCATTTAACAATTTATAAGCACTGTTTGCCGAACTCAAATTGGGGAAAACCAACGTGTTCACATCTTTCCCTTGTAACTTGTTGAAAGGATAGGTTTCGTCGCGCATTTTTTTATCCAAAGCGAAGTTAACCTGCATTTCTCCATCTATCATAATTTCCGGATGATTCGTGTGCAAGTAATTTATAGCTTCATGTACTTTGCGCGGACTACCTTGTTTATCGGCGCCGAAACTGGAATAGGATAACATGGCGATCACCGGATTGTGTGCAAAGAATTTGACCGCGTCGTGCGTCAGACGGGCAATATCGATAAGAACCTCGGTTGAGGGGTGACGGTTAATCAACGTGTCGGCAATGAAAAATGTTCCTTTTTTACATGTAACGATATGCATTGCTCCAAAATGATCGTAAGATGGGCGAATACCTATGATTTCGGCCGCCATTTGCGTTATTTCTGCGTATCGGCTATATACGCCGGTAATAAAAGCATCGGCATCACCAGTTTCAACCATCATCATGCCGAAGGCATTCCGGTCTACGAGTTTTTCTCTTGCTTCCGCGAAGGTAACTCCTTCCCTGGCTCTTTTACGAGCTAATAATTCTGCGTAGCGGGAACGCCTTTCTGCCTCTTTTTCATGACGCATGTTGATGATCTCGATGTCTTTCAAGTCGATATTTTCTTCGGCCGCCATTTTGTGTAAGGCCTCTTCTTCACCTAAAAGAATAGGGATACAAATACCTTCTACTTTTGCCTCAACGGCAGCTTTTAACATGTTTACATGGTTGGCTTCCGCGAATACAACACGTTTGGGATTGGCTTTAGCCATGTCTGTGAAGGATCGCAGCATTTTGTTGTCGTATCCCATCATTTCACGTAGATGGTTCGCGTATCCATCCCAGTCAGTAATTATTTTGCGGGCAACGCCCGATTCAATAGCCGCTTTCGCTACGGCACAGGATACACGGGTCAGTAACCGCGGGTCTAATGCTTTTGGAATAATATATTTGCGACCGAACGTCATTCTTTTTAGCTGGTAAGCCGCGTTTACGACGTCGGGTACCGGCTCTTTCGCGAGGTTCGCTATGGCGTATACCGCAGCTCGTTTCATTTCTTCGTTGATTGTGCTTGCGTGCGTATCCAACGCTCCGCGGAATATATAGGGAAACCCTAATACATTATTAATTTGATTCGGATAATCGGAGCGGCCTGTCGCGAAAATAAGATCATCCCGTGAGTCTATCGCTTCCGGATAGGAGATTTCTGGATTAGGATTTGCTAAGGCAAAGATGATCGGGTTTGCATTCATGCTTCGTACCATTTCCTTGGTGAGTACGTCGGCGACAGAAAGGCCGAGGAACATATCCGCTCCTTCAACGGCTTCCGTCAAAGTTTTAATATTCCGGGATGTAGCAAACTTTTTCTTCTCCTCGTTTAGGTCGGTGCGATGGATGGAAATGACACCTTTGCTGTCGCACATGACAATATTTTCCATCCGTGCGCCCAAAAGCACGTATAGTTTGGTACACGAGATCGAAGCGGCTCCTGCTCCATTGACAACGATTTTTACTTCTTCAATCTTTTTTCCAGTCAGTTCGAGTGCATTAATAAGTCCGGCAGCGGAAATAATCGCTGTTCCATGCTGATCGTCATGCATAACCGGAATATCCAATTCCGCTTTTAAGCGTTTTTCTATTTCGAAACATTCGGGAGCTTTAATGTCTTCCAGGTTGATCCCACCGAAAGTAGGCGAAATCGCTTTTACAGTTTGTATAAATTTTTCCGGATCTTTTTCGTTTACTTCAATATCGAATACATCAATTCCCGCAAAGATTTTAAAAAGCAATCCTTTTCCTTCCATTACAGGTTTACCGGCCATGGCACCTATGTCCCCCAATCCCAATACAGCTGTTCCATTTGAAATAACCGCGACTAAATTCCCTTTTGTCGTATATTTATAGGCATCTAGTGGATTTTTTTCTATTTCCAGACAAGGCTCGGCCACTCCGGGAGAGTACGCAAGTGAAAGATCTGTCTGACTACTGTATGGTTTAGTAGGTATGACTTCGATTTTTCCCGGCTTACCCTCCGCATGGTATTTAAGGGCTTCTTCTTTTGTAACTTTTGCCATAGATTTATGATTATGTTATATACTTAAAAATATGATCGGCAAAGGTACTAAATATTATCTATTTCATGCTTTTTTCTTACATTTATTCACTTTATACGCATTCTTCCTTTTTTTTGTTCAGTTAGACAAGTTGAGATTTGACTGCGTGTTGTCGCCGTAGCGCATTTTTACATTCGCTTTGTTTACGTTCTTCTTTATATCATTCGGAATTATTGTTTACTTTTGCCTTGTTTTGACTCATCTGCAAATTATGGAGTGGAAGAAAAGGCATAGTTATTTAATTCAATGGCTTGTGGGCATGGGGGATTTGTTTATTTTAAACCTCATGTTTTTTGTTGTCTATTATTTTCTCGGAGAATCCTATGCCGGAGCAATTACAGGAAGTATGCGGGAGGTTGTTTTGCTGTTGAATTTTTGTTATTTCTTTTCCTTGTATTTTGTGCCAATGCAATTGCACATGTCGGTCGTGTTTATCGATAAGATTGTGCAACGTGCTTTTTTGATGGTTACGTTTTTCATTTTCTTTTTTGCCACCTGTCTTACTTTTTTAAACATAGGTGATTTATTAGCTACGTTTCTGATCGTATATTATCTATTATCTGTCGTCGTCTTTTCGTTGTGGCGGGTCTTTATTCGTCTTAGTTTGAAAGCGTATCGGAAGAAGGGCTTTAATTCTAAAAAGATAATTATTGTTGGTGCTGGGAAAAACGGGATGGAAATCTATAAAGTTATGAAGAACGATCTGACGTATGGATTTAAAATTATGGGATTCTTTGACGACAATATTTCCTTGAAACATATTCTTCCCAATTATCTTGGAATGACGAATGAAGTGGAAGAATATGCAATTGAAAAAGAAATAGACGAAATTTATTATACATTACCCGGAACACAAGATGAAAAACTGCTGAGGTTATTAAACTTTGCAGAAAAAAACATGATCCGTTTTTATATCGTTCCCGAATTTTACCGGAATTTGAAAAAGAGTCTGGTAATGGAAGTGATTGAGTCTATACCGTTACTTTCGATCCGACGTGAACCTCTTCAGGCTGCTTATAACCGGATTTTGAAACGTTGTTTTGATATTGTTTTTTCTTTGGGAGTGATTATTTTTATTTTCCCGGGTTTATATATTATTGTCGGAACTTTGATCAAGCTATCGTCGAAAGGTCCGACTATTTTCAAACAAAGACGAACCGGGTTGTACGGGCACGAATTTGAATGCTACAAATTCAGAACTATGCGGGTAAACCCGTTGGCGGATGAAAAACAGGCGGAGAAAGACGATCCGCGTACAACCAAAATTGGAAATTTTCTAAGAAGAACGAACCTAGACGAATTTCCCCAGTTTTTCAATGTCTTGTATGGCGATATGTCGGTCGTAGGGCCACGTCCTCATATGTTGAAACACACAGAACTTTATTCTGCTATTATCGATAAATATATGGTGCGTCATTTAGCAAAGCCGGGTGTGACAGGTTGGGCGCAAGTGACCGGATATCGTGGGGAAACTAAGACGCTGGAGCAAATGGAGGGCCGCGTGAAACGCGATGTTTGGTATATCGAAAACTGGTCGTTTTTTCTGGATCTTAAAATTATTGTGGTGACAGTAATTAATATGTTTAAAGGAGAAAAAAATGCCTATTAATGTGACTTTATGCACACGTTTGAGGTTTTTGTGTAGCGTAAAAAGAATTATTGTATATTTGTACTCGTTATGGGAAGGATTATAGCTATTGATTATGGACGTAAACGCACAGGAATAGCTGTAACCGATACACTGCAGATGATTGCAAACGGGTTGGTTACTGTTCTCAGCAATGAGCTGGAAAAATACTTGGCGGATTATTTAAAAAAGGAACCGGTGGAATTGTTTGTTTTAGGTTTTCCAAAACAGATGAACAATCAACCCTCCGAAAACTTGAAATATGTGGAACAGTTTGCCGCACGCTTAAAACGGCTTTTTCCACAAATACCTATTGAATATTATGATGAACGTTTCACCTCTGTACTCGCTCAAAGAGTCATGATCGAAGGAGGATTGAAAAAGAAACAGCGACAGAATAAAGCGCTTGTGGACGAGATCAGTGCTGCTATTATTCTGCAATCGTATTTGGAAAGTAAAAAATATCAACAATAAACAATGATTTTACCAATTTATCTTTACGGCCAGCCGGTATTAAGGGAAAAAGCTGAAGAGGTTTCTCCGGAACATCCGAATCTGAAAGAGTTGGTCGCTAATATGTTTGAAACAATGTATAATGCTGACGGAGTAGGCCTTGCCGCTCCTCAGGTAGGTTTGTCAATTCGTCTGTTGGTGATCGATGCGGATGTTTTGTTTGATGATTTCCCGGAATGTAAAGGTTTTAAACGTGCCATGATCAATCCGGATATTTTAGAACGAAGTGAAGATCAGGTTGCTATGGAAGAAGGTTGTTTGAGTTTCCCGGGAATACATGAAAAGGTTTCTCGTGCGAAAAAAATTCGCGTAGCTTATTTTGACGAGAATTGGGTTACTCATGAAGAAGAATTGGAGGGATTCTCCGCCCGCGTCGTTCAGCATGAATGTGAGCACTTGAAAGGAGAGGTCTTTATTGATAATATATCCCCGATTCGCAAGCAGTTAAATAAAGGTCGACTAAATAGTATTATTAAAGGAACAGCTCGTTGCTCGTATAGGGCGAAGGCTGTCGGAAAATAAAAAATATATTTTTAAATCAATCGTTATGACAGATTTAAGTAAAGACATTCAGGAACTGAGGAAGAAGAAAGAGGTTCTGAAAAAAGGTGGTGGTGAAGCAGCTATTGAAAAGCAGATTGCCATGGGTAAACTGACAGCCCGTGACCGTATTCTTTCTTTGCTGGATAAAGATTCTTTTCAGGAATATGATATGTTTGTAAAGCATGATGGCCGCGATTTCGGATTAGACAAAAAAGATTTTCCGGGTGATGGTGTTATTACTGGTACGGGTACGATTTATGGTGCTCCAGTATGTATTTATGCACAGGATTTTACTGTAGCCGGCGGATCTTTGGGACTTCATCATGCTCGGAAGATTACGAAAATCATGGATCATGCATTGAAGCTGAAATGCCCGGTTATTGGGATTAATGACTCGGGAGGTGCACGTATTCAGGAAGGAGTAGGAGCTCTTGCGGGTTACGGCGAAATTTTTTATCGGAATACGATTGCTTCCGGTGTTATTCCGCAAATTTCATTAATTCTCGGCCCTTGTGCGGGTGGTGCTGTTTATTCTCCAGCGTTGACGGATTTTGTTTTTGTTGTGGAGAATATTTCGAAAATGTTTATTACAGGTCCGAATGTGATCAAAACAGTCCTGGGCGAAGATGTTTCTATGGAAGAGCTCGGTGGTGCGCGGGTGCACGCGGAAATTACTGGAAATGCGCATTTCTATGCTAAAACAGAACAGGAATGTTTTGAGCAGATCAAACAACTGATCCGGTTAATTCCCGCCAATAATGCGGAAGCTTCTCCAAGAATTGAGAAAAAAGAACCGACAACCGCGTTGAATATCGACGATGTTGTTCCTTCTGATCCTAAACAACCGTATGATGTACGTGACATTATTAAATGTATTGCGGATAATTCGGAATTTTTGGAAGTTCATGAATTGTGGGCTGCCAATATTGTGATCGGTTTTGGGCGTATGGGTGGTGAGACTGTCGGATTTGTCGCCAATCAAGCGATGGTGTTAGCCGGCGTACTTGATTGTGACAGCGCTGATAAGGCTGCCCGCTTTATTCGTTTTTGCGATTCGTTCAACATTCCGATCATTACATTGGAAGACATGCCGGGATATTTGCCGGGTATCGATCAAGAACATGCGGGTGTTATTCGTCATGGAGCGAAAGTGCTTTATGCTTATTCAGAAGCGACTGTACCCAAAATTACCATTATTTTACGTAAAGCTTATGGCGGTGGATATATTGCCATGAATTCTCGTCATTTAGGCGCGGATTTTGTCTTTGCTTGGCCAAGTGCAGAGATTGCTGTTATGGGCCCGGAAGGTGCTGCGAATATCATTTTCCGGAAGGAGATTGAGGAAGCGGAAGATAAGAATGCCATGCGTGATGAAAAGGTGAAAGAATACATCGAAAAGTTTGCTAATCCGTATGTTGCAGCTGCTAAAGGATTTATCGATTCTGTTATTGAGCCGAAGGAAACGCGTGCACTCTTGCTGCATGCTTTAAAATTATCTGTATTGAAAGAGGAATACAGACCACGGAAAAAACATGGTTTACCTCCATTCTAAATGCCTAAAAACAAGGAATGATGGAAAATAAGAATACGGAATATAAGGATTTTGTTGTTACTGCGCGCAAATATAAAACGTTGCTGACAAAAAAATACTTGGATAGAAAACCCTGGAAACCGTTACAATCTGGGGAGGTGCTTTCGCATCTTCCAGGAACGGTCATGGAAATTTTAGTCAAAGAAGGGGATTCTGTGGAGAAAGGACAATTGCTTTGCATCCATGAAGCGATGAAAATGTTGAATAGGATCGTATCGCCTTATACGGGTGTGGTGTCTAAAATCAACGTGAAAGTGGGGGATCGAATTGCAAAAGACCATTTGATGGTGAAAATTGAAGTAGAATAAGATAAAATCCTTATTTTTGCCTTTCAATGAATTAAACAATGGCAAGGAAGGTAATACTCTCAATTTCACTATGTATTTTTTCACTTTTGGCGTTTGCTCAGATTAATACGGACAGAGTATTAACGATCGGACGGAATGCGTTGTATTTCGAAGATTATGTACTCTCGATCCAGTATTTTAATCAGGTGATTAAGGCAAAGCCATGGTTGGCAGAACCGTATTTTTATCGTGCGGTAGCCAAAGTGAATCTGGATGATTTTAAGGGGGCCGAGGAAGACTGTTCTTTATGTCTTCAGCGGAACCCTTTTTTAGTTCAGGCGTATTATGCCAGAGGAATCGCTCGCCAAAGTCAGGAGAATTATGAGGGTGCGATAACTGATTATACGAGAGGACTAGAATTTAAGCCTGAAGATAGACAGATGCTGATTAATATGGCTGTCGCTTATATCCAGAAAAAGGATTATGATGGAGCTGAAAATGTTTTCGATCGTTTGATGGGGGCATATCCGAAATATGCTATGAATTATATGACACGGGGGGCCATGTTCTTGGAAAAAGGGGATACGATCCGAGCGTTGGAAGATTATAATAAATCCGTCGAATTGGATCCTTATTATGCCCCTTCTTATGGGAACCGGGCGTTGGTGTATTATCAGATGCATAAATTGGATGAAGCGTATTCTGACTTGAATGAGGCGATTCGCTTGAATACGCGTGAAAGCGGGTATTATATTAACCGTGGGCTTGTCCGTTATCAAAAGAATGATCTCAGAGGGGCGATGGCTGATTACGATCAGGTTATTTCGATGGATAGCCGGAATCTGATCGCGCGTTTTAACCGTGGACTTCTGCGGGCTCAGGTAGGTGATGATAATCGTGCGATTGAAGATTTCAATATGGTAATCGAATTAGAACCGGACAATTATATTGCTTATTATAACCGGGCTTTGTTGCGGTTAGAAACGAAAGACAATATGGGGGCAATAGCCGATTTCGATGTTGTGTTGCAACAATATCCGAATTTTATTGCGGGGTATTACAGTCGTGCCGAAGCAAAACGTGAAATTCATGACTTGGCGGGGGCAGATCGTGATGTGTGGACAGCTTATCAGAAAGAACAGGACAATAATTTAGCTTCCTCCTCCTCCGGGAATATTTCTGGAACGGCGGCATCGCAAGGAAAATCGGATGATAACACCCGCGAAAAATCGGATAAAAATATTAACAAGTTTAATCGTCTTGTGGTTTACGACAAAGAGGACGAACGGAAAAGTAAATATCAGAGTGAGGTGCGTGGGCGAGTACAAGATAAAAATGTACGCGTGGATATCGAACCTCAATTTGTGTTGACTTATTATGAAAAGCCGGATATGGTGAAAAAGTTAGTCTATTATGACAAAATGGTGGAAAGTTACAACAATGATAAACATTTATCTATGTTGTTAAGGTTGACGAATCAGGAGGCGGCACTTAATGAAAATCAGATTACTAAACATTTTACTTCTATTAATAATTATTCGGCTAAACTTGATGTCGATTCTTCAAATATAGATGCTTATTTCGGGAGAGCATTGGATTATATGTTGGTTCAGGATTTCTCGGAAGCGATTCAAGATTATAATAAAGCGATATCGCTGGATCCTTCTTTTACGATGGCTTATTTTAATCGAGCTGTCGTTCGTTATAAGCAGTTGGAATATGATTTATCACATTCAACTGACCAGGACGACTTGTCGATGATTAATAAACAACTGAGTATTGGCCCGCAATTTAATTCAAAAACATCTGCCTCTACACGGAATTTGTCTTCAGCAGGGTTTAAAGAGAACAAACGTACATATGAATTTGAAATGATTGTGCGTGATTATGATATGGCCATTAAGTTGAATCCAGATTTTGTGTACGCTTATTTCAATAGAGGAAACCTACGCTGTTCTCAGAAAGATTTCCGTGCCGCCATTCAGGATTATTCGGAAGCGATAGCGAAAGATCCCGAATTTGCGGAAGCTTATTTTAATCGCGGATTGGCCCGCCTATCCCTTGGAGACACGAGTAGGGGAATTGGGGATTTGAGTAAAGCCGGTGAATTAGGGATCATAAATGCTTACAGTATTATTAAACGAATGACAAGTAATTGATTTTTTGTTGGCTAATAAGTTGTTTTTTGTAAAAGAATCGTAAATTTGCACCTTGAATTTAAGAAATTTAGCTATAAGATATGATTAAAATAACGTTTCCGGATAATTCCGTAAAAGAATATGCTGAGGGAACAACTTCTTTGCAAATTGCTGAGAGTATAAGTCCCCGGTTGGCGCAGGATGTTTTATCTGCAAGTGTGAATGGTGAAATATGGGATCTTACCCGTCCGATTGCGCAAGATGCTACGGTAAAACTGCATAAATGGGAAGATGAAGAAGGGAAACATGCGTTTTGGCATTCAAGTGCCCACTTGATGGCAGAAGCTTTGCAAATTCTTTATCCGGGAATAAAATTTGGAATAGGCCCGGCTATTGAAAACGGATTTTATTATGATGTCGATCCGGGAGAGGGGGTTACGATAAAAGAAGGCGATTTCCCTGCAATAGAAGCTAAAATGCTGGAATTGGTTGCTAAAAAAGAAGAAATTTGTCGTCAGGAAATATCCAAAGCCGATGCGCTGAAAATGTTTGGAGACCGGGGTGAAGTTTATAAGACCGAATTAATCAGCGAATTGGAAGACGGGAAGATTACAACCTATACTCAAGGAGAGTTTACCGATTTATGTCGTGGGCCGCACTTGCCGAATACGTCTTATTTGAAAGCAGTCAAAATATTGAGTGTCGCTGGAGCGTATTGGCGTGGAGATGAAAAGAGGAAACAATTAGTTCGCCTTTATGGAATAACTTTCCCGAAAAAGAAAATGCTGGACGAATATCTTATGCTTTTGGAAGAAGCGAAGAAGAGAGATCATCGGAAGATCGGGAAAGAACTCGAATTGTTCACGTTTTCTACTGCGGTAGGAGCTGGTTTGCCTTTATGGTTGCCCCGTGGAACCCAATTAAGATTAAAGTTGGAGGATTTTCTCAAAAGAATACAGAAAAAGTACGGTTATCAGCAGGTCATCACACCGCACATCGGCGCAAAACAGTTGTACGTCACTTCCGGGCATTACGCAAAATATGGAAAGGATTCGTTCCAGCCGATTCATACGCCTCAGGAGGGAGAAGAATTCTTGTTGAAACCGATGAACTGTCCGCATCACTGCGAGATATTTAAGGCTTTTCCTCATTCGTATAAAGATTTGCCGATTCGTTTTGCCGAATTCGGAACTGTTTATCGTTACGAGCAAAGTGGTGAATTACACGGACTGACGCGAGTCCGCGGATTTACGCAAGACGATGCACATTTGTTTTGTCGTCCGGATCAGTTGAAAGACGAGTTTTTGAAAGTAATGGATATTATTTTCATTATATTTAAATCGTTAGATTTTGAAAATTTTGAAGCTCAGATTTCATTGCGTGATCCGAATAATAAAGAAAAATACATCGGATCGGACGAAAATTGGGATAAGGCTGAAAAAGCAATTGTCGAAGCTTGTCAGGAAAAAGGGCTTAAAGCACGTGTGGAATTGGGAGAAGCTGCATTCTACGGACCCAAGTTGGACTTTATGGTGAAAGACGCTATTGGAAGGAAATGGCAGTTAGGAACCATTCAGGTAGATTATAATTTGCCGGAAAGATTTGAACTGGAGTATACCGGAGAAGATAATAAAAAGCATCGTCCGGTAATGATTCATCGAGCACCTTTCGGATCTATGGAACGTTTTGTGGCTGTTTTGATAGAACATACCGGAGGTAAATTCCCGTTATGGCTGACGCCCGATCAGGTGTGCGTGCTGCCGGTTAGCGAGAAATACAACGATTATGCCTGGGAGATCGCTAAATATTTGGACGAACAGGATATACGTGTTCTGGTAGACGATCGGAATGAAAAAGTAGGTCGTAAAATTCGTGATAACGAATTGAAACGTATTCCTTATATGTTGATCGTCGGAGAAAAAGAAGCGGAAAATAGACAAGTTTCGGTAAGAAAACAAGGTGAAGGTGATAAAGGTTCGATGGAAATTACTACCTTTGCAACTCTTTTGAATGAAGAAGTTGAAAATATGATGAATCGTTGGCAAAATACAAATTAATTATAAAAGAAGGAGAATAAAGCTTTTTGAATGAAGAATGACAGCATAAAAGATCAGTACAGAATTAACGAACGGATTAAGGTTCGTGAAGTGCGCTTAGTTGGTGATAACGTTGAAAATGGAGTTTATCCCATTGTCCAGGCGCTTAAAATCGCTGAAGATTTAGACTTGGATTTGGTTGAAATATCGCCAAACGCTGTACCCCCAGTTTGTAAAATAACCGACTATCAGAAATTTCTTTATCAACAGAAAAAACGACAAAAAGAACAAAAGGCCAAATCGGTTAAAGTGATTGTTAAGGAAATACGTTTCGGACCACAGACAGACGATCATGACTACAATTTTAAATTGAAACATGCTAAAGGCTTTTTGGAAGAGGGTGCGAAAGTAAAAGCTTATGTGTTCTTTAAAGGACGTTCAATTCTGTTCAAAGAGCAAGGAGAAGTGTTGTTGCTTCGTTTTGCGAATGATTTGGAAGATTATGGAAAGGTAGAACAGATGCCGGTTCTTGAGGGAAAAAGAATGATTATCATGCTTACCCCTAAAAAGATAGGAACGTCTCCCAAATCTGTAATAAAGAAGGTTGATAAAGCTCCTTCTGAGCAAAAGAAAGTAGATAAAATAGTAGAAAAAGAATAGCTCTTGTGTATACAGGTGCTGTTTATGTATAACAATTAAATAAATTGGAAAATGCCTAAGATGAAGACTAATTCCGGTGCCAAAAAGAGGTTTGCCCTTACCGGAACAGGTAAAATCAAGAGAAAACATGCTTTTAAAAGTCACATTTTGACTAAGAAAACAAAAAAGCAAAAGAGAAACCTAACACATATGGGTTTGGTGGATACTGTTGATGTGAAAAACGTGAAAGCGTTACTTGGTTTAAAGTAATTTTTAATTAGCAAGTTTTTTATCGATTTTTATTAACCGAATTTTAGCAGAAAAGTTCATCGAAAGATGACGCTAACGTTCAAAAACAGATTAGTATTATGCCTAGATCAGTAAATCATGTTGCTTCAAGAGCAAAAAGAAAACGAATTTTAAAACTTACCCGTGGGTATTATGGTGCTCGTAAAAATGTCTGGACTGTAGCAAAGAATACATGGGAAAAAGGGTTGACTTATGCTTTCCGTGACCGTCGTAACAAAAAACGTTCGTTCCGTGCTTTATGGATACAACGTATTAACGCGGCTGCACGTTTGGAAGGGTTATCTTATTCTCGTTTAATGGGTGCTTTGCATGCTGCTGGTATTGAGATCAACCGCAAAGTTCTTGCAGACTTGGCTGTAAATCATCCGGAAGCTTTTAAAGCTATCGTAGAGAAAATAAAATAAGATTTTTTGTAGATAGAATCAGGAAAGTTTTAATAAGGGGGGATATTTTATTAGAAATATCCCCCCCCTGTTTTTATTGGAGGGACAACTTTTTATACATAGTGTTATAAAGTGGAACCGAAATATTTAATTTCTTAGCTTCCCGGACAACATAGCCTGTCAGGTTTTCTAATTCCGTTTTTTTCCCTTGTCTGAAATCATGATGCATAGAGGTGATCGAACCAGGTGGCATCATTTTTTGTGTTTCCAGCGTCGATTCCACAATATCATTGCCTAACATGACCCCTTTGGCTATCGCAACTTTTTCCAGTTCCGCACAAAGTGATTGAAATACGCCGTATTTTTCTTTTATAACTTCATCAATCGGTTTATCATAATAAGAAGTCATTGTCGCAGCGGTAGAAATCATAAAAAATTTTTTCCATATTCTTTCTGTTATCTTTTCCGGATTGAATGCGTTAATTCCGCTTGCAATGAATAGGTCGAGTACCTTTTTCTGCATTTCCGTATTCCCTTTTTCACTTCCGAAAAAAAGCCTTTCTTTGACGGAATACTTGGCAACCACCCCTGGTTCTCTCAGCCGGGAACCAATATAGACACATCCTTGCCAAACCGTTTGAGAAGGCAATATTTTTTGGATCTGTTCCGTGATATTCGCACCGTTCAGAAATGGAATAATAATAGTATTTCTTCCCATTAACGGGGTCAGAGATAGTAGATTCTCTTCCAAATCATAACTTTTCGTACAGGGCAATATGAAATCGACTTCTCCTATTTCTTCCGGCTGGTCGGTTACCAATCGGGGATACGCTGTGAAACTTCCTGTGGTATCGACGATTTGAAGCCCTTTTTCTTTGATCACACGCATGTTTTCGCTGCGCGAAATAAAATAAATTTCAACATCCGGATCATCTTTATATTTGTGCGCAAGCATTCCTCCATAATAACCTCCAACTGCACCTATGCCTGAGATTGCTATTTTTATTGTTGCCATTTATACTAATTTTAAATCTTTTAAAAACTCGGGAATACTTCTTTCGAAATCCACGCCGAAACGAATGTCCGTTTTCGCCCTGTAAGTTCTCGAAATACTTTCTGTCGTAAAACGAACAGCAATTCGGGTCGCTTCTTTCAGATTAAACCCGTTTAGTAATCCGGCCAGCAGCGCACTGCCGAAAACATCTCCGGTTCCATGGTAATATCCCGGGATGCGTGAGGCCAGGATATAATCAATAGCTCCTGTATTTTTATCGTAGGTTGCCGCACCCAGTTCTTTGTCGTCAAAGAAGACACCGGTCAACACAACTTTCTCTACCCCGAGTGTCGTCAAGTCCATAAGCATTTTTTCAATATAATTTTTGGTATAAGGACCTTCCTGAAACGTTTTCCCCAATAAGAAAGCAGCTTCAGTTATATTGGGGACAATTATATCTGCTTTACGGCACAAGTTCGCCATTCCCTTAGCAAATTCTGGTGTGAAAATTTTATACATTTCTCCATTGTCTGCCATGACTGGATCCACGAAAATAAGATTGTCTTTCGTTTTAAAGGTGTCGAAAAATTCACTCACCAGCTCCAATTGTTCGAAAGAACCGAGGAATCCACTATAAACTGCGTCGAAATGCAAACCTAGAGAATGCCAGTGTCGAGTAAAAGGGCGGATATCTTCCGTTAGATCACGGTAGGTAAACCCACTGATTCCGCCAGTATGCGTTGATAGTACTGCAGTAGGTAACGCGGAAGTTTCAATACCCGCGGAGGAAAGTATCGGAAGGGCTACCGTTAGAGAACATTTCCCGAAACCGGAAATGTCGTGAATTGCGGCAACCCGCTTTTGTCTTGTCATTTTTTTCATCCTATTTTTTTTGTGATTTGCAAATGTACTTTAATCCCTTCTAATAGAACAAAAACGGGCGGTCAAAAGTCTTGACCGCCCGTTTTATTGTCCTAAAAAAATCACAACAATAATCCTGCGGCGACTTCTTCAGATACAGCTTTTCCTCTTAAATTTTCAACGATTGTCAGTGCGAAATCAAAAACAAATCCCGGACCTTTTCCTGTGATAATTTGTCCGTCTGTTACAGTAGCTTCTCCCGTAATAGTCGCTCCGATTAATTTCGGTTCAAACCCCGGGTAACAAGTCGCTTTTTTCCCTTGTACCAACCCCAATCCTCCAAAGACTAATGGAGCGGCACAGATTGCTGCAATCGTTTTTCCCTTTTTGTACTGTTCTATAAGAAGTTCTTTTAGCGGCTCGAAAGCGTTTAGATTCGTGCTTCCGGGCATTCCACCCGGCAAGATCAGTATATCTGCTTCCGAAAAAACTGCATTAGCAAATAAGACATCTGCCTTGATTTCGATACCATGCGCACCGCTTACATGTTTTGTACCCGTAATTGAAACCGTAGTGGCTTCAATGCCCCCGCGACGTAATACATCGACTGTTCCGATGGCTTCTGTTTCTTCAAAGCCTGTCGTCAAAAATACGAATGCTTTTTTCATACGCTTTATTTTAATGAATATCTGTAAGTGATCGTTCCTGTTTGATTATTTGTTCCGCTTATGCTGTTGAATTTTGCTTTTCGTGCTGCTTCCAGAGCGCTTTTCCGCATGGTAGCGTTATCAATGTTCGTCCCCCTTCCTATATCCGCAAATATTACATTCCCTTTCGGGTCGACCGTGATATTAATCACAATCCGACCTTCTTCTTGTATGGTATACGCCGGACGTGGAAGTCCGCCAGCACCTAGAGTACGTCCATTCAGATTGAACGAACCGTAGCCACCAACACCTTCATTAGCACCATGATCTGAATTACCAAAAGGGCTACCCTGGTTTCCTTCACCGGATTCTGCCGTTCCCTGGCTGTCTCCTTCAGCTTGTCCGATTCCAAAAGCTCCTGCCACACGGTTGCTGATAGCCTGTTCTTTTTTTCGTTTTTCTTCTTCTAGTCGTTTACGTTCAACTTCTTCACGCTCTTTTCGTTCCTTTTCCTCTTTTTCTTTTTTCTTTTCGTCTTCCAGCAAAACACTTTCTTCTATATCTTGTGTAAGTAAATCTTCCGATTTCGCTTCCGGTTGACTCTCCGGAAGAGGTGTGGCTTGTTGTTGCGGCAGATCGCTACCGCTATATCGAGGTTCAAATGTGCCGGCTGAGGCATTCAAATTCCCAAAATTGACCAATATCCCTCCATCTTCTTCTGGAATTGCGGATTTTAGTACCGTAAACCATAAGATAATAAAAAGTAACGCGTGAAAAGCGACAGATCCGACGATACTGTATATGTCATCTTTATTAAACTTCATAAGTGTTATCTCTTCTGCTGAGGACGTGTGGCCAATACCATCCTGAATTTGTTTTCGTTTGCTATATTCAGAATTTTTACAATTTCCTTATAGGGTACCGATTCATCCGCATAAAGTGCAACATACATTTCCGGTTCTTTTGTATAGCTATCCTGTAAGAATGGGGTAATCTCGTCAAAGCTGATTTGTCTTTCCTTATTCTTCCCGAAAGCAACATAATAATTCAAATTTGCATCGATCGTGACACGCGTCAACGGTTTCGCCGACGTTTGTTTTTTCGATTGCGGAAGCGTAATCTTAATTGCGTTGGGAATAATAATCGTGGATGAAAGCATGAAAAAAATCAGCAATAAAAAGATGATGTCTGTCATGGAGGCCATGCTGAAGGAGGAATCTATTTTTGTTCTTCGTTTTAATCCCATTTCTTTCTTCAATTAATTCGCCGGTTCATTCAGCAAGTCCATAAATTCCATTGTGCTTGCTTCCATCTTATTCACCACATCATCTACCTGAGAGACTAAATAGTTATACGCAAACAACGTTATAATACCAACAACAAGCCCGCCTACTGTTGTTACCAATGCTTCGTAAATACCGCCGGATAGAATAGTTATGTCGACGTTGCTGCCCGCATTCGCCATGTCGAAGAACGAGCGGATCATTCCAGTTACCGTACCCAAAAAACCGATCATAGGAGCACCGGCTGCAGTCGTTGCGATTAAAGGAAATCCTTTTTCTAATTTGGCGACTTCCAGATTTCCCACGTTTTCAATTGCAATTTGCACATCAGTCATTGGGCGTCCCAGACGGGATAACCCTTTTTCGATCATACGCGCCGAAGGTGTATTGGTGGTTTGACAAAGTTTGAGCGCCGAGTCGATCTTTCCATCGTGTACATAATCTTTTATGCGGTTCATAAATGTAGTATCTACCTTCCCCGCGCGCTTGATGACAAGCAAACGCTGGATAATAAAATAGCCGGCAATAATCGACAGAACCAACAATACGGCCATGATCCATCCACCTTTAAAAGCGAGGCTAATAACGTTAATCTCCGCCTCTGTAGGCATGACTTCTGCCGTTAGATCCGGCATTTCTTCTGTTACTTGAGCTGCAGCAGCTTGTAGTGAAAGCAAAATACTCATTTTTTTTTTGTTTTTTCGATTATACTTAAACTTATAGGAAATAGAATGATATTATTCGATACATGCTTTATAAAGCGATATCGTTTCTTTTAAGCCATAATAAAGGGCGTCACAGATCAGGGCATGACCGATGGATACCTCTTCGAGCCAGGGTATATTTCGTTTGAACCAGGCTAAATTATCTAAATTCAGATCGTGCCCTGCGTTTAGGCCAAGGCCTAAGTTTTTTGCCAATTCTGCGGCTTCGATAAAAGGTTGAATTGCTTTTTCTTTGTCTTCCGGATATAGCCGGGCATACGGTTCTGTATACAGTTCGATTCTATCCGTCCCGGTTTTAGCTGCAGCTTGAATATTCTCCGGATCTGTGCCTACAAAGATAGAAGTGCGGATGCCTTTTCCTGTGAACAAATCGACCAACTCACTGAGCTGGTTAAAGTGGCTGGCTATATCCCAACCTGCGTTTGATGTGATTGCGTCCGGACTGTCCGGGACTAACGTTACCTGCGTTGGTTTTACTTTCAATATCAAATCGATAAATTGGGAAGAAGGATAACCTTCAATGTTGAATTCCGTTTTGATCAGCGGTTTCAAGTCGTATACATCCGCATACCGGATATGTCTCTCGTCCGGCCTGGGGTGTACCGTTATACCTTCTGCACCAAACTCTTCACAATCTTGCGCAACTTTTTTAATGTCCGGCATATTTCCCCCACGGGCATTCCGGATCGTAGCTACTTTATTTATGTTAACACTTAAATGCGTCATTGTTTTTTATTGTATCCTTTCTTTGATTATTTTTGTAAAATCATATCTATATATGATATATGCAAAAATAGTAGTATTTAGGGAATAAGAGGAACATGTTGGCGAAAGATTTCATAACAAAGGATATTCCGGTGTTAAAAAGTTTTGACACTATTGAATACGCATTGGCATTAATGGACGATTTTAAATTGAAGCATCTTCCTCTTGTTCAGGATTCTGCCTATCTTGGAATCTTGTCGGAAAGAGAACTTTTGGCAGCTTCCAACCCTACTTTGCCTATTGGTACACCCTTGCTTTTTTGTCCGTGTATTTTGGAAAACGGACATTTACACGAAACGCTTGCGATGTTGACCCGTTATCATTTAACACTTCTTCCAGTTGTTACGTTCGATAATAAATTTTACGGAAGTATAACGCGTGAAAATCTTATCGATCTGATTTCGGAATTGTCCAACGCTGAAGTTGCCGGAAGTGTTCTTGTCCTTGAAATTATACCGCAAGATTATTCTTTGGCCGATATAGCCCGTATTGTCGAATCCAATAAAGCACATATATTAAATATATTTACCCGTATCGATAAAGGTACGGAACGTTTGTTAGTGATCCTGAAAATCGATATGGAAGACGCTTCCCCTGTTATTCGGAGTTTCGAACGATTTAATTATACGGTTCTTTATCATTTTATGGAGAAGGGGACGGTTGATGAATTGTTGCAGCAGCGGATGAATGAACTCTTACATTATATGAATTTGTAGAAATAATCTTAAAAACATGAAGATAGGGGTTTTTGGTAGTGAATATCAAGTGGATAAACAAAATATGCTACGTCGTTTGGTTGAAAAACTGCATGAATTGGAGGCCGAAATCTATGTCGACAACAGTTTTTATATCTATTTGACGGACGCATTGAATTTTGACCCGGAGATATCCGGAGTCTTGTGTGATGATCCTTTTGATCTTGACCTGATTTTAAGTATTGGCGGCGACGGAACGTTTTTGCATACTGCAGCCCGTGTGAATAAGCAAAACATTCCAATTTTGGGGATCAATACCGGACGCCTCGGTTTTTTGGCAGATGTTTCTGTCAAGGATATTGAAGAAACGCTAGATGAACTCTACCGCAATTATTACCGGGTAGAGGAACGTCGTTTATTACAATTGCATGTAAATGGTCAGCCTTTCCGGGGATATAATTACGCCTTGAACGAAGTCGCTATATTAAAACGGGATACCTCTTCTATGATTACCATACATACCCAACTGAATGGAGAATATCTGACTTCCTATCAGGCGGATGGGTTGGTTATTGCTACCCCGACCGGCTCTACGGCTTATTCGATGAGTATCAACGGACCAATTTTGATTCCCCAATGCGATAATCTGATTCTAAGCCCGGTTGCGCCTCATTCCCTGAACGTCCGTCCGTTAGTTATTCCGGATTCTTATACCATTACATTGGGAGTAGAAAGCAGAAGCAAGACTTTTTTAGTCGCTTTGGACGGACGTTCGGAAGTTTTTCCTTCCGGAATCCAACTTTCTGTTTCCGCTGCCGATTATACTACTAAAGTTATTAAGCGCTACAACCATACTTTTTATCAAACATTGCGGGATAAATTGATGTGGGGAGCAGACGCACGAAAAAAATAATATGTTTTACAGCATGTATCAGTTAAATGATGTTAATATTGATAATTTTCTTCCCCGGAACAGTGTTGTATAACATAAAAATGGTATATTTGCAATGTGTTTTTCATGGTATTAGATTTAAGGTTAACAATGAAGATTGGTTGTCGTGATGACAACCTTTTCTTTTTTATATAATATAGGTTTTTTCGAATGCAATGAAAATGACATGAAAATTAAATACGAATAAGACAAGAAACCATACTGTCCTATCAACTATACGCTATTCAATTTCACTTAACAATATATCATGTAGTTAATCGAAGATTCTTTCAGCGCAGAATTTTTCAAGATGTCTATCATAATTAATAATCCAGCAAAAAAGGCCATTAATTGTACATTTTGAAATGTTTCAAAAGTGTGGTTTAGAATGAATGTAATTATTATTGTGCAGGAATAACCATTACAGGTAGGGCCGAATGTAAAATTATATATTGAGCTACACTTCCCATTGCCCATAGATTGAATCCGTTTTTACCGCGTATTCCCATGATGATTAAGTCGGCTTCCCAAATTTTTGCTATCTTCAAAATACCTTCCTTAGGTGAACATTCGGGCATAAATTTTGTGGTTTCTTTGCTGCGATTGTTCAACCGGATTAGTTGTTCCATCGTCTCTTGTGCTTCTTTTTTTAATACCATTAATGCTTCGTTAGGCATTATTCCAGCATCGGGATTAGTGATTGCTTTGGATTTATCAATAACGAAGATTAAAGCCGGTTCGGCTCCCGATTGCTCTGCTAATTCAAAGCCTTTCCGGGCAACATTAATAGAATTTTCCTGGCCGTCAACCGCGATCAGAATTTTTTTGTAACTCATGGTATAATTATTTTTGATAAAATATAACCTCCCCATACGGCTAATAATCCTAAGATAACGCTTGTTGTTATATATATAACAAGTGTAACGTAGCTCCCGTTTTCCAACAATCGAAGGTTTTCTGCCGAAAAAGTGGAAAATGTGGTGTATCCACCGCATAGACCGACGACTAACAACAATTTTAAGTTGTTATTTGTAACAACGTTGTGGGATATCGCATCCATTAAAAAACCGATAAGAAAACATCCGGTTATGTTTATTACGAATGTTCCCCAGGGGAATATGAATGAAGAATGTTTAGAGAACCAAAGGGAAACAAGGTATCGGAAACTGCTTCCGATACCTCCGCCCAAGGCTACGAACAATAATTGTTTCAACATTTGTTATAAAGCGTTTTTAAAGGTCTTCTTCCCTGCAAAGGCTGAATTTCCGTTTAATTGATGTTCGATACGTAAAAACTGGTTAAATTTTTCGATGCGTTCACCACGGCATCCGCTTCCGGTTTTGATATGTCCCGCGTTCAATCCTACGGTTAAATCGGCAATAAACGAATCTACGGTTTCGCCGCTTCTGTGCGAAACGAAACAATTGTACCCGTTGTTGCGAGCTAGCTCAATCGTTTCCAGGGTCTCTGTGACAGTGCCGATTTGGTTGAGTTTAATGAGGATAGAATTTGCTACACTTTTGTCGATGCCTTCTTGTAATATTTTCTTGTTTGTGCAAAATAAGTCATCACCTACAAGTTCCACTTTTTGCCCTAATTCATGGGTAAGCGACTTCCAACCTTCCCAATCGTTTTCGGCTAATCCGTCTTCAAGCAATACGATGGGATATTGCCTTGTCCAATTTTCCCACATTTTTATCATTTCGTCGCTTGTCAATAGATTCCCTGTACTCTTGAACATTTTATATTTTCCGTTGTCCCACAATTCGCTTGTGGCTGGGTCGAGGCAGAGACTGACGTCCGTTCCCGCTTTGTATCCCGCTTTTTCAATTGCTTCGAGGATCACTTCTACGGCTTCTTCGTTCGATTTTAGATCTGGAGCAAAACCACCTTCATCGCCAACCCCTGTGCTTAGTCCTTTTTTATTTAATACCGACTTAAGTGAATGGAACACTTCTTCTCCCATACGAATCGCTTCTCGGAAGGAAGGTGCATTGTGCGGTGCTATCATAAATTCTTGAAAATCGACGTTATTGTCGGCGTGTTTTCCCCCGTTGATTACGTTCATACAAGGCACTGGCAACAGATAGGCGTTGCTGCCACCCAAGTATTGATAAAGCGGAGTTTTTGTACTCAATGCTTTTGCCCGGGCGTAAGCTATCGAGACGCCTAATATGGCATTTGCTCCGAGTTTGGATTTGTTGGGTGTTCCGTCCAAGTCAATCATCAGATAGTCGAGTTCCCGCTGGCTGACGAAACTTTTGCCGGTAATTTCGTTGGCTATAACTGTATTGACGTTTTCAACGGCTTTAAGTACGCCTTTACCTCCGTATCGTTTTGCGTCTCCATCGCGCAATTCGGCTGCTTCGCGTTCTCCTGTTGATGCTCCGCTGGGAACCATTCCCCGACCTTGTGTGCCGTCCTCTAATGTCAAATCGACTTCTACTGTCGGATTTCCTCTCGAATCGAGGATTTCAATCGCTTCTACTTTTGAAATTTTCATAATCTAACTATTTATTAATGCTGAATAATGAAATATATTAAAGCAAATATTGTCTGTGCAATCTCTACGCAGGCCGTTTTTATTTGTTGTCTTTTTTTGTGAAAGATGCAACTGTACGAAAGGTATAAATATACGAAATTCCCACTCATAATCTTTATTGTTAGATTAATTAAGTAGGAACTATCAGCTACATATAGCGGTTTATAACAGGGAAGTCCCATTCCCATTTCATATTGTACAAAGGTATGAAATATTTTTTATTTCTGAGAGATGTCGGGTGAATTTCTGAATTTGGAAATACTCCCGATGCATGCCTTTTTTTAAGGCTCCATCGGTATGTGTGTTTGTTTTGATTATCATAGTAAAAACTCGTCCCTATGATTTTAAAAAAAGATACCGAACGTTTTTAAAAATCTTCGATATCTTTTTTTAAAACGTTCGGTATGATTTTTTTTAGTCTTTATTAGAGTTGAAAATCAACAATTAATATTTGATTTTTTTCGTCGGGATGAGAGGCTATTTTAACAGATGCATAAGGCTGCTTTTTATGCAGCCTTATTATGATAGGGTAGGGTAGATAAATTATAAGCGTGATTGTATGGCCGCGCTTTCTTTTTCGTAGCCCGGTTTGTTCAACAAGGCGAACATGTTTTTTTTGTATGCCTCTACTCCAGGTTGGTTGAACGGATTGACACCTAACATATAACCGCTGATTCCGCAAGCTTTTTCAAAGAAATAAAACAGTTGTCCAATGTAATAAGGACTGACTTGCGGTAGAGTTATTTTGATATTGGGAACACCTCCGTCAACATGCGCCAATTGGGTGCCCAGTTCTGCCATTTTATTTACTTCGTCTACACGTTTTCCGGCAAGAAAATTTAGCCCGTCCAGATTAGCTTCGTCTGAGGGCACCAAGACGGTTTTGTCCGCATTTTCAACCGAGATAACGGTTTCGAAGATCGTCCGCTCGCCTTCTTGAATCCATTGTCCCATCGAATGCAAGTCTGTTGTCAAATCCACAGAAGCAGGGAAAATTCCTTTGTTATTCTTACCTTCGCTTTCGCCGTAAAGCTGTTTCCACCATTCGGCGATGTAATGCAATTTCGGATGGAAATTAGCCAGTATTTCGATTTTCTTACCGTTTTTGTACAATTCGTTTCGCATGGCGGCGTAGATGGCAGCGATGTTTTTTTCGAAAGGTACAGAATCCGCCGTTGTCTTTTCCATGAAAACAGCCCCTTCGACAAGTTCGCGGATATTAATGCCCGCTATGGCAATCGGCAGTAAGCCGACCGGAGTTAAAACAGAAAAACGTCCGCCCACATTATCCGGAATGATGAAAGTCTTGTAGCCTTCCTGGTCAGCCAACGCGCGCAACGCTCCTTTTTTTGCATCCGTGATGGCTACGATTCGTTCCTTAGCTTCCGCTTTACCAATCGTGTCTTCCAATTGTTTTTTCAGAATACGGAAAGCTAAGGCAGGTTCGGTTGTTGTTCCGGATTTAGAAATATTGATTAATCCGAATTGTTTACCTTCGAGTAATTCAGACAGTTCGTATAGATAATCTTCTCCAATATTATGTCCCGCGTATACCAGCACCGGATTTTTACGTTTCGTCTGCAACCACTCAAAACTGTTGTTTAATGCTTCCACAACAGCTTTGGTTCCCAGATAACTTCCCCCGATACCGATTGCAACGATTACGTCGCATTTCGCACGTAGTTTAGCTGCAGTTGCTTCAATGTCGGCCAATTCTGCTTCCGCGATGGAAGACGGCAGATTTAACCAACCTAAGAAATCATTTCCTTCGCCAGTACCTTTATGCAATTTTGCGTTCGCTGCTTCAGCATTTACCTTTTGCTCATAAACTTGCTCCCGGGTTATTTTACCGAGCGCTTTTTCGATGTTTAAAAGAATAGTTTTCATATGTTTTAATTATCTGATTATTTAAACGTTTCGCTTAATTGCCGGATGACAGTTACTGGAGATTTCTGTTCATAAAGAATAGCGTAGAGTGCATCCAAAATAGGCATGTCAACTTGATACTTTTCATTGATTTCGTGGATACATTTTGTGCCATAATAGCCTTCTGCAATCATTTCCATTTCCAATTGAGCTGTTTTTACGGAGTATCCTTTGCCAATCATTGTGCCGAATGTGCGGTTTCGGCTAAACCGGGAATAAGCAGTAACTAACAGATCACCTAAATAGGCAGAGTCTGTTATGTCGCGCGCCAAGCCATGAACGGCATGCACGAATTTCCGCATTTCTTCAATAGCGTTGGAGATAAAAACCGCTTGAAAATTATCCCCGTACTTCATCCCGTGGCAAACCCCGGCGACTATCGCGTAGACATTTTTTAAAACGGAAGCGTATTCTATACCTTCTACATCCTCGCTGCAGGAACTTTTTAAATAAGAATTCTTGAAAACGGTGGTTAGTTTCTTCGCTTTTTCGATATCTCTGCACGCCAACGTCAAGTAAGACAAGCGTTCGAACGATATTTCCTCAGCGTGACATGGGCCACCGATCACTGTAATACGCTCTTTCGGCACTTGGTAGTATTCTGAAAAATAATCGGCGATTAACATATTTTCATCCGGCACAATCCCCTTGATTGCAGAGATAATGAATTTATCTTTTAAGGGCGCAGTAACTTTCGATAGATGTTGCTTTAGAAATGGGGAAGGGGTGGCGAAAATCAGCGTATCCGATTGCTCTATAATTTCGTTTATATCGGAAAAGAAGGTAATCTTTTTCGTGTCGAACAAAATGTTGGTCAGATAAGACGGGTTATGCTTCATTTTCAGAAAATCCTCGATTTGATCCGGCCGTCTCATATACCAGTAGATATGTTTTTGATTAGAGAGTATAATTTTTGCTAAGGCGGTAGCCCAACTGCCACCTCCCATGATCGCCATTTTACCCGGAAAACTCATGTCGTCTTTCTTATCTCTAAACATGATCAATCCATTTTTCCACCTCTTCGATGGGCGGATTCTGTAACTCCAATTTATATTTTTTGTTCAGTTCGCACATTTCCTGTCTTAATTTGTTAGGATTAACATCCTTGAACATCTCTACCGTTGTGTAGCCTGCTTTTTGCAAAGCCGGAACCCATTCTTCGTTGATTCCTAAAGCGACATATTTATCCGCAGTGTCTTTCTTAATGGTTTTTTCCGGGCGCATTTGAGGGAAGAACAAAACTTCCTGAATGCTTTCTTGCCCAGTCAGGAACATAACCAAGCGGTCCATGCCTATTCCCATACCGCTTGTAGGGGGCATTCCGTATTCCAAGGCACGAAGGAAATCGTTGTCTATAAACATTGCTTCGTCGTCACCTTTTTCGCTCAGGCGCAACTGTTCTTCAAAACGGGCGCGCTGGTCTATTGGATCGTTTAATTCGGAATAAGCGTTGGCTAATTCCTTGCCATTTACCATCAATTCGAAACGTTCTGTCAGTTCCGGATTGTTCCGATGTTTTTTCGTTAGCGGCGACATTTCGATAGGATAGTCGGTAATAAACGTCGGCTGAATATAATTACTTTCGCATTTTTCACCGAATATTGTGTCGATTAGTTTACCTTTACCCATCGTCTCGTCTTGTTCGATATTCAGCTTCCGGCAAACTTCGCGCAATTGTTTTTCATTCATTTTGCTAATATCGATAGCTGTATGCTCCTTAATCGCGTCGATCATCGTGACGCGTTTATAAGGGGCTTTAAAGTCTATTTCCTTTTCTCCGATTTTCACTTTGGTAGTACCGAGAACATCTAAACAAATTTGTTCCAGCATCTGCTCCGTGAAGTTCATCATCCAGTTGTAGTCCTTGTAGGCTACGTAAATTTCCATGCAGGTAAACTCCGGATTGTGTGTTCGATCCATTCCTTCGTTACGGAAGTTGCGGCTGAATTCGTATACGCCTTCGAAGCCGCCGACGATCAGTCGTTTCAAATAAAGTTCGTTAGCAATACGCAAATACAAAGGGATATCCAGCGCGTTATGATGCGTAATAAACGGACGTGCAGCTGCTCCTCCGGGAATACTCTGCAACACCGGTGTATCTACTTCCAGATAGCCTCGATTGTTGAAGAATTCGCGCATAGAATTGAATATCTTTGTACGCTTGATAAATATATCTTTAACGCTGTCGTTAACAATCAAATCCACATAACGTTGGCGGTAGCGCATTTCTTCGTCTGTGAACCCGTCGTATACCACTCCGTCTTTTATCTTGACAATCGGAAGCGGTTTAAGCGATTTGCTCAGAATAGTCAGGTCTTGCGCATGTATGGAAATCTCGCCCATTTGTGTTCGGAAAACGAACCCTTTGATGCCAATGAAGTCGCCAATGTCAGTCAATTTCTTAAAAGCAGTGTTGTATAATTCTTTGTCTTCACCCAGGCAAATGTCATCGCGCGTGATATACACCTGAATCCGGCCTTTTGAATCCTGAAGTTCGATAAAAGATGCTTTACCCATAATACGGCGACTCATGATTCGTCCGGCAATACAGACGGAGCGAGGCGCTTCACCATCTTTAAACGAGGCTTTTATTTCTGTTGAATAGGCGTTGGTTGGATATTCTGCGGCGGGGTATGGGTCTATACCCAATTGGCGGAGTTGTTCTAAACTGCCGCGTCTGACTATTTCTTGTTCACTTAGTTCTAATAGGTTCATTCTATTATAGTTTTGAATACATCGAGGCAAAAGTACAAAACTTTTTGAACTTCTATTGTATTCTGTTATAGCTTTAGCTCAAGTCTTTCGATATAATGCTTTGTTTATCGTTTTCGAGTAATCATTTGTTCATGATGTCAGATTATTTTTATATTAATTGTATATTTGTGTCGTATAATAGATGTAAATATGCCAAAAAGAAAGACTAAGTCCATTCCTTTATATCTTCAGATTATTATCGGCATGCTTGTCGGTATTCTTTTAGGATTACTCGCATTACCATTGCAGGCGCAATCTATTATTCAAGATTGGATAATACCATGGGGACATTTGTTTATTAAATTGTTGCAGTTAATAGCTGTTCCGCTTGTTTTTTTTTCGTTGGTTAAAGGGGTTACCGGACTTCAAGATGTTGGTCGTTTTTCCAACCTGGGGGGAAAAACAATACTTATTTATTTAATCACTTCTGTTTTTGCCGTTTTGGTCGGACTTGGAGCTGGCTTAACCGTCAAACCCGGAGAGTTGATTAACCGTGAGACGGTTGCACATATTCAGAAACAATATAAAACGTTCGCGGATGAAAAAGAAGCGCAGGCAGAGGCTCAGGCAGAAGACAAAGGGCCGCTTGCTTTTTTGGACGAAGTAGTGCCTTCGAATATTGTCAGTTCCATGTCGGATAATTCCCGCATGTTGCAGGTTATTTTCTTTGCACTTTTTCTGGGTGTGGCCACAATAACGGTTCCACGTGAGAAGGTGGATGTTGTGGTTCGTCTTATCGACGGCATGAATGAGATCGTTCTGCGCATGGTCGATTATATCATACGGCTTGCACCATGGGGTGTTGCAGCTTTGATGGCTGGTTTGGTAGTGGATTTCGACGGAGATGCTTCCGTGTTCAGTGCTTTGGCTGTTTATGCCCTGACTGTCGTCGGCTGTCTATTTTTGTTTATTTTGTTTTTTTATCCGTTAATTATTCATTTTTTCTCCAAACTGCCCGCGAAACAGTTTATGAAATTTATGTATCCCGTGCAGCTTTTCGCATTTACCACAAGTAGCAGCGCGGCGACGCTTCCGTTTACGATGAAGACCATTCAGACAAAGCTGGGTGTTTCGGAAACGGTCACGTCTTTTGTTTGCCCTATTGGGGCAACGATAAACATGGACGGTACGAGTTGTTATCAGACAATTGCTATTTTGTTTATTGCCCAGTCTCTGGGCGTGGATCTGAATGTGTTGCAATTGTTAACAATCGTATTGATGACGGTTTTGTCGTCGATTGGTACGCCTTCGATACCTGGTGGCAGTTACGTTATTTTAGCTATGGTCTTGACCTCTGTGGGTATTCCGGCCGAAGGCTTAGCGTTAATTATTGGAATTGACCGTCCGCTGGATATGCTCCGTACATCGGTTAATGTTACCGGTGACGCCCTTGTGTGTTGTCTCTTAGAAAAAAGATAGATCGCCTTGTTAATTGACTCCGTATTGTTACTTTTGTGTGCTGTATATAAAAGTGAGGGATAGAAAATGCCATTAAATTTACAAAAGAATCTACCGGCCATCGAGCTGTTGAAGAAAGAACACATTTTTGTGATGGACTCTCTGCGTGCTTCGGCACAGGATATTCGTCCGTTACGGATGATCGTTTTGAACTTAATGCCTTTGAAGATAACGACCGAAACGGATCTGGTGCGTTTATTGAGTAACAGCCCTTTACAAATCGAGCTGCATTTTATGAAGATCAAGGGACATACGCATAAACATACGCCGGTTGAACATATGCAGGAATTTTATAAAGATTTTGATGACGTTTCCGCAGATTTTTACGACGGAATGATTGTGACAGGTGCGCCTGTCGAACAAATGCCTTTTGAAGAAGTCAATTATTGGGAAGAAATTACCGGAATATTCGACTGGGCGAAAACACATGTTACCTCTACTTTTTATATTTGCTGGGCGGCTCAGGCGGCTTTGTATCATCGTTACAAGGTGCCAAAATATGAGTTGCCGGAAAAAATGTTCGGCGTTTTCAAGCATACAATTTCCGACAGTTCTCTTCCGATATTCAGAGGGTTCGACGATGAATTTTTTGTGCCGCACAGTCGGCATACGGAATTGAGAAGGGAGGATATCCTTCGGGTACCGGAGTTAAAATTGATTTCTGAAAGTACGGAATCGGGCGTGTATATGGTGATGTCGCGTGGCGGACGTGAGTTTTACATTACCGGCCATTCCGAATATTCGCCTAATACGCTGGACGATGAATACAAGCGTGATGCGGCAAAAGGGTTGGAGATCAAAATCCCTGCGAACTACTACCGAAATGATGATCCGAATCAGGGTATTGTGGTCTTATGGCGTGGGCATGCCAATCTTTTGTTTACAAACTGGCTGAATTATTATATTTATCAAGAAACGCCTTACCGGATAGAAGATATTCCGAATTTAGAGGAGTTAGCTTAACCCTATGCAAAAGCTCCGCCCTATAGAATTATTGTCGCCGGCAAAAGATCTGACTTGTGGATTGGAAGCGATCAAACACGGAGCTGATGCCGTCTATATCGGTGCGCCGAAATTCGGAGCCCGCGTTATGGCGGGAAATTCGATTGAAGATATCGCTGTACTTTGTGATTTTGCGCATCGTTTTGATGCCCGTGTTTACGTGGCATTGAATACTCTACTCTATGAATATGAACTGGAAGAGGCGCGTATATTGTCGTGGAATCTCTATCGCGCTGGAGCGGACGCACTAATCGTTCAAGATATGGGATTGTTGGAACTCGATTTGCCTCCGATTCCTTTACATGCGAGTACGCAGACCGACAATCGTTCTATTGAAAAAGTGAGGTTTCTGGAATCTGCAGGTTTTACGCAAGTTGTTCTTGCTCGCGAATTGTCTTTGGACGAAATTCGGCATATTGCTTCGGCGGTGGACGTACGTTTAGAGGTCTTTGTGCATGGGGCGCTTTGTGTCAGTTACAGCGGACAATGCTATCTAAGTCACATTTTGAGCGGACGGAGTGCGAATAGGGGTGAGTGCGCGCAATACTGTCGTTTGCCTTATTCTATGGTCGATATGGAAGGACGGGAAATTATGAAAGACAAGTATTTGCTTTCGCTGAAAGACCTGAACCGTGCGGATCAACTCGAAGTGTTGCTCGATGCGGGAGTTTCTTCCTTTAAGATTGAAGGACGGTTGAAAGAAGTTTCTTATGTAAAAAACATTACGGCGTATTATCGGAAGCGATTAGACGAAATATTGGCAAGAAGGTCGGAATTTGTACGTTCATCTGCCGGCGAGAGTGTTTATACCTTTGAACCGGTGGCGGAAAAAAGTTTTAATCGCGGGTTTACATCTTATTTTCTGAATGGTCGTTCGTCTGATATTACGTCGTTCGAAACGCCGAAATCGAAAGGAGAACCTGTCGGTACTGTGAAGGAGTTAAAAGGTAATTCATTTACAGTTGCGGGTGTGAAAAAATTGAATAATGGTGACGGATTGACTTTTAACAATGAACGTGGAGAATTGGAAGGATTTCGGGTGAACCGGGTAGAAGAAAATCGGATTTTTCCTTTGGAAATGCCCTCTCTGAAGCCGAAAATGCTACTGTTCCGTAACTATGATCATACGTTTGAACAGGGAATGAATAAACCTACAGCCGATCGGAAATTGAAAGTCCGCATACTTTTTACCGAAAACGTGTTTGGCTTTACCTTGAGTATGACCGATGAAACAGGTGCCGGAGCAACGGTGACGGAACCTTTTCAGAAAACGTTGGCGAAAAAGAAACAGGATGAAAATATCCGCGTGCAATTATCCCGTTTAGGAAGCACCCTGTTTGAGGCGACAGCTATTGAGATTAGTTTAAAGAACGACTGGTTTGTCCCGTCTTCGCTGCTTGCCGGTATGAGACGGAAAGTTGTCGAAAAACTTCTGATCAACCGGACGATCCGTTATGAACGGGAGATTTCGTGGCGAAATCGACCTTTGGAAGCAAGGCCGTTTCCTGAACGGCAACTTACCTATTTGGGTAACGTATTGAACCCGAAGGCTACTTCTTTTTATCGTGTTTGTGGGGTACAAACTATTGAGCCTGCCTTAGAAGCTGTTCCGCGAAAAGATGTACCTTTGATGTTTACGAAACATTGTCTGCGGTATAGTATGGGTTGGTGTCCTGTCTGGCAAAAAGTGAAGTCTCCCTATAAAGAACCGTATTTTCTTCGGTATAAAGGTCTCCGATTGCGTTTGCAATTTGACTGTAAGGCTTGTCAAATGCTCGTTTTCGTGGATGAACAGGAAGTAACTTTAAATAAAAATAAACCATGAAATCACTACATAATATAATTCTTGTTGTTTTGGTTTTACTTACCGCGTGTGGTGAAAAGAAACTCGATCCGTCCAAGCCGGTTTATGTGAATATAAAAACATCGATGGGAACGGTAACAGTTCTTTTGTATGACGATACACCCTTGCACCGTGATAATTTCATTCAATTATGTCAGTCCGGCGCTTATGAAGGTGTACTGTTTCACCGGATTATAAAGGATTTTGTGGTTCAAGGGGGAGACCCGGACAGTAAAGCGCACCACCCGGGCGCTTTTTATGGCGATGGTGATGGCGGGTATACCGTTCCGGCCGAAATTCTTCCAAAATATTTTAACAAAAGAGGTGCGTTAATTGACGCAAAAGAAGGAGATGATGTGAATCCTGAACGGGCTTCTGCCGGGACACAATTCTGTTTCGTACAAGGGAAAAAACATACTGACGAAGAATTGAATCAACGTGAAGAACGGATAAACGATATCCGGAGAAACTGGTTTTATTATAGGTTCAAAGCCCGTTTATTAAAGCAAAATCCGGAAATAACTCCAGACTCTTTGGAAATGGAAGCGAATATCATGGTGGCAGATACATTGGATGTGCTGGGCGTTTACCAAATACCACAAAATCGGCGTGAATATTATAAAACGGTAGGAGGTGTGCCTCATTTGGATGGTTCGGTAACGATTTTCGGAGAAGTTGTTGATGGTCTCGATATTGTCGAGAAAATGTCTTTGGTGGAAACCGATCCGAACGACCGTCCGTTGACCGACGTCATGGTAATTTCTACGAGGGCTTTTCAGAAATAAGCATTCCGTGCCGCAAGATTTTTGAAAACTGCCCGATTTCGTTTATTTTTGATCAGAAGAATCGAATAACATGTACTTTAAAGATATAATAGGTCAGGAAGAGATAAAAGAACGGTTGATTGAATCCGCTCGGAATGAGGTTGTACCTCACGCGCAATTGTTTTGTGAGACGGGTGGAGGAGGGGCTTTTCCGCTTGCCTTAGCTTATGCCCGTTATCTGAATTGTACGAACCGCGGAGAAACAGACGCTTGTGGACATTGTCCTTCTTGTTTGAAATTCAATCTTTTTGCACATCCGGATTTACATTTTGTTTTTCCGATTGTCGCTAAGAAAGAGAAAAAAAAGGAAGTATGTGACGATTATTTGGCGGAATGGCGTTCTTTTTTGAACGACCGTGTTTATTTTAATCTGGATAATTGGCTGGAGTATCTTGACGCAGGGAATTCCCAACCTTTGATCTATTCTAAAGAAAGTGATGAGATTGCGCGGAAATTAAGTTTTCGTATATATGAAGCGGATTATCGCATCTTATTGATTTGGCTTCCAGAAAAATTTCATTCTACTTGTGCCAATAAGTTATTGAAGATTATAGAAGAACCTCCTCAGCACACGGTTATTCTTTTAATTTCGGAACAGCCGGATTTGATTTTGGGAACGATCCAGTCCCGTTCGCAACGGATAAACGTACGCCCGATAGCGGAAGAGGTTATGCAGGCCGCTATGATTGAACGATATGGCTTATCGCCGGATGACGCGCTTCATGTGGCGCATCTGTCGGGCGGGAATTATCTGAAAGCCATGGAAGCAATAAGTCTGGGTGAAGAAAAAGAATATTTTCTGAAACTGTTTAAGAGTATGATGCGGAATTCTTGGGCACGGAATGTGAAAGGAATGAAAGCGACCGCTGATGAGTTAGCCTCTTTGGGGCGTGAACGGCAGAAAAATTTCTTAGCCTATTGTCAACATTTGATTCGTGAGAACTTTGTGTATCGTTTTCAGGCTCCGGAACTGAATTATATGAATGCCGGCGAAGTTGGTTTTTCCGTTAAGTTTTCGCCTTTTGTCAACGAGCGAAATATAGTCGAATTAATGGAGGAATTGGCGAAAGCGGAGTTACATATTACCCAAAACGTAAATGCTAAGATGGTGTTTTTTGACCTGTCTTTGCAATTGACAGTATTGATAAAGAAATAATAGGATTTTAATAATGTCCTGTTTTTATGAGTAATAATGAATAAAATCGTATGAAAAGAAGACAGTTTTTGACAAATGCGGGAACTGCTGCATTTACAGCAGTTGCGTCTACCGGTTTGATGAGTGCGGCGCTTCCGGCCGGATTGAAAAAAGGAGAGATGTTACATACCGTTATTTTCGATCTGAAACATCCGGTCGATTCATCTGAAGCAAATAAGTTTTTGAATGATGGCTATGCTATTCTAACCCGGATCCCCGGTGTGCATGACTTTCAGGTTTTCCGTCAGGTTAGTCCGAAAAATAATTTTCAGTATGGGTTTTATATGCGTTTCCTGAATAAAGAAGAATTTGAGGTCTATACCAACCATCCGGATCATAATAAATTTGTGGTGGAGAGATGGGATAAGGAAGTCGTTTGTTTTCAGGAATCCGATTTTGTAGCATTTTGAAATAGAAACTTAAACACGAATTCCAATGAGGTCCTTGTTTTGCTCTTTTTTCTTTCTTGTATTGTCTTTGACCGCTTGTACCGGACAGAATACGAGTGTTGTGGCAGTGAAATCAGAAACACCTGTTTCGATCACTCGTTTTGATCAGTCAATATATCAACTGGTAGAAAAAGATGATTCGCTGCTATTTCGTGAGATTTTAAAAAACAATGCGGAAATGTTCGATATTTTTGGGAAAGGCGTGCTGAATATGCAATCGGTCGACGTTCCCGGTTTTCAGGAACGTTTAGTTAATTTTTTTTCCGAACCAACTTTGTGGTCGTTGTATAAAGCTGCTTTAGAAAAATACGCGGACGTAAGCGCTATTGAACAGGACTTGGGAGGCGCTTTTGCATTTGTAAATACGTATTTCCCTGCAATCCGGATACCTGTGGTCTATATGCATGTTTCTGGTTTGAACCAAAATATCTTAGTCGGCGAACATGTGCTATCCGTGTCGATCGATAAATATATGGGCAAAGACTATCCGTTGTATGACGATTTCTTTTATGAATACGAACGGAGACGCATGACTGAAAAACAGATTGTGCCCGATTGTCTGGCAGGGTTATTACTTTCGGAATATACTTTTGAGGGAAATGAGAATGTGTTGCTTGACCGGATGATTTATGAAGGGAAAATAAAATATTTGCTTAAAAAAGCGTTGCCAGGAATTTCTATCGGCGAACTTATCGGGTATGAAATCCAAGACTTGGAATGGTGTGAAGCAAATGAAAAAATGCTTTGGCGTACGATTGTTGGAAATAAACATTTGTATACGCCGGATCATATGACAACAACACGTTATTTCCAGCCAATGCCGAGTACGTTTCTCTCCGATGGTGCTCCGGGAAATATCGGAATCTGGTTGGGGTGGCGAATTGTGACGCAATACATGAACGAGACAAACGCGAGTCCCAGCGAGTTAATGCGGGTGAATGCGCAGGATATCTTAACCCAGTCGAAATATAAACCCTAACATAAAAAACGTCCTATTCTCACGAATAAGACGAATCTAATTACTAACTAAAATCTAATACCATGAAAAACACTATATAGTAATAACAAAATTTCGGGGAAAAAGTTTTTGAAAACAGGAAGAAAAACAAAACGGCAGATAGATTTTACTTATCTGCCGTTTTGTTTTATGAGATTGTAGGAATTTATTTCTTTAACCACTTGTCTAACCAATCGAAGAATACGCGTTGGAAAAGGATTCCGTTTTGCGGTTGGGCAATCCAGTGGTTTTCGTCCGGGAAAATGAGCATTTTCGTGGGGATACCTCTTAGTTTTGCCGCATTGAACGCACTCATCCCTTGGGATGCCAGAATGCGGTAGTCTAATTCTCCGTGCGTAACCAGAATCGGCGTGTCCCATTTGTCAACAAACAAATGAGGTGATGTGGCAAAGGTCTTTTGGGCTATTTTATTACTTTTGTTCCAATACGCACCGCCCATATCCCAATTGGCAAACCACATTTCTTCTGTTTCTAGATATTGTTGCTCCAGATTAAAAATACCCGCATGAGCAATAAATGCTTTAAATCGTTTTTCATGATGTCCGGCTAACCAATACACGGAAAAACCGCCATAGCTGGCACCGACAGCTCCTAAATGATCTGCATCGACATAAGGTTCTTTCGCCATTTCGTCAATGGCAGCGAAATAATCTTTCATGTTCTGACCTCCATAGTCTCCGCTGATTTGTTCCAGCCATTCTTGCCCGAAACCAGGAAGTCCGCGACGGTTAGGAGCGACCACTATATAATCGTTGGCTGCCATCATTTGCATGTTCCAACGGAAACTCCAGAACTGGCTGACCGTGCTTTGAGGGCCACCCTGGCAATAAAGCAGGGCCGGATATTTTTTGTTCGGATCAAAATGAGGTGGATAAATAATCCAGGTAAGCATCTTTTTATTGTCCGTTGTTTTGATCCAGCGAGGTTCACATTTTCCCATAGTGAGCTGATCTTTGATCGCTTTGTTTTCGAAACTGATTTCTTTTGCCTCTCCATTCTGAATGTTTACATGGAAAACCTCCGTCGGTGATTCCATCGACTGACGAAGCGCAACCATCGCATCGCCCACAATATCCAAGTCCACGTAATCGTACTGTCCCGAAGTGATTTGCCTGATCTTTCTATCCAGACCCATTTCCCAAATATGTGTCACCGCTTCTTTACAAGCAATATAATAAAGAGACTGACTGCTTGCGTTCCATTGGAATGCATCCGTGTTATAATCGAAATCTTTAGTTAGATATTGTTTCTCTCCGGTTCTCAAGTCAGCAATAAACAACCGCTTCTTATCCGATTCGTACCCATCTCTTTCCTGACTGATCCATCCAATGTATTTCCCATCAGGCGAAAAAGCAGGCATTATGTCGTATCCCATCATACCTTCCGTCAGATTGATGGTCTTTTTCGTTTCGGTATTGTAAAGATAAATGTCGGAATTTGTTGAAATGCTGTATTCCAAACCTGTTTTTTTGCGGCTGGCATAGGCTAGTAATTTCCCGTTTGGGCTCCAGGCGAAATCTTCTATACCACTAAACGGTTTCATTGGACACTCATACGGTTCTCCTTCCATGATATCTATTCCGGACTTCATAGTCTGGCCGTCGAATGGGGAAATGAATGGATGAGGAATCGTTTCTACCCATTCGTCCCAGTGTTTATACATCAAATCATCGACGATACGTCCGGTAGCTTTAGGCAGGTCCGGATAAATATCCGATGTCCGTTGTCCGTATTTTATGTCGCTGAAGTATAAAACATTGTTTTCGTCTGGCGAAAACAGGAAACCGTTTATCCCGCCTTTATGGTCGCTTACCTTTCTGCGATTGCTCCCGTCCGCATTCATGACCCAGATCTGAGAGTTCCCGCTTTCGCTTGATAAAAAAGCGATTTCTGTTCCTCCTTTAATCCAAACCGCATTTTGCTCACTTTTCGGAGTTGACGTAATCTGTTTTTTATTCGACCCGTCGATATTCATTACAAACAATTCGCGGTTTCCCTTATTTTGCTCAATACTCATGAACGTAACTCCATACAAGACTTTTTTCGCGTCCGGCGAAATTTTTGCATCACTCACGCGTGCCATGCTATGGAGAACCTCCGGCGTTATTACTCCGTTCGGTACTTTAATATCCGCCCGTCCGATAAGCGGAACAGCAGGTTCCTGCTTTTTTTCTTCCTGTGTACAAGCACCTAACAACAGAGAAGTTGCCATAATCATTGCTCCTATAGATTTATTCATTTGAGTTGTAATATATTAAGTTCCGTTTGCGAAAGTACTAAATATATTTATATCTTTGCATTACTAATTTAAGAACTGAAGAGTATGAATAAGATTTGGTTATTAGGGGCCACAGTATGTATGGTGTTAGCCTTTGGCTCATGTAAACCTAAGCAAAGTGCCTATAAAGCGGCTTATGAACAAGCGAAAGAGAAAGAATCGACCGCTCCCGTTGAGACTGCTTACAATGATACAGAGGAAGTTGTAGCTCCTGTATCCAAGCCCAGGACGACGGATGTGGCGACACGCCAGGAAAGAATACGCGCGGCCCAGGGTGAAGATGCCAGCGGATTGAAACGTTACAGTGTGGTAATAGGCAGTTTCAAAAATAAAACAAACGCCTACTCATTGAAAGAGCGTATGCAGGGAGAAGGTTACAAAGCTTTGTTGGGTGAAAACGAACAAGGAATGTTGCGCGTGATCATTTCCAGTTTTGATACAAAAGCTGAGGCGATTGAAAGTCGTGATGCGGTAAAATCACAATTTCACGATGCCTGGATTTTGGAAAGACAGTATTGATTAAGGCGCAACAATAACCAATGTTTAAATACGAAATTTTTATAAAGCGGCTCATTTTCGGGTCGCTTTTTTATGTAAAGAAATATGAAAGTCATTGACAAACAATTATTAGACCAAACGTCGGAAGCTGCTAAATTATCACCTCGTTTACGTATGAATCATAATTTTCATGATGATACGACCGACCCTTTGAACCGGTTGATCAATGCGATAGAGCCGGATAGTTATATTCGTCCGCATCGTCACCAAAATCCGGATAAAGAAGAAATCTTTTTACTATTGCGAGGGAAAGCTGTCTTTTTTTTGTTTGATGATCAGGGGAATATTACGAATAAGTTAGTGGTTTCACCTCGTGATGGTATTTATGGCGCTGAAATAGTAGCTGGTCTTTGGCATTGTCTGTTAGTTCTTGAAACAGGAACAGTCGTTTATGAGATAAAAAAAGGTCCGTTTGCGCCTTTAGCTCCTGAAAATCTGGCTCCTTGGAGTCCTCCGGCAGAAGATCGGGAGGCTGTGTTGACGTATATGAATTTTTTGAAAAAGAATATTTAGAATTTACATAGAAAAGGCATCCTCCACAGGATGCCTTTTCTCGTATAGTAAGGGGCTCGTTACTTCAGGCTTTATAAAAACCGAGATCTTCGATACCGAATTCTTCGATGAAACGGCAAATCTTGGTTACTTCGGCTTGACCATAATTGATATATACTTCAGCCGAACGGCGGAAATTATCGTTGATATTGGCGTCTTGTAGCAACAGATATCCAAATACACAGTGAGAAGCTGCTTCGACTAAACGGCGGGCATGGAAATCGATATATTCGTTATCTTTTGTCTCCGTAATCTGTGTTACTAATTTTTCGTATGCTTCTGTCATTTCGACCAATTTTTTTCGCAGGTATTCCAGTTCCGGCTTATAATTCATCGTTTCGTATTCCCGTATCTGGCTGAGGTAAGTCCCAGTTGTCACATGACGAATAGCAGCTACGACCTGTAATTGTGTCGTTCCTTCGTAAATGTTGGTGATGCGCGCGTCGCGATATAACCGTTCACAGGCATAATCTTTCATAAACCCAGAACCTCCATGAATCTGGATCGCGTCGTACGCGTTCTGATTCGCAAACTCGGTGGTTATTCCTTTTCCCATTGGTGTGAATGCATCGGCCAATTTGCCGAAATGCTTCATTTCTGTACGTTCTTCCGGCGTCAACTTGCGTTCTTTCGAAATATCATCTAGCGCTTTGTAAATATCTACAAAACGGGCAGTTTCGTACAACATCGAACGCGAAGCATCCGTTTTCGCTCGCATTAACGCCAACATCTCGTATATGGCAGGAAATTCGATGATGGCTTTCCCGAACTGTTTACGTTCCCGCGCGTATGCTAATCCTTCCCGGCAAGCAGCTTCACTGATTCCTACTGCCTGCGCCATGATCCCCAAACGTGCACCATTCATCAACGCCATGACATATTTTATCAAGCCTAATTTGCGATCACCGCAAAGTTCTGCTTTGGCGTTCCGGTAAACCAATTCGCAAGTTGGTGAACCTTTAATCCCCATTTTATTTTCGATGCGGCGTACATTTACGCCTCCGTTGCGTTTATCATAAATAAACATGGACAAACCGCGGGCATCTTTCGTGCCTTCTTCTGAGCGTGCCAACACTAAATGGAGATCTGCATCACCATTTGTAATAAAACGCTTCACCCCATTCAAATACCAGCAGCCTTCTTTTTCATTGTACGTTGCTTTCAGCATGACTGATTGCAGATCAGAACCAGCGTCTGGTTCGGTCAAGTCCATCGACATCGTTTCGCCGTTGCAGACACGAGGTATATATTGTTTGCGCTGTTCTTCATTACCGAATTCATATAACGTTTCTGCGCAATCTTGCAACCCCCAAAGGTTTTCAAAACCCGCGTCGGCACGAGCTACCAGGTCCGCAGCCATAATATACGGAACAATTGGAAAATTTAGTCCGCCGTAACGGCGATGCATGGCAATACCCATGAGTCCTGCTTTACGAACCGCTTCCAGGTTTTGTTGCGTACCTGGAGCATATGTTACTCGTCCATTCGCGACTGTTGCCCCTTCATGATCAACTCCTTCTGCATTCGGAGCGATAATATCTCCGCAAATTTCTCCGACAATTTCCAATATTTTATCGTAACTGTCCATTGCATCTTCGAAATCGACAGGAGCGTAATCAAAGTTATCCTTGTCGGCATAATTGCGCTCTTTAAGCTCCACGATACGCTTCATCAGGGGATGATGTAAATGGTGCTTTAAACTGGGATTATCTAAATAAAAATTAGCCATATCTTTTTTACTTCGTATTCTGTTTATAGTATTTGATCATTTTGGGAATCACATTCTCTACCGTTCCGGTAATGACGTAATCAGCAATCGTATTAATGGGGGCCGCCGGATCATTATTTACAGATATAATAATTGAGCTTTCTTGCATACCTGCAATATGCTGGATTTGTCCGGATATACCACAAGCGATATAGAGTTTTGGGCGTACAGTAACCCCCGTCTGACCAATCTGACGTTCGTGTTCGCAGAATCCGGCGTCGACAGCAGCACGCGAAGCACCAACCTCTCCACCGATGGCCGCTGCCAGATCATATAATAATTGGAAATTTTCTTTCGACCCGACGCCGTAACCTCCGGCAATAATGATCGGGGCACTTTTAATATTTGTTTTGCTTTTTTCTATTTGTCGGTCAATGACTGCCACCGCGAAATCTGCCTCGGATACATATTGGGAGACATCATAGGTTTTTGTTTCCCCTTTGTAAACCAGATCGACAATTTCTTTTTTCATTACCCCTTCACGCACGGTTGCCATTTGAGGACGATGTTCTGGATTGATGATCGTGGCCACGATATTTCCACCGAAAGCCGGACGGATTTGATAAAGCAGATTCTTATAGACTTTGTTTTCTTTTTTCTCTTCGTGATCCCCTATTTCCAAAGAAGTACAGTCGGCTGTTAGTCCGCTGCCCAAAGCCGAAGATACGCGGGGACCGAGATCGCGCCCGATACTGGTTGCACCCATAAAAGCGATTTGCGGTTTTTCTTTCTTAAACAGATTAACTAAAATAGATGTATGCGGAAGGGGAGTGTACGGAAATAAACGTGCGTCGTCGAATAAATGAAGCACATCTACACCATACGGAAATACTTGTTTGCCAACCGTTCCTAATTGATGACCGGCAACTACTGCTTCCAGTTTACATCCCAACGTGTTCGCTAGTGAACGTCCTTTGGTCAACAATTCAAGACTGACATCCGCGATGATGCCGTCTTCAATTTCGCAATATACAAATATGTTGTTCATAATTTTTTCTTCTTAATGATTACTTGTTCCGTGAAATTATCCGATGGTATGATTCGCTATCAACTCCTTCATTAATTCATCTATTTCGGTGTCAGTCGGTAGTAGTGTTTTACTTTCTTTCGCTTGAAAAATCACGTTTTCAATGCGTTTAACTTTCGTTGGAGAACCTGAAAGTCCGCATTGTTTGACATCTGCATTGACATCCGCTACGCTCCATTCTTCGAGATTCAGGTAAGGACGCGTACTGAACAATTCCAAGTAATCAGCAGAAGCTTCCTGTTTTTCAGTAACTGTTTTGGCATGTTTGAATTTTTGAATGAGTTTGGCGTTCCGCGGACGGCATTCTGGTGCAGAACCATTTATCGTTACGACGATAGGTAACGGAGCTTCTACGGTTTCTACCCCTCTTTCAAGCCGTCTTTTTACCGTGATTCGGCCGTTTTTCACATTTACTATTTCTTCGGCATATGTAATTTGGTTTAACCCTAACTTTTCCGCAACCTGAGGCCCTACCTGGGCTGTGTCGCCGTCGATAGCCTGTCGTCCGCAAAGAATAAGATCATATTCTTTGATTTTTCGGACTGCCATTGACAATGCGTACGATGTTGCCAAAGTATCCGCACCGGCAAAAGCACGGTCAGTCAATAAATAACCACCGTCTGCGCCACGGTATAAGCCTTCACGGATAATTTCGGCAGCTCGTCCGGGTCCCATGGTTAATAAAGTTACCGTCGTTCCCGGATTTGCATCTTTTAGGCGAAGCGCCTGTTCCAAAGCGTTCAAGTCTTCCGGATTAAAGATCGCAGGAAGAGCAGCTCGGTTTACTGTTCCGTCTGCTTTCATCGCGTCCTTTCCCACATTCCGAGTATCCGGAACTTGTTTTGCTAAAACAATAATTCTTAAACTCATATTTCTGCGATATTAGATTTTACCATTTATTAAAATGAATCAGTTATTTTATAAAACTGCAAATGTAATCAAACATTCAATAATTCAAATACTTTTCATGCAGAAACCTGCACACTTACACAGATAGTGCGCAAAGGTGTGAGTGTAAATTCATGGTTAGTACGACGCCTATCGGATTTACGTTTGCGTACCGGGTCGGAAAAAGGCCTTTACCAATCAGGTGGAGTACGTATTTTGGCCCGTCGTGAATAATTATTTCTGAATCATATAAAAACATTAGAGTACTTTTTTTGTATCCATGGTGTAAGTTCGGGTGCTGACTGTAAATTCCTCTCCGTTCGGATCCTGGTAAATCAAATCCACATAAAAAGCGTTGAATCCAGTTTTCGGATATTTCTGTTTGATGTCAATTTCGGATTTGTTTTTTGAATTCAGTTTTAATTCGCTTTTTGTCCAGGTCGATTTCCGGAAGTCACGGCTATTCAATGAGGTTGTCCATAAAATTGCTCCTATTAATTTTTCCGGTTGCGCGTGTATTTTCAGACGAATTGTTTTTCCTTTTTCCGTCAACTCCCACGATGAAACAGGATATTGGGTGTTATTCAGCGTAATGGAAAAGAACGCGTTCAGTGCCCTGAAAACCTGTTTTTTGTCACCCATGCTGTGTCCAGCGTTCGGCACATAATGCAACATGTTTTTCCCGGGGATTTCGTACAGGTAGTTTTTTACGGCGTCCAATGTCCAGTATGGATCGTTTGTAGCCATAAAAATAAGTTTTGGCATGGTTAGTTTTTCCCGGTATGAATAAGGATCGATCATTTGGATGATGGCCTTTCCAAAATCGCTATGTACTGCTTGAGGAATATCCAGATTAACATAATCATTTATTTCCTTACTATATCCGCCGTATAACTGCTTCTGATAATCGAGACTTACGGGCATATTCAACATATCAATTACCATGGGCGCTATGGCAATCACACGTGGGTCTTCGCTGGCTCCTGTCAACCAGGTTGTCCATCCGCGTTTGGATGCCCCAGATATTACAAACCGGCGAATGGATTGCTTTAACTGAGTGTTGGCAAAGTCCTGTACAACATTCATCGCGCTACGCGCGCTTTTAACCATCGGAAAAAGTAACGGCCAGGAATAATCTTTGCTTTTACGGAATTCATTAAGCGTATAAGAGATCAGGGCATCTTCTTTCAACCCGCCGTAAAGCGGTTGATTCGGAACTTGTTTCAACATGCAGACAAGCGCTTTGTTCTGTTTCGCTATATTCGAAAGAAAGCATGAAGTGGAGTCGTCTTTTGAGATCATTTTCGGCCATTTTTCGTTGATTGCACCTCCGCTGATAAATAACAACGCGCCATCTTGCGTAACTTTCTGAGGAACGTAAACCAACAATTCGTGTTTCCAAAGAATGTCCTGCCACTTCTGAGAAACAAAAAGTAAGGAATAAACCGTTACCTGATCTATTTCATACGTGTCACAAACCTCCCACGCGTAGGTTTTGTCGTCATTGTGAAGATAAGCAACCAAAGCCGTTGCGGGGGTGATGGTTTGCGCGTGGATAAAAATACCGCAACTCAAGAGCACAGATAGGATAATAAACAGTTTTTTCATCTTTCGTTTTTTTTGATAAAGTTAAAAAAAAGATTACGATCGTTTGATAATGATAGATAATTAATTGAACTGTTGACAAAGAATCTAAAAATAAAAAATGAGCAGTAATAATCATTCTTGCTCATTTTTTATTTAAAAGATATTAGACTAAAAAATATATTTATTAATAATATCCTTCATTTTGTTCTTCTTTGATATCTCCAGCCGGAATTAATCGGTCAATGTGCGATTGTGGAATAGGACGTAATTTATGATAAGTTTGAATAGACTTTGCTTCTTGATTATATTTTTTTACCCATTCGTATAATTTCTCACATCGTACCAAATCTTCCTTTTATTGGCAGGAACAAATTGTCGGAATTAGATTTCGGTCACCATAGGCATTGTCAACACGAGCTACGTTCAGCCAGAATTTGTTTTCGTGTAGCCATTCCAGAGGGAACGCCGCTTTGCTTCTTGGATAAGCATGTTTCCATTCGTTGGCTGTTACTTCATATTCCGGGTGAGGCGAGTTTTTCAACACGTTGTCGGTTTTATCCGCTATTCCTTCTTCTACTTCCTTAATCTCTTTCCAGATACAGTCCAGAACCTCAATAAAGCGATCCAGTTCTGCCTTGCTTTCACTTTCGGTCGGTTCTATCATCAACGTTCCGTGGACAGGGAACGAGAGTGTAGGAGCATGGTATCCGAAATCCATCAAACGTTTTGCGATATCCCCTTCGTCTACTCCCGAAGCTTCTTTTATCTTGCGACATTCTAGAATGAGTTCGTGTCCCACACGTCCGGTTACGCCTGTATAGACAATTCCGTATGTATCTTTCAACTTGCAAGCCAGGTAGTTAGCGTTCAGTATGGCAGCTTTAGTTGCCATCGTAAGACCTTCAGTTCCCAACAAACGGATATAGGCATACGTGATTGGTAATACTCCAGCGCTTCCGAATGGCGCAGCTGCTACCGTGTTGGTTTCACTTCCCCAAAGAACAGGGTGGGAGGGTAAGAATGGAATTAAATGTTGCGCTACGCCTACCGGTCCTACACCAGGTCCGCCACCACCGTGAGGAATAGCGAAGGTTTTGTGCAAATTCAAATGACACACATCCGCACCGATTGTTCCCGGATTAGTCAATCCAACTTGTGCATTCATATTTGCCCCATCCATATATACTTGTCCGCCGCAAGCGTGAACAATTTCGCACATTTCTTTGATATCTGCTTCAAAAATACCGTGTGTTGACGGATATGTGATCATCGTTGCAGCCAGACGATCCTTGTTCTCTTCTGCTTTGATACGAAAATCAGCCAGATCGATATTGCCATTTTCGTCGCATTTCACCGTTACTGTCGAATACCCGCATTGAACGGCGCTGGCAGGGTTCGTCCCATGAGCCGAAGCTGGCAGCAAAACAATATCTCGGTGTCCCTGTCCGGTACTTTCCAAATAAGAACGGATGATGCGTAGCCCAGTGTATTCTCCCGCTGCCCCTGAGTTCGGTTGCAACGTATAACCTGCAAATCCCGTAATTTCTTTTAGGTAACTTGTTAGGTTTTCAATAAGCTCCTTATAACCTTCTACCTGCTCTTCCGGTGCATAAGGATGTATGTTCTGAAATTCCCCGCGACTTAATGCAAACATGGATGAAGCCGAATTCAGTTTCATTGTACATGAGCCTAACGAGATCATGGAATGTGCCAACGAAATATCACGACGTCCCAGACGGGTAATATAACGCATCAATTCCGTTTCCGTATGGTATTTTTTAAATGCTTCGTCCTGCAAAAATTTCGAATGGCGCACGAATCGACAGTCAGAATAGGTTTTGATTTCAATTTCTTTGTCCAGCGTATAATCTTTGCCGGCTGCTCCGGAAAAAATATACAGCAAGACCCCCAAGTCAGTCGGCAATGTTGTTTCATCCAGACTGATGCCGATTTGCCCACTTTCGAAATAACGTAAGTTTACTTTACATTCCAATGCGATCTCGCGTAGTGCACTAATCGATACGTTAACCGGTAATTCGATTTTGAGCGTATCGAAATAGTTTGTGTTTAGTTGTTTATATCCCAATTTTTGGAGTTCGGAAGTAAGGAATCCGGCGTATGCATGAATACGCTCAGCAATGATTTTCAATCCTTCTGCGCCGTGATAGACCGCATAAAAACCAGCCATTGTTGCCAATAACGCCTGCGCAGTACAAATATTGGACGTTGCTTTCTCCCGTTTGATGTGTTGTTCACGCGTCTGAAGCGCTAAACGGAATGCTGGATGACCGTAAGCGTCTTTCGATACGCCGATGATTCGTCCTGGAATATTACGTTTATATTCGTCTTTTGTCGCAAAATAAGCCGCAGATGGGCCTCCGTAAAACATCGGAATACCGAATCGCTGTGTAGATCCGAATACGACATCCGCACCCCATTCTCCCGGAGGAGTTAATAAAACAAGGCTCAGCAGGTCGGCGGCAACCGCAACACGAATCCCTTTAGCTTGAACCTCTGCAATAAATTCCGAATAATCTTCGATAGAGCCATTACTATTCGGAAATTGAACAATAGCCGCGAAAACTTTTTCTGTCGGTTCAAATGTCTTGTAATCTCCAGTAACTACTTCTATACCTTGCGGTTTCATTCGCGTATGAATTACCGCTAGAGTAGAAGGAAACACGTGATCGTCCACAAATAAGATATTTGCGTCATTCTTAATTTGCTCGCGGTTACGGGTTGCATGCAGCATCGTCGCCGCTTCAGCTCCTGCAGTCGCCTCATCAAGTAAAGAACAATTCGATAGCGGAAGTCCGGTCAAATCACAAACCATCGTTTGGAAGTTTATTAATGCTTCCAATCGTCCCTGAGAAATTTCCGCCTGATAGGGCGTATAAGAGGTATACCACACTGGATTTTCGAAAACATTTCGTTGAACCGGCGCAGGGCAAACGGTGTCATACCACCCCATTCCGATGTATGAGGTAAATACTTCATTTTTTGAAGCCAGCTCAGACAAATGTTCGGACAATTCTCTTTCTGTCATGGCTTCTGGTAAATTTAGCGGATGTTTTAAACGGATATTTGCGGGAATGGTCTGATCGATTAATTCATCAAGAGACGATACTCCGACAGTTTTCAACATCTCAGGGATGTCTTCGGATGAAATACCGACATGGCGATTAACAAATTTATTTGTGTCCATATACAATTTAGTTATAAATAGGGATTATTAAATTTTTCCTCAATGATACTGGTCGTAGGTCCATGCCCCGGATAAACAACCGTCTCGTCTGGCAAACTAAAAAGCTTATCGTTGATGGCAGCGATCAATACGTCCTGATCTCCCCCCCACAAGTCTGTACGCCCGATACTTCCGCAAAATAAAGCATCGCCCGAAATAACAAAACGTTCTTTTTTGTTATAAAACGCAAGACTACCCGGTGAATGTCCCGGAACAAGCAGTGCGATCAGTTCCGAATCGCCAAATGTTATGATTTCATTTCCTACGATATAATGTGCCACTTTAATCGGTTGCATTGCTGTTTTTAATCCGAACAACCGTGCTTGTTCAGCGGGAGAAGGGAGTTTTTCTACATCGGTTCGATGTGCTTCCGGCTTCAATCCGTATTTTTTGTAGATAAAATCATTTCCAAAGATATGGTCCAGATGCAAATGCGTACATAAAAGCCGTTTGAGTGTCAAGTCATTCTCTTCTATATATCGGATCAACTCGTCCTCTTCTTCTTTCCGGCAAGCGCCACAATCGATCAATACGGCTTCTTTTGTTTCGTCATGAAGCAAATAGCAATTCTCCGAAAAATAATTAAATTCAAAAGGTTTAATCGTAATCATAATGGCACGTACACTATTTTTTTTGTTATAAAATACTCTTCTTTGAAATACGATTTCAGGTCGACTACCATCGCTTTGTTTTTAAAGGGAAGGACTTCATGCTGTAATTCACCGCCTTTCAAACAAATCAAGCCATTAGGCAATGCGTTTATCTGTTTTTCCGATATATTTTTTCGGACAATCTTAGCTAAATCGGTCAAAGGCATGACTGCTCGGCTGACGACAAAATCAAATTTTCCTTTTTCTTCTTCACCGCGACAATGCCTGAAACGTACATTTACTAGTCCGATACTTTCGGCTATGGCTTGTGCAACTTTTATTTTTTTACCGATACTGTCAATCATAAGAAACTCCGTTTCCGGAAAAAGTATGGCAAGCGGGATACCTGGAAAACCACCTCCCGTACCAATATCCATAATTGTCGTTCCCGTTTTAAAACGAAGCAGTTTGGCAATACCCAACGAATGGAGCACATGATGTAGATATAGATTCTCAATATCTTTACGTGAAATCACATTTATTTTTGTATTCCATTCCTTGTAAAGAACATCGATAGCTGTAAATTGCGTGATTTGTTTTTCGGTTAAATCCGGAAAATATTTTTGAATAATTTGCATAGATGATTAAAAAATAAGATGTGAGATCGGGCTGTCTTTTCGAAGTAGATATTCAATTTCTTTAAATGGAATACGTACTTCGATCAATCCGAGGACATAAGCCGCTATCTCGTATTCATTAAAAGCATAGGTTATTCCCGTGTCGTCAATTAAAAAATTACCATTCGGATAAATTTCGTCCACGCTGAAAAAACCAATGTTTTCCAATTCCTTGGCATCTTGAACGTTGTTTAATTCCGCAATCTTGTCGACTAAAATTGGGGCAAGCTGGTCCTGATAATCTTCTACAAAAATAGCGTCTTCTGTTATTTTATTACCGGTTCTCAAGTCGATCACATGATAACGAGTCGAATGAGCGCCATGAGCTCCGCCGGTATAATTGTTAAAATTAACCGAATAGGAAAGAATCTGGTTACTATTATAACAGATTTCATTTTCAGACATTTCATAGTAAGAGAACCAGGAGGGGATTTGTTTTCCTTCACTTCGTTGGGTTTCCAGATTGAAATCGTCTTCCAGTTCTTTATAGCTATTTAAATATTCTTCTGTGTATTTCGCCGTGGCTTCTTCGGGTGATAATTCACCATATTCGTCGCCGAAATAATCCGAAACAAATTGTTTTTGTATTTTTGTTAACAGATTCTTATCACCCATTTTCACGGGAAAAATAAACTTTAATTGGAAATTACAATTGGGATTTTCGGGATTGTCTAATAAATGATAAACTTTTTCTACCTGGATGGAATCAAACGAAATATCGTTTTTCCCTGCATTTTTTACTCCCGTTTTACAGCCGTAAAAAAGCAGACTTGCTACAGCAAAGAAAATAATTGTTTGTGTTTTCATACACTCTGTTTTTAAGAACATGGTTCTTTTATTATGAATAGTGCAAATGTACGTGATTATTCCTAATTTCTTTATGAGGAAAAGGAAAACTCTTTTCGATCTGCTTAAAAGGGACATACCCGAGAAATGAAAATATTTTGTACCTTTGATAAAGGTTTCATTTTTTATTCTGGAAAAGTATGTCAGACAGTATTGTAATCATTCCCACATATAATGAAAAAGAAAATGTGGAAAGTATTATCCGAACCGTATTCGGTCTTGAAAAGTTTTTTCATGTCTTGATTATTGACGACGGTTCGCCGGATGGAACTGCTGCCATTGTGGAAAATCTGCAAAAAGAATTTCCAGGACGTTTATTTCTCATTGAAAGAGAAGGGAAGTTAGGATTGGGGACGGCCTATATCCGGGGATTTAAATGGTCGTTGGAGCAGGGTTACGAATTTATTTTTGAAATGGATGCCGATTTTAGCCATAATCCGGCTGATTTGCCCCGGTTATATGCCGCATGTATTGAAGGAGGTGCCGATGTCGCTGTTGGCTCGCGTTATTGCAATGGGGTCAATGTTGTCAACTGGCCGTTGGGACGTGTACTTATGTCTTATTTTGCTTCTACTTATGTCCGTTTTGTTACGGGTATGGATGTGCAGGATACGACTGCCGGCTTTAAGTGTTATCGCCGGCAAGTATTGGAAACGATCGACCTGGATCGTATTCACTTCAAAGGATATGCTTTTCAGATAGAAATGAAATTTACGGCTTATAAATGCGGTTTCAAGATTGTTGAGGTACCCATTATTTTTATCAACAGAGTTTTGGGGACTTCCAAAATGAATTCTTCTATCTTTGGCGAAGCACTGTTTGGCGTATTGCAATTGAAATGGTGGAGTTTTTTTCGTAAATATCCACAGAAAAAATAAGAACATATATATATATATGAGTAAGTTACTTATTCAGAATGCGCGTATTACTAACGAAGGGCGTTCTTTTGAAGGTTACGTTTTCACTGACGGAGCGTTTATTTTGTCGGTGGGAGAGATGTGTGACGGTCAGTTGGCCGTTTTGCAACAAGAGGCTGATCGCATTGTCAACGCCAAAGGGAAATGGTTATTGCCCGGAGTGATCGACGACCAGGTTCATTTCCGTGAACCCGGCTTAACGCATAAAGGCGATATTGCCAGCGAGAGCCGGGCTGCAGTAGCTGGAGGAGTCACAACGTTTATGGATATGCCTAATACGAAACCTCAAACGACGACTTTACCCGAATTGGAATGGAAGTTTCGTCGCGCATCGGAAACTTCCGTCGCTAATTATTCTTTTTTCTTTGGCGGAACGAACGATAATTTGGATGAGATATGCAAGTTGGATCGCAGCCGTATTCCGGGATTGAAGCTTTTTCTTGGATCGTCTACGGGAAATATGCTGGTAGATAATAAGGATACGCTCGAACGTGTTTTTTCCGAAGCCGGCATGCTGATTGCTGTTCATGCGGAAAAAGAAGAAATTATCCGGAAAAACATAGCCTATTATACTTCGCAGTTCGGTGAAGACTTGGATATCCATTTTCATAGCAAGATCCGGAGTGAAGAAGCGTGTTATGCTTCCTCTTCCGAAGCTGTCGAACTAGCGACCCGCCTTGGTTCGCGCTTGCATATTTTGCATCTTTCTACCGCAAAAGAATTGAGCTTACTGACGAATGCCATTCCTTTGCATGAAAAAAAGATTACGGGCGAAGTTTGTGTGCATCATCTCTGGTTTCATGATGGAGATTATGCGAAGTACGGCAACCGTATCAAATGGAACCCATCTATTAAAACCGAAAAAGACCGTGACGCTTTGCGCGCCGCGGTGAACGACGATATTATCGACATTGTTGCGACCGACCATGCTCCACATTTGTTGGCCGAAAAAGAAGGTAATTGCCTTAAGGCTTCTTCTGGGGGGCCTTTGGTCCAACATTCGCTGCTGGCTATGCTCGATTTGGTGTCTGCAGGATGTTTTACGCTCGAAAAAGTCGTGGATAAAATGGCACATATGCCTGCTGATTTATTTCATATCGATCGTCGTGGCTATATTCGTCCGGGTTATTATGCCGACCTGGTGTTGATCGATGCAGAAAAGGATACGCCTGTCACAAAAGATTCGTTGTTATATAAATGCGGCTGGTCGCCTTTCGAAGGACATACGTTTAAACATGCTATTGCGCAGACTTATGTGAACGGAACACTCGTTTACGATGGACAAAAAGTAGACGATGTGGTTCATGGAATGGAGGTACATTACCTTTACCACTAAGCGAAAAGTGTTAAAAAAAAGAAGAAGCTGCTAATAAATGCCGATAATTATAAAAATGTGTTGTAAAATATCTTTTTTTATTTGTATGGTTTAATTTATTCAAGCATCTTTGTCACAGATAACCTAAACAATCTTTTTGCCTTAAAGACTAATACCTATTAAGAACCTATAAAGAGGGCCTTTGCGAAAAGGCCCTCTTTATGATTAAAATACGTTTTTGTTGTTTTATCGCAAAAATTAATTTTCTTAAAGTTATCAGTCTTTTACCATAATTTCTCTTGGGTTTCCCGGTTTTCCTTTGCGCTAGCAAAAGGGAAAAATACTCCGGTTATAAAAAGTAGGAAATACATGAATACAAAATTAAGTGTTCTCATCGGAGGAATTAATAGGTGAATAATACGCGTAAAAATATATGAACACCTTTATATATAACAAACGAGCCATTGGAATTTCTGCTTATTATATTATGTTATAAAACTGGTTTAAACATAGTCATAATGCGGAATTAAGTTTGGTAGTCTCCTTTTTTTTTTTTTACTTTGCAGTAAACAAATAAGTTTAGCCGCACTGGTCGATTGGGAAACTCATCAGTTAATTTAATTCCGAGACATAGCTCTTGTTACCAATGGCGGGCCGCACCTTTCGGGGATGCTTCGCACAGCGGATTACAAAGGTAGCAAAGCACTCAAATCCTGTCATACGGAGTTTGTTCATATCCACAGTGCGGCTTTCTTTTTTTCTTCTCCCCTTGATTTTCGAAGAAGCTTTCGTTCCCTATCTGCTTGGAACAGACGAGAAAATCATCCCGATGTCAAAAAGTATTTTTAGATTGTTGATTTTCAACCTTACTTAAGGTTTAAAAAAATCATCCCGAACGTTTTCAAAAATCGTCCCGAAGAATTTTCAAAAAGATCCCGAAGAATTTTTAAAATCATAGGTATGAATTTTTTATATGAAAATCAATAAAAAACAGTTCACTATGGAGGGCTTTTCGAATAGAAATTCGTCCCGATGAAAGAATATAAGAATTTTGTATTATTTATTTCGCGTTTCCATTCAATTCTTTGATGAAATCGGATGGTGATTTACCGTATTGTTTTAAGAAGCTGGTGGAGAAATAAGAAGGGGAGGAGAACCCGCATTGGTATGCGATCTCATTCATTCTTGTTTCTCCTCCCTGCATTAACCGGGTTGCTTTCTTTAAACGTGCGATTTTGATGAACTCTATCGGAGGAATACCCGAAAGGCCTTTTACCTTCCGGTATAATCCGGATGTGCTCATCCCTAATTCGCTTGCCAGCATTTCTACACCTAAAGACTCGTTTGTCATGTTTTTTTCGATGCACGTCGTAAGAGCTTTCAGGAAAATATCGTCCGCCGGCGAAGTGGACAATGATGCCACGTTGGTAAAGGGCTTTTCTTTGTAAGACTTGTTTAACAGTTCCCTGTTTTTTAAAAGATTGCTTGTTTGTGCTAAAAGTAAGTCGACCGAAAACGGCTTTTCCATATATGCATCGGCTCCCTGGTTCAATCCTTGCAGATGTGATTGCAGATTATGTTGTGCCGTGAGTAGAATAAAGGGAATATGGCTGAAATTGATATTATTTTTGACGGCATTGCATAATTCGAACCCATCTATATTCGGCATCATCACGTCGCTGATGATTAAATTGACCAAGTTGTTTTCTAAGATCGAAAGGGCTTCTTTTCCGTCTTCCGCTTCCAGCACTACGTAGTTTTCCATTAATTCTTTGCGGATAAATAGCCTCATATCTTCTTGGTCTTCAACGATGAGAATAGTTGCCTTTTTTGTTTTGGAAGGAACGTTTATTTTACTGTCTTCTTTCTGTTTAGAGAAAAAACTATTCTCAGACGATAAGTTCGTTGGTAATGTCAGAACGAAACAATTTTGGTGGTCTATTGTTCGATTGCAAGTGAGCGTCCCCTGGTGGAAATCTGTTAGCGAGCGTGCTAACGATAGGCCAAGGCCACTACCTTCTTTGTGTTGTGTCTCTTTCAGCCGGTAGAAAGGGGTGAAGACTTGTTCCTGTTCTTCTGTGGGGATCAGGATGCCATCGTTGATCACGGTAATCGAGAATGTTTCGCCAGAGGTATTGGGTTCGACATGCATGCGTATGTTTTTATCAGAATATTTAAGTGCGTTGGTCAGCAAATTGCTGAGTATTTTTGAAAATGCTTCCCGGTCGATAGCCGCGAACAACGGTTCTTTCGGCATTTCGAGTGTAAAGTTTTTCGATTTTTGTTCCATTACCGGTAGGAAGGGATGAAGAATCGTTTCTATCCAGACTAATACGTTTGTTTGGATAAAATGCAGTTTGAATCCTTTGCTTTCTGTTTTCCTGAAATCCAACAACTGGTTACTCAAGTGCAGCAATCGAGCGGTATTCTTTTCAATGATCGAGAGGTTTTCTTTTGTTTCTAAGGTGCCGTCGCCAGATTTGATGATTTTTTCTAACGGAGCTTTAATCAAGGTTAGTGGCGTTCGTATTTCGTGTGTAATAAATGTAAAGAACTGGATTTTTGCATCGTAGAGTTCTTTTTCTTTTCTTGCTTCGAACCGCTCACGTTTCAATCGATGTTTTTCTTCCAACCGATGTTTTTTATAATTGTAAAACAGAAAAGCAAGTGTTCCGACAAACAGAAAATAAAATAGGAAAGCCCATCCGGTCAGCCAAAAGGGAGGAGTGATCAGGATCGGTAGGGACTTTTCGTTTTCTTTCCAAACGCCGCTACTGTTGGTAGATTTTATCTTAAATGTATATTTACCGGGAGATAGATTAGCGAATGTGACATCTTTATTCCCTTCCATATAAATCCAGTCCTTGTCGATATTTTCGAGTTTATATGCGTATCGGATAGCTTCGGGCGAGGTATAGCTCAGGGCGACAAACGAAAGCGTGAAGGTTGCGGCGTTGAACGGCAGTTGCAATTTTTTGAGACTTTCTGCCGGCAAGGACTTGTATTTATTACTTTTTTCGTCAGCTACGTGTACACGGGTAATGTAGATGGGAGGTGTAAAACTATCTTCTTTAAAGTGGTTGGGATTGAACGCGATCATGCCATTGATCGTTCCCATGTAAATCGTTCCGTCGGGGGCTTTATATGAGGAACTGTAATTGAACTGTGTTTCGTGGAGCCCGTCTGTGTAAGTAAACGTCCGTATGACGTGGGTGTCAGGATGGAAACGAACGAGTCCATTGGCCGTCGATAGCCAGAAAAAACCGTTTTCATCTTCTACTATACGATAGACGATATTGCTGGGCAGGCCGTCTTCGGCGGTAATCCGATTAAACGATGTCGTTTCCCGGTTGAATAGCGAGAGCCCATTGACGGTACTTATCCAGATTCGTCTTTTACTGTCTTCAAAAACGGAAGTTACGTTGTTGCTACCGATACTTTGTGAATTGTCCGGATCGTAGATATAATGACGTAACTCGTTTGTTTCGCGCAGATAATGAAAAACGCCATTTGCTGTTGCCATCCAGAGATCTCCGTTTTGGTCGTCGTAGATTTGCCGGGTCAAGGCATGAATGTCCTTCCACGGTTTGAACGTGTCCGATTTTTTGTCGTAAAGACTGATTCCCGTTCCGGTTCCGACAAAAAAATCGCCTATTCGTGTGACATGGAAACAGACGATGAAATCGCTCTTTAACCCCTGATTCGTATTTTCTCGCGTGTATCTTTTGATGATTCTTCCAGACGGAAGATCCATCACATCTATCCCTTTATTATAAGTTCCTATCCATAATTTATCTTTTTGCGCCAAAAGTCCGTGAATATTAGTGGCGGAAAGCGGACGCTCCGGGTTATTATACGAAAAATTTGTTATCGTACCGGTTTTTGGATTGTAGCGGTTGATCCCGTTATCTTCTGTCCCGAGCCAAATCATTCCGTATTGATCCGGACAGATTTCCCTGATGGCATTTCCTAGCATGTCGGGGTGTGTCTTTCCACCTATAAAATAATAGAAAGGTGTATACTGTTTTGGCAAATAATTGATTCCTCCGAAAAAAGAGCCCACCCACATGCCGTCTTCATTGTCTTTCAACAACGAATAAATAGCATTGTCGGATAAAGCAAATTCATTGGTCAGGGATTTACGCAGATTGACGAGGCTTTTATCAAGCAAATTGTAAATATAAATGCCCGATTCGGATGCAATCCAATACGTATGCTTATTGAAGGAACAAATATCCCTGATCTGTGTATCTGGAATGATATTTTTCGTTTGTTTCGTCTCGTAATGATAGAGCTTCAACCCTTGTCGATTCGTTCCAATTAGAATACCGACTTCCGGAATTTGCTGAATGACGTCGATCCTTGTTTGCTTATCTATATCGTTTTGGCTTAGAATGGAGGTTCGTCTAAAGGTATCGGTTTGCCTATTGTATTCGTAGATTGCGCTTTCATCGGAAAGCAGCGGATTTCCATCTTCCGTAATCGTTATGGCTCCTGGGTGGAAGAAATCCTTTGCGGGGTATAGTTTGAAATTTTTATCATTTAGGTTGTAGCGGACAATCTGGTTGGGATTGATAAACCACAGGTTGCGTTGCGAATCTTCTTTGACATGCCAGAAATACTCAATATTCTTTTGTTCTGGATAAAGGCGGAACGGATGAAATGTCTCGCTGCGGTAATCATAGTAACAAACGCCTTTGTTCGTACAGATCCAGATTTGTCCGTTCGAATCCTCAAAAAGGCTGATGATGCAATCATTCGGAATGCAATTTGTAGATAAAGAATTATAACGGTAAACTTTAAATGTATGTCCATCAAAACGGTTCAGCCCGTCATCTGTTCCAAACCACATGAACCCTCTTTTATCCTGAATAGCAGCATAGACTGTATTGTGAGATAATCCATGTTTGTTGTTATAATGTCTGAAATAAAGATTCTCCGCGTAGCCATTCATCAGATAGATAAACGACAGCAAGAATGCCGACATTAAGAATTTCAATTTCATACCGTGCAAAAGTGTATATTTTTTCACGAAATCTAAACATAATTATCAAAACAAATATAATGATTCCTTTTGAAATGTAAAAACCTTTTGAATTCTAGGATTGTTTAATGAAAGTAGATATATTTGTATTCAGTATATGTATCTTAATGAAAAAAATATTGCCTGTGGCACTGCTAACACTAAGCGCAAGTGTTTATTCGGCTGAAATACCGGAATCACTTCGTGTAAAAGAATATAAACTGAGTAATGGACTGGCTGTTTGGTTGAATGAGGATCATAGCCAACCCAAAGTGTTTGGGGCTGTGGTGGTGAAAGCCGGTGCAAAGGACTGTCCGGATACCGGGATAGCCCATTATTTTGAACATATGATGTTCAAAGGAACCGATAAAATCGGCACAATTGATTTTGAGGCTGAAAAAGTTTTGTTGGATTCGATAGCTGTCAAATACGATGAATTGGCCTTAACAGCCGATCCGCACGAGCGGAAAAAGATTCAATCTGAAATTAATCAGATTAGTATCCGTGCTTCTGAATATGTGATTCCTAACGAGTTCGATCATTTAATTACCCGCTATGGGGGAAGTAAATTAAACGCGGGGACTTCTTACGATTATACGGTTTATTTCAATACTTTTTCGCCTCAATATATGGAACAGTGGGCGGAGATCAACAGCGAGCGTCTTCGGAATCCGGTGTTCCGTCTTTTTCAAAGCGAACTAGAAACGGTGTATGAAGAAAAAAACATGTATACCGATCGGATTGGTGGACAAGCGATTGAAAAATTGACTCATCGTTATTTCTATCCGCATCCGTATGCATATCCGATTATTGGAAGTACCGAGAATTTGAAAAATCCGCGTCTTTCCGAAATGCGGAAGTTTTTTGAAACTTATTATGTCGCTTCGAATATGGGATTGATTCTCAGCGGGGATTTTTATTCGTCGGAGGTGCTCCCGATTTTGGAAGCTACGTTTTCCAAAATACGAGAGGGCAATCCGCCTGTCCGTCAGAAAGTGCCTCTTCCTTCTTTTAAGGGAAAAGAAACGGAACGAATTAAATTATCTATTCCTTTTATTAAAGTGTTGGCGCTAGGCTTTCGCGGAGTTCCGGCGAATCATCCGGACGAAGCCGCATTAAAGATTGCTGTTGGTCTATTAAATAATGAGAACGGAACGGGATTTTTGGATAAGTTGATGGTCGACAGGCAGTTGATGGCGGCTATTGCTATGAGCGAAAGTTTAAACGAAGCTGGAATTCTTGGCGTAGGGGTTGTTCCTAAATTGTTGTTTCAAACTTATAATTCTGCGACCCGATTGGTTTGGCGGGAAATTGAGCGGGTGAAAGCGGGTGATTTTTCTGATGAAATGTTTAATAGCCTGAAATTGGAATCAGTTCGTTCGTATAATGCTAGCTTGGAAGATATCAGTTCGCGTGCGCAAACGATGATGCGTTTGTATTCGCAAGGAATTTCGTGGGAAGAGTATGTGACGGATTTGGATCGTATCAATGCTTTGACAAAGGAAGATGTAGTGAATGCTGCGCGGACATATTTTACGGAAGATCATTTATACGTGACGAAGAAAACAGGAAAGTATCCCAAGGATAATTTACCTAAACCTGATTACGACCCGGTAATGCCTCAAAACACAGATGCAAAATCAGCTTTTGCGAAGAAACTCGAGACGATACCTGTTCGGAAATTACCGCCACGTTTGTTGGATTTTGAGAATGATGTGGAAACTTTGTCTTTGTCTCCCTATACGACTTTGTATGTGAAGTTAAATCCCGTAAATAATATATTTACGTTGAACTTGTCTTATAAAATAGGGACGTTGAAAGCGCCAATTTTGAAACAGGTGGCTAATTATTTGCCGTTTCTAGGTACGGAAGAGCAGTCTTTCCGGGAATTTCGTGAAACCCTTCAATCTTTGGGCGCGTCCTTATCGTTTGAGGCAGATGATCAGCTTTTTATAATCAAAGTAAATGGTTTCGATGAAAAGTTTGAACAGACCTTGCGTCTAGTCGCTACATTTATGCAAACGGTAAAGGCCGATCGTAAAAAAGTAAGTCAGTTGAGGGATGCCGAAAAGGTCGCTCAAAAAGCTTTTGCCAAATCGAGTGATGAAATATCGTCTGCGTTGTTGGAAATGGTTAAATACGACAACGAATCCAGGTATTTAAAAAAAGTGTCTTTTTCAGAGCTCAAAAAAATGACGGGTGAAGAATTGGTTGATTCTTTTCATATGACGCAACAAGTTGCCTGCGACATTCATTACTGTGGGACGATTCCGGCAGATCAAGTCGCGGATTTGTTGAATGAAAATATTCCATTGTCGAGTATTACGAAGCCTTCTACATCCCCTTATTATCGTCCGCTTACGATTTATTCTGAATCTCGGGTGTTTTTTTATAATATGCCGGATGCCAGTCAAACTATTGTATATGCCTATGTCTCGGGTGAACCGCATGCAAAGGCTTTGATACGCTACACCGCAAAATTGTTCAGCGGTTATTTTGGCGGAGATATGTCGTCGTTGATGTTCCAGGAAATACGTGAATTTCGTTCGTTCGCTTATCGTGCATTTGCTAAATATACGATTTTACCGTTGAGCCATAGCGATAAACCGGGTGACCTGACGGCCAGTATGACAACTCAATCAGATAAGACGACGGATGCAATTGCCGTTCTTGATTCTTTAATCCGGAAAATGCCGGTCAAACCGGAGAAAATAGACGCAATACGGCAAACTGTATTAAACCATGCGAATAATAATTATCCTTCTTTTCGAGAAATTTCCGAAAGAATAGCGTTTTATAAGATGGATGGATATGACGAAGATCCAAATTTACAGTTTATTCGTTATTTAAAAGAGATTGATATGACTGATCTTGTCCGTTTTTATGAAAGACATGTTGCTGATCGCCCGGTTGTTTATATGGTGGTTGGTAATTCGAGAAAAATAGATATGAACGAATTGGCTAAATTTGGTGAAGTGACGCATATTCGGAAAAAAGATATTATCAAATAAAAGACTCCGGCGTAAAAAACCGGAGTTTTTTATTTGATGATTTTATTTTTTGCCATACGAACGGGCGATTCCCATTTCCAACCCACGCAATTCAGCTAATCCGCGCAAACGTCCGATGCAGGAATATCCCGGATTTGTTTTC
>JAQVZS010000076.1 GCA_028708075.1 Massilibacteroides sp.
TCGGAAGTCAACGGCTCCACAGCCGTCTGCGTAACCCAATCGGCCGACGAGAAAAAGTTGGCCGCCAGATTACTGCTCCCGACGGTTACCGTCAGCGTTCCTTCGTCCAGCGAAGTCATTCGCACCGTGTCGGTCACCGTCGCCGGGTTGGTTGCCGCATCTGCAATAAAAGACATCGTCGAAGCATTCGATACCTCCACATTCGTTACCGAAAGATACTCCCCGACTACCGGTTGATAATCGATCGTATCATTTGCCCAGTCGGTCACCTTAATCGTAGCGTTCACCGTTGTCGTTGTCATACTGTCGATAAAAACGGTATACAGATGATTCGCCGTCAAGTCCAGGGTACCGAATTTCACCTGATAGAAAGCCTGTTCACCGCCATAAGTTCCGGACAATTCCAAAACGGCGTTGTTTGCCGGCGTCGGGAAAGCGTACAAAGCATGACGCATCGTCCCCATGTACGTCGCATTCGGGTTATCCACCCAATCGACCGTTCCCGAAAAAATCTGTCCATCCGGATTTACCGCTCCATTAAATTTAGCAGAAGTATAGACGCCCGTCAGGCGTGCTTTTTGCAGCACAAAAGGTTTTGTCACTTGATCCGGCTCTGCCGTAACGGCAGAGTCGCGATTCACAATATCCACCCGCGCGACAATACGCGACAACTCAAACGAAACCGGAGTTTCTTGCGTCAACGTCAACGTTTGATTCGTTGCTATACCGTACATCACAAAAGGAGTTGCAGGCATTTTCAAGAGCGACGTGGTCACTAATTTCTCAAAATCGATAAACGCCATACCGATCGGCGAAACCGATTCGTCCGAGACAAGCGTCCCCGGATTGGCAATTGCGACAATATCTTTCTCACCCTCCACATTCAGTAAAACAGTCGCCTCTTTTGCGTCGCCGGAAGAAGCATCCTCCAGATCCGCATTTCTGACCATAACGATCTGTTCCAAAATACCCGCATTATCAAACACATAAAGACGGACACTATCTATCTGACGTTCCGCTTCAAGTCCTTTTTTCAGTTCGTCGTCGTCGGCATAACTTTTCAGTCCGCTACCGGAATCGCCGGTAGAGAAGGTGATCTTAAGCGCCGCCGTTCCTTCGGGCAGCACGGGATTGGTCTTCTCGCGCGCCACCTCGTCCGAACAAGCCAACACAACGCCCGCCAACAAGGCCCCGAACACTATTTTTATTTTCATCTCTTTTTCATTTTATACATTATATATACCATTCGTATATTAATTCCCTTTTACGCAACGCACAGAGAAGCCGTACGCCCGACCGTTAAGGTTCAGGCGCGCGCTAACACTACTAAAGCCCAGGTTCCACGCGTACTGACTCGCGCTACTATGCGACGAGGACGACCAATAGAGGCCGTTGGTACCACGACTGCTAATGGATCCATCGACATAACGATACCCCGCCGCAGGGAAATAACGAACAAGAACCTGACTCGTTGCCGCACTGCTGAAAGCGGTTGAAATATCGCTTGCCGAAGTTGCCGTGAAAGAGGCGTCTACTCTCAAACAAGAAATGATTAGATACGTTGTCTTATACTCCCATTTAAAGATCGCGGCATTTGCCGTACCGGCCTGTTTAATCCCGTATCGAATAGTAGTACTACCCGTAAAATAGGAAGCCGGAGAATAGTCTGCCGTGACTTTCTCACCCTCATCCGTATAATAAGTAGCGGTCGTCGACTCGTCCGTATAATTCGTATTTGCTGCTTCATCATAATCTCCTACGGTACTGTTGATCGGCATGATCGCGGCGATCTCATCGGCTGTCGGCAAACGCCAACCGTCCGGACAAGGATCGGTGCCTAACGAGACGGATTGTGTTTGTCCCGTAATCTTACGCCAAGTATCTTGCAGGCCATAACCCGTATACCAAACATAATGATAAGCCTCAGACGCCGTTATAAATTTCGTTCCGCTAACTTCGGTTGCCGTTGGAGCAAATGGGCCAGCGAGATTTTCTTCGCCGGAAGGGATAGAAGCGGCATTGGTAAATGCCACATTACGTCCCCACTGAAACCAGGCGCCGTAATAGGCGGCATTGCCGGCCGTCGAAGAGGTTAAAGCAGTCGCGGCATCCAAATCGGGCGTTCCCACGCCAGTCAAATTGACCGTCGCCCATTTTAACAGCGGATTGCCCGGCTGCTCGATGTAAAGACGGCGCATGACGGTCGGTTTCTCCGGATTGCGGAAAACGATCAACGCGCCGCGCGTAGAAGAAGCAACGCTGGGATCGATCTCGATCACAAACTCCTGTTCGACCGAATCGACCATTGCCCTATTCATTTCTTTCTGCCGGATCCACGATGTCGAAGTGAAAAACTCGGTGCTTACCGATGTGCTTGCCGTTTTAACCTTCAGCGTATCGCCTTCGTTCAGATTTACAAAACGAATCGTATCCGTAGGATATTCTCCGGCATCAAACGAAGAACGCGCTTCGGGAACCAACACCTTTTTCACCCCGTCCGGGTTGTACGAAACCGTCAGATACTCACCTACACCCGGTGTATACACAATCGTATCGCTTTCCCAATCCAGCACCTTAATCGTCGCAGAGACGCCCGCCAGCGTAACACTATCTATCTGCACTAAGTAGCGGTGGTTCCGTTCGATCTTCATATCGATCGGGATTTGATAGTAAGCATCTTCTCCCAAATATTTCCCTTTGACTTCCAGCGTAACGGGTTTATTATCGGCCGACTTTGCAGATTCATACAAATAATGCGCGTTCCAAAGCCGCTGTTCGTCTGTTCCAACTACCGTTTCGTTCGTTGCCGCTTGCGTCAGCCAGGGCAAATTCGTCAATAAGACAGCCTCAGCCGGATAAGTGACCTGCGGCACCAAAAAAGAACGGTCGGCTATATTCGTCAAGCGTGAATCCGTCAACTTAAAATTCGCTGTCGCCTCATCATAAGGCGATTTATTGGCACGCACCGTAACATCCACCCGTGCCACCAACCGAGTCAGTTCAATAGACAAACTCGTAGAAGTCCCCACTGTGGGAGTCGCTTTATTCGAGCCTTCCATCAAAAAGCCCGGCTCCGGTTCGTCCGTTAAAATACGCGACGTAACCGATTTGAACCCTTCGTACGACATCCCGCTGCGAATCGCGATCGTATCGATCCCGTTCGCCAGGACTTCAAACCATTTTTCCGTTCCATCCACCGTCGTCACGGCAAAATCAGCCGTATAACCATCCGATGAACCACCCGTAATTTGCGTCAATTCCGACTTCGGAATGGTATACACCGCTTCCAACAAATCAGGATCTCCCGAACTCGTACCAAACACATATACTTTAATACTGTCTACCTTGATCTCATCAGCTTCGGCACCAATAACATCGGCATACGAACGAAGCGAGCTTCCGCCCAGCCCCTTTAGCTCCATACGCACTATCGCCTGGTCATCCGCTACCGGAATATCTTCCCCGTCCCATTTCTCCGAACAGGAAAGCCAGAAGAACAGAGGTAGAAGAAAAATCAAATACTTCTTCATAACCTTTTATCTTTTAGTATCAGGGTTGAGCCTGACTTATTTTGAAAATATAGAACAGTTCCGGATCAGCCGCACTAACCACCTTGATCCGCACCTCGCGCGCTTCCGTCGTCTCATTCTTATTAATTTTCAGCGTAAAAGATTCGCCAATTCCGGTATCCGTATTCATGACGATCGTTCCCGCGTCGATCGTTACCCAATCGGCCGTTTCCGATCCGTTAAAACCGAATGTCCAAGCTGTCGAAGCTTCAACAGCGAAGGTGTAGGTACTATCTGCTGCGCTTGCGGAAAATGTAGCCGGGACTTCCAATACTTTGCTAATGTTTAACGCCGTGCTGGTCACTTTCAACAAACCGGCATCAATCGGTTGCGTAACCGTATCGCCATCGGCCACGGTCCAGTCCTTAATCGTAAACGTAGCGCTCATCGTACCGGAAATGGCGTTGTTGATCCGCACAATATAACGATGGTTGCGAAGAATGCGTTGAGCAGAAGGATCTGCACTTGCAGCAGTCGTTTCGGTCAACGGCACCTCATACACAGCCAGCGAACCATTCGTCTGATCGGTCGCGTTCAGGCGGCCCCATATTTTCAAGGTCAGGCTTTTACTGTCATTCGTGGTAAGCCCTTCATACGGATAGTACAGCCCCTTCAAAGAAAGCGAATCGCCCTGTTCTTCAGAAGCAAGCGAAGCGCTACCGGGGACATATCGCAAGGCATCGTCGATCTTCTTCACCGGCAGATTGACCAATGCAACCGGGCTGGGCACTCCGGCAAAAGTCCAAGTGGTTCCATCCACTACGTTATAAATAAAGCTTGCCGAAGGCGTATTCAGCAATTGTACACTGTCTATCGCCAACGTTTTTTCATAATTCAGAATATCCAAACGAGAGGCTACACGGGTCAGTTCGACATCACCAAGCGCCACGGGAGTACCATCGGTCACCGCCGTTTCCAAGGCTGCTTTTGCAACCGACTGATAGGCCGTCATCAGCAACGAAGGAACCTGCGGAACAGCATCGGTCAACAACGCCTTAAACTCGTCTTCCGTCGTGTTCCGTATATCGGTAGCGGCTAAAGAAGCGATCCCCTCCGTATCATTGGCAATAAAATAAAGGTGCTTATCATCTGCACCGGATACTTTAAAAGAAATATCGACGCCGACGCTCGAAGACAAAGTAGAAAAATCTTCCCCTTGAACTAAAACTTTCTGTAAGGTAAAATCTGTAGAGCTGTCATTTTCTTTGCTGAACATATAAATATTCAACGAATCCACCTTGATCTCTTCATTCGTAGCAATATCCGCATACGAGACAATATCCGTACCCGGCAGTTTCAATGACACATTCACATTTAAATTGTCAGACGATCCCGGATCTCCTTTTCCCGGAAGATCATTCGAATCCGAACAAGCGGCAGTTATCATCAAGCATGACAACAACGCCCAAAAACTCATTTTTTTCATATTCAATTATTCTTTAAAATGTTAATAATAATTCTTCTCCATCTCATTTATTTAGTTGTGGCGCCAATCACGCCTCCATCTTCCCAATCATTGATCATCGTCGGTGAAACATATACGCGTTCCCCATCGATCGTGATCGTAATGTCGAACTCTTGTGTAATGTTCAAAGTCAATTCCCATCCCATCGTGGCGAAAAACTTGGACAAATCGATCTCTTTCATCATCGGCCCCTCGTCCGAATAAAGGCAAAACAACGGCACCGCGTTGTTACGGTAACGATAGGTGATGAAAGAACCTTCCAGCGCCCCGGGCTTATAATAAACTTTCGCACGATGGGCGACTCGCCTGTTGCCAAGTTCCGGAATTGCGTACACGACGTAATCCTCACTGCTTTCCACTTCTTCGCCCGCGCGAGTCACCACTTCACGAACTACTTTATCATCCGAAAAAAAACGATAGCTACCCGGCACATTTGTCAGTTCCATATAATAAAGGTCGCTATCTCCAAAACTTCCGTTTTTCATTTTTACCCGTACCGTCAAAATATTATGTGCATGGGTGAAATCCGCCAGATAATGCACGATCCCGCTAGGCTTTACCTCGAAATCGCGAAGAGCGAAAAACAAACGTTCACTGTTTTGCTGATATCCGTTTGCATCCGGATTATTCATGGATAAGGACAAGTCTTCCCGCCGCGTGACCCCAATCCGGAAGCTATCCAGCTGGCTGGATGTCCCGATATTGGCGAAGCTAAGCATCGTATACTTTCCGGCCGGCAAGACCCGCTCCACATAGGTGATTTCATCGCCTTCAACGTCGGTCACTTCCTGCAAAACACTGTCGGCATCAAAAAGAAAATGGCGCACAGAATGAATGTGATCTTTAAACACATCCTCCCCTCCCGAATAATAGCGGTAATCGATCCGTACATTATAGCAGCAGACATCCCGTTCGTCGGGCATTTCGCAGGAAGGAATAACAGCGGCTAACGACAGCAGCACGAATAAGGCCAAGAATAACCGGATTCGTATCTTAAAGATCTGTTTCGGGGTGTATTGTTCCATCCTATCTCTGTTCGGTTAAACGTACTTCTTTCACTACCTCCAAATGAGCTTTAGCCCGCTTGTGTCCTTCTTTCGCCGCGCGATTAAAATACTGTTCCGCACGGTTATAGTCGCCCGTCATCAAATAATAAACCCCTAAATCGTTATACGCCTCGGGGCGTTTCTCGATTCGCCGCAAGTAACGCCACGCCATGACGGAATCTCCGCGGATAATTGCCGCCGAAGCCGCGTTAATATTAGCCTCCAGATTATCCGGATAATAGCGGGCTGCGGATGAAAACAGTTCGCCGTATTCCGAAGAACCCGGCTTCCGATCCTGTGCCATACGGAAATAGGCATCCAAGGGCAACCGTCCGGGATCGGCCTGCAACAAGTATTCCGCTTCCACGTCATCTACCTGACGTACGGTATAATCTAATCGTAATTCGATCCGTCGGAGCTGCGGGAAAAGTTTTTTCATCATCTCCCGGTAAGGCACACCGCCTTTCAGATCCATCAATTGTTTTTCCCGTCCTTCAAACACCCCCTTTGTACGGATAATCCCGATCACTTCTTCTTTCGCCGGGATATCGGCTTTTTCGAGCAGACGGAGCAGGCCGTCCCAATCTTCGGCAATGTGGTTTACTTCGAAAAGCGTATGATCCAACAGTTCATACGTTTTTATCAAATAACGTTTGAAGCCTTCCGCACGTCCTTTAGCAAGCTGTTCGTTCGACGCGTACGACCCTTCGGGCGAAGCGCATCCGGTAACGACCAAACGCCGCAACGTGCTGAGCGAATCGCGCAGAAGCGGCGTCATTTCTTTCCTCAGGCGGTCTAATTCCTGCCCGTTAAACGCGTAATCGCCGGACACCTCCATGCTTCCTCTGGGATAATCCAAATAAGCCGTCAGGTATTTACTCTGTATGCGGGCGACGTCGATCGGCATGGTCAGGAAATCCACCATATTTTCGTAAGCCACCTTCGAGCTCTTGCGGGGAAAAGAGATCCGCTTGACGTTTGAGAGCGCAATGTCGCCGTCGAGCATTTTCAACGTCAACAAATGATCCGAACAACAATCCCGGCGGATATGCTTCAATCCCAAACGGGCAGAGGCCATCCATGGGCGAAACGGGATGCGCATATCATACGATATTTCCTGTTGCTCGGCCGTACCCCGCTGCGTGATATACGCATAAATCGGTTCTTTCTCCGTCACCTGTCCGTAAGTCAGTGCTTTTTCGCGTTCAAAAAAAGCCGCCCGCTGTTTGCCGTTGATCAACACGTAAGGAAGATCCATCCGCTTGACGTCGGATTGCAGGAAAGGAACAAGTTTCAATGCATACAAATCGCCGATAACTTGCCCGCTAAACAAAATGTCCAGTTGAACGAATAACGTGTCGTTCCGTTCGAACAATCCTTTCTGACGGATCAACAGTCTGCCGTCGCGGGCAAAGACGGGCATAACTGTTCCGAAGGTGAAAACCCCGATTAATAAATAAAGCATACGATGTATTATCCGGTTTTTCATCTTCAATTCATTTAAAAAAGTAAACGATCGACAACGCCAGGCGAGTCGGCCCGATATAATGCCGGTAATAGTCTCCCTGTTTTTTCCCACAAGCTCCGCAATCGTATTTCGCGTATTTCAAATAGGCATAGCCGACGCCGAGATTGGCCTCGAACCCCCAACGATCGCTGAACGCCCAATGATAGCCGTAAGAGATACCGCCGCCATACAAGTCGCCGTCATAACGGTAATCTTTTAAATCCGGGAGAAAGGAAATGCCTCCCAGATTGTATTTACCATACAAGCCGTGAACACCGAAATAGCCGCCTTCGAAACGGCGGCATAGCCAATACCGCAACTCCGGTTGCAATAGCCAATGCGTCAGTTTAGGATTTTTTTCGCTGGAAGAATCGAATCGGAAAGGATTATAATTGCCGGAAAGATCGAACGTCCATTGTTCATGAAGCCGGATCTCGACCCCAAGGTTCGGGGTGGTGGTCGCCCAATACAAAAAATTAGTTTTCAGGGCGACACGCTGCGCGCCGGCTGGTATGCCATGCGCCAACAAGAAAAGAAACAGGAGATATCCGATCCTTTTACATAAAGTACTTTTCAACCATCTTCTCATACAGGTTGCCTCACCAAGGAAAACCGGGGATACTGATTTCAGATGGAACTGAATAAAAGACAGCCCACCGAACGACTTCCCAAGTCATTCCTTTTTTCTAAATTGATATTACTCTTAATAAGTTCTAATAGCCGTGAGAAGTAACATCGCCTTACCCTTCTTTGAATGATAAGGCCTAAAGCCATTTCTACACGCAACAAAAATATTAATTATATTTCAGAAATCATCGGGATAACCCCGCCAAATCGTTAAATAATGTTATAAACAAAGAAAAAACAGATAAAAATCACAGAAAAAACAGATAAAAAAGAGATTTGCCTCCTTTGCTGATCGTTTTAGCGAAGATTAGACGAGAAAAACGTAACCCCCCAAAAACATTTTTCAGGGTTAAACGCATAAAAACAAACGGTTCTGTATTGATTCTGTATTATGTCGTCTAAACGTCAGCTTTCGTCCCCGCAAAGGTAAGGTATGGATAAAAAAGGGCCTGTTATTTTGAAAATCCGCTGAATGATATTGTTCTTATCGATCTTATCTTTATCTTTGTCGTCGTAGTTTTTTTACACGAAGCTCGGTTGATACGAGAATGTATTTTACCGATTCTTATCATTTCATTCATAATTTCAAGAAGAAGTTATTTCTTACTTTTTTTTCGCTCCATTTTTTATTCGATATTTTTCTAAAAGAGAAAAGGCGTTTTAGGTATAAAACGCCTTTTTTATTGATAATCAGAAAGATAAAAATTATATAAAATATTATTCGGCCGACTTTCAGTTAATAAATAGCTGTTAGGCAATTGGTTTAACTATCTCAATCTTTAAACCAAGAGCATTCATTATTCGATAGAATGTACCCACACTGGGATTTATAGAGCCGTTTTCTATACGGGATATATACGACTTTGTGGTGTTAATCCTTTTTGCAAGTTCTGATTGGGTGACTTTAACTTCTCTTCTTGCTTCAAGAAGTATTTGCCCGGTATAGAAAGCATATGCTTCTTCATCGAACCTGTCCCGTTCAGGGGTTCCGTGTACGCCAAATTCTTTTTCAAGTTCCGCGCTTATATCAGTCAGCATGCTGTCTTTTGTACTCATAATATTCCTCCTTAATGTTAAATGCCTTTTCTATTTCCGAGACAGGTGTTTTCTGTGTTTTCTTTTGAAACCCATTAAACAAGACCACTATTTGCCCTTCATCAAAGATAAAAAAGATTCGATAGATGTTATTGTTATAGGTAATACGAATCTCGTATAATCCGTCACGTATCAACTTAATGAATTTCGTAGGCAAACGGTCTTCTGTTTCAAGTAGCGACAGAATGTATTTCACTTTCAAAACTTCTTTGTTTGTAAGTGAAGATATGAAATCTAGATAATATCGACCGAATGCGATCACCTTTCTTTTCATGCTGCAAAAATAACAAAAAGTTTCATAATTATGAAACTTTTTGTTATCGGTACAATAAATAAAAAAAGGTAGCTGCTTGTGCAGCTACCTTTTTTTTATTTATTAATCGCTAGTATTATTTTACGATTGCTTTTACAGCTTCTTCACCTTGAACGGCTACCACCACGATTCCCTTAGGAGCGGCGATCGTCACGTTATCGGATGTAAGAACTGTGCTTGCGATAGTCTGGCCAAGGATATTGGAAACTACCACTTTCTTGCCGGCAGCACCCTTAACAAGGATAGCACCTTCAGAAGAAACAACACTGAATGTAACAGCTACAACATTGTCGTTAGCAACCGGAGCTTCGCTTGTTCCAAGTTTGAATGCCAAAGAGTTATCAACATCAGCTTCTAAAGTAAGAATACCATTCTTCTGAGCTAAATATTTACCGGTCTTATCATTCTGTACATAGAATTCATCGGTGTCAGTTGTTTTGCAGAAGGCAAAGGTAGAATAGTTATCTACAGGTTTAACCGTATCTTGAGCTGCAGGTACATTGTATACATGCAAACTATCCAGAGCAGTACCAATTCTCTTCGCCTTGATTGCTTTCAAACCGGAAGCATCCGATTTAGCGGTCAGTAAGAAACGAATATCTTCAGCCACTTCTTCTTCTGTCAAAGCCAATTTGTCCGCAGAGAATGTTTGTTGAGAAGCGATGTAATACAACGGCTTAACCACGTCTGCTTTATATTCTTCTACAAACAACGAGAAGTTTTCTTTAGCAAAGGCATCGTCAGACTTCAATTCAGTTTCTGCTTTCAACACACCGATAGAATCGTTGTTGAACGAAATAGCCAATGTGGGGTTTTCTACAGAAGAAATCGCATAGTGGCCATTCTCAACAGCAGCATATTCAGGAGCCAGCGGAGTTTCGAATGAGAAGAATCCGCTCAACAAGCTATAACCTGAAGTAAGTGTTGCAAGGGCATCCGTACCGGAAACTGTCACCTGAGAAGAATCAAGAACTGCAGCATCGTAGTTTGAAGATAAAGGAATAATTTGATAGTAGCCTTCCGTCTTAGTCGCTCTGAAGACAACTGCACCCTTAGCAGTCTTGCTCAATTTTAAAGCTGCAGCAGTTACATCATAAGCTGCGGTGTCTTTACCGGAATACAAGAAATAAGAAACACGTACTAAAGAGTCAGCACCGATTGCAAACGTATCCGTAGGCACGATATTGAAATATTTAGCATCTTCCTTATCCATATT
>JAQVZS010000112.1 GCA_028708075.1 Massilibacteroides sp.
GTATAATTTTATTGCGTGATTCCTTCCAAGGTGAAGAAAAAAACATATTCCAAGGCAAGATCTTTTAGATAATCGAAACGTCCGCTGGCTCCGCCATGGCCGAAGTCCATATTCGTTTTGAGCAGTAATACATTCTTATTTGTTTTCATCTCTCTCAGTTTGGCTACCCATTTCGCCGGCTCGAAATACTGTACCTGACTGTCATGTAGGCCAGTGGTAACTAACATGTTTGGATAGTCTTTCTTTTCCACGTTTTCGTACGGACTGTAGCTTTTCATATAGAAATACGCTTTCTTTTCTTTCGGGTTGCCCCATTCGTCGAATTCGTTTGTTGTTAACGGAATACTTTCGTCTAACATGGTATTGACTACATCGACAAAAGGAACGGCGGCTATAACGCCATGCCAAAGTTGAGGAGCCATGTTTACAACTGCGCCCATCAATAAACCTCCGGCACTACCCCCTTCGGCGTACAGATGTTCCGGACTCGTGTATTTTTCCTGAATGAGGTATTCAGCACAATCGATAAAATCGGTGAAAGTATTTTTCTTTTTCATCAGTTTGCCGTCTTCATACCATTGCCGTCCCATTTCTTGTCCGCCACGGATATGCGCGATTGCATAGGTAAAACCTCTATTCAGCAAACTCAACCGGCTACTGCTGAAAGAAGCATCCATACTAGATCCATAACTTCCATAGGCATAAAGCAATAGGGGTGTTCTTCCGTCTCGCTTGGAATCTTTTTTATGCACTAAAGAAATAGGAATCTTCGTTCCATCTTTGGCCGTCGCATAGATTCGTTCTGCCTGGTAATCCGTGTTGTTGTATCCTCCAAGAACTTCCTGTTGTTTGAGGAGTGCTTTTCCTTGAGTATCCATATTATAGTCGTACGTGGAACTTGGAGTCGTTAACGAAGTATAACCGTAACGTAAAACGTCGGTATTATATTCCGGATTAGACATGGGATAAGCCATGTAGGTAGGTTCTCCAAAATCAATATAATGTTCTTTATTCGTCTGACGGTTGATAATACGAAGCTGGATCAACCCTTCTTTCCGCTCTTCTACTACTAAAAAGTTTTTGAATTCATCTACGCTTTCAATTAGCACATCCGTACGATGCGGAATGACCGTTGTCCAGTTTTCTACGCTTGTTGCCGTGAGCGGAGTTTTCATTAGTTGAAAATTAGCCGCGTCTTTGTTGGTCAAAATTAAAAACTCATCTTCCAGCGGAATGACATCATATAAAACGTCTTTAATACGAGGTTGGAATGATTTGAACGTTGCATTAGGCTTGGAAGCGTCCGCTAAAAAGATTTCCGAAGAAAGCGTCGCTTGCGAATAGATCATAATATATTTGTTGTTCTTGCTTTTGCCGACGCCAATATAATTGCTCTTATCCAACTCTTCGTAGACCGTTACATCCTCTGTGGCACTACTACCCAATGTATGTCGTTTGATCTTTTCGGAAAGAAGAGTTTTTTCATTTTTGGATGTATAAAACAAGGTTTTGTTATCACTCGCCCAAACCGAATTTCCTGTTGTGTTTGGAATGGCATCCGGATACGTTTCCCCAGTTTCTAAATTCTTGATATAGATCGTATATTGCCGGCGGCTGACATTGTCAACGCCATACGCCATCAATTTGTTGTCTTCACTAATCGAAAATCCGGCGGCGGCATAATACGGAAGACCTTCGGCCATGGCGTCTATATCCAGCAGGATTTCTTCCGGTGCATCTAACGACCCTTTTTTTCGGCAATATTTATAATATTGTTTCCCCTCTTCCGTACGGGTATAGTAGTAATAACCGTTTTTGAGAACCGGCACACTCTCGTCTTTTTCTTTAATGCGCGCTTTCATCTCATTGAACAAGGCTTCCTGAAACGTTTTTGTTTCGCTCATTACTGTATCCACATACGCGTTTTCCGCTTTCAGATACTCTACTACGAGAGTACTGTCCGCCCCTCTTCCGAAATAGTCGTACATCCAATAGTAAGGGTCGTTCACTTTATCTCCGTGTATATCTCTGATATGCTCTTTCTTGATTGCGACAGGTGGAGTCGCTTCTTTAAACCCACTTTTCTTTTCTGTTTCACATCCCATAAACATCATTAAACTTAGTGCAAAAAATAACCCCCTTTTCATATTCAATAGTGTTGTAAAAATAAATAATGAACAAAAATAAAGATTAATCCTGAAAACTTATGTCGGGAAACACTGGTATTTGTTTGCGAAGGAAAATGTTTTTATTGTATCTTAGGCACTTAGATTGTTATTCTATGAATTACACGTAAATAAACCAATAGTACAATATGAAAAATCATCTTAAGTCGATGTCCAGAAGAGACTTTTTGGCATCTACCGGCGCGATTGCCGGAACCGCATTGATTACTCCTTCCGAATTAAATGCGGAAATGTTGAACAACACGAGTAATACAGTGAAGAAAACGAAAATTGCGCTTATCGGCACGGGCTCCCGTGGTTGTGGAATGTGGGGGCAAGATTTGGTGAAGCGTTATCCTGATCTGATTGAATTCGTTGGACTTTGTGATATCAATCCGGGGCGATTGGCATTTGCGAAGGAATATATCGGGGTGACTTGTC
>JAQVZS010000022.1 GCA_028708075.1 Massilibacteroides sp.
AATGCTTCTGTTAATTTGAAGATTAAAAATGGTGAACTTTTTGCGGAAAAAACGGCAGACAGTTTTGAAGAAGCAATTGATATCTGTACAGATGCATTATCTAAGCAATTGGTGAGACATAAAGAAAAAGCAAAAACCAAATAAAAAAAAGTATATAAATTTGGTAACTAAGAAATATTGCCTAAATTTGCAGCCGTTTCGCTCTGATGACGAAACGGCTCTTTTTTAGAGAAAAACGCCTCTTTAGCTCAGTTGGCCAGAGCACGTGATTTGTAATCTCGGGGTCGTTGGTTCGAATCCGACAAGAGGCTCAAAATGCAACGGGGGCAGTTACCAGAGTGGCCAAATGGGGCTGACTGTAACTCAGCTGGCTTACGCCTTCGGTGGTTCGAATCCATCACTGCCCACGGACAATTGCGGAAGTAGCTCAGTTGATAGAGCATTAGCCTTCCAAGCTGAGGGTCGCGGGTTTGAGTCCCGTCTTCCGCTCTTTTTGCCTGTGTAGCTCAGCGGTAGAGCACTTCCTTGGTAAGGAAGAGGTCCCGAGTTCAAGTCTCGGCACCGGCTCAGATATATATATATAAGATGTTGAATAAGACATGATCATTAATCAAATAAGAACAATTTAAGTTATGGCAAAAGAACATTTTGACAGATCGAAACCCCACGTTAACATTGGTACGATTGGCCACGTTGACCACGGTAAAACGACTTTGACCGCTGCTATTACAACTGTGTTAGCAAAAAGAGGTCTTTCGGAAATACGTTCATTCGATTCTATCGACAACGCTCCTGAAGAGAAAGAAAGAGGTATTACGATTAACACATCTCACGTAGAGTATCAAACTGCTAATCGCCACTATGCTCATGTTGACTGTCCGGGTCACGCTGATTATGTGAAAAACATGGTAACGGGTGCTGCTCAGATGGACGGTGCTATTATTGTAGTTGCTGCTACTGATGGTCCTATGCCTCAAACTCGTGAACATATCCTTTTGGCACGTCAGGTAAATGTTCCGAAATTGGTGGTGTTTATGAACAAATGTGATAGTGTTGATGATGAGGAGATGCTTGACCTTGTTGAAATGGAAATGAGAGAATTGCTTTCTTTCTATAATTTTGATGGTGACAACACTCCGGTTATTCGTGGTTCTGCTTTAGGAGCTTTAAATGGTGACCCTCAATGGGAAGATAAAATTATGGAATTGATGGATGCTTGTGATACATGGATTCCTCTTCCTCCGCGTGAAATCGATAAACCTTTCCTAATGCCGGTTGAAGATGTTTTCTCTATAACCGGACGTGGAACCGTTGCTACAGGTCGTATCGAAACAGGTATTATAAAAGTTGGCGAAGAAGTTCAGATCATTGGTCTTGGTGCTGAAGGGAAAAAATCTGTTGTTACAGGTGTTGAAATGTTCCGTAAGCTGTTGGATGAAGGACAAGCTGGTGATAACGTAGGTTTACTGCTTCGTGGTATCGATAAAGACGAGATCAAACGTGGTATGGTAATTTGCCATCCGGGTCAGGTTAAACCTCATTCTCGCTTCAAAGCCGAGGTGTATATCTTGAAGAAAGAAGAAGGTGGACGTCATACCCCTTTCCATAATAAGTATCGTCCTCAATTTTATATTCGTACATTGGACGTGACGGGTGAAATTACTCTTCCGGAAGGAACGGAGATGGTCATGCCTGGTGATAATGTTACGATTACAGTGGATCTAATCTATCCGGTAGCTTGTAGTGTCGGCCTCCGTTTCGCAATTCGTGAAGGTGGACGTACGGTAGGTGCAGGACAGATTACAGAATTATTGAACTAATTTTAGTTTATAATAAAGTGGCCAGTTTCTAAACATCGGAACTGGCTATGTCTACGGAAGTAGCTCAGTTGGTAGAGCACTGGTCTCCAAAACCAGGTGTCGGGAGTTCGAGCCTCTCCTTCCGTGCAAAAATCTATAGGTTGATGAAAAAGATAATTGCATATTTTAAAGAATCTTATAACGAGCTTGTGTATAAAGTTTCTTGGCCTACTCGAATCGAATTGTCTAATAGTGCTGTTATTGTTTTGTTTGCTTCCCTGGTAATAGCGGCTCTGATTTTTGTGATAGACCTCGGTTTTGAAGGGGTGATACGTTTCCTCTATGAAAATGTCCTTTAATTTGTATTTGTAATGTCTGACATTCAGAAAAAATTTTATGTTCTTCGCGCTATTAGCGGAAAGGAGAATAAGGTAAGAGAGTATCTGGAGGCTGAATTGAAAAATACAGACTTGGGGGAATATGTATCTCAGGTACTGATTCCGACTGAAAAAACTTTTACTGTCCGTAATGGTAAAAAGGTGATGAAAGAGAGAGCCTATTTACCGGGTTATGTGCTTGTAGAGGCTGCTTTGGTGGGTGAAGTTGCTCATCGATTAAGAAATATCCCTAATGTTATCGGTTTTCTGGGAGGATCTGATAATCCTGTTCCTCTTCGTCCGTCTGAAGTCAGTCGTATTTTAGGTACGGTGGATGAGTTGCAGGAACAACAGGAAGTCTTGGATGTTCAATATTATGTTGGAGAAACTGTGAAAGTTACTTTTGGTCCATTTAATGGATTTAGTGGCATAATCGAAGAGGTAAATGCTGATAAGAAAAAACTTAAGGTTATGGTTAAAATTTTCGGAAGAAAAACGCCACTTGAGTTAGGTTATATGCAGGTAGAAAAAGAGTAGTTTTCTTGTTACGGAGAAAACGGTCTTTTAGTTTTTATATATTTTAAATTTATAACAATGGCAAAAGAAGTTGCTGGACAAATTAAATTGCAGATTAAAGGAGGAGCAGCAAATCCTTCTCCCCCCGTTGGACCTGCTTTAGGTTCTAAGGGCATTAACATTATGGAGTTCTGCAAGCAATTTAATGCCAGAACCCAAGACAAAGCTGGTAAGATATTACCTGTGGTAATTACTTATTATGCGGATAAGACGTTTGATTTTGTTGTAAAAACACCTCCTGTTGCGATCCAATTGTTGGAAGTCTCGAAACAGAAGAGTGGTTCGGCAGAACCTAACCGTAAGAAAGTTGCGGAAATTACTTGGGATCAGGTTAAGGCGATTGCTGAGGATAAATTGGTCGATCTGAATTGTTTTACTTTAGCGTCAGCCATGAAGATGGTTGCCGGTACGGCAAGAAGTATGGGTATTACGGTTAAAGGGGCTTTCCCGGAATTAAATTAATAAACTTCAATTGAGATGGGTAAACTTACAAAAAATCAAAAGTTAGCTTTAGGCAAAATTGAAGCTGGGAAATTGTATTCACTTAAAGAAGCTTCTGTATTGGTAAAAGAAATCACTACATCTAAATTTGATGCTTCTGTTGATGTGGATGTTCGTTTAGGCGTCGATCCCCGTAAAGCTAATCAAATGGTAAGAGGCGTTGTTTCTCTACCTCATGGGACAGGGAAGCAGATTCGGGTTCTTGCTTTGTGTACACCGGATAAAGAAGCTGAGGCAACTGCTGCCGGGGCTGATTATGTGGGTCTTGATGAATATATTAATAAAATTAAAGGCGGTTGGACTGATATTGATGTTATTATTACAATGCCTTCTATCATGGGGAAGATTGGTGCTTTGGGACGTGTGTTAGGCCCTCGTGGATTAATGCCGAATCCTAAAAGCGGAACCGTAACTAATGAGATTGGTAATGCAATCAAAGAGGTTAAGCAAGGAAAGATCGACTTTAAAGTAGATAAGTCGGGGATTGTTCATACATCTATTGGTAAAGTGTCTTTTGATGCTGATAAGATTCGTGATAATGCTAAGGAGTTTATTTCAGCTTTAAATAAGTTGAAACCGACGGCATCTAAGGGGGTGTACATAAAGAGCATTTATCTTTCAAGTACAATGAGTCCGGGGATTAAAATTGACCCCAAATCAATCGAAGAAAATTAATAAAGTAATTGAACGATGAGAAAGGAAGATAAAGTTGCTGTAATTGAACAATTGACTTCTATTGTGCAGGAATACCCTAATTTCTATTTGACAGATATAGAAGCTCTCAATGCAGAGAAAACGAATGCATTGAGAAAAGAGTGTTTCAAACGCGAGGTGAAGTTGGTTGTTGTTAAAAACAGCTTGCTCAAAAAAGCATTGGAAAATCTAAAAGAAGTAGATTATTCTCCATTATACATTTCATTGAAGGGAAATACTGCTGTGATGTTTTCACATGTGGCAAATGTTCCTGCAAGATTGATCAAGGATTTTACTAAAGACACTAAAGGGGAGGGTAAACCCCAATTAAAAGCTGCTTATGTACAGGAAAGTTTTTATGTAGGCGCAGAGAATTTAGGTGCTTTGGTAGATATTAAAAGCAAGAATGAACTTATTGCTGATGTTATTGCTCTTTTGCAATCTCCGGCTAAAAACGTTATTTCTGCGCTTCAATCTTCTGGACAAACGATTCATGGAGTATTGACTACTCTTGCAGAAAGAAAATAATTCAATAGATAAATAAACAATTAAATCATACAAAAATGGCAGATTTAAAAGCTTTTGCTGAACAATTAGTTAATTTGACTGTAAAAGAAGTTAGTGAGTTAGCGACTATCCTAAAAGACGAATATGGTATTGAACCGGCTGCTGCCGCTGTTGCTGTTGCAGGCCCTGCTGCAGGCCCTGCTGTTGTAGCTGAAGAAAAAACATCTTTTGATGTCGTTTTGAAAGCTCCGGGGGCAAACAAACTAGCTATCGTAAAATTGGTGAAAGAATTAACAGGTCTAGGATTGAAAGAAGCTAAAGATTTAGTGGATGGAGCTCCTAACAATATTAAAGAAGGTATTGCTAAGGCCGACGCAGAAGGATTAAAAAAGAGCTTAGAAGAAGCTGGCGCTGAAGTTGAGCTTAAATAAGCCTTATAACCTGGGATCCAGGTGAATTTGGTTAAGAATCTTCGACGACGGAGATTCTTAACCTTTTTGTGTCTATAATTTCATTAAGTTCAATAAATTCCTTAATAGATGTCTTCAACAGCTGAAAACCAAAGAGTTAATTTTGCTTCGATAAAAAATTCTTTACCTTATCCAGATTTCCTCGAAGTACAATTGAAGTCATTCCAAGACTTTCTTCAACTTGACACTCCTCCTGAAAAAAGGAAAAAGGAGGGATTATATAAGGTATTTGCCGAGAATTTCCCAATAGCAGATACAAGAAATAATTTTGTGTTGGAGTTTCTGGATTATTATATTGATCCGCCACGATATACAATAGATGAATGTATTGCTCGCGGACTTACATATAGTGTTCCGCTAAAAGCCAAATTAAAACTGTATTGTACGGATCCCGACCATGAAGACTTTGACACTGTAATACAGGATGTTTATCTTGGCCCTATCCCTTACATGACTTCAAGGGGCACTTTTGTAATTAATGGTGCGGAACGTGTTGTAGTATCGCAATTACATCGGTCTCCTGGGGTGTTTTTCGGACAAAGTACTCATGCTAATGGTACAAAATTATATTCAGCACGTATAATTCCGTTTAAAGGATCGTGGATTGAATTTGCTACGGATATTAATAATGTCATGTATGCATATATCGATCGAAAAAAGAAATTACCGGTAACTACTTTATTGAGAGCTATTGGTTTTGAAAGTGATAAAGACATTCTTGAAATATTTAACTTGGCGGAAGAAGTTAAGGTTTCAAAAACTAATCTGAAAAAACTTGTTGGACGTAAATTGGCTGCTCGTGTTTTGAAAACATGGGTTGAAGATTTCGTTGATGAAGATACCGGTGAGGTTGTGTCTATTGAGCGTAATGATGTAATCATTGATCGTGAATCGATACTTGATAATGATAATATAGAAGCTATTATTGAGTCTGGGACTCAAAATGTTTTATTACATAAAGAAGACCAGAACTTATCTGATTTTGCGATTATTTATAATACACTTCAAAAAGACCCGAGTAATTCAGAGAAAGAGGCTGTACTTTATATTTATAGGCAGCTGAGAAATGCTGAACCTGCCGATGAAGCGAGTGCGCGTGAAGTTATTACGAACTTGTTCTTTTCAGAAAAACGTTATGATTTAGGTGAAGTTGGTCGTTACCGTATCAATAAAAAGTTAGGCTTAACTACGAGTGAAGAGATTAAAGTTCTGACTAAAGAAGATATTATCGAGATTATTAAATATCTGATTGAATTAATTAATTCGAAAGCAATAGTTGATGATATTGATCATTTGAGTAATCGTCGTGTACGTACGGTTGGTGAACAATTGTATAACCAATTTGGAATCGGTTTGGCCCGTATGGCACGGACGGTAAGAGAGCGTATGAATGTACGGGATAATGAGGTGTTTACACCGATAGATTTGATCAACGCAAAAACAATATCTTCTGTTGTTAATTCATTTTTTGGGACGAATGCGCTGTCTCAATTTATGGATCAGACAAATCCTTTGGCAGAAATAACTCATAAGCGTCGTTTGTCAGCTCTTGGCCCCGGTGGTTTGTCTAGAGAGCGTGCTGGATTTGAGGTACGTGATGTCCATTATACTCATTACGGACGTCTTTGTCCGATTGAAACGCCTGAAGGCCCTAATATTGGCTTGATTTCTTCTCTTTGTGTTTATGCGAAGATTAATGATTTGGGATTCATTGTTACTCCTTACAGAAAGGTTGAAAATGGACGTGTGAATTTTTCTAAAGAAGGTTTGCAATATCTGACGGCGGAGGAAGAAGAAGAGTTGACGATTGCTCAAGGTAATGCTTTGTTGGATGATGAGGGACGTTTTGTGCGTGATCGTATTAAATCGCGTTATGAAGCTGACTTTCCCGTTGTTAGCCCGTCGGAAGTAGATATGATGGATGTGTCTCCGACTCAGATTGCTTCTATTGCCGCGTCTTTAATCCCATTTTTGGAACATGATGATGCGAATCGTGCATTGATGGGTTCTAATATGATGCGCCAGGCTGTTCCTTTGATTCGTACGGATGCTCCTATTGTAGGAACTGGTATTGAGGCGCAAGTTGCAAAAGATTCACGTACTCAGATTGTGGCAGAACAACATGGGGTTGTTGTGTTTGTGGATGCAACATGTATTAAGATAAAATATGATCGCACAGAAGACGAAGAATTTGTAAGTTTTGAAAATGCGGTTAAAACATATATTATCCCCAAATGGCGTAAGACGAACCAAAGTACGACGGTTGATTTACGCCCGATTTGTTCCCTTGGACAGCGTGTCGTTCCAGGACAGATTTTGACAGAAGGATATTCTACGGAAAAAGGAGAATTAGCACTTGGGCGAAATGTTATGGTTGCTTATATGCCGTGGAAAGGATATAATTATGAGGATGCTATCGTTCTTAGTGAACGTATGGTTAGAGAAGATTTCTTTACTTCGGTTCATGTGGATGAATATATTTTGGAAGTACGTGAAACTAAAAGAGGAATGGAAGAGTTGACTTCTGATATTCCGAATGTAAGTGAAGAGGCTACAAAAGATTTGGATGAAAGAGGTATTGTTAGGGTAGGTGCCCGTATTGAACCGGGAGATATTCTGATTGGTAAGATTACGCCAAAAGGGGAATCAGATCCATCACCCGAAGAAAAATTATTACGTGCGATATTTGGAGATAAGGCTGGAGATGTCAAGGATGCATCTTTAAAGGCAACGCCATCTTTACGCGGAGTCGTTATTGAGACAAGTTTGTTTTCTAAGGCAGTAAAGAAACGTAAAACAAGATTAACGGATAAAGCACTTCTTCCTAAATTGGATGAAGAATTTGAAGTTAAAATGGCTGAACTGAAAAGCCAACTTGTCGATAAATTGTTGATCCTTACAAACGGCAAAACTTCTTTAGGGGTTAAAGATTACCTGAATACGGATATTATTGCTAAAGGAGCTAAGTTCTCTCGTAAAGCATTGGAAGAGTTGGATTATAATGCGATTCAGGTAAGTAATTGGACTTCTGATTCAGCAAAGAATGAGCTGATTAAACAGGTTATTCTGAATTATTTAAAGAAAAATAAGGAGTTAGATGCTGAACTAAGACGTAAGAAATTTGATTTGACCATTGGAGATGAACTTCCAACAGGTATTGTTCAAATGGCAAAAGTATATATTGCTAAGAAGAGAAAGATACAGGTGGGAGATAAAATGGCAGGTCGTCATGGGAATAAGGGTATTGTTTCCAAGATTGTGCGTCAGGAAGATATGCCTTTCCTTGAGGATGGAACCCCGGTAGATATTTGTTTGAACCCATTGGGTGTACCCTCCCGTATGAATTTGGGGCAGATTTTTGAGGCTGTTCTTGCTTGGGCTGGAAAAGAATTAAAGGTGAAATTTGCTACACCCATTTTTGACGGTGCATCTTTAGATGATTTAAATGAGTGGACGGATAAGGCTGGCTTACCCCGCTATGGTAAGACGTATTTGTATGACGGAGGAACGGGTGAACGTTTTGACCAACCGGCTACTGTAGGAGTTACATACTTTTTGAAATTAGGGCACATGGTTGATGATAAAATGCATGCACGTTCTATTGGTCCGTATTCATTAATTACGCAACAGCCGTTAGGTGGCAAGGCTCAGTTTGGTGGACAACGTTTCGGAGAAATGGAAGTTTGGGCACTGGAAGCATTTGGCGCAGCTCATATCTTGCAGGAAATCCTTACAATTAAATCCGATGATGTTGTTGGGCGTTCGAAAGCTTATGAAGCTATTGTGAAGGGTGAACCTATGCCTCAACCGGGAATTCCTGAGTCTTTGAATGTGCTATTGCATGAATTAAGAGGACTTGGATTAAGTTTTACTTTGGATTAATTCTAATGGAATATATTAGACAGATGTCTACAATTTCAATCGATAACTCTTTATAAATAATATATATGGCTTTTAGAAAAGAAAATAAGATAAAGAGTAACTTTTCAAAAATTACCATTGGTTTGGCTTCTCCGGAAGAAATCCTGGAAAATTCGAGTGGTGAAGTTTTGAAGCCTGAAACGATAAACTATCGTACGTATAAACCGGAACGTGACGGCTTGTTTTGTGAGCGGATTTTTGGTCCGATTAAGGACTATGAGTGTCATTGCGGGAAGTATAAACGCATACGTTATAAAGGTATAGTTTGTGATCGTTGCGGGGTAGAAGTTACGGAGAAAAAAGTTCGTCGTGAACGTATGGGGCATATACATTTAGTTGTACCCGTAGCACATATTTGGTATTTCCGTTCTCTTCCCAATAAAATAGGTTATTTATTAGGCCTTCCTACGAAAAAATTGGATTCTATAATCTATTATGAGCGTTATGTGGTGATTCAGAAAGGATGTGTAGATACAGTTGAAGAATTAGATTTATTGTCTGAAGAAGAATATCTACAGATTTTGGATTCGCTTCCAAAGGAGAATCAACTGCTCGAAGATTCTGATCCGAATAAATTCATTGCTAAAATCGGAGCTGAAGCGGTATACGATTTGTTAGCTCGTTTGGATTTGGATACTTTGTCTTACGACTTACGCCACCGTGCAAGTACAGACACTTCTCAACAACGTAAGAACGAAGCATTGAAGCGTTTGCAAGTTGTTGAGTCTTTCCGTGCTTCCAAAGGTCGGAATAAACCGGAATGGATGATTGTTAAAGTTGTACCTGTTATTCCTCCGGAATTACGTCCGCTTGTTCCTCTTGACGGTGGACGCTTTGCAACCTCGGATTTGAACGACTTATACCGTCGTGTTATTATCCGCAATAACCGTTTGAAACGATTAATCGATATTAAGGCGCCCGAAGTAATTTTACGTAATGAGAAACGTATGCTTCAGGAGGCGGTTGATTCTTTGTTTGACAACTCACGTAAATCGAGTGCCGTAAAGACGGATGCCAATCGCCCATTAAAATCTCTCTCCGACAGTTTGAAAGGGAAACAGGGTCGTTTCCGCCAGAATCTGTTGGGAAAACGTGTGGATTATTCTGCTCGTTCTGTGATTGTTGTTGGACCAGAATTGAAAATGCATGAATGCGGTTTGCCGAAGGATATGGCTGCCGAATTATATAAACCATTTGTTATCCGTAAGTTGATTGAACGCGGAATTGTTAAAACGGTAAAATCTGCCAAAAAGATCGTTGACAGAAAAGAACCGGTCGTTTGGGATATTCTCGAATATGTAATGAAAGGTCACCCCGTCCTTCTGAACCGTGCTCCGACATTGCACCGCTTGGGTATTCAGGCCTTTCAGCCTAAATTGATTGAGGGCAAAGCTATTCAGCTTCATCCATTGGCTTGTACGGCATTTAACGCGGATTTTGATGGAGACCAGATGGCGGTACATTTACCTTTGGGTAATGAGGCTGTTTTAGAAGCGCAAATGTTAATGTTGGCTTCACATAATATTTTGAATCCGGCTAATGGTGCACCTATTACAGTGCCTTCTCAGGATATGGTTCTTGGACTTTATTACATTACGAAACTGCGTCCGGGGGCCTTGGGTGAAGGATTAGTTTTCTATGGCGTTGAAGAAGCAATTATTGCTTATAACGAAAAAAAGGTTGCTATCCATGCTCCGATAAAAGCTTATGTAGACGATATCGATGAAGAGGGTAACATAATCAGAGTTATGCGTGAAACATCTGTTGGACGTATAATGGTGAATGAATTTGTTCCCAAAGAAATTGGTTTTGTGAATGAAATCTTGGGGAAAAAGGCGCTAAGAGATATCATCGGTTTTGTAATTAAGAACTGCGGTGTTGCCCGTACAGCTCAATTTCTGGATGATATTAAAAATTTAGGATATCAAATGGCCTTCAAGGGTGGTCTATCATTTAATTTGGCTGATGTGTTGATCCCTGAAGAAAAAGAAGATTTGGTTAAAGAAGGATACGAAGAAGTCGAACAGATTTTGACTAATTATAGCATGGGATTCATTACCTACAACGAACGTTATAATCAGATAATTGATACCTGGACGCACGTAAACAGTAAGCTTTCCAATATCCTAATGAAAAAACTGACTGAAGATAATGGCGGTTTTAATTCTGTATTTATGATGATGGATTCCGGAGCGCGTGGGTCTAAAGAACAGATTCGTCAGCTTTCAGGTATGCGTGGTTTGATGGCCAAACCGCAAAAGAGTGGAGCTGAAGGTGGACAGATTATTGAAAACCCTATTCTTTCAAACTTTAAGGAAGGGCTGTCTGTGTTGGAGTACTTTATTTCAACTCACGGCGCTCGTAAAGGTTTGGCTGATACAGCGTTGAAAACAGCCGACGCCGGATATCTGACTCGTCGTTTGGTAGATGTTTCTCATGATGTTATTATTAATGAAGAGGATTGCGGAACTTTGCGCGGACTTATTTGTACGGAATTGAAGAATAATGAAGAGGTAATTGCCTCGCTTTACGAACGCATTTTAGGGCGCGTGTCTGTACATGATATTCAACATCCGCAAACCGGAGAAATACTGGTAAGGGCCGGAGAAGAAATCCGGGAAGATGCTGCTAAGAAAATACAACAATCTCCGATTGAAAGCGTGGAAATACGTTCCGTTCTTACTTGTGAATCTAAAAAAGGGGTTTGCGCGAAGTGTTATGGACGTAATTTGGCTACCGGTCAGATGGTACAAAAAGGGGAAGTTGTTGGCGTGATTGCTGCTCAATCGATTGGTGAACCGGGTACACAGTTGACGCTTCGTACATTCCACGTCGGAGGTATTGCTTCCAACATTGCGACAGAAAATAATATCGCATCGAAATTTGACGGAATTATTGAAATCGAAGAATTACGTTCGGTTGAGACGGTTGATCCTGCAGGAAAACCTTACCAGGTTGTTGTTAGTCGTCTTGCAGAAATGCGCGTAGTCGATCCAAATACTAAGATTGTTCTTTTCACGCACAATATTCCTTACGGTTCTAAACTGTTTTTTAAGAACGGAGATGCAGTCAAGAAAGGTAATGTGCTTATCGAATGGGATCCGTTCAATGCGGTTATCGTTTCTGAAGTTTCCGGAAAGATCGAGTTTGAAAGCTTGATTGAAAACGTGACTTATAAAATTGAAAGTGACGAAACTACCGGATTGAAAGAAAAAATCATCATTGAATCCAAAGATAAGACTAAAGCGCCGGCAGTGCATATTCTTGATGAAAATGATAATTATTTGAAAAATTATTCATTGCCGTTGGGAGCTCACGTGGTGAAGGAAAATGGTGATACCATAAAGGCTGGTGAAGTCTTGGTGAAAATACCTCGTGCCGTTGGTAAAACGGGCGATATTACCGGAGGTCTTCCCCGTGTTACAGAATTGTTCGAAGCACGTAATCCGTCCAATCCTGCAGTTGTGTCAGAAATTGACGGAGAAATTGGATTTGGAAAGATTAAGCGTGGTAACCGTGAAATCACTGTTACATCTAAATTAGGTGAAGTGAAAAAGTATATGGTTCCATTGTCCAAACAACTCCTTGTTCAGGAAAACGACTATATACGTGCTGGTATGCCTTTGTCAGATGGTGCAATCACTCCTTCCGATATTCTTGCAATTAAAGGACCGACGGCAGTTCAGGAATACATTGTGAATGAAGTGCAGGATGTCTATCGGTTACAAGGAGTGAAGATCAACGATAAGCATTTCGAAGTAATCGTACGCCAGATGATGCGTAAAGTTGAAGTTGTCGATCCGGGAGATACTCGTTTCCTTGAGCAACAAGTTGTCGACAAGTTGGAAGTGATGGAAGAGAACGATCGCATTTGGGGTAAAAAAGTGGTTATGGACGCGGGCGATTCCCAAACCTTGCAAGCGGGTCAGATTGTGACTGCCCGAAAATTAAGAGATGAAAACAGTATGCTGAAACGTCGTGACCTGAAATTAATCGAAGTACGTGATGCAATACCTGCTACGGCTAATCAGATTCTTCAAGGCATCACACGTGCCGCTTTGCAGACAAATAGCTTTATGTCTGCCGCATCTTTCCAGGAAACGACGAAGGTGTTGAACGAAGCAGCAATCAACGGAAAGGTCGACCGTTTGGAAGGATTGAAGGAAAATGTGATTTGCGGTCATTTGATTCCTGCGGGAACCGGTCAGCGCGATTTTGACAAATTAGTTGTCGGAGCTAAAGACGAGTTCGATCGTATCCTGTCCAACCGAAAAAATGTGGTTGATTTCAATGAAGTGGATGCAGAGATTGACAGGTAAAACGGTTTATAGATAAATGAAAAGGCTATCGGATTTATTCTCGGTAGCCTTTTTTGATTCTGTTAGTTTAATCATTGTGTAATCAGATCAGAACCCATACATTTGTTCTGAAATAATAAAAGAGGAGGTTTAAAATGGAAAATAAGAATCAAGGTGGCGAGATTCAGGTTGAGTTATCCGAAGAAGTTTCGCAGGGGATTTATTCCAATTTAGCAATTATCGCGCATTCCAGTTCGGAGTTTATCATTGATTTTATCCGTTTGATGCCCGGAACGCCGAAAGCCAAAGTACAAAGCCGGATAATTTTGACGCCGGATAATGCCAAACGTTTGTTGTATGCTCTGCAAGATAATATAGAGAAATTTGAAGCGCAGAAGAATACAGATAAAACTGTTAAATTTGAAGATATTATTCCTCCGATAGGTGGGATGAAAGGAGACGCCTGAAATATCTGCAAGATTATGATTCGTCTTTAATGACCGTTGCAGATTTAAATGGCGAAATAATCTGTTTTTTGAACGGGTAGCCATAAAAATTCACCCCGAAAGTTTACTAGTAAACTTTCGGGGTGAATTTTTATGGCACATTGTTAACAGGATTTCAAAAAATGAATTATCCGCACAATTGGGAGAAGATGAAGAGATAATACCATATTCTCCCTTTTAATTTTGAGCAATAAATAATATTTAAATACGATTATTTAGGATACATAACATTAATAATCAATATTCTTTTATTGATATCTGCGAATGAGAATTATAAAAATAATTGTCATGATAACTGTCTATTTTTTGTCTTTATGATCTGTTTTTGGAGTACAAGAGATCAAAATGACTTTGTTGATGTAGCGTAAAAATAATTTTATGAACGAGTAATATACGTCTATCGGAGATTCTAGGATATTATCTTGTTGCCTGATTGTTGGGTTGTGAAAATTAGCAGTGGTAAATGTTTATGTACTTATTTGTGTATAAATGTGTTTTTTTTGTCTCAAAAATCTATTAAAATGATTTTAAATGTGTTTTTTATATTTATATTTGTAGGTGTAAAAAACAGCAAAATATAATTAATATTTGCTTATCAGTGGATTTGTGTGTTTAGAATATATGTCTTAATGACGTCAAAACATATATTACTCTACATTAATGACAAAAAACATTTGTTTTTTATTAATTTAATTATAAAAGTGTGTTTATGAAAAGATTGATTTATCTTTTGTTATGTTTGTTTGTGAGCATAGGAGTTGTTGTTGCTCAAACGCGAACTATAGAAGGTGTCGTTCTCTCAGCTGAAGATGGAGAACCTATAATCGGCGCTTCTATTGTAGTTAAAGGAACTACAACTGGTACAGTGACAGATTTAGATGGAGCGTTTACCTTGAATGTTCCAAGTTCGGCAACCACCTTGATCGTTTCTTATTTAGGAATGAAAACTCAGGAAGTGGCTGTTAAAGCAAAAGTAGAAGTTCTGTTGAAAGTAGATTCAAAGACTCTTGACGAAGTCGTAGTAACGGCTATGGGACTTAACCGGGAGAAAAAATCATTAGGTTATGCCATTCAAGAAGTGAAATCAGAAGAGTTGACAAAAGCAGGAGCAACTAGTATTACCAGTTCATTAGCGGGTAAAGTTGCCGGAGTCCAAATCAACCAGTTTGGTGGATCTGTTGGTGCATCTTCCCGTATTGCTGTTCGTGGTAACTCTTCTTTGAGTCATGATCAACAACCCTTGATCGTCGTTGATGGTGTGCCAATTGCCAACGATACGCGACGTTCCGGAGATAATACGTATAATGGGGTCGACTATGGTTCAGGTTTAAATGATATAAACCCTGAAGACATTGAATCTATTTCTGTATTGAAAGGAGGTTCAGCCGCATTGTATGGAATGCGTGCCGGTAATGGTGTAATTTTGATTACGACGAAATCAGGTAAGAACACAAATGGAGTTTCGGTATCGTATGATATGAATATTACGATGGACAAAGTTGCAAATATTCCAAAACTACAGAATTCCTACGGGCAAGGACATGATGGAGATGAATGGCATTGGAAAAATGGCAAGAATTCAAATTTGAGCTATCAGGATTATGCAACTCAATATGGATTTGATTATTCTAAAAATGTAAATACAGGATATGACGAATCTTGGGGTCCCAGATTAGATGCCGGGTTAAAGATTAGCCAGTATGATAGCAATGGAGAATATGTAGATTGGGTTTCTCGTCCGGACAACATAAAAGATTATTTTCAGACGGGTCTTTCTATGAATCATATGATTTCGGTTCAGGCAAAGTCGGAAAATATTTCGACGCGTGCTTCATTATCTTTCCGCGATCAGGTTGGTACCGTTCCAAACACAGACCAAAAGAAATATTCGGGTCAGATCAGTTCGGAGATGAAATTAAATAAGTACATTACGTATAATTTAAACGCTAGTTATACACGTACAGAGAGTGATAACCTGGTTACTCAGGGTTATGGGAACAACCCGATAAACTCTTTAATTACTTGGTCCGGTCGTCAAATTAATATGAAGACGTTAAAGGCGAATTGGGATCAAAAAGATGCAAATGGGAATTATACTTATTATAACTGGATTGACTATTATCACATGAATCCATATTTTTCTGTAAATGAGAATACAAACAGTTATAAACGTGACCGTATATTCGGTAAATCATCTCTGTTTTATCAACCATTTGAATGGTTAAAGTTTGAAGGTCGTTTAGGATTTGATTTTTATAATGCGCAGACCTTCGAAAAGCATTATTTTGATCGTGGAGATTGGGAAAAAGGAGGATTTTTACAGGAAACGACTAAAAATACAGAATTGAACTCGGATTTTATCGCATCCATAAATAAAATTATCGGCGATTTCAGTATCACCGGTATTGTCGGAGCAAATTATCGCGATTTATCCTGGGAATCAAATTCGTTAGGCGCTTCAGCTTTGACTGTCCCGGGTGTTTACGCAATGGCAAATAAGTCGGGAGATGCCGTTACAAAAATGGATCACAGCCATGTTCGTTCAAATTCTATCTATGCCAATGCCTCTATCGGTTGGAAGAGCCAGCTATATTTGGATGCCAGCGCTCGAAATGATTGGAGTTCTACAATTAAAGATGATTTCTTTTATCCTTCAGTTAGTGTAAGTTGGATTCCTACAGAAACATTTGAGAATATTAAAGGTGATATTCTTTCATTTTGGAAACTTCGTGCTGGTGTAGCTGAAATTGGTTCGGCAACAAGTCCTTATCGTAACAGTTATTATTACTATGCTGAGGATTATTCCTTTGATGGAGTTTCTCAAATGTATAAAAGCTATACCTATCCTAATTATAATTTGAAACCGGAAAGCATTACAACTTGGGAGGTTGGTACAGAAGTCGGATTCTTGGATGATCGTATCCATTTGGATTTGGCCTACTATCAGAAAAAAACGAAAGATCAGATTCTTTCAGTGTCGACTTCAAACGTTGTTGGATTCTCTGCGATGTTGGTTAATGCCGGGCAAATTAATAATGAAGGGATAGAGTTTTTGTTGAGAGGAGATATTCTTCGCAGTGATGAAGGGTTGAACTGGACCTCAACAATAAACTTTTCGAAAGATAGAAGTGAGGTTATAAGTTTATATCCCGGATTGGATTATTATGGAATAGGTTGGACATGGGGTATCGCAACACAAGCAAGAGTTGGGTCAAAATGGGGAGACTTAGTTGGTACGGGTTATGATCGTATAACTAAAAAAGACGTTGAAGAAGATAACATTGCAACGGCCGATCAGATAGGTGCAATTAAATTAAATGCAAATGGCAATCCGATGACGAAGTCTGCTGCTATAATCGGTAATGTTTCTCCCGACTTTTTTATGGGATGGCGTCATGATTTCAATTATAAAAATCTTTCATTTGGATTTTTACTAGACTTACGTATTGGTGGTGATATCTGGTCTCAATCGATGTCTCACTCGTATTCAGCAGGTACAGCTTTTGTTACGGCTGAAAATGGAATTCGTGAGCGCAGTATTATTGCAGGGAAGGATGTTAAAACAGATGAACGTTTTGTTATGCAGGATGCCAGTGGGAACTGGGTCAAAAATACGATTGAAACAAATGCATATACCTGGTTTAACTCAAATGGAACATCAGAAACGTATGTGTTTGACGGTTCATTTTTGAAATTGCGTGAGGTTTACTTGTCTTATACGATTCCTCATTCGATATTAAATAAAACAAAATATTTTAAACAGGCAACAGTTTCATTAATAGGAACCAATCTTGCCCTTCTTTGGGTTGATTCATCCAATACTTTACGTTTGGATCCTGAGGTGGGTGGTGTGTCCAGTGACAGCCGTGGTGTTGGTTTCGAACAGGCATCGACCCCGGGTTCGCGCAGCATTGGTCTTAAATTAGGTTTAACATTTTAATTAAAAGCTGTTTGAGTTATGAAAAAGATATATATTATACTTGCTGTGTCTTCCTTTTTATTCGCTTCGACAGTGGGATGTACCAGTTCTTTTGATGAAATCAATACGGATCCGGATGCTTATACTTCAGTTCCGTATACGAATGTTCTGGCGAATGTACTTCGTCGTACTGCAGACCAATTTGGAGGAGACCTCGATATTGGGCAATGGGCCGGTTATGTTTCTGCCATACAGTATCTGAATGATTACAACAACTACATTCCGACAAATAATACGTATGGAAACCGTTGGTATCAATCCTATTGGGGGTATGTCCAATTACAGGATATTTTAGATAGAACAGAGGAATCTGTTGACGCAAACAAGAATATTCGTAATGTGTGTATCTTGATGCAAAATTATTTGATGTTTATGGCTGTAGATTGTTTTGGTGATATCCCTTATTCGGAAGCCTTTAAGGGATCCCCTGAAGCGGGTTCTGTTTTACAAACTCCGTATGACAAGCAGTCTGAAATTTATCCGAAGATTTTGGAAAATCTGAAAACCGTGGCAGATAGTTGGTCCACAGGATTAGGTTCCGACGAATTAGGAAAAGGCGATTTCCTCTTTAATGGAGATGCCGCCAAATGGCAAAAATTCTGTAATTCTATTCGTCTGCGTATCGCAATGCGTATTTCAGGAGTATATCCGGAGTCTAAGTCTATCATTGAAGAAATCTTCAACAATTCTGATAAGTATCCTTATATAACAGAAACGAAAGACAATGCTTACTTCTGGTGGCAAGGTTCAGGCGAATATTACGAACGTTATTATCAAAACTTCAGAAGCCGTGATGATGACGGTATGGCTGATATATTTATCGACCATTTGAAAATGATGGAAGACCCTCGTATTGCAATCTATGCAAAACCCGCAAAATCGGATGGTGAATATCGTGGCTTTGAAAATGGGTCAAAGACTGCTCCCCTCAGTCTCAGCGCTATTTCCCGTATCGGAGTGAAGTTCCGGGAAGATCCTGCTGGTTTTTCTCCTTTTTACCGCGCATGCGAGAGTTATTTCATGATGTCAGAAGCCGCATTGAATGGTTGGAATGTCCCTATGTCAGCTCAAGAAGCATACGAAAATGGGGTTCGTTTATCCATGGCGGATAATGATATCGATGATGCTGATACAGAAGCCTATCTTTCCGGAAAAGGGAAATGGGACGACACGTATGCCCGTTTATACTTTGAAGAATGGGTCGCCTTGTTCAAACAAAATATTGAAGCTTGGTCGTTATATCGTAGAACCGGGTACCCAACTTATATCCATACGTCAAAAGCTGCTGACGGAACTTCTCCCAAATATCCGGGTGCACGTTCTGTTTATAATGGCATACATAACGACGTACCTTTCCGTTTCCCATATCCGAATAATCAATATTTGTATAATGAGGATAATGTTAAGGCTGCTGCGGCGAACGTAAAAGATCATGTTTGGGGAGAACAGGTTTGGTGGGATACACGAACAGATGTACACTAACTTGTCTAATATTCCTTATAGACACACACTTAGTATTAACCTGAAATAACCTGACTTGGAGAGAGGGTGCTCAATTTATCTTGGGCACCCTTTGTTTTTATTCTTATAAACTTTCCAGTAACCGTTTAAGAACCACTTGCGCTGCGATTTCACGGTTCGCTGCTTCTGGAATGACGATACTTTGCGGACTTTCAATCACGTCGTCTGTGACAATCATATTTCGCCGAACAGGCAGGCAATGCATGAAGTAAGCATCATTCGTTAAGTTCATTTTTGCTTCATCAACCGTCCAGTTTCGGTCTTTACTCAAAATCTGTCCGTAGTTCGGATCCGTGTAAGCCGCCCAGTTTTTCGCGTAGATGAAATCCGCGCCTTCAAATGCTTTCGCCTGATCATATTCGATCCGGGCTTTTCCCGTAAATTCGGGAGCCAATTCATAGCCTTGCGGATGTGTGATGACAAACTCATAATCCGCAACGTTCATCCATTCCGCAAAACTGTTGGGCACGGCCTGCGGCAAAGATCGGGGATGCGGTGCCCAGGTAAGAACTACCTTTGGACGAGCCGTTTTTTTGTATTCCTCAATCGTGATTAAATCCGCGAAACTTTGTAGTGGATGTCTTGTCGCCGCTTCCATACTGAAAACAGGACGTCCTGAATAGTTAATAAACTGATTCAGTATTTTTTCATTGTAATCATCCTCTTTGTTTTCAAACCTGGCAAACGACCGTACTCCTATTACGTCACAATAACAGCCCATAACGGGAATTGCTTCCAATAAATGTTCCGGTTTATCTCCATCCATGATAATACCTCGCTCCGTTTCCAGCTTCCAAGCCCCCTGGTTGATGTCCAGAACGATTGTGTTCATTCCCAGATTCATCGCTGCCTTTTGTGTGCTGAGGCGCGTACGCAGACTGGAATTGAAAAAGATCATCAGTAACGTCTTGTTCTTCCCCAGTGCTGTATATTTATATTTGTCTTTTTTTATTTCAAAAGCTTCTTGCACTGCTTGTTTTATATCGCCCAGATCATGGACACATGTGAAATTCCTCATAACTTGAATATTTAAGAGTTGCGAATCTGACCGTTTCCTTCAATAATATATTTATACGTTGTTATTTCTGTCAATGCCATCGGTCCTCTGGCATGAGCTTTTTGTGTACTAATTCCGATTTCCGCACCGAAACCAAACTGAGCTCCATCCGTAAAAGCCGTCGAAACGTTGGCGTAGACACATGCGGCATCGACCATCTGTTCAAAGAGCCGGATAGCTTCTTTCGATTCACTGACGATACATTCACTATGTTGCGAACTGTACCGGCCGATATGCGCGATCGCTTCCTTTTCCGAATTTACGGTACGAATACTCATTTTATAATCTAAGAATTCCGTTCCGAAACTGTTTTCCGTTGCTTTTTCCAGCAATCCATCCGGATAATGTCCCTGTAATGCCGCATATGCGGCTTCATCTGCGAAAATAATCACTTGATGCCCTTTTAGTTTTTGGCAAAGATCGGGAAGATCTACTAAACGATCCGCATGGATAATCAAACAATCCAAGGCATTACAAACGCTGACCCTTCTTGTTTTCGCATTAGTAATGATCGCTTGTCCTTTTTTCAAGTCGCCGTTCTTGTCAAAATAGGTGTGGCAAATACCCGCTCCAGTTTCGATAATCGGGACACGCGCGTTTTCCCGGACAAATCGGATTAACCCCGAACTACCACGCGGGATAATTAAATCCACCAAGCCATTTGCCTTCAAAAGAATGTCGGTTGCTTCACGATCCGACGGCAAAAGCGTACAAGCGGCTTCACCTATCCCTTTTTCATGCAATACCGCGTGAATAATTTTCACCAACACTTCGTTTGAAAATTCAGCGTCTGAGCCTCCTTTTAGTACACAAACATTCCCGCTTTTCAAGCACAGCGAAAAAACATCGCAAGTTACGTTTGGGCGCGCCTCATAAATCACGCCGATCACACCGAAAGGAACAGAAACTTTGCGGATGAGCATTCCGTTTGGACGTGTCGTTTCGCTGAGCGTCCGGTCGAGAGGCGAGGGGAGAGAGGCCACGTTTTCCATATCTTCAGCTATACTTTCAACCCTTTTTCCCGTTAACTGTAACCGGTCGTATTTCGGATCTGCCGCCTCTATTCGCCGCAAATCTTTCTCGTTAGCCTGTAATATTTTTTCAATGTTTTCCCGCAACGCCGATGCCACGGCACGCAAGATTGTGTTTCTTTCTTCGTCAGTTAATCGATTCAGGCTCATTCTTTCTTCCGACGCTTTGATCAATAAATCCGTAGTCTTCATACCAAAAGAAATTAATCCAGATAAAGATAATCATAATGGATTAAAGGTTTTACATCCTTTACTCCCATTAATTTGACGGCTTCCTTATTGTTATAGGCCGTACATCCGACGCCCAATTGTTTACCTTCCTCATTAAATAGTTTAACAATATCGTCTTTTTCGAACTCGCCAATAATTCGGGTGACGCCAACCAATAGCACACTGGTCGCTTTCGGGCTGAGTAACGCTGTTTCCGCACCTTTGTTAATATGCACTTCTCCTTTAGCGAAACCTTCCGAATGTGCGATCCATTTTTTTACGCTGCTCACGGGTTTGGGCGAAGGAATAAAACGAGTACATACCGTTTTGCTGTCGTTTTTTAATAGTTCACATAAGACATTTTCTCGTTTTCCGTTGGCAATTACAACTGCGATACCTTCTTCCGCCACTTTCCTGGCGATGCTGCATTTTGTTAACATACCCCCTCTACCGAAAGAAGATTTGCCGGGTTGTATGAATTCGGACAGATCTTCCTGAGTATCGTTTATTTCTGCTATTACGGATGTACCCGGTGAAGAAGGATCGCCATTGAAGATCCCGTCTATATTGCTGAGTATGATTAATGCATCCATATCCATCATTGCGGCGATAAGTCCGGAAAGCTCGTCGTTGTCCGTAAACATCAGTTCCGTGACGGATATGGTGTCGTTTTCATTTACGATAGGAATCACTTTATTCTCCAGCATCACTTCCATGCAGTGTTTTTGATTCAGATAATGGGTTCGGCTACCGAAATTTTCTTTCGTGGTCAGCACCTGTCCGCAGACCAACCCATGTTCGCGAAATAACTCGTAATAACGATTAATCAGTTTGGCTTGCCCGACAGCTGAATAGAGTTGGCGTGCTGATACTGCATCCAGCTTTTTACTGACCTTTAGCTCACTTTTCCCTGAAGCGACCGCACCGGACGAAACCAATACAATTTCAATTCCCATTTTATGAAGATCTGCTATCTGATCGACAAGGGCAGACATTCGCGTAAGATCTAATGTCCCGTCTTTTCGGGTCAACACATTGCTGCCTATTTTGACGGCAATTCGCTTAAATTTAAACATTGTCTTATTTATCATTGTCCCGTATCTCTACCCTTCGTATCTTGCCACTGATGGTTTTAGGCAGTTCATCGACAAAAGCAATAATTCGTGGGTATTTATATGGGGCTGTCACCTGTTTTACATGATCCTGTAATTCCTTGACCAAGTCGTCATTCGCTTTTTCCTTATATTCTTTGGACAGCACGATAGTTGCTTTGACGACCTGCCCCCGTATCTCGTCTGGAACACCAGTGATCGCGCATTCCACTACCGCTGGGTGAAGCATGAGCGCACTTTCTACTTCAAACGGCCCGATTCGATAACCCGAACTCTTGATCACATCATCAACACGTCCGACAAACCAATAGTATCCGTCTTCATCCCTCCAGGCAACATCCCCTGTATGGTAGACGCCGTCATGCCATACCTGCCGCGTTAGATCCGGGTCGCGATAATATTCTTTAAACAAACCGAGTGGTTTCTTTTTTCCCGTTCGTATTACGATTTCGCCCTGTTCGCCATCTTCGGCTGGCGAACCGTCTACGCGAATCAGATCCATTTCATATTGCGGATTAGGGACGCCCATTGATCCCGGTTTAGGATCCATCCATGGGAAAGTCGCGATCGTCAGGGTGGTTTCCGTCTGGCCGAAACCTTCCATCAGCTTAATACCTGTTTGTTTTAAAAACGTATCGAAAACAGCCGGATTGAGCGCTTCGCCTGCGATTGTGCAGTATTTCAAAGACGAAAGGTCGTAGTGTGTTAAATTTTCCCGAATCAGGAAACGAAAGATGGTGGGTGGTGCACATAGTGATGTGATTCGGTATTTTTGAATCATCTCCAGCATCGCTGAAGGTGTAAATTTTTCATGGTCGTATACGAAAACCGTCGCTCCGGCAATCCATTGCCCGTAAAGCTTTCCCCAAACAGCTTTTCCCCACCCTGTGTCGGCAATTGTTAGGTGAAGACTATCTTCTTTCAAGTTGTGCCAGAACGACGCGGTTACGATATGTCCCAACGGATAGGTGAAGTCATGCGCTACCATTTTCGGATTTCCCGTCGTGCCCGAAGTAAAATACATCAGCGAAATATCGTCGTTTGTATTGACCTTTTTCGGACGAACAAATGTTTTCGCTTCCCGGATCCCTTGGTGAAAATCCAGAAACCCTTCTTTAACTAACGGCCCCACAGATACTAATGTCTCAATAGTCGGCGATGCGGGCACAGCCTCTTTTACATGCTTACAGATTTCTTCTTCACCGGCACAAACGATCATCTTGATCCCTGCCGCGTTATTCCGGTATACAATATCTTTCTTTGTCAGCAAATGAGTTGCCGGAATGACGATTGCTCCCAGTTTATGAAGTGCTACAATCGAAAACCAAAATTCATAACGTCGTTTCAGGATTAACATGACCATGTCGCCACGCCCGATTCCCAAAGACTGGAAATAAGAAGCGGTCTGATCTGAGTATCGTTTCATGTCGGCAAAAGAAAAATCCGCATGTTCCCCTTTGTCGTTGGTCCAACACAATGCTTGTTTTTCGGGCTCTTCTTCCGCCCAGACATCTACTACATCGTATCCAAAATTAAAGTTGTCGGGTACGTTAATTCTAAAATTGTTTATAAAATCCTCTTGAGAATTAAAAAACGTTTGGTCAATATATTTTTCCAACATAAGTTCGTTATCTGTTGATGCTTATAAAATGATTGCGAGAAATTGCACTTTCTTACCGTCCAAAGCCTGCATGCCGTGTGGAAGAGATGAATCGAAATAGATACTGTCTCCTTCATTCAGAATCAAATCTTTGCCGTTAATCTGAATCAGCATTCGTCCGTGTAAGACGAAGTTGAATTCTTGTCCCGAATGGGTGTTCTGGAAGATAGGTTCTCCTTCCGGTTTGGGATGTACGGTGACAATAAATGGATCGGCTTTTCGGTCGCTGAAGCCCATGCCCAACGATTGATATTTGTACACTTTCGTTCGTTCTACCGCTTCACCTTTCCCTTTGCGGGTAATAAAATACGCGCTCATTTTCGGCTCACTCCCAAACATGAGGGTGGTTAATTCAATATTATACTTCTGAGCGATTCGGTGCAACACACCGACAGAAATATCGACTTGACCGCTCTCAAGCAACAAATAATCTTCTTTGCTCATGTGGCAAACCTTGCCCATTTCTTCCGGAGAGATATCCAGCACATCTCTCAGGCCGGCTAACCGTTTGGCAATTTGTTCGATTTGTTCGTTCATTTTTGCTGATTTGTTAAGATGATAGAGAACAAAGATAGAGATAAAAAAAGAGTTGTTATAAAAAAGAAGTACAATGTTTCAAAATGAAAGCAGAAAACGGGGGATGAAAAGATATACTATATCGATTTGCTCGGTTGAAGATTATTTAACAGTCTATGATATTTCGATACAGTTAATATTTACTAAGTTTACGCATGTAAAACGCACACAAATAATTTATAAACATTTTTATCATGGATAACGCTATTTTCAGGTTTCCTAAACCAGTAAACGAACCAGTGAAAGCTTATGCGCCGGGCTCAAGTGAAAAAAAATTATTAAAACAAGCGCTTGCGCAACTCGCTTCCGAAGAATGGGAGATTCCATTGGTTATCGGAGGGAAAGAAGTGCGCACAGGAAATACCGGCAAAGTGGTTATGCCACATGATCGTAAACATGTGTTGGCTACGTATCATAAAGCCGGTGAAAAAGAAGTGCAGATGGCAATCGATGCTGCTATGGCCGCTCATCAGGAATGGTCTGAACTTCCCTGGGTGGAACGTGCATCCGTAATGTTACGTGTCGCTGAATTGTTAGGCACAAAATATCGCTATGTGTTGAACGCATCCTTAATGCTCGGACAAAGTAAAAATCCGTATCAGGCAGAAATTGATGCGCCTTGCGAATTGATCGACTTCCTCCGCTTCAGCACGTATTACGCTGGACAGGTGTATGCCGACCAACCATATTCCGATACCGGAATTTTGAACCGCATGGAATACCGTGCGTTAGAAGGTTTCGTATTCTCGTTGACTCCATTCAACTTTACCTCAATTGCTGGTAACTTGAATATGGGGCCTGCGATGATGGGGAATACGGCCGTATGGAAACCTTCTACCACGGCTTTGCATTCGAACTATTTATTAATGAAGGTGTTCAAAGAAGCCGGGCTGCCCGACGGAGTCGTAAACTTTATTCCGGGGCAAGGAAGCGTGATTGGTAAGGTGGTAACCCAGAGTCCGGATTTGGGTGGGTTCCATTTCACCGGATCGACTTCTACCTTCAATACATTGTGGCGCCAGATGGGTGAAAATTTGGGACATTATAAATCTTATCCCAAGATCGTTGGTGAAACAGGAGGAAAAAACTTTGTGTTCGTCCATCCTTCGGCCCCTGCTTTAGACGTTGCTACGGCTTTAGTTCGCGGTGCCTTTGAATATCAGGGACAGAAATGTTCGGCTGCTTCACGCGCGTATATCCCTGCTTCTTTGTGGAAAGAGATAAAAGAGTATATGGGTGATATGCTGAAAGAAATCAAAATGGGCGATCCGTGTGATTTTACTAATTTTGTCAATGCGGTGATCGACGAGGCTTCTTTCGATAATATAATGGGATATATTGATTACGCAAAACATGCTTCCGATGCCGAAATCCTTTTCGGAGGAAAAGGGGATAAGTCTGTCGGCTATTTTGTCGAACCTACGGTCATTTTGACTACAAACCCGATGTTCAAAACGATGGCGGAAGAGATTTTCGGCCCGGTTTTGACTGTTTATATTTACGAAGACGATAAATACGATGAAACACTTGAATTATGCGATCGCACTTCGCCTTATGGACTGACCGGATCTATCTTTGCGCGCGATCGTTTCGCAATAGATAAAGCATTCAATAAGCTGCGCTATGCCGCTGGCAACTTCTATATCAATGATAAACCGACTGGTGCGGTGATTGCTCAACAACCATTCGGCGGCTCCAGAGCTTCGGGTACAAACGACAAGGCGGGGGGCCCATTGAACTTAATTCGTTGGACAAACGCACGTGCGATTAAGGAAACATTGGTTTCTCCTACGCATTACGGATATCCGTTTCTGGGTGAAGAATAACGTTGTTCGTTAATGTGTTCGAAATATGTTGGACTTTAATAATCTCGAGATTGCGTTTTCATCGAAAACGCAATCTGAATTAAAAAATGCGTATTGGCTTTTCAATACGATCAAATACCCGGGGTTAGTAAAAATGGCTAAAGTAGCGACGAATATAGCGCTGAAAATCCATTTTCCCTTAGCTTGGGCTGTGAAGCCTACTCTTTATAAACAATTCGTAGGTGGTGAAACTCTGGAAGATTGTGCAGGTACAATAGACCATTTGAAAAAGTTCAGGGTCTATTCTACGTTGGATTTTTCGGCTGAAGGAAAGAAAACGCCCGAAGGTATTCAGGCAACGTTTGACGAAACCATGCGTTCGGTGGATTATGCCGGGAAAAATCCGGATGTGGCCTATGCGGTGTTTAAACCCTCTACATTGACTTACGATGAATTGTTTTCCAAAGTTTCCGAAAAAAGAGGAGAACTGACTGTTGAGGAAATCAAAGAATATCGTGAGTTTACCGAACGTTTTATGTCTTTGTGTCAACGCGCGTACGATAATAATGTGCGTATTTTGGTGGATGCAGAGGATTATTGTTTTCAGAATGCCATCGACGAGTTGACTGATGAAGCTATGCGCAAGTTCAATAAAAAACGGGCGATTGTGTTTGCAACGTTGCAAATGTATCGTCATGACCGGATGCCTTATTTGCGTCGTATTCTGCAAGATGCGGAAGAAAAAGAATATTATCCGGGAATAAAATTTGTTCGTGGCGCCTATATGGAAGAAGAGCGGGCGCGTGCTGCTGCTTACGGATATCCCGATCCGATTTGTAAAGACAAAGTAGCTACGGATGCGAATTTCGACGAAGGAGTTGCTTTTGTCGTTACACATTTAAACCGTATGGAATTGTTTATGGGTACGCATAACGAAACGAGTAATTACAAATTGGCTAAGGAATTGGTGGAAAAGGGGTATGCACCTGGCGATAAGCGTGTTTTCTTTGCGCAATTGTTGGGAATGAGCGATAATATTTCTTTTAATCTGGCGAATGCCGGTTATAATGTAACCAAATATGTTCCGTATGCCCGTGTTAGCGATGTGCTTCCTTATTTGATTCGTCGAGCGGAAGAAAATACTTCGGTGGCGGGACAAACCGGACGCGAACTACGTATGCTTAAAACGGAAATAGACAGGAGAAAGACCGTGAAGAATTAATTTTTTCTTCCCGCTAAATAATTTCTTTGTTCCCAATGAATTGTTATTACCACAGTTGTCAAAAATTATTACCACAGTTATCAAAATAAATTACGATAACTGTGGTAATAATTTTTGACAACTGTGGTAATAATTTACCCTCTCGAACGAAAAAAAGTTTGATCCCGATGCTCAAAAAGAAATAATCCGAAGAAAAAAGAAAGCCTTAATTCTATGAGCAAAAATCACATTATTAATTTTCTTTTTCTGTTTTACTCGCTATATTTATCTCTTCTTAAATGTTTTAATATGAAGAAATGGATCGTTGGTTTGCTTTTTTTCTGTATGACGAGTTATTGTATGGGGCAAAACAAGAATGTTTTTACTGAGGCCGTCAAATTGGCGGTGAATCGACAAATGCAAACGTATCCGAAGTCTACGCTGAAAGATTTATACAAGAATTTTTTTCAAGACAGGTATGGTCCCGGACATTTAATCGCGGATACGGCTGCCGCCGCGGCATATATTCGTCGGGAGTTGGCAGCTATGGAGCGTTCGGATGGTCTTTTGTTGGAGGAAATCGGCTGGGAAGGACGTTTTTATCGGGTGAATCTCTCTTTATTGAAAGATGGAACGATTCCTTATCCGGTTTTTTTTGATGCGTTTGTTCGAAGTGTGAATCAATTGGGGTTGGTTCCGATTCCGGTTTGGAGTAAAGAATGGGATGAAATTGAAAGAATTATTGCCGGAATGAATCTGAATTTGCCAAATTTTGAAAAGGATCGCCTTGAAATAGAAAAACGCTTATCGCAGGGGGACTATGTGGGGCATCATAGCGAACTGTTCGAAAAGACGTACGCTCCGCATTATCGAATTATTCGAAAGGAAATTTTTGAGAAAGAGTTGAGGCCTTACCTGAAAAGATGAAAAGGAATTATTAAAATAATTTGTTATCTTTGTCTTTATTAATGGAAAAACATCAACAATTATGGCTGCTAAATTTTTATCCTCTGCAGACGATACGTCTAGAAGCACGCTTTTAAAAAAGAAAATTATACATTATTATATAGCGAACGGCGACGCGACGATTGCCGAATTATGCAAAGAGTTGAATCTCAGTATTCCTACAATGACCAAGCTAATTGGGGAATTGCAAGATGACGGTTATATCGTCGACTTTGGCAAACAGGAAACGAGCGGTGGAAGGAAGCCAAGTCTTTATGGTTTAAATCCGACATCCGGATACTTTATCGGGGTCGATCTTCTGAGAGACCGGATTAATTTAGGTGCGTTCGATTTTAAGGGTGATAAAGTTCAAATAGAAGAAGGTATCCCGTATACACTGGAAAATACGCCGGAAGCGTTGGAGGCACTTTGTGTATGTATCGAAAAGTTTGTCGCTAATTTACCATTTTCTAAGGAAAGAATATTGGCTGTTGGAATTAATATTTCGGGTCGAGTCAATTCGGTTTCCGGTTTTTGTTATAGCCTTTTTTATTTTGAAGAGAAGCCACTTGCTCAAATATTGGAAGAGCGTCTGAATATGAAGATTTTTCTGGAAAACGATACGCGGGCGATGGCTTACGGTGAATATATGCAAGGGGTTGTTAAGGGGGAAAAGAATGTTTTGTTTGTTAATATGAGTTGGGGATTGGGTCTGGGTATTATCATCGATGGCCAACTTTATTATGGTAAGTCCGGCTTTTCGGGCGAATTCGGACATCTCTGTTTGTTCGACAATGAGATACTGTGTCATTGCGGTAAAAAAGGATGTTTGGAAACCGAAGCGTCAGGTTCGGCTTTGCATCGTATTTTGTATGAGCGGTATAAGGAAGGTAGCAGTACGATCTTGTCTGGAAAAATCGACCAGGGTGATGAAATCGGCTTGGATAATTTGATGGAGGCTGTGATGAAAGAAGATGTGCTTTGCATCGAAATCATTGAACAGATGGGCTTTAGCTTGGGGAAAGGAATCGCCGGACTGATGAATATTTTCAATCCTGAACTGGTTATCTTGGGAGGGGTGCTTTTCGAAACGGAGGAATATCTTATTCTTCCTGTTAAGAGCGCGATCCGGAAATATTCGCTGAACTTGGTGAGTCAGGATACGGAATTTAAAGTATCTAAATTAAAGAAAAGAGCCGGTATTATCGGTGCTTGTCTTTTAGCTAGAAGTAAAATGTTGGGAATGATTTGATTTTCTTTGATGAGTCGAGCCGTTTTTGTTGATATATTGTTTTCTTTTTGTTAAAAAAACGCCGATTAATTAAAAATATTTATATTAAGTCTGTTATTAATAAAAAAATTTATATAATTGCACTCTGATAACGAGTGTTCATTATATAAATACCGACTTCATGAATAATAGACGTGATTTTCTAAAAAAAACAGCGTTGGCCGGTGGCGCTTTTTCGGCTCTTTCCTTTTTTCCGGCTTGCAACACAAAAAAAGAAGAGAATCAATTTGTGCCGGACGAGTCCATTCAAGGCAAATTGATTGTGCCTGAAGCGAGCGCATTGCCTGTTTCAGGAACTTTCTTAGATGAAATTTCGCACGATATTCCTCACCAGAACTGGGGCGAAAAGGAATGGGATCTGGATTTTCGCTATATGAAAAGTATTGGGATCGATACCGTAATTATGATTCGTTCGGGGTATCGTAAGTTTATCACTTATCCTTCCGCTTATTTATTGAAAAAAGGATGTTATATGCCTTCCGTCGACTTGTTGGATATGTATCTCCGACTGGCGAAGAAATATCAGATGAAATTTTATTTCGGGTTATATGATTCCGGCGCTTACTGGGATACAGGGGATTTGTCGGTCGAGATTGAAGACAACAAGTATGTAATTGACGAGGTTTGGGAAAATTACGGAAAAAAATATGATAGTTTCGGCGGATGGTACATTAGCGGAGAGATTAGCCGGAAAACAAAAGGGGCGATCGACGCCTTTTATTCGATGGGAAAACAGTGTAAGGATGTTTCGGGTGGTTTGCCGACCTTTATTTCTCCCTGGATTGACGGGAAAAAAGCCGTAATGGCTGCTTCAGGACAATTGTCGAAGGCAGATTCGGTGTCTGTGCAGGAGCATGAAAAAGAGTGGAGCGAGATTTTTGACGGAATCAAGGGGGCTGTGGATGCTTGTGCTTTTCAGGATGGACATATCGATTACGACGAGTTGGATGCTTTTTTTGAAGTAAATAAAAAAATGGCCGACCGATACGGGATGAAATGCTGGACGAACGCGGAAACATTCGACCGGGATATGCCGATCAAATTCCTGCCCATCAAGTTTGATAAGTTGCGGATGAAATTGGAAGCCGCGAAACGGGCGGGCTATGATAAGGCCATTACGTTTGAATTCTCTCATTTTATGAGTCCGCAGTCGGCTTATTTGCAGGCCGGACATTTATATGACCGTTACAAAGAGTATTTTCATTTATAAGATTGTGACATGGGAAAAGAGAACATGGGCTATATCGCCTTTTTATCGTTTGTGGCGGCCTTAGGAGGGCTTTTATTCGGGTATGATACGGCTGTTATTTCTGGTACGGTATCCGCGGTTACGGAGCAGTTTCAACTTTCCGCCATGCAAAGTGGCTGGTACGTTGGGTGTGCGCTGGTTGGGTCGATTATTGGTGTTTTGTTTGCCGGGACGTTAAGCGATAATTGGGGGCGTAAATGGACGATGTTTATTTCCGCGGTTGTTTTTTTGGCGTCGGCGGTCGGCTGCATGCTTTCGAATAGTTTGAATGAATTAGTCGTTTGGCGTATTGTGGGTGGAGCCGGGATTGGAATTGTATCGGTGGCTTGCCCACTTTATATATCTGAAGTTTCTCCTGCTTCACATCGTGGAAGGTTGGTTTCGTTGTACCAATTAGCGATCACCATCGGATTTTTAGCGTCTTATTTGGTGAATTTCTTTCTATCGAATTTATCCGTCGATTATGCCTCGTCGAACGGGATGATGCAGAAAATATTTGGAACGGAAATCTGGAGAGGAATGTTGGGCGCAGAAACTTTTCCCGCGCTGTTGTTTTTTATCGTGATTTTTTTGATCCCGGAAAGTCCTCGTTGGCTTCTTGTCAAACAGCGGGACGAAAAGGCATTCGGAATATTCTCGCGCATATTTGTAAAGAAAGAGGATGCGTTGGCGCAGATAAAAGAAATAAAAGAAATGCTGAATGTTTCTTCGGGTGAGGTGTCTGATTGGAGGGTTTTGATTCAGAAAGGATTTCGGAAGGCAGTTTTAGTAGGCTGTGCTATCGCAATTTTGGGGCAGTTTATGGGCGTAAATGCCGTGTTGTATTACGGTCCGTCAATTTTTGAATCTAGTGGCTTATCCAGTGGCGATTCGCTTTTTTTTCAATCCTGGATAGGGGTCGTCAATATGCTGACGACCATGTTAGCCTTGTTTATTGTTGATAAAGTTGGGCGTAAAAAGTTGGTTTATGTAGGGGTCTCAGGAATGATTATAACTTTGGTAATGATTGGGTTATATTTTATTTATTCTACATCTTGGGGGTTGTCTGGAATCTTTTTGTTAGTCTGTTTTCTTGCCTATATTTTCTTTACGGCCGGTTCCATCAGTGCGGTTATCTTTATTTTCCTTTCAGAGATGTATCCGGCCAAAGTACGTGGTAAAGCTATGTCTGTTGCGACCTTGTCGCTTTGGATCGGGACGTATCTGATCGGTCAACTTACCCCATGGATGCTTGTAACCCTTACCCCTTCCGGCACATTCTTCCTGTTTGCCGCTATTTGTATTCCTTATATGTTGGTCGTTTGGAAATTGATGCCGGAGACGGCGGGGAAATCGCTTGAAGAAATAGAACGTTTTTGGTTGAAAGAGAGATAATAAATGCGAACACAGAATAATTTTTAAGAAATGGATTTTAAATCGATTGAAAGAATGTACAGGGATGAACTGTTAAACAAAGTAATCCCATTTTGGTTGGAAAACTCTGTTGATACAGATTTCGGAGGTTATTTTACCTGTCTCGACAGAGAAGGAAGGGTGTTTGATACGGATAAATTCATCTGGTTGCAGGGACGGCAGGTCTGGATGTTTTCTATGTTATATAATAATGTAGAAAAACGTCAGGAATGGCTTGATTGTGCGATACAGGGTGGTGAGTTCCTGCGAAAATACGGGCATGACGGACAATATAACTGGTATTTCTCGCTCACTCGTGAAGGCAAACCGTTGGTTGAACCATATAATATCTTTTCGTATACGTTTGTAGCCATGGCATTCGGACAATTGCATCTTGCGACTGGCAATCGTGACTACGCGGATATCGCGTTGGAAACGTTCCATCGGATTTTGGCGATAAAAGATAATCCAAAAGGAAAATGGAATAAGAAACATTCCGGAACACGTGATTTGAAAGATTTTGCGTTTCCGATGATCCTTTGCAATCTTTCTTTAGAAATCCAGCATTTGCTTGACAAAGCTTTCTTGGATCAGATTACCGAAGAATGTCTGCATGAGATAATGGATGTATTTCTTCGTCCGGAATTGGATGGAATCATTGTTGAAAATGTCCATTTGGATGGAAGTTTGTCGGATAGTTTTGAGGGAAGACTGATCAATCCCGGGCATGCAATAGAGGCCATGTGGTTTGTGATGGATCAGGGGGTACGGCTTCATCGTCCTCAGTTGGTAGAGAAGGCTGTGGAAACTACGCTCAAAATGATCGAATACGGATGGGATAAAAAGTACGGAGGATTATTCTATTTTATGGATAGAAAAGGAGCACCCCTTTTACAACTGGAATGGGATCAGAAACTTTGGTGGGTACATATCGAAACGCTTATTTCGTTGCTTAAGGGATATCAACTGACAAAATCCGAACAATGTTTGGAATGGTTTGAAAAGGTACATGCCTATACTTGGAATCATTTTAAAGATCCTGAGTATTCAGAATGGTGGGGATATCTGAATCGTCGTGGAGAAGTATTGATCCCGTTGAAGGGCGGAAAATGGAAAGGTTGTTTTCATGTACCGCGTGGTTTGTACCAATGCTGGAAAATGTTGGAGCAAATAAATAAATAAAGAGAAGAAAGAACCACCTGTTTAATGACTTGTCGGCCGAGCTGCTTTTTAGAAATTTTCAAACAAGGATCAAAGTGACAATCTAATATTAATATAAAAAATTTTTTATGATGGTTTTAAAGAAGACACAAGTCGTTTTTTGGCTATTCACAGCGCAGTTTTTATATGCCTCATGTTCGTTGAAAGACAAGTCGATCCGACAGGATGAGGCAGCTCGGCAAGAAGTTACTTCGCCGGAGCAAAATATTTCTCAACGGGGAAATCATCCTAAGGATATGGTGTTGATTTACGATGGGGGAGCGCATCGGAACATTCAATGGAATGCCGAGCATTTTGTTCCGTATGTTTCCTGTAAAGATGAGAACGGTACTGAACAGTGGCTGTTTGATGGGTTTTTGTTTCTTGAATTTAAAGATGGAAAAGGAAGATGTTTTGCTTCGTATTATGAAAAGCAAGGTGCCCGGAAGGTAGAATGGGAAGCGTTGGTGAATAATTATTTTCGTGAAGGCAATGCTATGGACGCACTTGAAGCCAGAATAGAACAGGTAATAACTGAAACCCAAAAGGCGATTCCGTCGAAAAGAAAAGTGGTTATGTGTCTTCCGGAACCTATTCCGAATCAGAAGGATTGGGGAACGCTTGAGGGCGATTCGGTGGATTTTTCGATTCAGTCTGATCGGTTGGCGGCGTGTAAATGGTATATTGATTACGCGGAGAAATGTTTTCAGGAAGCTTCTTTAAACAACCTGGAATTGACTGGTTTTTATTGGATTGCCGAAGAAGCGACCAACAGCCGAGATCTGGCGAAAGATGTAAGTAATTATATTCATGAAAAAGGATATAATTTTTATTGGATTCCTTATTTCAGATCGGATGGGCACGCGGAATGGGAAAAACTGGGTTTCGACAGGGCTTATTATCAACCCAATTACTTTTTTAAAGACGATATTCCTGTTTCGCAGATAGAAGAGACATGTCAGACGGCGATAGACAATGGCATGAGTCTTGAAATGGAATTTGACGAAAGGGCGTTGGCAAAAACCGGATGGGGATATCGTCTGGAAGATTATATTCGGGTTTTTGGCAATTTCGGTGCATTAGACTCCATGTCTATTGCTTATTATCAAGGTGGGGATGCTTTTTATAGACTGTATCACTCGGAAAATAAAGAAGATAATAAATTGTACCATAAGTTGGCTAATATCATAGCCAAACGGAAAAATAGTAATTAAATAGTTATCAATCCTAAAACAAATTGAATTCATGAAAAAAGAGCGAAATCATTCTTTTATGGAAAGAAAGTGTCTGTCGTTCATGTTGAGTTTTTTGGTGCTGTTTGTCTGCACTTTCGTTGCACATGCGCAGGTCAATGTAACCGGAATTGTTAAAGACTCAAACGGTGAACCTTTGATTGGTGTGAATGTGATTGTGAAAAACGCGCAACAAGGAACTGTTACGAATTTGGATGGCGAGTTTAGTCTGGATGTTTCCAGTACCAATACTGTTCTGGAATTTTCGTATGTCGGTTATAAAATGCAAGAAATTCCGCTTGGCGGAAAGACGTATGTCAGCGTTATTTTGGCTGAGGATACGGAAGTCTTGGATGAAGTTGTCGTGACGGCTTTAGGCATTAAACGTGAAAAGAAAGCCTTGGGGTATGCGATGCAGGAAATCAAAACTGACGCCATATCGGAGATTAAATCGCCGAGCGTTGCAAACTTGTTGCAAGGTAAGGTTGCCGGGGTGCAGATCTCTCAATCGGGTGCCGGTTTAGGTAGCTCGACACGTATTGTCTTGCGTGGATTAAATTCTTTAAGCGGAAAGAACCAACCGTTATGGGTAGTCGATGGTATTCCTATCAGTGACGGACAGGCGGAAGAAGCCGGACAATGGGGTGGATTGGATTATTCCGGAGCTGCCGCAGATATTAATCCGGATGATATTGAAACGATTTCTGTTTTGAAAGGGGCAAATGCTGCAGCGTTGTATGGTTCGAGAGCTCAAAGTGGTGCAATTGTCATTACGACTAAAAAGGGCTCGACAAGTCAGCCGTTACAAATTGAATATAGTGGGAACCTGAGTTTGAGCGATGTGTATAATTCATATGACTATCAAAATAAATTCAGCCAAGGATCAAACGGTGTCTACAACGCGGATGCGACGAGCAGTTGGGGTGAACTTATGGATGGATCGAGGACGGTACAAAACTGGCGTTCAACTAAGTATGGTGAAACCGGTTATTCGGATTATACGCTTTTACCTCAAAAAGATTATATTGAAGACTTTTATCGTACAGGAGTTAGTTACAATAATTCATTGGTGGCTTCCGGAGGGAGTGAGAATTTGTCTGCACGTTTATCTTTTACGGATTCACGGAATGATGGGGTAACGCCGAATCATTCGATAAACAGGCAGTATTATGATTTGAACACGCAGTTTAACAACAAGTATTTGACGATTGGTGCAAAGATCAATTTTATGCGTCAGAAGGCAAATAACCGTCCAGGTCAGGGTGAGTATGGAATCATGCAATCTTTAGTAAGAATGCCTCGTGGAATTCGTTTGCAGGATTTGAAAGATCCGGTGGGGTCGGATGGATATGTGCAAAACTGGAGTGGGCCAAGTAATGAATATTTAAATCCTTATGCGCTGACGATGCCTGAGAATGGGAATAATGACGAACGTAATCGTATCATCGGTCAAGTATATGCTACAGCTCATATTACAGATTACCTATCGTTAACCGGACGTGCGGGTATGGACTGGTATAATGATCTGGTGAAGAATTATACGACTTATATACAGAAATCGTCTACGGCTTCGCAATATTATCATACGCAACGGACGAATCAGGAATTTAATGCCGATGTTATGCTTAACTTTAATAAAGGATTTGGCGATTTTTCTGTAACGGCGAATTTAGGAGCTGCGACAATGAATGTGAAATACAATGGTTTGACGGGTTCTTCCGGTTTGTTAAATTTACCCGGTTTGTTGACATTGGGTAACGGGTTGAATCAAACGGTATCCGAATCGTATAGTAAGAAAGAAGTGCATTCTGTTTTAGGTAATGCGCAAATCGGTTATAAGGGAATGGCTTATCTTGATGTTACCGGCCGTAACGACTGGTCGTCTACGCTTCCGTCAAACAACTGGTCGTATTTTTATCCGTCTGTTAGCTTAAGTGCTATCATTACGGAAATGGTGTCGTTGCCTTCTCAGATTTCTTATTTGAAATTGAGGGGCTCGTGGGCACAGGTTGGAAATGATACCAACCCATATAACCTAACCAATCCGTATGTGATGGGATTGACGATCGGTAATGTGCTTAGCGCATATACTTCGGGTACTTATCCATTATCTAACCTGAAACCGGAAGAGACGAAATCCTGGGAAGTGGGTCTGGATATGAGAATGTTCCAAGGCCGGTTTGGTATTGACTTTACTTATTATAAGTCGAATACGACGAATCAGATATTAAGTGTAGGCATGCCTGCCTCTTCGGGGTATACCTCTAAACGAATCAATGCTGGACGGATCCAGAGCTCGGGTGCAGAATTAATGATCTCCGGAACACCTATTCAGACGAAGGACTGGCAATGGGATGTCAATGTGAATTGGGGTACGAATACTTCGAAGTGTATTAGTCTGGATGGTTCGATCAAACGCTTTACATTAGGTTCGACGCGTATTGGTAGTGTCGTTGTCGATGAAGGTGGAAAGTTTGGTGATATCGTTTCAATCGGTTATAAAAGGGATGATCAGGGACGGATGTTGATCGATGATAATGGGTTCCCGATTAAAGAGTCGGATAAGACGATCGGTAATATTTTGCCGGATTGGACGGGTTCCGTATCCAGTACGCTTCGTTACAAAAATTTGTCTTTTTATATGTTGGTTGATATTCGCGAAGGGGGTGATTTTATTTCTATGACGGATAACTATGCAAAACAGACGGGAACTTCGGCAAAGACTCTGGAAGGTCGTGACGGCATGGTTGTTGATGGGATCGTCTCATCGACAGGAGCTCAAAATACAACAGAAATAATGGCGGAAAATTATTATACGAATATTGCCGGCCCGAACGGTGTTGGGGAAGCTTTTTTATATAAATCATCGTATATTAAGATGCGTGAGATGTCTTTGGGGTATATCTTCCCTTCGGCATGGTTGCGTAATTTACCTATTAAATCGGTGAAATTGTCTGTTGTCGGACGTGATCTTTTCTTCTTCCAAAAAGATGCTCCGGTAAATCCTGAAAGTGCGTTGACACGTAGTGATTATGCACAGGCTTTTGAATATTCATCAATGCCTCCTACAAGATCATTTGGTTTTACACTTAATGTCAAATTTTAAATTTCCGAAAAAATGAAATCAATAAAGAAATTTAGTCTGTTGAGCTTTTTCTTCGTGATTTTTATGTCATGTACTTCGAATTTTGAAGACTTGAATGAGAATCCGCAAACAGCGAATGAGGTTAGTCCGAGTTTGCTCCTGCCTAAAATGCAAGATTACGGATTTAATAATAATTCCTGGGAATACCAAGTCGGACCGAATTTGCATACGAATTTGTATGCGCAATATTTTGCCAATACAGCAACCTATTTCAATTCGGATCGTTATGGTTATAATAATACTTGGGTCAACGATGGATATTGGAAATCTTATTATACGTATTTGCCGAAGTATTTAAGTATTGTACGTGAACAGGTAAATACGCATCCCGAATATACGTATATGCTGCAAGTGATGCGGATTATTTCTGCAATGGGGGCCATACGTACGACAGATGTTTTTGGCGATATTCCTTATACAGAGGGTGGAATAGGGATTAATCAGCCGAAATACGATACGCAAAAGGATATTTACTATGACGTGTTTAACGAACTGACGGAAGCGGTCAATACGTTGAAAAGCGATATGAGTGGTCAAAAAACCTATGGCGATGAAGATTTGTTTTTTAAGGGAGACTATTCAAAATGGATCAAACTGGCGAATTCGCTCCGACTTCGGTACGCGTTGCGTTTGTCTTTTGTAGATGCGGATAAGGCGAAAGCCGAAGGAGAAGCTGCGTTGGCGGAAGAGCTTATGAACAGTAATGCCGATAATGCGGCAGTCCGCAACAGTACGTTGGATGAAGGACATTGTCTTTTCATTATTAGTTACTGGAATGAGTTCCGTATTAGTAAGACGATGGAAAATATCATGAAAAAAACTAGTACAGTGAATGATCCTCGTTTACCGATTTGGTTTGGTCAAACTATTGGATGGGTAAATGGTAATTCTGATGTTCAATTCCAAGGAACGCCAAATGGCTTGTCGACGAGTGATCTTGGGTTGGATGAATATAAGGCGGTGAACAATTCTTGTGTCTGGGGTTTGTATGCTTACCCGAAATGGAATAAAAATGGGAAAGGTTCTAAAGCCGGAACACCTTCCGGTATTGTTGAAAAACGAATGATGTTGATGAATTATGCCGAAGTTTGTTTCTTAAAGGCCGAAGCAGCGATTCGTGGTTGGGCTGGCGCCGGTGATGCTAAGGATAATTATGAGATAGGCATACAGGCTTCTTTCGATGAAGCGAGAGCTGATGTGGCAGATAAATCGGTTATTGATGCTTCAAACGATGATGTTTATGTCTCTACCGGGTTTGCTCAATGGGATTTAGCTGCTGATTTTGAGACGAAGTTGAAGAAAATTATTACGCAAAAATGGATAGCAATTTATCCGAATGGGGACGAAGCGTGGGCGGAATTTAGACGTACAGGTTATCCTGATTTGATGCCGGTTGCGCAAAGCGAAGAACCGACGATCAATCCGGCGAATGGTGAGTTTATCAAGAAACTGAGATATGTAGATGATGAACGTCGCGAAAACGAAACGAATGCGCTCTCTTCATCGAATAACCAAGGACAAGGCGATGGCTTGAATGTCCGGGTTTGGTGGGATACGAAACGATATAAATAATTGTTTGTTTGATATGAGAAGAGGGTATGCATGGGACTGGATCTTCAGTTTCTTTGCATACCCTTTGTCTTTGTATAATTGTTAAAGGATGACCATGAAACGCAGAAATTTTTTACATACATTATCGACAGGAAGTGCACTTTTGTTGACTTCCGGGGAATTGCATAATACATTAAAAGCTTCTCCTTTATCGGCCTGTTCTATCAACGAAGAAGAGGTGTTGCTGGCTGATGTCGTGATTGTCGGCGGAGGATTGGGAGGTGTTGCTTCCGCTCTTTCGCTATTACGTAATGGAAGAACCGTGATTTTGACGGAAGAGACAGATTGGTTGGGCGGACAACTTACGCAACAAGGTGTTCCGCTTGATGAACATCGATGGATTGAACATACGGGGTGTACAAAGTCATATAGAAATTTCAGGAATAAGATTCGGGAATATTATAAATGTAATTATCCTTTGAAAGAAGAGGTTGCTAAGGTACCTTATTTCAATCCGGGAAACGCATCGGTTTCTTCTTTTTGTCATGAACCCAAGGTGGCTTTGACTGTTATTCGTGAATTGTTGGCACCTTATCTTTCGTCGGGCCGGTTGAGGGTATTTTATAATTATAAGCCGGTTGAGTGTCGTGTTAATATAGACCGGATTGAAATGGTAGTGGTAAAAAATACGTTGAAAAATGAGAAGAAAGCCTTAAAGGCGTCTTATTTTGTCGATGCAACGGAGTTGGGCGATTTGTTACCTTTAAGTAGAACCGAATTTGTGTCGGGTACTGAGTCGCGTACGGATACGAACGAACTTCATGCTCCAATAAAAGGAAATGCGGAGAATATACAGGCCTTTACGACGTGTTTTGCGGTGGATTATTTGCCGGGGGAAAATCATATTATTGAAAAACCTTCGGAGTATGGATTTTGGAAAGCTTTTGTTCCACCTTTGAAGGAGGCCTGGCCGGGAAAATTGCTGGACCTGTCTTATTCAAATCCGAGAACGTTGCAGAAAACTACGGCTTGTTTTGCTCCTGACGATAAAGGTTGTGGCGAGGTTTTTAATTTGTGGAGTTACCGGAGAATTATAGACCGGAATAATTTCGAGAAGGGGTTTTATTCAAGTGATATATCGTTGATTAATTGGCCTCAAAATGATTATATGTTAGGAAATTTGATTGGGACTTCCGACCGGGATTTTTCTAAATTGGTGGAGGGGAGCAAACAATTGAGTTTGTCGTTGTTATATTGGCTGCAAACGGAGGTTCCGCGTCCGGATGGGGGAAAAGGATGGGCCGGATTGCGTTTGAGAAAAGATGTATTAGGCTCTAGCGACGGTTTGGCAAAATATCCGTATGTAAGAGAATCTCGGCGTATTAAATCGATGTTTACGATTTTAGAGGAACATGTCGGTGTGGAAAATCGTCGACACGTTGTAGCAAATGCAGAAGATAGCCTACGGGCGGCTGATTTTTACGATAGCGTTGGTATCGGTTATTACCCAATTGATCTCCATCCGACTTGCGGTGGAGATAATTATATTGATTTTGCTTCTCTCAGGTTTCAAATTCCTTTGGGGGCTTTATTGCCGATCCGGATGAAGAATCTGTTGCCTGCAAATAAGAATATCGGAACAACGCATATCACAAACGGGTGTTATCGTGTGCATCCGGTTGAATGGAGTATTGGTGAGGCTGTTGGTTTATTAGCGTTTTTTTCGTTAGAGAATGACTGTCTTTTGCCTCAGGTTCGTACAGACAGAATATTACTTTCCCGTTTTCAATCTTTTCTTCGGTCTGAGGGAGTGGAAACAGAATGGCCTTGGGATGAAGAATAGAAAGGATATTCTTATTGCTCGAAGTTTCTTTGAAAAATTTTATTGTTTGTTTTTCAACGTTTTGGGTATTTATGCCAATTTTTTCTCAAAAAAACATTGGATAAAGTTTGGAAGGTATATTAAAGAAAATTACTTTTGCACCCGCAATCGAGTAAAGCCGCAAGGCAAAAAAAGAGCGAGAGCGAGATCTTTGAAAGGATTACATAATCAACGAAAGTAGTACAGGGACTGTAAGGAAATAATTTTTTTACAGGCG
>JAQVZS010000077.1:0-4313 GCA_028708075.1 Massilibacteroides sp.
GTATTTAATAATAAAAGAATAAGAAATACCAACATGTAGGTATTTAGCCGCATATATACGGTTCTCAAATAAATTAATTACATTTGCGATTCTAATTTAGACACCGATGAGCGTTATAATTAAGGAGGTTACCTGCAAGAAAGAACTTAAGAAATTCGTTAAGTTCAATATAGAACTTTATAAAAACAGCCCTTATCATGTTCCTGGTTTGATTGAGGAAGAAATGATCACTCTGGATAAAAAGAAAAACCCCGCGTTTGAGTTGTGTGATGCGATTTATTTTCTTGCATACGAAGGAGATCGTGTAGTTGGGCGAATTGCCGGAATGGTTAACCGGAAAAGCAATGAAGTGTGGAATCAGAAGTATGCACGCTTTGGTTTTGTCGACTTTATCGATGATGAAGAAGTTGTTGATGCTTTGTTTGGTGCGGTCGAAAAATGGGCGAGACAGCGGGGTATGGATCATTTGCATGGTCCCCTCGGTTTTACGGATTTAGACCATGAAGGTATGTTGGTGGAAGGTTTTGACCAGTTAGGAACCATGGCTACAATTTACAACTATCCGTATTACCCCAAACATATGGGGCGGATGGGTTACGGAAAAGACCAGGACTGGCACGAATTCAAGATATATATTCCAAAAGAAGTACCCGAAAAACATCTTCGTGTGGGCGAAATTGTCAAAAAGAAATACGGGCTTAAGACAATCAAATTCAAACGAAGAAAAGATGTTTGGCCTTACGCGTACAAAATTTTCGAAACGCTAAATCATGCATTTGCCCCATTGTACGGGTTCGCACCGCTTACGGATAAACAAATTAAATATTACGTGAACCAATACATTCCGATGATCCGTCTGGATATGGTCACGATTGTGATACATGAAGAGACGGACAACGTTGTCGGTTTTGGTATTTCGTTGCCGAATCTTTCACATGCGTTGAAAAAAGCCAAAGGGCACATGTTCCCGTTTGGTTTTATTCCCCTTTTAAAAGCCTTGAAGAGTAAACCGAAAGTGGTTGATTTATATTTGATGGGCGTCTTGCCCGAATATCAGAATAAAGGAGTTAATGCGCTTATTTTTAATGATTTGATTCCTGTTTACAACGCGTTGGGAACGGAATATGCTGAGACTAATCCGGAATTGGAACTGAACAGTGCCGTACAGGCTCAGTGGGATTATTTTGAGCAGGTGCATCACAAGACAAGAAGAGCATTTATTAAAGAATTGAAATAAGGAGTTTTTTCTATGGACGAACTGAATTCAACAACACAGCAACAGACGGCTTACAATGATGATGATATTAAGACCTTAGACTGGATGGAGCATATCCGTCGGCGTCCGGGGATGTATATTGGAAAGTTGGGTGATGGAAGTTACGCGGATGACGGTATTTATGTCTTGTTGAAAGAAGTATTAGACAATTCCATCGATGAATACATGATGGGATACGGAAAAACGATTGAAGTGATCGTTGAAGAAGAAACCGTCACCGTGCGTGATTTTGGTCGTGGCGTTCCACTGGGGAAAGTAGTGGATGTGTCCAGCCGGATGAATACCGGAGCGAAGTACGATAGTAAAGCGTTTAAAAAATCCGTGGGGCTAAACGGTGTCGGAATCAAAGCGGTCAACGCGTTAAGCAGTTATTTTTTGATTACCAGTTACCGGGACGGAGAATGCAAACGGGTAGAATACAATAAAGCGGTAGTTACAGAAGAAGACGAGATAAAACCGACAGACGAGCCGAATGGGACTTCTGTGTTTTTTATTCCGGATAAAGAAATCTTTAAAGAATACCATTATAAAGACGAATTCATCGAGAGTTTGCTGAAAAATTACGTTTTTTTGAATTCCGGGTTGACGATCGTATATAATCGAAAAAAGTTTCATTCGCGGAATGGGTTGGTTGATTTGTTGAATGAAAACATGACGACTGAGCCACTTTATCCGATTATTCATTTAAAAGGTGAAGACATTGAACTGGTAATTACGCACAGTAATCAATACGGAGAAGAGTATTATTCGTTCGTAAACGGTCAGCATACGACTCAGGGGGGGACGCATCTTTCGGCTTTCCGCGAAGCAACCGGACGGGTGATTAAAGAGTATTATAATAAGAATTTCGAATATTCGGATATCCGTGCAGGAATTGTTGCCGCAATCAGCATTAAGGTGGAAGAGCCGGTTTTCGAGAGCCAGACAAAAACAAAATTAGGATCTAAGGATATGGGGCCTAATGGGGTGAGTGTTGCTAAGTTTATCGGCGATTTTATAAAAAAAGAATTAGATAATTATTTGCATAAAAATCTGGAAACATCCGATATCCTGTTGCATAAAATTCTTGATTCAGAGAAAGAGCGCAAGGCGATTGCCGGCGTGACAAAATTGGCACGAGAAAGAGCTAAAAAGTCCAATTTGCACAATAAAAAATTGCGTGATTGTCGTATTCACCTGAATGACGCGAAAGGAGATCAGAAAGAAGATTCCTGTATTTTTATAACGGAGGGAGATTCTGCTAGTGGTTCGATCACCAAGAGTCGGGATCCCAACTTGCAAGCTGTGTTCAGTTTACGTGGAAAACCTTTGAACTGTTACGGATTGACGAAGAAAATTGTGTATGAAAATGAAGAATTTAATTTGTTACAGGCCGCTTTGAATATTGAAGAAGGGCTGGAAGGGCTTCGATATAATAAAGTGATTATCGCGACAGATGCTGATGTGGACGGAATGCATATCCGCTTGTTGTTGATTACATTCTTTTTGCAATTTTTCCCGGACTTGATCAAGCGTAATCACGTATATATTTTACAAACCCCGTTATTTCGTGTACGCAATAAACAGAAAACGTATTATTGCTATTCAGAAGAAGAACGTCTTGCTGCTATAGAGGCTGTCGGGAAAAATCCCGAAATTACCCGCTTTAAAGGATTAGGGGAAATTTCGCCTGATGAATTTAAGCATTTTATAGGGAAAGATATGCGTTTAGATCCGGTGACGATGAAAAAAGAGGATCTTGTTAAGGAGATGCTGGAGTTCTATATGGGTAAAAATACGATGGAACGGCAGAATTTTATCATAGAAAATTTAGTGGTCGAAGAAGAAATCGTGTAGAAAGAACAAAAAATAGAATAAAATGAAGCGTTTTTTATCTTATATTGGAATAGTATTTGTGTGCACATCCTGTATTGTTAGTGCGCAATACATCGGAAAATCGTATGCACCGACGAATTCAGTGGATATCTTTATGACCTGGCAGGATGTGCCCGGCGATTATGAAGTGATGGGGTATGCCGATGCTTCGCCGGACGGATTAGCTTCAATTGAAGATGCTCAAAAGAAAGTGGAACAAATGGCTCGCCAGAAAGGGGCGGATGCGATAGTCTTAGAAGGCGTCGAGAGAAGGTTGACCTCACCACCGGTACTCGAAACTAAAGAAACCCACGAGAAAAATGCGAATGGCGGGTATACAAAAAAGACGACCACGACTGAAAATGTGCAAATGCTAGAAACATTGAAAGTAACTTTCATCAAATATAAATAATGATACGTCGAGCCATATTTCCCGGGACATTCGATCCATTTACCATCGGTCATCAATCGTTGGTCGGACGTGGGTTGGATATTGTGGATGAGATCATTATCGCAATCGGTGTCAATGAGAAAAAACAGACTTATTTCCCGTTGGAAACGCGAATCAAGGCGATAGAGAAACTGTATCAGAGTGATTCCAGAGTCAGGGTCATGCCGTACGACTTGTTGACGGTTGATTTTGCAGAGTCCGTAGGAGCTCGCTTTATACTGCGTGGAATTCGTACGGTCAACGATTTTGAATACGAGAAAACTATCGCTGACGTCAATCGGATATTGACCGGCATAGAGACATTTATTCTTTTTACAGAACCCGAGCATACGCATATTAGTTCCAGTATTGTTCGTGAGTTGCTGAAATATGGTAAAGACATTTCTCTTTTTGTGCCGAAAGAAACAGAATTGTATTAGGGGTTTAGGCTCTTTTAGATAAAACGAAAAAATGAAACAAATTGTATTAGTCTGTCTGTTCGTCTTGTTAGAATTCGTGCAGGCGAATGCCCAGAAAATGAATCAGGAAGCGCGTAAGCTTTCGATGGCTCTGTATGCCGTTGAGAATTTATATGTCGATTCCACCGACGAAACGAAATTGGTGGAAGACGCCATTGTCGGTATGCTGGAGAAACTGGATCCCCATTCGAATTACCTTGATCCGGAAGAGACGAAGGAAATGACCGAACCATTGGAAGGCAACTTTGATGGAATCGGCATTCAATTTAATATG
>JAQVZS010000077.1:4413-10767 GCA_028708075.1 Massilibacteroides sp.
GCTTCTGCCAGTGAGATTGTTTCGGGAGCTATTCAGGATTGGGACCGCGGACTCATTGTAGGGCGCAGAACGTTTGGAAAAGGATTGGTGCAAAAACCCATACCCTTACCCGACGGTTCCATGATTCGGTTGACTGTGTCTCGTTATTATACGCCGACAGGACGTTGTATTCAAAAACCTTACGAGGGCGGGAAGCAGGATGAGTATAACCACGATTTGATCGACCGCTACAACCGCGGCGAATTGATGAGTGCAGATAGTATCCATTTCCCGGATTCCATGAAATATCATACGCTTGTGTCGAAACGGGTTGTGTATGGCGGAGGTGGTATCATGCCTGACGTTTTTATTCCCGTGGATACAACTTGGTATACGGACTATCATCGGAAATTAGTGGCCTCGGGACTTGTTAACCGCATTGCAATGAATTATTTGGATCAGCATCGAAAGGAACTTGCTCAGAAATACGGAAAGTTCGCGGCATATAAAAAAGAGTTTGAAGTGGCTGACCAGATTATGCAAGATTTGCTTACGCTTGCGTCCGAAGAAAAAATTGAATTTAATGCGGAAGAATATAGTCGTTCGAAGGCGTTGATCCGCTTGCAGGTAAAAGCGCTGATTGCAAGAGATATGTATGATATGAGTGAATATTTTCAGATTATCAATGACGACAATCCGAGTTTTCAGAAGGCCTTGCAGATTCTTTCCGGAAAGGATTCGTATATGTTGGCGTTCGAATAAGAAATTGATCCTGATTTTTTAATATAGAGAAATCGTTTATTGGCGCGTATAGACTAACCGCCCTTCAACGAAGGTTGCCTGAATCTCTATCTTATCGTTGAAAAGGATTAAATCGGCATCTTTCCCTTTTGCCAGACTACCTTTACGGTCATTGATACCCATCAGCCGGGCAGGCACTTCGGACGCCATACGGACGGCGTCAGTAAGCGGTATTTTCGCTTGATCCACCAATGTGCGGATTAGACGGTTGGTCGTCGCGATGCTACCGCATAGCGCCGAGCGATCCGCCAATTTGCACACGCCGTCTTCAATAATCATTCGCGGATCCGGACTTTCCGGATTTTCGCAAGCAGAAGGCGCCATAGCGTCTGTTACGAGAATCGTATTATCCACCCCTTTGATGCGGTACGCTAATTCCAGTAGAGCCGGTGGAACATGAATTCCGTCGGCAATCAGTTCTATGCTCATCCCGTCGATCAAATAAATAGCCTCTACTGTCCCTTCTTTCTTGTATTCGCGCTGTTTGTGTATGCTGGTCATCGCGTTATAAAAATGCGTCGCGTGTGTATAACCAGATTCCCAAGCCTGCTTCACCAAATCGTATCCGGCAATTGTATGAGCTAAGGAGACAAGTACCCCTTGTTCAGACGTAAAACGTCCGAACTCCAAGGCTCCGGGTAGTTCGGGTGCGGCACTCCAACGTTTGATACAGCGTGTTTCGCGTAACAACGCTTTATATTCTTTTTCGTCCGGAATGGAAAGATATTTCGGATTCTGGCCGCCGCACATTCTTTTGTTCAGGTAATTCCCTTCCAAATGAAGTCCCATAATACGTGCACCCGTATTCGTCTCGTGCATCATCGATTCACAAACTTCGAAAGCCCGACGAAAAGTGGTTAGCGGTGCAGCGGCCAAAGTCGGGAAAAGAGCCGTCGTTCCGTATTTCGCATGGGCGGAAGCCGCCTTACGAAAAGCTTCAGGAGTAGCTTCCGTAAAATCATGCCCGCCACCACCGTGTATATGCGTGTCGATACAGCCCGGTGCCGCAAACAAGCCGTTCGCGTCTAAGGTTGGCATATTGTCCGGAATACATTCGTCATCATTGATTTCAATAATTTTACCTGCTTCGATAACGATCGATTGGTGTTTTTTTATCCTGTTCGGAAGAATTGTTCTGGCGTTTTTAATTTTGCAACGCTTCCCGTCTGTGAAGCTTATCATATGCTCTTGTTTATTCAATTTTAATCTCTAACTTTAAGCAATAAAAATACAAAAAGCAATTCATATCTTATGGACGAAACAATCAGAATCTTTTGTAAAAATAACGATACTTATACCAATGTCCCTGCCGGCTCTTCGCTACTTGAAATCTACAATTTGGTGGGAACTCCCTTGACGTGTAAGCCAATGAACGCACAAGTGAACAATAAAGTTGAGAGCCTGACTTACCGTTGCTGGAAATCGAAAGATGTGGAATATATGGATTATACTCATCCTTCCGGTTCGCGGGCATACATCCGTTCGCTCTGTCATATTTTTGCCAAAGCTGTTTACGATATTATTCCGAAGGCAGACCTGACGCTGGAGCATCCGGTTTCCAGAGGATATTATTGTCTGATACATAACGGCGAATCGATTACACAAGAAAAGATTGATTTGATCAAAAAACGGATGCAGGAAATTATCGATGCGGATATTAAATTTAAGCATCAATATGTCCGTACGCAAGAAGCTTCCGAGCTCTTTCATAGTCTGAATATGAAAGATAAAGCCCGGTTGATCGAAACTTCCGGGATGGCGTACACCTCTTACTACGAATTAGACGGATATGTTGACTTTTTCTATGGATGCTTGACGCCGTCTACCGGCTATATTCATCTGTTCGATATTATTCCGTATAACGATGGAGTTTTGCTTCGTGTACCGCAACGCAATCGTCCGGAAGAGCTTGAACCCGTGATCCGTCAGGATAAGATGTTCGAAGTCTACAAGGAACACCTGTCTTTGCAACGTATGGTTGGATTAAATAATGTAGGCGACTTGAACTTAGCGGTTAAGAGGGGGAATGCTTCCGATATTATTAAAGTCTCCGAAGCGGTACAGGAAAAGCAAGTCTCCAAAATTGCCGAAGAAATTGCCCGCCGTTTTAAAGACGGCGTACGCATCGTCCTGATTTCCGGCCCCTCTTCGTCCGGAAAAACTACTTTCTGTAAACGCCTGCAAATCCAACTGCTCACCAACTTGCTTCAACCGATCGCCATTTCGCTTGACGATTACTTCCTGAGTCGTGAAGATACGCCCAAAGACGAAAACGGCGATTATGATTTTGAATCGCTATATGCGCTGGATCTCGCGTATTTCAATCGAGATTTGGAGAAGCTGCTGGCCGGGGAAAAACTTAATCTTCCCAGCTTCGATTTTAATACCGGTACACGTGTCTACAAAGGCCGGACTTTAAAGATGAAAGAAAATTCGGTGTTGGTAATCGAAGGAATACACGCACTGAACCCGGAATTGACTTCCATGGTAGATAATAAATGTAAATATGGTATTTATGCGTCTGCCTTGACTACGATTTCGTTAGATAATCACAACTGGATACCGACAACGGATAACCGTTTGTTGCGCCGTATCATTCGCGACTACCGTTTCCGGGGCTATTCTGCGAAAGAGACGATTTCCCGTTGGCCGAGTGTACGACGCGGAGAAGAAAAATGGATTTTCCCTTATCAGGAAAATGCCGACGCTATGTTTAACAGTGCGATGATTTACGAATTAAGCGCGCTTCGTAAATTTGCCGAGCCGATCCTGATGGAAGTCCGCGAAGCCGACCCAGAGAATGCAGAAGCCTATCGTCTTCTGCGTTTCATTCGTTACTTTAATTATATACCTGATTCGGAACTTCCAAGAACTTCTCTTTTGCGCGAATTTTTAGGAGGAGGAAATTTTAAATATTAAATTGGTTTACGCGACGGATCGATTCTTCTTCAGAATGAAAAAGAACGTTTGTGTCATCGGAATATATTTTTATTTTATCCATAGACCATCGGGGAGGAGATTTTTTAAATATTTTCCCAGAAACATACTCATGTTTTTTTTTCTAAAGTTTCCCGTAATTGTCTAACTGCAGTAGCCATGTGCGCTTCAACGGTTTTAATCGATATACCTAATATCTCGGCAACTTCTTTGTATTTTAAATTATCTTCTCTGATCAGTTTAAATGTAATTTTTGTTTTTTCTGGAAGTGCATTAATCGCAGCATTAATATTTGCGATTTCTTCTTTAGAAATAAGGTTGTCTTCGGGTGTCGTTTCCGTATGATAAAATAAATCGATGAAAAAATCTTCAACATCTACATTTTCTATTTGCTTTTTACGGCAGAAGCTAATGGCTTTATGACGCGCAATTCCGTAAATATAACTGTTGAAGTTCGTTACGTCCAATAATGATTCCCGATTATTCCAAAGAGCTAAAAAAGTATCGGATAAAACTTCTTCAATATCAACAAAGGACGAAACATAAAGTCCTATGAATCGTATAAGCTTTTGATTATAGGCTACATATAACGATTTAAGGGCCGCCTGCGAATTTGCCAGTGCCAATTCGCAAAGCCATTGTGTTATTTTCTTCGAATTGTTTTCCAAAAAATGAATACTGAAAATCCGGTCTTATAATTATGTCGTGTAAAACATTAAAAACCCCTATAAAAATAGTTGCTATTTCAGATAATTTGTGATTTACTAAAAAAAGAGATTGTAGTAAGGGTTTTTTCTTTCGTTTGCGACTTAATAGATAAGAACAGTAAAAGATGGAGAAAAGCATAAATCAACTAATCGCTCGTATATTGAATGGTGAGGCCTCATCAGACGAAGTCCTCCAATTTAGTAATTGGCTAAATGCAGATAAAAAAAATCAGGAAGAGTTTTGTCGTATAAAAAGTTATTGGCAGGCAGAAGTTACTTCAGAACAAACGGTAACCCCATTCATGTCTGTTGATAAATTTAGCCTTCGATTGAAGAAAGAACAACGGAGAAAGCAAAACAGAAGGTTTTTATTATTCGTCCCTGTTGCCGCAGTTGTACTTATCCTATTAGGTATTACGACATGGTATTTTATGCCTGATCAACAAGAAAAAACAGTTCATTATTATACATACATGACTGAAAATAACAGATCAGAGCTTGTTCTTTCAGATGGGACTAAAATTATGTTGAATAAAAACAGTCAACTAACTTATACGAGTTCGTATGGAGAAAAGATAAGGGATGTTCAATTAAAAGGGGAAGCCTATTTTGAGGTTGCTCATGACAGCCTTGTCCCCTTTCTACTTACAATGGGGGAAAGCAGCATCTGTGTATTAGGAACCAAATTCAACGCAAAATCGTTTGATGAAGGGTCAGTAATTACAGCGACGTTAGTTGAGGGATCGATCCAATTTCAAAGTGCCGGTCAACAAGTCGTTCTACTCCCTAATCAACAAGTAAATTATAATAAAGAGACTAAAAGTATTGAAATAAAAGAGATTGATAGTTATGAGCTAACCCTGTGGACAAAAAGTGTTATTAAGTATAAAATGATCCCTTTTGCTGAATTAATCAGCCGGTTAAAAGAAACATACGATACCGAGATTATTATTAAGAATGCGGTCTTGAGAGATCCTAAAATGACTGTATCTGCATCCTTTGACGAGAATCAAAGTTTGGATGAAATCTTAAAAGTAATATCCCGAAGTGTACCTATAAAATGGACAAAGAAAGACAACGTATATTATATTCAATAATATCTGTACTAATCCATGTGTAACCTAAAAACAATACGAATGAAAAGGCTATCCGGTTAAAAAAACCGGCCATATACATAAGCATATGGTCGGTCGGTTCAAAAAAGTTAACGCTTCTGTTTCTACGCGCCTAAACATTGAAACAAAAGCAATTATAAACCTTTTATCTATACAAAAATATGAAAAATGTTTCGTATTACAGTTTCTTTCGTTGTAAAGGACTTAAAAAAACACTTAAAATTATGAGAATCACACTCGTCTTGCTTTTTGTAGTACTATTTGAGTCTTTCGCATTCGATTCGTACTCACAGGAAACTAACGTTTCGGTAAAAGCAGGCCAAATGAAACTAACGGAATTATTTACACTTATTGAGCAACAAAGCGAATTCCTGTTCTTTTATATTGATGCAGACGTGAAAGATGTTGACGTCAAACTAAAGACCCAAAGTAAAAAAATAGACGATATTCTTTTGCAAGCGCTGAGCGGAACTAATCTGACCTATGTGATCAATGAACGGAATGTCAATATTTTGAAACGTCACGAAGTACAACAACAGACTTTATTTCTAACGGGTGTTATCACAGATCAGAACGGAGACCCTATTATTGGAGCAAATGTAGTAGTCAAAGGAACAACAAACGGTACGATTACTGACTTGGACGGAAAATACAATCTGAGTGTTGGGCCTACGGATGTACTTCTTATTACTTACATCGGGTATAACAGACAAGAAATAAATGTGAGTGGAAGAACGGTTATCAATATAGAAATGGTCGAAGATACACAAACACTTGATGAAGTGGTGGTAATTGGTTACGGTACGGCCCGTAAG
>JAQVZS010000023.1 GCA_028708075.1 Massilibacteroides sp.
CCCAATCACGCCGATGGTACTGCGCAAGTGGGAGAGTAGGTAGTTGCCGTTTTAAGACGAGAGCCGATCTGGAATTTATTCCGGTCGGCTCTTTTTGTGTTTTAGGTATTTTGGCTCAAGAGAAATTATAGATTCTGGTTAGTTCCATGGATCCCAGATAAGTTTCTTCAATAGCCAGATATTAAACTTGCTGAAAGCGATTGTTGGTTTTAATTAAAATATTTTTTGTATAGTTCTCCTATGCTTTATATCGCATTCTCCTGATTTTGGTCGTTAAACTGTTTTTGGGGTCTTTTTCTAAAGATAAAAAAATTCCAACTAACTAGCAATAAATTAATTGGAATTAATTGTTATATTTCTGAATATTTCTATTTAGATCCCATAAAGGGAAACCTCAGAAGCCTCTAAATCTGTTTGCTATAAAGATTCATACTCTCTATTTCTCCGGAGATATTGGTGTTGTTAATCAATGTTCCGGAATAAATATAGCCGGCCCGCAAAAAAGTCTTGTTCATCGGAATGGAATTCAACCGCGCAATGGTGTATAATGTCTTTATGTGTTGTTTTTTCATTTCTTGTTCCATCATATTCAGCAATAAAGATGACAAGTGGTTTCCGGCATGCGCCTTATGAGTAGCGAAATCCGTCATTTCGGCATTCTTCGCCTCAAAGTCTATTTCAGAAGATGCCAACGCCGCGAGTTCGCCTTCTTTAAAGACGCCGAAGTATTGTACATGTTCTCTCATTGTCTCTGCAATATAACTGGGGTCATAAATTGGGAAAGGGTAACTCTCGAATATCTCGGAATAGAGATTCGCAATTTGTGTCACATCTGTCTCCTCTAATTTTCTTGTCGAATAATCTTTTCCTTTTAGCGCACTCACATCGGTTTCCTTCGGGTAATTCGTCAAAAGCCGATGAAACGCCCATAGGGGTTCTTTTGAACTTACAAAAGCCCTGCTGCTTTTTAAATATTTAGAGACAAAAAAAGCATCTTCATTACCTCTATAAAACTTGGGTATATAACCTTCAAGTATGTAACCGTTAGCCAGAAACAATGGAGCAATTTTCTTTGGTACTTTACAAAACACTTTCGAATATTTGTGTTTTTCGGCTAGTTCCATCAATAAATCTATGATTACGTCGGTGTCATCCAGCGCAAATTTCATTAAATAAATTCTATCATTATGTTTCCCGTGTTGTATAATTGTCCCTCTTCCTATATGCGCTACGATATCAGGATGTATATTCATTGCGTCTTTGTATTCTTTCATTATCTTCAGGTATTAGCGAAATAGTATCATTATCATTAGAAAGCAATTTTTCAATCCCAATTGCAGCACTTTCATCTATCTCATCCAAATTAAGTTCAAGGTTACAGTTCTCACAATTTCGATCGCAATTTTTGGGTTCGTAACTATCCGGTTCCTTGTATGTAGTGATTACACCTTCGTAGTTTCTCAGCACTACTTTATTGGTAGACCACGAAATAATATAATTCGGCATAACCGGAATTTTGCCTCCGCCACCAGGTGCATCAATAACATAAGTTGGACGTGCAAAGCCGCTTGTATGTCCAATAAGACTTTCCATAATTTCAATTCCCTTTCCGATAGGAGTTCTGAAATGAGACAAACCTTCCGATAAATCACATTGATACAAATAATATGGACGTACCCTGTTTTGGACAAGTTTATGCACTAATGATTTCATTATCCGTGGACAATCATTAACATCCGCCAACAAAACGGATTGATTACCCAACGGAAATCCTCCATCGGCAAGTTTTGCAAGCGCTTCTTTTGACGAAGCTGTTATTTCGTTAGGATGATTAAAATGTGTATTTATCCATAGAGGTTGATATTTTTTCAGTATAGAAATCAAATTATCAGTTATCCTGTATGGCAGAACTACTGGCATTCTCGTTCCTATTCTGATTACCTCAACATGAGGAATTTTACTTATTTGGGATAACAACCAGTCAATCATATCATCAGGAAGCATAAAGGGGTCGCCACCCGAAAGGAGTACATCTCGTATCTGAGGTGTGTTCTTAATATAGAGTATACCCTCTAAGAGTTGTCTCTTAGACGGGATAAAATCCACATCACCGACCTTACGTTTACGTGTGCAATGACGGCAATACATGGAACAGAGGTTACTTACGTGAAACAATACGCGATCAGGATAACGATGGGTTATTCCTTTTACAGGGCTATCCTTATCTTCAGAAAGCGGGTCAGCAAATTCCGCTTTTTTCGTAATCAACTCCTCAGAACTTCCGAACGACTGCTTAAATACAGGGTCGTTCATATAGTTTTTTTTATGGATTAGCGAAAGATAATAAGGAGTAATAGATAAAGGGAATTTAGCAAAAGTCATTATAAGTTTTTCCCTTTCCTTTTCATCGAATTGTATGCCGGTTAAGAATTCAAACTGGTCGAGTGTTTTAATGGAATGCTTGATCTGCCATTTCCAATTTTTCCAGTTCGATAAACTCGGTTCATCACCAATTTTGTTCGCAATTTCTTTTTGTACGCTGTTATAAATCATATTATCAAAATAGTTTCTATACAAACAAATATACGACATACAAATAAGAATAGTATCTTTTCAGTGGTTAAAATAAAAAAATAATTCAAAAACGTAACTCTAAAGAAAAAGAAGGATATAGATATAACTTACTATGAATCAATGTTAATGGTGATTAAAGGAGAAGCGTCTATTTGTTCGATATTGAGTAATCTGACTAAGATATCCAAGCCTTCCTGCACTTTTATGACTTCATCTCTTTCTAGTAATTGTAGCTTTTCAGATAACTGTTCGTGTAGAAGAGAAGGTATTGTGTTTAGTAGTTTATCGCCTGCTGAAGTCAGAGCAATGTTCATTATCCGTTTATCACCCGACCTTGGGAGCCGTGCCACAAGCCCTTTTTTTTCTAATCTGTCAATTATCCCGCTAACCGTACTCGAATTTAGATTTAAAAACGTTCGTATTTCTCCCTGAGTGGATTGATAATTGGGTGACCCGTGCAAGAAATGCAAACAAAGTACTTGAGGAATACTCACTCCATATTCTTTTTGAATCTTTTTAGATTCGATATCAATAGAACGGACTATTTTCCTTATTTTTATTAAGATTTCTGTTGTTTCCATCCGTAAAATTATTCTCTGACAATAATGAAAAAAATCTCATATACTGTAAAACCTATTGTATTACTTATTATTATGCGTGCAAAAGTACAAATTAAGTTCCTATAGCAAGTAAAATCAAAGCTTTTTATAGCGTGTGTATAAAGAATTTTACGGTTATATAATTACAAAAGGAAACATATAAAACATATTCTCGTGATAGACACAGGTTTTGGAGATGTTTCTTGTGTGTTACTATGATATAACGAGAGTTTTATGCTATATATATCGCAAGAGGACCAGAAGGTATTTATAAAAAAAATGATAACCAGCTTTTTTATACTATTCTCATGTTTTGTGTTAGTATTAGCAAGGTTTTCAAAATAATTGTGTAAAGAAAAATTTGTTTGAAGAGCTTGAATTTATTTTCAGAAGTTCTTCAAACAAATTAGGATTAGTATCGGATAAAAAATCCGATACAATGGTGAAATTTCATCAATATGTTTTATCTCTGATTCTGGGTTATTTTTCTGATTCGCCAAATTGGAATGTAAATTCGTTTTTTGCATCTTTATTCCATGCGTGTTCATAGGTTGTCGGGGAAATACCAAAAAATGGAGAATAAGTTTTTACTTTTACGGTTTTATTATCCGGATAAAATTCCAGAATTCTAAGCCAACCGTCTCCTCCATTTCCATTACGATGACCGCCCCCCATTGATTGGGCATCGAAAAGCATTTGATGAACGGGTTTTTTTAGATGATTCGTATCTATGCGATATCCTTCGCCGGAGATATGTCCACATAAGACAAGTTCGATGTTGTTTGCCGGATGAACTAATTTATTCCAAATCTGTTCACCGTTATTCGAGGCAGGTAAAAGTATTCTTTCCGATTTACAAACTTCCCCATTAATAAAATAAGGTAAATATCTAAACCATTTTACCTCGCCGCTAGTTCGTTGATCTTTATTGTTCAGATAAGCATGTGTCAGAAGAATAATTCGGTGTTTCTTATACTGTTCCATGTCCGTAATGTTTTTTGCCCAAGTCAATATGCTGTCTCTGGGTGCAAATTCCAAAGTAAGAAACAAATAATCCTTGCCGTTCAGTGATTTGATTTCGTAAGCTGAGTTTTCAATCGTCTGGGTTCCTTTTTCATTTCGGTTGTTTTGTACCATCATTTTTTTGTTCAGAAAATTTTTGCTTACTTTAAAAAAATCAGGGAAACAGGAAGTCCTGATACCTTTATCATCGATGCTGTAATCGTGATTCCCAGTCGCTATGATGTAGGGCGTTTTTCCGTTTAGACGGTCAAACGCTTTCGAGACGAATACCCATTGTTGTTCGGAAGTAAGATCTCCGTCAAGGCCCGGATTAATTTGATCGTTTTGTTCAACTAAATCGCCAGTACATAGAACCATCTTTATATTTAACGGATCAATTTGCTCTTCGACCCACGCTAGCATTAATTCCAGGATTGGTTGATTGCGGGTATACTTCACATAATTTTGGGGATCGGGCAAAAGAATGACAGACCAAGAGTCCGGATTGTCTAATTGAGGTTTTTGATAATCTTGTTGTGCCAGACAATCCATCGAAAATAGCGTATAAATGACGGTTGCCAGTAAAAACATACAAACAAATCTATTTTTCACGATAATGTAATTTATTATTTAATAATAACATCCGTATAGATAAAAAAATGATCGCTGGGATATTTTCCATTGATTTCATCTTTCACGATTTCGGAAGAGACCGATTTGACCTGACCTTTTGAAAAGATAAAGTCTATTCGCCCGGTTTTCCCTGGTTTCACGTTTACACCTTGGAACCCGTGAGTTGTTCTTCCCGGTTCTGTTTCACCGTGAATGGTAGAGAAGGTATCGATCCACCCGTCTTTTTTTACAATGCGGATAACTTCGTTTTGCATGTCGGCGTTGAAATCGCCGGCTAATAATTGAGGGAAATCGGATTGGTATTGAGCGCTTTCAGTCATCACCAATGTTGTTTGCTTTTCTTTTGCTAATTGGCTGACGTGATCAAGGTGTAAATCAAGTACGCGAAATTCTTTTCCGGACGATTTATCTTTTAATCGTACCCAATTGCAATGGCGGGCACGCGCGGTATTCCAGGATTTGCTGCCAGCGATTAGCGGCGTTTCGGATAACCAGTAGCATCCGGCTGAAACATATTCGTACCGATTTTTGGAGAAAAGAATGATGTTTTTTGCGATCCCTTGATAACCTTCTGGAAAAGCATCCATATCTGGTCCTTCAAATCCAAAAACTGTATAATCTTCAAATTCTTTCTTTAGATCGAGATATTGTATTTTTATTACTTCCTGGAGGCAAATAATGTCCGGATTGTACGATTTAATAACTTGGATGCAACATTCTTTCCGATTGTTCCATCCAAAACCTTTCGCCTCGTCTTCTTCTAATGCGACCCGGATATTACAGCTCATCAACCGGTGTGGTTCTGCGGTATTTCCTGCATAAACAAGTAATCCGGAAGCAAACAGGAACAAGGTAAACAGATAGAAACGTCTAATAGGTTTCATTGTCGTATTATTGAAATTAAACAATATTCATCAATCTTTTGGTCTGAAATAACCTCCTGTCTCAACAAGTTCATTTTGCAATTCCTTGATATTGATTTGTGAAGGATACATTCCTTTTCGTACGGCCATTTTTGCTGCGCGTCCGGCAGCTTCGCCCATTAACATACATGGTGCCATAACCCGGATAGCAGAAAGTGCTTCGTGGGTGGTTGATATACTGCGTCCAGCGACTAACAAATTTTCCACGTTCAAAGGAACCAGCGAACGATAAGGAATGTCGTAACAATCACCGCACCAGATCAACGTACAATCACCTCCAACAGGATGATGAATATCCAACGGATAACTTCCAACGGCAATTACATCGTCAAAATGACGGCAATTTAGTAGATCATCGGCTGTCAGCACATATCGTCCAACTATTCGTCGGCTTTCACGTATCCCTAGGAAAGGAGCGACTTTACTTATCCAGGCGTTTTCAAAACCGGGGACAAACTTAATCAGATATTTCTGGAGTTCATGTATCTGCTTACGTCCTTCGATTTCTCCGAAACTAAGGCTGGCCGGGTCTGTCCCATCTACTCCGCTAATACGTGACATGTTCACCCATATTTCATCTTTTGCTAAACTGGAAATAAGAATCGTACGTTCCGTAGGTATATGAATTCCTTCTTTCCTTGCTTCCTGTACTTTTTTTCGCAAGCCTACGGTTATAAAGTTGTCGTCTTTGCGGAAAAATTCGTTGGGGATCGTGTCCATATCGTACATTTCCGGTTCATTCGCAATACTCATTCGCAGTTTTTCGACATTGACGCCTTTCATGCAAAACATTAGTGTCGGAGGTTGCATTCCTCCGTTTTCGTTGCCTTTCTTGCAAGGGACGCCTGCCTGGTAAGCTACATCTGCGTCACCTGTGCAATCTATAATAGTTTTTGACAGGATCGCTTCTCGTCCGGCTTTACTTTCTATGATTATTCCTTTGACTTCGTCGTCTTCTTTTATTACAGTCGAGCAAAATACATATAAAAGAATTTCGACACCTGCATCCGTTAGCATTTCTAACGCTGTGTTTTTTACTTCTTCCGGATCAATAATTGTCAGACTGACGTGTAAAGGACACGGACGATGTCCGCTTGCTGCATTCTTTGCCGCTAATCGGTCAATGAATTTTTGCGCTAATCCCTGCGTTATCAAATTCCCTTTTTGTCCAAGAAATCCGAGCACAGGAAGACCAATAGTCAGGTTTCCCCCTAAAAAACTCCTACTTTCTATTAACATCACTTTCAAACCGTCTGATGCCGCTGCCTGTGCAGCCATAAGGCCGGAAGGGCCTCCTCCTACAACCAAAATATCTACGGAAGCTCTTACCGGTATTTCGCGAGCAGCTTCTTTTATTTTGGAAACTTTTTTTTCCATAACTTTTTTTTTATAATTCTTTATTTTCTATTCTGTGATAATTACCTGTTTTCATGGGGAACTTCGGGGCGGGTCATTTTCCATAAGATAAATATAGCAATCAAATGGAGCGAACCCATGACAAAAAACAACTTTTCCGCACCGACTGAACCAATCAATTGTCCTACATAATAATTGAAAATAGCTCCACCCAGAGCACCGAAACCTGCGGTTATTCCAACTACACTTGCTACGTTTTTCATTGGGAAAGATTCCGCGATGACAATGTTAATTGTGAAAAGCCAGCTTAAACAAACTATGGCGACAATACTGAAAATGATTAAAACGTAAACAGCCCCATGTAAATAAGGTGTTAATATGCAAATCGGTGCCACAGACGCGACGATGGTCATCATCCGTTTTCGTGAAAGTAACGACGGCATTCCTTTTTTTACCATTCGGTCTGACCACGCTGAGGTTAATATTCCTCCGGTCGCTCCGACAAAAAACGGAATCCATCCTACCCATCCGACTTCAATTAGTGTCAGTCCTGAATCTTCCTGTAAATATCCTGGTAACCAGAACAAACAAAAATACCAGACCGGATCGCTGATGAATCGAATTAGTATAACACCCCACATACTGCGTGTCAACCATAGTTGTGCCCAGGTAAACGCTGTTTTTCCCCCTTCATTTGCCTTGTTTTCGTGCAACGTTTCGCGCAGTATTTCTGTTGGTGGCTCTTGATAGACAATCCACCAAATAAAGCTGATCAAAACGCCGAAAGCGCCGGCTATAACAAATATATCATGCCAGACAAATAATGTAGATAACCAGGCGATCAAGATAGGCGCTATCACGGTTCCAATCGATCCTCCCGCCGCACAAATGCTGTTGACCGTCGCCCGTTGTTTTCCGGTAAACCAAATTGTAATAGCAACAACTTGCCCAGAAAAAATAGTAGGTTCGGCGAGTCCCAATAATCCGCGGAAAAAGGTAAATTGCCCCATATTGGCAGATAATCCGCCGCCGATACATGCAATAGACCAACCCAAAATCCCATAAAACATTACTTTTTTAGGCCCAAATTTATCAACTAACCAACCGGTAAACGGATACATGACGGCATAACATATCATAAAGATATTGACAATTAATGCGTAGCCATCATCTTCTAAATCAAAAGCATCTTTGATGGTTGGTTTAAGTATGGATAAAAGCTGTCTGTCCAAGTAATTACAAACTATCGCAACAAATATAGTAACGACTATATACCAACGTCTCTTTTGGGGGTCTCTTAGTATCGACATAATTTTTATTTATTAATAATAAGTCCTCCTGCAGATTCAATATTCATAAATATGCAGGAGAACTGTTTCAGTTTTAGACATTAATAGCCTGGATTTTGTACCAGATTTTTATTTGCATCTATTTCAGACTGAGGTACAGGCCATAATTTGTCTTTGCTTTCTTTGTAAACCACTTCTTGCGTGTTGAAATATTTTGTTGCAATAACATGGTTATATTTAGGGGAATAGTTTTCGTCGATTCCAATCAATACATCTTTAGTCCAGGGTTCTGCAGCTCTGTTCAGATAGATATATCCGTTCATGACTTCCGACGCAATACCCCAACGGCGCAAATCATACCAACGTACCCCGTCGTTACAAAGTTCGATTTTTCTTTCATAACGTAATGCCGTTCGTAGTTCCTGTTGTGTTAAATTATTAGGTAGAACCGGCATTTTTGCCCGTAAGCGTATTTTATTAATGGCTTCGTAAACCGAAGCATCGATTTCGTTTGCTTCGATTTTGGCTTCTGCATAAAGCAGCAATAGTTCGGCATAACGGAAGATCCCGACATTCAGATCGGAAACACCTTTCGAAGAATTCGTCTCATAATCTTTATTGTCTGTATGCTTACGCCATAGGTAACCGCTGAAAGAACGGTAAGCATTGGTTGCATCCGTATTGCTTATTGAAGAAGGCGTAGTGCTTTGTCCGTTAATAACATTCCAGTAGTTATTTACTTTTTTGAATGAAGTATTCGGTTCAAACTGTATCCCCATTAACCGAGAATGAGGACGAGCACAATACATATCCATTCTCGGATCTCTGTTTTTAAACGGATTTTCAGCGTCATAGATTGTCGATTTGTCGATCGGATTACCGTCTTTATCCTGGAATGAGTCGATGAGATTTTGAGTCGGCCCCCAATAACAGCAACCTCTGCCTAAACGGCTGCCCATATAGTAACCTTGATTGTGGGTGTTTCCGCTTATCAACTGATTATATTCCATAATCCAGATCCATTCTTTGCTAGTTGCATAGCCGTCATAACCATATATGTTGGTACACTCCGGTTCGCCGACTTCATGTGTCTGATTACAATAATCAATAGATTTATCGAAAGGCGTCAGCTCAAAAATACCTTCAGATAATTCTAAAGCCTTGTGAGCTGCCGCAGAAGCCTCTTTGTATTTTTCACTATATAATGCAACTCGTGCTTTAAGCATATAAGCTGCTACACGACCGGCTCTTACATTCCCATAAGCAGATTGCGAAGCAGGCAGATTATCTGCTATTTGATCCATTTCGTCAATGATCCATTGCTGTATTTTGTCTTTCGGCGTGCGAGGAAGATCGCTGTTGTCGAGATCCAGCGTTTTCAGAACTAAAGGAACATCTCCGTACAATTCCACTAAAAGAGAATAACAATAAGCTCTGATAAAACGTAATTCTGCTTCGATCTGTCTGTATCTATCGTCAGTCATTTCAGATTTTATATTTTCTAAATGATCCAATACTAAATGGCATCGTGCAATTGTTTTATAATGAGTTTCCCATGGTTTCCCGATCAGAGCATTGTCTGTAGTCAGAGAACTTGTAATCGGAGAAGAATAATTAGTTCCCGGTCGCGCGTAACCTATATCGGTGATATTATCCATTACATGGGGCAGGGGAGTGCTGGAAGCATCAAGTAGGGTAAGTCCTTTGTAAGCGGCATATAATCCCATCATGGCTTCTTCTTCACTTGCCGGGAATGTTGCTGCCGTAGGACCGTTCAGCGGAAGCCGTTCTATGTCGCATCTGGTAAAAATGATGCTACATAACAATACTGCTGATATTATTTTTTTAATCATAATCGTGTCGTTTTAAAATTTAATATCAATACCTATTGAAAAAACTTTGACTTGTGGATAATAAGCTCCTCCACCGATGGAAACGCCGTCTGTTGCGTCTGAGTCGTACGCAATTTCCGGATCGTATCCTTTCCAGAAATCAGTAATTGTAAGCAGATTTTGAGCATTTGCATAAAGGTAGATGTTTTTGAGTCCTGTCTTTTTTAATAATTTAGAAGGCAGACTATATCCGACTTGCAGGTTTTTAAGTCGGAGATAAGCGGCACTTTTCATCCAATAAGTGGAATTTTGTGTATTATTAGTTGATGTTGTAGATAAACGTGGAAATTCTGCGTTGTGATTATCTTCCCGCCAATAATTCAGTTGCCATGTTTTGATTGCACTTGAATTGACACACGGAATTACATAGTGAGAATTCAGGTAGCCATCTACTCTTCCTACGCCTTGAAAGAATGCATTTAATTTGAATCCTTTCCAACCTAAGTTCAGGTTGATTCCGTAGGTATAACGTGGAATCGTACTTCCAATAATCACCTTATCTTCTTCTGTTATTTTGCCATCTGGGATGGATTTTCCGTTTTCATCGAAAGTGCCCGCAATATCTTTATATTTGATATCGCCAGGTTGCAATGTCCCGAACTGAGTCGGGCCGGCATCTATTTCTTCTTTGGACTGATATAACCCTTCTGCCATATATCCGTAGATAGAGTTTACGGATGCGCCTTCCTGATTACGTAGTAATGAGCCGGAAACTTGTCCCTGCATATCTGTAATTTTGTTTTTTACATCAGAAAGATTTAATCCTATACCCCAATCAAAATCTCCAAATTTATCGTTGTAGTTTATGCCAAGATCCCATCCTGCATTTTTTACCTTTGCTGCATTTTGATACGGCGAATTCAAACCGGTCAGTTGCGACGTATTTAATTTTAAAAGAATACCGTCTGTTATTTTACGATACCAGTCTGCTGTTAAAGATATTTTCCCCAGCAGATTGATATCAATTCCAAAGTCCAACATCGTCGATTCTTCCCATTTTAGATTTGGGTTGGCCATTGCGTTCATTGTCACTAATTGATAGATGTTTTCGTTCATAGAAATGCCGCCGATAGCCAATTCTTCCGCAAATGGATAGAAACTACCCGGAATATTTTGGTTTCCGAGTTTGCCCCATGAAGCACGTAACTTCAATTGGTCGATGTATGTTTTAGCATCTTCCATAAACGCTTCTTCCGAGATCCGCCATCCACCGGAAAAAGAGGGAAATACTGCCCAACGGTTTTTCTTTATAAAACGTGAAGATCCGTCGTAGCGTAAGTTTGCTTCAAGTAGATAACGACTTTTATAATCATAGTTGAATCGACCGAAAGCAGAGATCAGGCACCATTGATCGTGTGTCCCATTATTGTCTTTCGTCTCATTATCAGCGCCTGCAGCAAGTACTTCGTAATCTGTATAAGAATAATCGCGCCGATAGCCCATTAAGTATTTTTGATCATACGTCTCGCGTGATGATCCAGCCATCAATTTGAAAGAATGATCTCCCCACGTTTTAGACGCAGTCGCGTAAAACTGATAATTCTGAAAATAATAACGATAAGCTGTTTCTGTCAATGACGTGTATGTATTCGCTGCTCCTGCTTGACTGCCGTCGTCATTATAGGTCATCAAGCTCTTGGTAAAAGCATGTGTATTACGTGTTCGGTATCTTGGCGCCAATACGCCGGTTAGGTTTAACCATTCTACCGGAGTATAACTCAAACTTAAACTACCGATCAATTCGATGTTGTTGGTTTTTCGATTACCTCCTTCTTCTATGAAGCCGACAGGATTATTATTTACCCAGCCTTCCGACCATAATCCGTTGCGGCGGATAGGAATGTTGGTCGGCATACGTCCTAAATAATTCCAGACCGTCCCTTCATTGGCGATTTGTTGCCGGTCGCCATTGGTGAAAGACATATCTAGTTTCATTTTCAGGTTTTTGAGAAGCTCTACATCGATATTATTGCGGAAGACGTATCGTTCATAACCTGTGTTTTTTATGATGCCATCTTGGCTGCTGTAACTGAAAGAAGGCCTAATCAACAAATTACCGGTATTGGCTGTCATAGAAATAAAATGATTATGAGTAAATCCAGAACCTTGCAAAATAGCGTCTTGCCAATTGTAATTTTTTGGATCTGCCATATATTTTTCTTTAAAATCTGCAATATCGGATTCACTATATAATTCCGTTCCTCCATCGTTTATACTTGCTTCGTTAAACATACGCATATAGGTCAGGCCGTCTGTTACTTTTGGAATATCTGTGGCTTCCTGCCATCCGACATATCCTTTGTAATTTGCAGAAAACTTTTTCTGATCTGCTCTTTTCGTTGTAATTAAGATAACGCCGTTGGCTGCGCGTGAACCATAAATCGCTGCCGAAGCTGCATCTTTTAAAACGGTGATCGATTCGATCAGGTTTGGGTCAAGATAGTCGATTACCCCCGCAATCCCATCAATCAAAATCAAAGGACTGGTGTCTGAGCCACCAAAAGAACTGATGCCGCGGATTTTGATTTGTCCACCGTCGGCTCCAGGTGCTCCCGATTGAGTAGTTACAGTTACACCAGGTGCAATCCCTTGCAAAGCGGAAGAAGTTGAAATGACCGGACGTTTTTCCAATGTTTCCGTTCCGATTGTCGAAATAGCTCCCGTAAGGTTTACTTTTTTTTGAGTACCGTATCCAACAACGACCACTTCGCCTATTTCAACAAGCGATTCCTCCAATACGACCCTCAGAGTGTTCGATTTACCGACGACTATCTCTTTGGGAAGATATCCTACATACGTAATTAACAAGACATCTCCTTCATTTGCCTTTACTGAGAATTTTCCATCAATGTCGGTTACCGTACCGACATTCGCATGTTTCAATTTTACCGCTGCTCCAATGACAGGTTCTCCTGATACATCAACCACCTCTCCGGTTATAAGCCCAGCTTCCGCTTGCGGAAATCCGGTTGATGCATACACGTAAGAACAGGAGAAAAGACAGACCAAGCATAAAAAAGCAAACTTTGCTGTTTTCAGGAATAAATCTATTCCTGATTTTTGATTAAAATAACTTTTCATGTTCTATTAGTTTAATGTTAACTTACTGATTTATGTTTAATAGTTATCCAAAAGATGATTTACACTAGAATTCTTAAATGGGATTCCTTCTACATTTTTAGTTTTTTATACAAATACCGATTTTTTTTATCCCTGTTTTCCGGGAAGAGTCAATTGTTCTTCTGAAAATAGGCTAAGTTTCCTGTATTGCAGGTAACGTTTAGCGTATATTTCTGATTTTTTTATATCAGGAAAATACGTCTTGCTTGTTTTCTTCACGATTGTTTTTTGTGCCTCTTCTACATTCGGATAGATTCCGGCAATTGTTGCGGCAAACATGACCGAACCCAACGCACAAGATTGCTTGCTATCCGAAACATGAATTGGATTACAGAGAACATCGGCTAAGACCTGCATGACAAATGGCGATTTTTGTGAGATTCCACCGGTTCCGATAATTTCTTCAATTTCTACGCCGTACTTCACCAAATGATCGACAATTGCTTTTGCACCGAAAGCTGTTGCTTCAACTAATGTCCGGTATATTTCAGCTGCATCTGTCGATAAAGACAAACCGGAAATGATTCCTTTTAGGCGATAGTTGATGTAAGGATTTCGCCGTCCGTTTAACCACTCAACGGCAAGTGGTGAATCTTCTTTTAATTCGATTTCTTCTGCTTTTTTTGTTAATTGGTTTAGTAATCTTTCTTTTATTTCGCAGGTGAGCTTTTCTTTTATAGAAACATCTATTATATCTGATCGGCAGATTATATCATCAATTGGTTCGATGAGCATCTTTTTAAACCAGGCGTACACATCGCCGAAGGCAGACATTCCGGCTTCAAATCCGAACATTCCCGGGATGATAGAGCCTTTTACTTGTCCGGAAATTCCATCCATTAACTTATCGCCTACCTTTTCAACAGGCATTACAGCCATATTACACATTGATGTTCCTAAATTTTGCACGAGCGTTTTATAGCGTACTCCAGCGCCGACAGCTCCGGCATGTGCATCCGTGTTCCCAATTCCAATCAGGACGTTGGTCGATAAGCCCAATTTCTTCGCCCATTCGTCGCATAGAAAACCTGCAGGTAAATCACAGGTATACGTTTCTTGTTCGAATTGTTCGGCAAATCCTTGGAAAAAAGGACTTAATGTGGATAAAAATGATTGTGAAGGAAAACCTCCCCATTCTTTAGCCCATAAGGCTTTATGTCCGGCGGAACTCCGACTACGTTTTATCTTTTTCGCTTTTTTCACTCCCGTTAATAATGCGGGTATCCAGTCACAATGTTCAACGATACTATATGCGTCATGTCGAAGTTCTTTATCCATGTTCAAGACATGTAATGCTTTTGCCCAAAGCCATTCAGAAGAATAATTCATTCCCGAGTAAATGCGATAATCCATGTTCCATTCCTCACAAAGCCTATTAATAGTTTGAGCTTCCTGCATGGCAGTATGATCTTTCCAAAGGATGAACATGGCATTGGGGTTTTTTTTATACTTGTCTAGTAATGCTAAAGGTACTCCCTCTTCGTTTATCAGGCAGGGAGTACTGCCCGTTGTATCCAAGGCTATGGATCTAAGATAGTCCTTTGCGTCCGGGATTTGGCGGAGTAGGTCTTTGACGACATATTCCAATCCTTCGATGTAATCTAAGGGATGTTGACGGAATCTGTTTTCGGAAGAGTCACTATATAATCCGTTTTTCCACCTGGGGTATTCAAATATGGAAACAGCTAGTTCTTCACCGGTGACCGCATCGGCCAGTAGTGAGCGAACGGAATCAGTTCCGTAATCAATTCCTATTACAAATTTTTTTTCCCTATAAGAATAATCTGTGTTTTTCATGATTTTTCACTTGTTTTTGTTTGGTCGTTCAATGTTATAAATTGAGTCAAAAAAGCTCCGACAAAATATAAACCGGATAAAATCCATATAACCCCTTCACTGCCTATATATTGAAAAGTAAGTCCGACAATAGCCGGTCCGACAAAAACCGGAAGCCCCGCTCCCAAATTCAATACCGATATTGCAGCGCCTTTGTCCGTTTTAACAAGCGATGGAATTAAGGCCGATAAAGGTACATATCCGGCTAATAATGCACCCCAAATAACACCCGCAATCATAACGACCCCGTAATTTCCCATGGAAAATTGCGGGGTGTAGTAAAATAAAAGAGTAGAGAGTCCACAACCTACGCCACCGAACCACATTACCGTATTACGCCATCCTACGCGGTCTCCCACAAATCCGAAAACAAGATTGAACAAAATATTGGATGAGAAGATTGTCCCCCAAATTTGTAGCCATTCTGTTGTTGTAAAACCGTATTCGTACATGTACAAAGGCAAAAATACCGGGAAAGCAAATTGAGCCGTCGTGTTTATAACACGGACGATACCGCCTAAAAGAATTTTCGGCTCTTTTTTCATTATGGTAATCCCCTTAAACAATTCACTGACTTTTTCCTTTAATTTAGTCTTTTGTTTTTCCGTTTGTTTCTGTTTGTTTAATATTAGCGTAAAGAACGCGCCGAGTAAGGTCCAGAAGATGGATGACCAAAGTGTATTTAGATGCCCAAATCTTTCGATTGACCAACTTGAATAATAAGCTCCTAACACATTGAGTCCACCGGTAAATACGAACCAGAACCAGCCGACGGCTCGTCCTAACTTGTTTTGTGGCGTGGTATAGGTGATCCAAACTAAAAAAGAATAGGAAAATAAAGGATAACCGAACCCGCGTAATGCGTAGGTAGATAACATGGCCGTATAGTTTAAATCAGGAAGTGAGAAGCCTACGAATCCGATTGTCCCGGCAAGATAAAGAAGGAGGCCGGCAATCATGATTTTCCTAACGCCGTAGACTTCAGCTAATACGCCTGAAAACCAGGCTGAGATGGCAATTGTGACTCCATAAGTCGTGAAAAGTAAAGCCGATTCTTGTATATTCAATCCACGTTCGATCAAATATGGACTTAACCATCCTTGTTCAATACCATCTCCCATCATAAAGACAAGGACTCCCAGGTAGGCCCAGGATAATGGGCGGGGTAATCCGATCTTGTCAAAAATAGTTGTGTTTTGTGTATTCATGGCATATATAAATAGCGATTAAATTTAAGTTTGGAATCGTGTTTAGTTCGCTTTCGCCTCTCTGAGAAGTTCGCCCAGTTCAGATAAATCGTTGGCTAGAATATCTGGATAAAAATCCGCTGTTATTAAATCATTCGTCATAGCTTCTCCTGTTAAAATTAACACACCTAATACCCCCGCGTTTTTTGCCAATTGAATATCGGTATAGATACGGTCTCCTACCATGGCGACTTCTTCAGGTTGAAGTCCGTAACGTTTGAGAATTCCATCCAGCATCCGTGGATCCGGTTTCCCGATAACGACATCCGGCTTGCGCCCGACGGCTTTTTCTATGCAGGAACAAATTGAACCACAATCAACTAAGGTGACGGGTAAATCCGTCGGGCAGACTTTGTCCGGATTGGTCGCAATATAAGGCATACCTTTCTGTATCCACCAAGCTGCCCGGCAAAGCCGGGGATAAACTAACGACCGATCAAACCCGATCACAACCCCATCTGGTTCATCTTCAGGATTATCCGACGTCGAGATAAAACCGGCCTGTTCAAATTCCCGGACCATACTGGGCGTACCCAGGATGAATAACCGTTTCATTTCCGGAAAATGATTTTTCAAATAATCTACGGTTGCTTGTGCCGAAGTATACATCTCTTCTTTCGTTGCTTCGATTCCCATTTTTCGAAGATGGCTTAGATAGTCGTCCGTACTCTTTGACGGATTATTTGTCAGAAAAGAGTAACGGATTTGCATTTCTTTAAGCTCATTTAAAAAAGGAATCGTAAAGGGGAAAAGTGTTTCCCCTTTATAGATCGTACCATCCATATCCAATGCGACATGTTTAACCTTTCGTAGACGTTGCTGCAATTCCGTCAAATTGTCGATTGTCATTAAATCAAAACAGGTTTCCATTCTGAATCTATTATGCTATTACGTCTTTTTTTATACTATTTCCCAGATTCCTCCTTTGCCAAAAAGCCGGTCAAGCCATTTATTCAGATAATTGGTTCTGACTGCTATATCCAATACTGTGAAGCGTCTGCGGATGTATTGGGCGCGGATAAATGTTTGTTTTAAATATTCCCTCGAAATGCCGATTTCTTCTGGCTCAGTTGGAGCACCCACGCATTTTAGCCTTTTTTTCGCGTCCTCAAAAGAGATGAGTTGAGCTCTTATCTTCTCTTGGATTTCCGGCCAACGTTCTTTTAAGATTTGTAATTGTTGGGCCAATGCATCTTTGGTGACGTATTTTGCTTTTGTTTCCTGATATCCGATTTCAGGGAAGTCCGTGTTTTTGAAAATATCTAATGATTCTTTTTCCAACTTTTCTGCCGTCGGCCAAGCTTCGCAACAGGCTTGAATATCCATTTCGGTTATGGGAGTGTTTAAAAATTCTTCGTATAAAGCCAGGATTGCCAGAGTGCCAATTGCAACCTGAAATCCGTGAGAAACGGACTGTTTATTGTAAAGATGATGTTCCATATTCCATAAATGACTGAATTGATGTTCCGCACCGGACGCCGGACGGCTGGATTTGGACCATTGCATGGCAAATCCGCCCAGCATGAGTCCTTCTATCAAGGCAGAAATCGCTTTTATATCTCCATTGCGAACGCCTTCGGGATCGGCCAGCGAGTCGTGCAGTCCATCCTGAACGATAGACCAGGCCTGTTTATCTATTGGTTCTACTCCAAGTACGTCGGCTAAAATCCAGTCTGCTCCTGCCGTTATTTTCGCGAACAGATCGGCATAACCGGAAGATGTCATTTTGCCGGGAGCCTTACGAATAATTTCAATATCCGCCAGGCAGGCTTGTGGGGCAGGACAGTTAAACGTTTGTTTGGCTCCATTCGCAGTGATTGATGCGCCAAAAGCCGTATATCCGTCCATAGAGGCAGCTGTGGCAACACAGATATAGTGCCTGTGAGTCAGATGAGACGCTAGTTTGGTCAAGTCGTTTATCGTACCGGATCCTACAGCGATAGGAATGGCTTCATGTTGTTTCAGCGATTTTGCCAATTCTTCCACATAAGTATATTCAGCATACAGGTTTTCGGTTTTGTAAATAAACGGTCGTTGTTGTTTGATGCCTTCTTTTTTCAGATTTTTCTCAACCGCTTTTCCGGCGACAGCGTATGTTGTCTGGTCGGCTATAATGACCGCTTCTTTATTTGGGTATAATTTTTTAAATAATTCTCCCACCTTGTTCAATGCATCAACTCTTATGAGTAAGGCTTTCGTATCGTTTGCCGACTGAAGTGCTTTTTCAACTTTTGACATGATATTTAATCTTCTTGTTTGAGTTTTTAGTGAATATAATCAGTTATTAGATTTCGTTTGTTAATATAAAAAGAAAAATATCGAAAGATTATTTCTTCGTTTGTTGTTGTATATGTTGCAAACGTAAAATAAAAAATAAGAATACGCAAATCTTGACGCTATTTTTTTTGTTAAAACTTTCGTTTCGTATCTTTTCATATTATTGAGTGTTTTGTTTGGTTGTGTTTGTTGAAAATGTCTATATTTGCAAAAGGCAATAAATAAATACTTAAAGCGATATGATAAGTATAGCGGAAAGGCATAAATATATTCTGAATATTCTTCAAAAAGAGGGATATGTTAAAGTGTTGGATTTAGCAAAGCAGCTCGATGTCACTCCTGTCACAATACGAAAGGATCTGAAGATTTTGGAAGAAAAAGGCTTATTATATCGTACGCACGGAAGTGCCAGTCCGGTGAATCCTCATCCGGGTGATCGAACGGTTTCAGAAAAAGAAAAGATTAAACCGGACGAAAAACGAAGAATCGGTGAAGCGGCAGCCCGTTTATTGCAAAGTAACGATTCGGTGATTATTAATTCCGGTTCAACGATCTGTGCTTTTGCAGAGCAACTTGTACCGGTTGAAGGTCTTACAGTTGTATCGGCTTCGACTATGGCAACGATGATTTTAGGAGAAAAGGAGGCTATTAATCTGATTCAGTTAGGAGGTATATTCCGGAAAAAATCAACTTCTGTGATCGGAAGTTACACGCAGAGTTTTCTGAAAGAAATTACCTGCTCAAAATTGTTTTTGGGAGTGGATGGTATAGATATTGATTTTGGAATTACTACGTCCAATATTGAAGAGGCCGAATTAAATAAGGCGATGATGGAAGTCGTCTCTAAAACGATTATTCTTGCGGATTCTTCCAAATTCGGGAGAAGAGGGTTTGGGAAAATTTGTGATATTGATAAAATAGACATCATTATTACGGATACCGGTGTTTCTTCATCTATGGTAAAAAAAATCGAAGAGCAGGGCATTGAACTAGTCCTTGTGTGAGATGGTTAATTTTTTTTCGGTTTTCATAAATAAAGAGAAAACGAAACTTTGCGATTCGTTTTTTTGTTTATTTTATATTCTATAGCCTATTTATCTATGTTAAAACGATTATATTTCAGGTTGTTTTTATTGCTGTTAGCTATATTGATTTCTTTTTCCTGTCCGATAAAGCAGGAAATAAAATCATTATTGAATATTCCGGTTCAGTCTTCTTCTCATACTGAAAATCATAATATGTCTAGGACTTGTCTTGCCCTTTTGACTGATCGCAAAGACATTGGGAAATATAGGCAAGTAGGGAAGCAAACGAAATTTTTTTGCAGACATGCGATTTTAAGTTTGTCGGTATCGCTTGTATCCAACCGTTTATTAATCCGACCGTTTAATTCCTATCACGATAAAGGTATTCCTGTTTTTTTGTTATTCAGAAAATTAATTATTTGAAATAAGACATAACTTCTGCTATAGTTAATGGATAAAATAAGTTTTATTTTATCTTTTTGTCGTCTATTTCTTAAATAATGAATAAAAAACTATGGGAACAAATCAAAGAGAATATTCACAGTTATATCGTTTATCCGGACTTTTTACGTTGGCATTGCGTCTGGTAGTTGGCTGGACTTATTTTTCGGCCTTTTGGAGAAGGCTTATTTTAGAGAATAAATTGGATCCGAATATCCCCGGCTATATTGGCGAAAAATTCAATCATTTTCTTCCTAATGCTTTGGGGATAAAACCTATGATTGAATATCTTGTTTCTAATCCGGATATTTTATGGTGGGCGATGCTTGTTTTTACTGTTATTGAAGCGATTGTCGGTTTATTTATTTTACTTGGATTGGCAACTCGTTTAATGAGTCTCGCCGTTATGGCGTTAGCTACCGGGATTTTGCTCGGCTCCGGTTGGTTGGGAACGACTTGTCTGGATGAATGGCAAATTGGGATTTTGGGAATGGCCACTGGTTTTACCTTGTTTTTTACGGGTGGCGGGGAATATGCACTTGATCATTTGATTCAAAAAAGATTATCCAGCACGGGTTTGACTTTGTATTCCTGGATTGGTTCCGGGATATTACCGATGAATATCATACTCATGAAGAGACTGGCGCTTGGAGGAACGGCTCTAATTTTTTCCATGACCTTGTTGACAAATCAATATTTTCATAATGGGGTATGGGGAACGCTGCATAATAAATCCGTCAAGCCTGTAGTGGAAATTTCGGAGGCCGAACTGACAGACAAATCTTTGTCTTTTACTGTATATAGGGTTGAGGGCGTAGATGTTTATGGTTCTTTCCTGATCGGGATTCAACTGAATAATATCGACGGAGAGCTTGTTTGGAAGAAAAATGGAGAAGATTTGTCTCGTTTTCCTAAATTTGCTATTGATAATTATTATGTTGCAAAAGTAGCTGTCGGTGCGCATAGCCTTTTAATTCCTTTAGGGAGTAAAGCGAAATTAACCATACAAGACGAACGTTTCCATTTGTTGGATAAAGGAACGTATGTGTTGGTTTTGACGGATATCAGTGGAATTACTTGGTCTCGCCAGATTGTTGTTGACTAACGGAACCGTATATTGAATTGAATCTGACTTAAATGGTCTGGGACTATTAAAAAACTTTTTTTTATGCTTTAAGTTTTACCATAAAGAGGACTAAATCCCCGCTTTTGGCTTCTTGTGGGAACGAATGAGTTAATGCATTTCCAGATTGACAATAGTAGTAATTGTCGTTGTCTAATTCTATGGAATGAAGATCTTTGATGTTCCCTGTGTGGTAGTAATTGTCTTCAAAGCCATCGGATAGTTGCCAGGTTTTGTGACTTACGGTGTCGTGACAGAAAAGGTAATTTTTCGACGGATCGGGGTTACGCTGGTAGGACGCGATCCAGAAACGATTTCCTGTTCGTGCCGGATATTTTGTGATGTAATCTGCCTGTTGTTGGCGAGGCTGGTTGAGCAGGTATAGGGTGTCTTGCAATAAATATTCGGCCGAACATGGTGGAGCGTACAGGTAGAGCGCTCCGTTATGATCTATGCAAAATTCGTTTTCGTAATTGGTCGTCAGACTTTCTTCTCTTCCCAGATTTGAGGATATGATTTTCTTGCATTCCAGCGGACGAAAGTCTGTGTTGTATTTTATCGCCATTACCTCGATACAGGTTTGGTTCGTATCGGGATTGTATGTAACACATTCTTGTGTCGTCCATATTTCTTGATTTTGTATTGCCAGAGAACAGATTCGTTCGCCAGCTAATTGGTCTTTTAGCTTTTTCTTTTCTAATAGTATTCCCTCGAATGTATAGTAAAAGATGTCGTTGTTGTTGCCTAAAACGATTAGTTGGCTGGTGCTTTCGTCTACTATGTATCCCCCGACTCGCATTTCTTCCGGTCGTGTGATTGCTTGTAGAAATTCACCGTTGCGATTAAAGTGGTAGAGAGTCTCATTGCAGATAAGAAACAGATGTTTTCCCGTTTTGCGGACGTGTTTGGCGTAATGGATGTGGTGTTCTTTGCTTTTTTGAAGAGGTATAGCGACTACTTCTTCTGCAATATCGGATAAAAAGCCGGTGAAGAGACAGGTTTGTGTTCCGTCTGAAGTTAGAATGCTGTACCCTTCTTTTAAGTATAGAGCTGATAGTATAAGTAGTAGGCCGATGAATGTCCGTTTCATGTTTTTTCTTTTTCTGTTTTTTAAAACGGTAAAAGGTTGGAATTATTTGATTTTTTTCGTAAAAACTAAAAGAAGGTATCCTTTCGAGATACCTTCTTTTTTTATTTTTTGAACCGGGTTTTTAGTTTACTGAGCATATCTTGTGTCATTACATCTAATGTGTAATGTGGCTCCCAATCCCATTCTTCTCGAGCACAGGTGTCGTCGAGCGAATTAGGCCAGGAATCTGCAATGGCTTGGCGTAACGGGTCGATTTTATATTCTATCGTAAATTCCGGCATGTATTTTCGAATGTTGCCTGCAATAATTTCCGGGTCGAAACTCATAGACGCTATGTTGAATGAATTTCTGTGTTTCAGTCGTGAAGGGTCTGCTTCCATGATTTGAATGGCGGCGTGAAGTGCGTCCGGCATATACATCATGTCCATGAAGGTTCCTGCCGCGATCGGGCAGACAAAGTGGCCTTTTTTGACCGCTTCGTAATAAATGTCTACTGCATAGTCTGTGGTTCCACCTCCGGGAGGGGTTACGTACGAGATTAGCCCCGGGAACCGGACTGAACGGGTGTCCACCCCGAAGCGGATGTAGTAATAGTCGCTGAGCAGTTCTCCGGATACTTTTGTGACGCCGTACATCGTGCGCGGGTTACGGATCGTGTCTTGAGGAGTTTTGTCTTTAGGTGTGTTATTCCCGAATACGCCGATGGAACTGGGCGTAAATACTGCACAGTTTTTTTCGCGAGCGACTTCCAGAACGTTGAAAAGTCCGCCCATCCCGATTTTCCAAGCTAATTGTGGTTTTGCTTCCGCGACAGCGGATAATAAGGCGGCCAAGTTGTAAATGGTGTCGATCTGGTATTTCGACACGGTTGCTGCGATTTGCTGATCGTTTGTAATGTCTACGATTTCGGAAGGCCCTGATTCTAATAATTCACCTTTGGGTTCCGCGCCGGGAATATAGCCGGCAACGATGTCGCCGTTATAACGTTTACGCAGTTCCATGGTCAATTCCGAACCGATCTGACCGGTAGCACCGATCACTAATACATTCTTCATTGAGTTTTTTGTTTAAGTATTATGTTTTTTCTTGCGCAAAGGTATGGAGAATAAATAAAAAATGAGACCTTTGTATGTGAAAATAGACATACTAAATCAAGAAAAATACAATACTATGTACGGTAAATTTAAAAACCACCTTCAGGCGGAACTGGACGGGATCTGCGAGGCGGGATTATTTAAGGAAGAGCGTATTATTACTACGCCGCAAAGGGCTGCCATTCACGTAAATCATACCTCTGAAGTTTTGAATTTTTGCGCGAATAATTATTTGGGTTTGTCTGATAACAAACGTTTGATTCGGGCGGCGAAAGAAGCCATGGATACACACGGTTACGGTATGTCGTCCGTTCGTTTTATTTGCGGAACGCAGGATTTGCACAAGCAATTGGAAGCGGCTGTCTCTGCTTATTTTAAGACGGAAGATACGATTTTGTACGCCGCTTGTTTTGATGCCAACGGTGGTTTGTTTGAACCGTTGCTAGGCGAGGAGGACGCGATTATTTCGGATGCATTGAACCATGCCTCTATTATTGATGGGGTAAGGCTCTGCAAGGCGAAACGTTACCGCTATGCCAATGCGGATATGGCGGACTTGGAGCGTTGTTTGCAGGAAGCTCAGGCGCAACGGTTCCGTATCATTGCTACTGATGGCGTCTTTTCGATGGACGGAAATGTGGCACCGATGGATAAAATCTGTGCATTGGCAGAGAAATACAATGCGCTGGTAATGGTCGACGAATCGCATTCGGCGGGTGTAGTTGGTAAGACGGGGCGTGGAGTGGCTGAACAGTTCGATTGCCATGGTCGGATCGATATTTTTACCGGTACCCTGGGAAAGGCGTTTGGGGGTGCCATGGGCGGTTTTACCACTGGTAAAAAAGAGATTATTGCGATGTTGCGCCAACGTTCACGTCCTTATTTGTTTTCTAATTCGTTGGCACCAGCTATTGTGGGTGCTAGTTTGGAAATGTTTAAAATGTTGGAAGAATCGGATGCTTTGCATACGAAGTTGGTTGAAAATGTCAATTACTTCAGAGACAAGATGCTGGCTGCAGGTTTCGATATAAAGCCGACACAATCGGCGATTTGTGCCGTGATGCTTTACGACGCAAAACTGTCTCAGGATTTTGCTGCGCGCATGCAGGAAGAGGGGATTTACGTTACTGGTTTTTACTATCCTGTGGTACCGAAAGGGCAGGCGCGTATTCGTGTCCAACTTTCAGCAGGACATGAACGGGAACATTTGGATAAAGCGATCGCTGCGTTTATAAAAGTGGGAAAAGAACTTAACGTATTGAAATAAGCCCTAAAAATCACCTGAAAAGGGGCGACCGATAGAACTTTTCTACCGATTGCCCTTTTTTATTGACGGAACAATTCTTTTGCATGATGTATTTAAGTAATTATCATAGTCACAGCCTTTTTTGTGACGGACGGAGTACTCCGGAGGATTTCGTGAAATTTGCTCTTTCGGCGGGTTTTAAAGCGTATGGCTTTTCTTCGCATTCACCATTGCCTTTTGAAACAAACTGGAACATGTCGGCTTCCGATCTGACTGCATATTTGGAACATACGGCTTATTTGAAAGAAAAATACAAAGGTAGGATTGAACTCTACACGAGTTTGGAAATCGATTATTTGGATGAAACATATAATCCGTCTATTTCTTATTTCCGAGAGATGCCGCTCGATTACCGTATCGGTTCCGTACATTTAATTCCTGTAGCAAGAAAACTGGTTGAAACGAATATGGTTAGCATAGACGGTCCGTTCGAAGCGTTTGCTAAAGCCGTCGAGATTCATTTCGGTGGGGATGTGAAGCGTCTTGTCCGTCGGTATTACGGTTCTTCCATGCGGATGGTGGAGGCGGGGGATATCGATATTGTCGGACATATGGATAAGATTTATATGAATGGACAGCAATGTGCCGGTTTTTCATTGGACTCAGATTGGTATACCGCTCTGGTAAAGGATTATATTCATCTGATCGCGGAAAAGAATCTGATGGTTGAAATCAATACGAAGAATTTGATTCGAAGGCAACATACATATCCGCATCGGATGTTTTTTTCACTATTGAAGGAATTGGATATCCCGGTGATGGTCAATTCGGACTGTCATTTTCCGCATTTGGTGAACGACGGGCGGAAAGAAGCGTTTGAACTGTTACATGCATATGGCTTTAAAAGTACGCGCGAATTGATAGGAGGGAAGTGGACAGACGTTCCACTTTAAAAACAAATCTATCTCTTATTGTAAGTCTCATTTGTTCGTTTCTAATTGTTTCATTTTATTGGGGGTTATTTCAGCTGAATCCATATAAAATTGGTCGCTTGGGCGGTGTAGGTCATCACATATTAGGGTGCATAGTTTGGATACAGAACGTCTGTTTTTGTTCTATTCGATTAGTTCAATGGTATAACTGTAACTGTATTTTTGTCGTGGAATCGGTACTTGGCTAACGGACTGGCGCCCCATGAATTCAATCCGCCCACTCCACTGGCTGATATCGTAATCTTCCCGATAAAAACCATCAGGGATATCGGCCACTTTAGGAACCCAACGAAACTTCCATTTTCCATCGAGCGAGAGGAAATACGGCGACGTGGCATACTCGTCGTCGATTGCTAATTCCGGAGAAGAGTAGGAGAGTGACGTAGCTCTCGGAGCTTCTTTATTAACAGCAAAAATAAGGGGGGGCAAAAAATCCCGAATTGTTTAACCCGGGATTTTTTTTATAATAATATAAATGATTTTTTTAAATTAATCCATGCTTTTTGAAAATCGTTTGGATGGCTTCGAGCGCCTGATCCAGTTGAGCTTTAGTATGGGTAGCCATTAAAGAGAAACGGATCAATGTGTCCTGTGGTGCTACTGCGGGAGAAACTACTGGATTGACAAAGATTCCCGCGTCAAACAATTCTTTTACGATCAAAAAAGTCAAATCGTTATTCCGAATAAAGAGAGGAATAATGGGGGTTGCGGTGTGACCTATTTCGCAACCCATTCCGCGGAATCCGTCTAATGCATAATGCGTGAGATCCCATAACCTTTCGATTCTATCCGGCTCGTTTAGCATAATGTCCAAAGCGGCGTCGGCAGCAGCAGTCGCTGCTGGCGTATTACTCGCGCTGAATATATAAGAACGGGAATTATGTCTCAGATAATTGATTGTTTCTTTATCTGAAGCGATAAATCCGCCGATAGAGGCAAACGATTTACTGAACGTTCCCATAATAAGATCAACATCGTCTGTCACACCGAAATGGTTACACGTTCCACGTCCTTGTTTTCCTAAAACGCCGATGCCGTGTGCTTCGTCTACCATGATACTCGCGTTGTATTTTTTTGCTAACGCGACGATTCCAGGCAGTTTGGCTATATCTCCTTCCATACTGAACACTCCGTCTATCACAATCAATTTGATTTTATCCGGCTCGCATTTTTGGAGTTGTTTCTCCAGCGAGTCCATATCGTTGTGTTTATATTTCAATTTTGTGGAGAAAGATAATCGGTGTCCTTCGATAATAGACGCATGATCCAACTCATCCCAAATAATGTAATCTTCACGTCCTGTTAGGCAGGAAACAACACCCAGATTTACCTGAAATCCTGTCGAATAAATGATTGCTTCTTCTTTCCCAACGAATTCGGCCAGCCGTTTTTCCAGTGCGACGTGTATATCCAATGTTCCGTTTAGGAATCTTGAACCTGCACAACCTGTTCCGTATTTTTCAATCGCTTTGATAGCGGCTTCTTTCACTTTCGGATGATTGGTTAACCCAAGATAGGCGTTAGAACCAAACATTAGAACTTTTTTCCCATTTATCTGAACCTCAGTGTCCTGATCGCTTTCGATCATCCTGAAATAGGGATAAATCCCTGCCGCCTTGGCTTTTTGAGGAAGATCGTACTTTGATAGTTTCTCTTGTAAAAGTTTCATATTAAGTAAAGAGCATATTATTGTCTTAATAATTAAAAAAGAACCTTATTTATACCCAGGTTCAAAGAAAACGGATACAAAAATACTAAAAAAAACGTATCATGGAGTTTTGTGTAATTTATTTTGAAAGAATCGATGTTGTGGTGACGCTTTTATTGGATAAATGTATTCATTATGAATTAGTTTTTTTAGTAGGATAAAAGCATTACTTTTGCGTTTCAAATTTATTCTATAAGTTTATGTTAGGGTGTTGTTTATGGGTGTTGATATAATAAAGGTACAGGCGATTATCAATCCGGTTTCGGGAGTCGGATCGAAGCGAAAAATTCCGAAAATGTTGGAAGATGTATGTCGGGCAAAGGGTTGTTTTTTGTCTGTGGTGTTTACTGAATATGCCGGACATGCGATTGAATTGACTAAAAAAGCGCTGGAAGAAGACTATTCCTGTATTATCGCGGTAGGTGGAGACGGTACGGTGAATGAGATTGCCCGAACTATGATTTATTCGGATGCCGTATTGGGTATTATTCCTAAAGGCTCGGGTAATGGACTAGCTCGGGAGTTGCATATTCCTATGGATGTGAAGCGGGCAATCGACATGTTTATAAAAGGGCATGTGAGGGTTATCGACGCGTGTGATGCAAATGGGCGGATTTTCTTTTGTACTTGCGGCGTGGGCTTCGATGCGAAAGTAAGTCAGTCTTTTGCTAAAGAAAAGCATCGAGGCTCGCTTACCTATATTAAGAATACTATCGAAGAATATTTGAATTATAAGCCCGAACCGTATGAATTATTGATCAACAATCAGACGATTAAGGAAAAAGCGTTTTTAGTTGCGTGCGGTAATGCGTCTCAATACGGGAATAATGCATTCATTGCTCCTCATGCGAATATTCAGGATGGGGAGATGGATATTACGCTTTTGTCGCCTTTTACGCCTTTAGATATTGCTCCGCTCGCGATTCAGCTTTTTACTAAGCAAATAGATCGGAACAGTAAAATTAAGGTGTTTAAGGCAAAGAATGTTTCGATTATCCGCCAACATCCGGGATTGATGCATTTAGATGGAGAGCCGATAATGGTCGAGAGCCGTATTGATATTTCCGTTATGCCGAAAGCGCTGAAAGTTTTTTCGCCGGAGGTTGTCTCTCTTACTGATGAAGTGAAAAATGTTTTTGAAGATTTTGCCCGCTTTTTTGAGAATAAATTGCCTACATTTTTAAATAGAAATCTTTTGTAAGCGAAATGTATTCTTTCGTATATTCGTGATGCGCTTTTTCGATTGTCAATTCTTCGGTTTGGCATTCAACTTTTTCACGCGTTAGTTCGACTAATAATCTTTTATATTCACTTTCAGGTTTTGGGCGGATGCCGGTTTTTCTTTTTATATGAATTTGATGTAATTTGGCCTGGCCTGTCAATTCTTGTTCCTGATCATAAGGTAAAATAATTGCAATTCGTCCTTTCGGAGCCAGAATTTTCAGGCTATCGGATAATAGGTCTGCCAGCGTCAGCTTATCGTCGTGCCGGGCGATTGTCCTTTTCGGAAAGGGGCTGTGAAGAGAATTATGAAAATAGGGGGGATTGGATACGATCAAGTCGTATTGTCTGTTGGTGGTTTGGATATATTTTTCCAGTGAGGTATGATGCACGTTGATCTGTCTGTTGAAAATGGAGTTGTTTATGTTTTCTTTGGCTTGAATATAAGAGGAGTATTCGATATCGATGGCGTCTATTTTTGCCTCGGAGCGTTGGGCGAGCATTAAAGCGATTAATCCGCTGCCCGTCCCGATATCTGCGATCGAACGGCTATTCGAAACGTCGGCCCAAGCTCCTAATAATACACCGTCCGTACCGACCTTCATGGCACATTTATCGTGGTAAACGCAAAATTGTTTGAATTGAAAAAAAGGATTCGCCATATTGTTTATGCTATTGATCGTGTCAAAAATAGTAGAATATGTCGTAAAAGACGTAACTTTGGCACATTTATTGTTTCCCGTTAATACATATGGATATCGTATAACATGAGAAAGAAAACGAGACTATTTGATGAAGAATCGTACGACGATTTAGACGATAATATTGGTGTGGTAATGCCTATATTGACAGAATGTGATGCAGATGAGGATTTTATGCAGGGGATGGATAAGGTAGGTACGACAGTTCCTGTTTTACCCCTTAGGAATATGGTCCTTTTCCCCGGAGTAGCTATTCCTGTTGTCATAGGGAGGCCTAAATCCATGAGATTAATACGAGAGGCCGCTCAGAAGAAAACGCTGATCGGGGTTGTTTGCCAAAAAGAAATGGAGGTTGAAGAACCTGTGTATGAGGATTTGTATCCGACGGGTGTTATCGGTGAAGTTGTTCGTGTATTGGATATGCCTGACGGTGCAACGACGGTTATCATACAGGGGAAACAGCGTTTTACATTGGACAGTTTATTGGATACGGAGCCTTATATGAGAGGTATAATAACTTTGTTGGAAGATGTTTTGCCGGATAAGGGAGATCGCGAATTTAACGTGTTGGCGTCGACGATCAAAGATTTGACCATAAAAATGATCGGGACAATACCCAATCCGCCTCGCGATCTTATTTTTTCTATCAAAAATAATAAGAATCTACAATATTTAATCAATTTTTCTTCCAGCAATATTACGAGTGGTGCGACAGAAAAACAGCAGCTTTTGCAGATCGATAATTTGAAAGAACGGGCTTATCGTTTGTTGTTTATTTTGAACCGGGAGTATCAGTTGATTGAGTTGAAGGCGTCCATTCAGTTGAAAACGCATGAGGATATTAACCAGCAACAAAAAGAATATTTTCTGCAACAACAAATCAAGACGATACAGGAAGAGCTTGGTGGCAATATCAACGAGTTAGAGATTAAGGAACTCAAGGAAAAGGCAGCGAAAAAGAAATGGTCGAAGGATGTAAATGCCATTTTTGAGAAAGAGATTCGTAAATTAGAACGTTTGAATCCGCAATCACCGGATTATTCGATACAGACGCAATATGTGCAGACAATTGTTAATTTGCCTTGGAATGAATACAGTAAAGATAATTTTAATCTGAAACGCGCGGAGCGGGTTTTGAATCGGGATCATTATGGCCTTGAGAAGGTAAAAGAGCGTATTATAGAACACCTTGCCGTTCTTAAATTGAAAGGAGATATGAAGTCACCAATTATCTGTCTTTACGGCCCTCCGGGAGTGGGTAAAACGTCTCTCGGTAAATCGATCGCCGAGGCTCTGAATCGGAAATACGTACGGGTTTCTTTGGGCGGGTTACACGATGAAGCTGAAATTCGTGGACATCGTCGAACTTACATCGGTGCGATGTCCGGACGTATTATTCAGAATATTCAAAAAGCAGGGACTTCAAATCCGGTATTTGTTTTGGACGAAATAGACAAGATCACGAATGATTTTAAAGGCGATCCGTCTTCCGCTTTGTTGGAAGTTCTGGATCCGGAACAAAACATGGCCTTCCACGATAATTATCTTGATGTTGATTACGATCTGAGTCGGGTATTGTTCATTGCTACGGCAAACAATTTGAATACCATTTCCCAACCGTTACTTGATCGTATGGAATTGATTGAAGTGAGTGGGTATATCCTCGAGGAAAAAGTGGAAATAGCTGCGCGGCATCTTGTCCCGAAGCAATTGGAAGCGCATGGCGTCCCGAAGGAAAAAGTTTCTTTCCCCAAGAAAACCCTGCAAATTATTGTCGAGTCGTATACGCGTGAGAGTGGCGTTCGAGAATTGGACAAAAAAATAGCGAAAGTGATACGAAAAATAGCCAGGCGGTTTGCTGCCGGCGACGAATCGGAAGTGCATGTAACGCCTGCTTTATTAAAAGAATTTTTAGGAGCCGAGGAGTATTCGCGGGACAAGTATCAGGGAAATGAATACGCCGGAGTTGTAACTGGTTTGGCCTGGACTGCGGTCGGAGGTGAAATCTTGTTTGTGGAATCAAGTCTGAGTAAAGGAAAAGGAGAGAAGCTGACGTTAACGGGTAATCTGGGCGCAGTGATGAAAGAATCGGCTATGTTGGCATTGGAATATGTTCGTTCGCATGCGAAGAAGTTCGAGATCAAAGAAGAAATGTTTGAAAACTGGAATGTTCATATACATGTTCCAGAAGGAGCGATACCGAAAGATGGGCCAAGTGCTGGTGTGACGATGGTAACTTCGCTGGTTTCTGCTTTTTCACAACGCAAAGTGAAGCCGAATTTAGCGATGACCGGAGAAATTACTTTGCGTGGAAAAGTGTTGCCTGTTGGAGGTATCAAAGAAAAAATTCTGGCCGCTAAACGGGCGGGTATTAAGGATCTTATACTTTGCGAAGAAAATAAAAAAGATATCGGTGAGATTAAGGAGGCTTATTTAAAAGGACTTTCGTTTCATTATGTGAAAGACATCATGGAAGTAGTTTCGTTGGCTTTGACTGATGAAGTAGTGGAAAATCCTCTTTTTTAAACAGAAATGATAGGACGAAAAGCCCTGAAGGTTTATACAAACTTCAGGGCTTTTATTCGTTATTTTTTATTCTTCTTTTTTGTCTTCTTCTTCAGTGTCTTCCGTGTTTTCAGGAGTGAAATCCGTGATCCCCGCCTCGTTTAAAATATTATACCAGGAAATTAACTTCTTGATATCGCTCGGATAAACCCGTTCCCGATCGTAGTCCGGAAGTATTTCTGCAAAATATTGACGTAATTCTTCTGGAGATGCTTTGGATAGCTGTAAACTGGATTTTTCTCCGTTTTCTTTTTCTTTCAGTTTTGTTAAAACCTCATACAATGGGACTTCAGTACTATCGGTATAAATAGCAATATCGCCTAGCGAGATCACTTTGTCTTTGGCATAAGCCGGTATTCTCTTCTTATCTACTAAAGATTCAATGATCAACATGTTCTTTGTGTGGGAAACCAAACGATATAATCCGGGTTTTCCCGAAACAGACAAAATAGTCTTCAACATAATTCTTCTTTTTCTTCTTAGTGTTAAACTTTAAGAATGCAAAGGTACGATAAGGTGTGGAATAAAGAAATAACCCATACGCTAAAAATGTTTATTTGTCAGGAGAAAGATTTAAGTAGGGCGTATATTTGAGGGATGAGAGCCGTTTTGTCGTCGTTATACAAAACGTAGTCGCACCATTCTTTTTTAATGTTGTCGGATAATTGATTGCGAATACGTTGCCGAACAAGTTCGGCGGATGTTTGATCTCGTTTACACGCTCGTTTGATTCGTAATGCTTCCGGGGCAAAAATTAAAAGTGTTTTGTCTACGAAAGTGTTAAATCCTGATTCGAACAGTATGGCGGATTCTATAGCACAGACGGAAGAGGTTTGTTGTTTTACCCAATGTTCAAAATGGCAACTTACTTCCGGATGGATAATTTTATTTACCTGGTTTAGCATTTGTTTATCGTTGAAAATAAGGGTAGCCAATTTTTTTTTATTCAACCCTTGCTCCGTGTAAATGTCATTTCCTGCTAAATCACTTAACCCTTTTTTGATAATGGGCGATGTCTCTGTCAATCGTTTGGATTCCACATCGGCAATATATACGGGAATACCATAAAGTCGGAATAATTCTGACACGATCGACTTCCCGCTACCTATACCGCCTGTTATGCCTATCTTAATCATTTATCGGGGTGGCTTGTTCGATGATAAATTCTATTTTGTCCGGAACCAACGTGTAATTTTGTATCCAATCCGGCTTCTTTTCCAACTCGACAGGCAACAGTCCGGATATTTGTTGTTCCAGATTCTCAAATTTGATACGTATGGAGAAACTATCCTCGTTTAGTTTTTTGTATTTGCTGAGAGGAACATTGCAATTTACTTTGATCAAAGGAGGAAAAGTCCGGACAATATAATTATGAGGAATACCCGTACACACAATCGGAATATTCAGGGTTTTTTCCGTAAATTCTTCGATCGGAATCGATAAAGACACGTTTGGTTGATCGAATACGACCCCTGGCATTTCTTCTAAAGAAACGGTTTTTGTAATGTTTTTCTTAGCGTTTATGATGTTGACATAAATTGTTTTTATCTCTGAAATAGAATCTAATATATTTTGAGAAGAATAAATATTCATTCTTTTCGGAGAAATGGCTATCTTATCAGCAATACCATATCCGTTGCTCGGCAAAACGGAACCATTGAAACGAATGGGTACTTTTTTTTGTTTTCTTTTACTCGTTTTTACCTTGATTTGTGTGGGTGTAAAAGAATTGATTTGTGTGGTGTTGAATAATTCTTTTTGTATATGGCTTTCGATTTCTGCTTGACTGACCAGTAATTCGTCTTTTTTGTCTTTGTCTTTTTTGTAATCGACTATTACGGGGGAGAAATTTTTGCCAAACGAATAATTCAATAATACATTTCCTTTGTCTTTTATAGATACGACGATTTCTTTTGGCGGATTTTGTGCAAATGCGATTTCCGCCGGGATTTGTTCGTATCTGACCGGAATTCTAATTTCAGTTTCATACTCTTCATTCAAACTTTGCAAAATCCAAAAACCGAATGAAAGGAGTAGAAAAGAAAAAAAGATTAAAACTTCCTCCCATCTTCTCCGGTGTAAAAAAGTTTTAATCTTTATCAGGACAGACTTGATCTTTATTCGTTCAGTCTCAAGTCGAAGCATAATACGTTATTTTTATTTTGCGTCTTCCGCTGAAGCAAAAATAGAGGTTTTATCCACTTTGATCTTTACACCATCCGCAATTTCTATAATCATGTAAACATCACCGATTTCTTTTATTTTCCCGTAAATTCCACCAGAAGTGATTACCCTGTCACCCATTTGTAATGCTTCACGCGCTTTTTGAATATCTTTTTGTTTTTTTTGTTGAGGCCGGATCATAAAAAAATAAAAGATTGCGACCATGGCAACTATTATGATGATACCCGACCATTGTGATTGCCCGTTTGCACTTGCCTGCAAAATAATTGTTAGTAAGTTCATATTAAACAGTTTAGTTTTTTATGTATTCTGTACAAATGTAATGATAATAATTAATCTTTAAATAACAAATTCTCTTTTTTTAGTTCGGAGACAATCGAATCCAAAATACCGTTAATGAATGTGCCACTTTTGGGCGTGCTGTAATACTTGGCGATATCTATATATTCATTTAATGTAACATTGACCGGGATGGTTGTAAACGACGTTATTTCGGCAAGCGCAACTTGCATAATGATTAAATCCATGTTGGCGATTCGTTCGGCTTCCCAATTTTTCATATGACGTGCAATGCATTCGCGATATTCGACACCTTTGAGTAAGGATTGTCTGAACAGGGAAATGGCAAATTCACGGTCTTCTTCATCTTTGAACATCGGCAGAAGTGGCTGGAGTTCGCCTCTCCCTTCCTCGAATTTTTTAATTGTCTTTAAGGTGAATGTTTCAACAATCTCGATATCATCGTTCCAGTAGATGCTTTTATCTTCAAGATATTCTTCTATCATTTCGTTTGTGCAGACAATCTTTTTGAAAATTTGACGCCAGAAATCCTTATCTGTTTCGTAAGAGTCGTTTTCATTGGAAATATATGCCTGATAGATGTCCGAATTCAGAATGAGCTCTAATACGTTTTTGATAAATTCCTGATCATTGTTCCATGACAATCCGTTTTGTGAAATTTGATTGGATAATTCAACGTTTTTTTCGAGTTGAGCAATAAAGCGATTGTCAATAAACCGGGTGTTAGGATTTAATTCTTCTTCTGTCGGTCTGTATTTATGCCTCCGGTTATCCAAAATTCGTCGTTGCAGGTTGGTGACTTCAATTAATAAGAGCAAAAAATAGTGATACAAATCGTATGACTTTTGTAAGCTGAAGAGTAATTCTTTTTCCGCGGTTTTTAGGTCTTTGTTCCCATTTTGATAATATGCGTATATTATCTGTAAAACCTTAATGCGGATTAAAATTCTGTTGATCATTGTTTGAAGGAACTTCTTTTATTTATTAAATAAGTGTGCAAATTTAGTCGTTTTTTTGTAAATAAAGCCAAATATGGGATAAAATAAATAGACAATAAATTCTAAAAAATCAATTTTGTGTGTGTTAATAAATATTTTAATATATTCAAATAGTGTATAATTTAAAAAAAATGCACATATTTGAATGAGTTTAGTAAAAAAATGTTTTACCCGTAATTTTTGCAGCTATGGAAGATTCAATGAAGAAAACGTATGTTGAAAGTGGCGATAAGGAAATTATATATTCTAAAGCAATAAAAGCAGGAAAACGGATCTATTATTTGGATGTGAAGAAAAACCTCAAAGATGATTTGTTTTTAGCGATAACTGAAAGTAAAAAGGTGTTGGCTAAAGACGGAGTAAATGTGTCTTTCGAAAAGCATAAAATATTTTTATATAAAGAGGATTTTCAGAAATTTATGGATGGAATAGCAGATGTCATTTCTTTTATCCAAACGCATAAGACGACCTACATGAAAGAGAATGAGATATCGCCTGATGCGGATAATTCGAATAGTCAATTGGGAGATGATGGAGACATTAAATTAAAAATAGAATTCTGATAAAAAAGAACAAGCGGTTTATTCATAGATAGACCGCTTGTTTTTTTACTTTCAAGTACTGCATAATTTATGATGCAGGGTGAATTGCTTCGGTAGGACATACATCCGCACAAGTTCCACAATCTGTACACATGTCAGGATCGATATGATAAATATCGCCTTCAGAAATTGCTGAAACAGGGCACTCGTCAATACAAGTTCCACAAGCAATACAATCTTCGCTAATTACGTAAGCCATTTTTTTAACGTTTAATTTTAAAAGACACTATTAGTTACTGCAAAAATATATATTTATTCCTACTAAAAAAATTTATACCTTTTAAATTTTATATCCCTTTGCTTCCTGCAATATCTTTCTTTTTTCTCCGTTATTAATTTAAAATAATAGGAAATTGAGACGTCTGTTTTTATTTATTATATTCGGTTGTTTGCCTGTTTTTTTTGTGTTTTCTCAAAAAGAACGGCCTAAAAATCAGCCTTATGCTGATTTTAAAATGTTTCATTTGGGATTCCATGTTGGCATGCACGCGCAGGATTTGGTTTTGCAAAATACGGGTATTGCCCAAAACGGTGAAGTTTTATTCGCAGAAATTCCTTCTTATTCGCCCGGTTTTTCCGTAGGCGTGATTGGAGATATGTTTATGAATCCCTATATGAACTTACGTTTTACTCCGACGTTGCATTTTGGAGATAAAAATTTTATTTTTATTGAGCAGCAAACAGGGGAAACATTTTCCACGTCAGTCCGCTCCAGCTATCTTTCTTTTCCATTAGATATAAAATATTCGGCGTTGCGGCTGAATAACTATCGTCCGTATGTAGTAGGCGGCGTATACGGTGCGTTTGATCTCGGGCGGAAAAAAGGAAATCCGCTTTTATTGAAAAACGTGGATTTTGGTGTTGAAATCGGTTTCGGATGTGATATGTATTTACCCTTTTTTAAATTGTGCCCGGAGTTGAAATTTTGTTTCGGATTAGTTGATCTGTTAGAGAAAGATCGTAAGGATCTTTCGGATGAAACGATGATTAAGTATACGAATTCAATATCGAAAGCGACTTCGCGAATGATTATTCTGACGTTTAATTTCGAATAAAAACTTCCAGATAAATATAGGTTGCCGGTATAGCCAAGATGATGCTGTCGAATCGGTCGAGCATTCCACCATGTCCGGGCAATAAAGTGCCTGAATCTTTCACGTGCAAGGTCCGTTTTAGTAAAGATTCTGTTAAATCCCCCCAAGTTGCGAATACGGCGATGGTGGTCGATAGCCCCAGCCAGTTATACCAGGTAATCTCTTTGAAATAACAAGATGTTACGATTGCCGCGATCCAGACGAAAATCATTCCGCCCCAAAAACCTTCCCATGATTTTTTCGGGGAAATGCGTTCGAATAGTCTCTTTTTGCCGAAAGTCGATCCGATCAGGTAAGCTCCCGTGTCGTTTATCCATACAAAAACGAACAAAGCAAGTACGGGAATTGCAAAATAGGTTTGATTTTTTATTGCGATCAAATTTAATGTGCTAAAAGAAGCTGCCGCATAGACTTGGATTAAAAGTAAGGTCGTCCAATTGGCAATCGGATTTTCTGCTTTGTAATACAGTTCAGTAATAAATAAAGCAAGAATGAATAGAATATAAGGTAGGAATATGTCTTCATTCGCCAATCCATACCGATAAAAAAAGGTGGAAATAAACAAATATACACCTCCCAATACTTGTGTGCATTTTTTTATGAGATTAGTTTCTTTTCCATTAAGTAAACCATATAATTCCCAGACAGTCATCCCTGTGATTACACTGAATAAAACCAAAAACAAATAAGCGCTATAGCCAATGGCTCCCACAATGACAAGAACAAAAATCAGTCCCGTAAAAGCGCGTGTTATCAGATTTTTCAAGGTTATCTTTTTTTTGATGTTATATCTCTGTTATTCGGCTGCCGTAACCTCCGGTTCGGCGTCCGGTTCTGGTTTTTCTTTTTTCTCAGTCTCTGTTTTTTCAGTTATCGCTTCTGTCTGTCTGATTCCCTGTTGTTCCAGAATCTCTTCACTGCGCGAAATCCATGGCCGTTTGCCGAAAATATGTTCTAAATCTTCCGAATAAATGACTTCGCGTTCCAGCAATACTTTTGCCAATTGGTTATGCCCTTCTGTATTTTCGGCCAGAATTTTTTTCGCACGCGCGTATTGTTCGTTAATGATCTTTTGCACTTCGGTGTCAATCAGGCGGGCTGTTTCTTCGCTATACGGTTTGGTAAAGCCCCATTCCTGTCCTGTGGAATCATAATAATTGATGTTGGGCAAAGCATCGCTCATACCGAAATACATGACCATAGCCAGTGCTTGTTTGGTGACTCGCTCCAGATCGTTCGAAGCTCCTGTGGAAATTTTTCCGAGGTACAGCTTTTCGGCAGCACGTCCACCTAATGTGGCACACATTTCGTCCAACAATTGTTCTTTAGTAGTAATCTGGCGTTCTTCGGGCAGATACCAGGCTGCCCCTAATGCCTTGCCGCGAGGGACGATGGTGACTTTAACCAATGGGTTGGCATGTTCCAGTTTCCAGCTGAGTGTAGCATGTCCTGCTTCATGAATGGCAATGCTCCGTCGCTCTTCCATTGTTGTGATCTTTGTACGTTTTTCCAAACCACCGACAATGCGGTCTACCGCACTTATAAAGTCTTCTTTCTGTACAAAACTTTTGCCGTTTCGCGCAGCAATTAAAGCAGCTTCATTACATACATTCGCAATATCCGCCCCGGAAAAGCCGGGAGTTTGTCTCGCCAGAAATTCGGCATCGACACTTTCGTCTATTTTTATCGGACGCAAATGAACGCCGAAAATCTCTTTTCTTTCGTTCAAATCCGGCAGTTCCACATGAATCTGACGATCAAAACGGCCGGCACGAAGAAGCGCTTTATCCAATACATCTGCCCGGTTGGTGGCTGCAAGGATAATTACACCACTGTTTGACCCGAAACCATCCATTTCTGTCAGCAATTGGTTTAGTGTATTTTCCCGTTCGTCGTTGCTGTTCATGTTGACGTTTTTCCCTCGCGCACGACCTACGGCGTCAATTTCGTCGATAAAAACGATGCAGGGTGCTTTTTCTTTCGCTTGGCGGAATAAGTCACGTACACGTGAGGCTCCGACGCCCACAAACATTTCAACAAAATCCGAACCTGACAATGAAAAGAACGGAACATTTGCTTCGCCTGCAACGGCTTTAGCCAGTAACGTTTTCCCTGTTCCCGGAGGCCCTACCAACAAGGCTCCCTTCGGAATTTTACCTCCCAATTCCGTATATTTCCCGGGATTTTTAAGGAAAGAAACGATTTCTTCTACTTCCTGTTTTGCTTCGGCAAGTCCAGCTACGTCTTGAAACGTCACTTTATGGTCGTTATCTTTGTCAAATAGTTGCGCTTTTGCTTTTCCTACATTAAAGACACCACCCGGGCCACTGCCACTGCTTCCCGACATACGTCTCATAATAAATATCCATAGGAATATAAAGAGTACCCATGGTGCCAGCGAAATAAAGAAGTTGAGAAAAGCATCTTCACCCTCCTCATATCGAATTTGGGTATCGATATTTTTTTCTTCAACGGTTTTATCATAAAAGTCCGAAAATTTATCGGCGGACGGAATCTTTACCAATATTTTAGGCGCGGAACCAAGACGATCTGATTTTTCAGAAAAGACTTCTTTTACCTTATCACTTTTTACCGTTGCTTCCAATAAGTTTTTTTTGTTGAAAACCGTGATTTTATCAAACGAATTTTCCTGAGCAAACTTTTGGAATTCCGTCCATCCTATTTCTTTTGTAACTGAGGATTCGCTGGTGAAATATAAAGCGCCCAGCATGACGAGAATGATTCCGTACATCCAATAGATGTTGAATCGGAACATTTTGGGTTTATTGTCTTTTGAAGGCTTTTTAAGCATATTATTATTCTTATTATGTAATCAAAACTGTTTTCCGGAATAATCAGTCCAGGTCTGGGATAGGCGTGAGCTTCGAGTCAGACCATAACGTCTCCAAGTTGTAAAATGCCCTTTTTTCCGGCAGGAAAATATGTACAAGAATTGTGCCATAGTCCAAACCGATCCATTCGGCCTGTTGTTTACCATCTACTGATAAAGGTTTTTCACCGATTTCTTTACGGGCAAACTCCCAAGCGGAATCAGATAAAGCTTCTACTTGCGTTGGGGTGTTTCCTTCACATATGATCATATATTCGCATATTGCACCGGACAAGTGGGTCAAATCAACCGTGACTATCTTCTTCCCTTTTTTTTCTTGTAGCCCGTTTATTAATGTTTTAAGTAAACTTTCAGTTTGATTCATTCTTTATATTACTGTCTATATACTATTGAATTTGCAAATATAGTTGTAAAATTTAGGATGCACACCGTTCCTGTTATATTTTAATGATTATCTATTAAACAAAGCCATAGACCGAATGTTTATCATTCTTATTTACATTTCATTTCGGGGTGTGAATTTTTTTGATATAGTTTTTTGTTCTATGAAAAAATCAATATCTTTGCACGCGAATAACGAAAGGTCACTGTTCTATGGTGTAATGGTAACACGTCAGATTCTGGTCCTGAAATTCCAGGTTCGAGCCCTGGTAGAACAAC
>JAQVZS010000078.1 GCA_028708075.1 Massilibacteroides sp.
AGTTCGTCTTGCCATAATACTATCGCGGAGAACAAAGTGTACAGAAGAAATGGATACGGTATACCTTCGTGTGGGGTAAGGGTATTCTATTAATCTTGCTGACGTCACTTTTTACGCGAAAGTGTTGTCGGACGCGATAAGGCAGGTATCCTGACTTGCTCCGTTTTGTGCGCCTTCCCGGTTTTACCAGTGGCTCGATGCACAAGATTTATTAGGGGAGCTTACAGTTGCGCGACAGTCCATGATTTGCACATGGTTCCCTTTAATTCCGCCTCGTGACGAAATACCTTAACGGTGTTTTTTATTAAATGAACTTTAACGGAGACAAAGGTAATAAAAATATTGTTTGCTGGAGTGTAACTCCTTTGTACCTGCGTTCTTTTGGAATGAAAGAAGAAAAGTAATCTTTTTTATCGTATTCAACTTAAAAGGAACTTCGACCCTTAGCAAAATAATTAAGTTTAATAAAATACAGGCTTAACTCTGTATTCTCAGATTTCGTTCCGAATAAAACTTGAAGTTTGCTGGAATACCTTTATATTTATCCCCGTTAAGAATTGCAGGATGGAGAATTCGTCGGAAGAACTTAAAAACTTCAATTGCCTTTTTACCAATTATAAAGAACGATTTATCCGTTTTGCCAATACTTATGTACGCGATTTGTCGATAGCCGAGGACTTCACCATCGATTCGTTTATGTATTATTGGGAAAACCGGGGTACTATCGACACAAGTTCTAATCCGCCCGCCTATATCCTGACAACGTTAAAACACAAATGTCTGAACCACCTTCAATCTGTGCAAGTGCGTCAGGATGTATCGGAAAAACTGCGCGAACATGCTTTATGGGAACTCCAAACCCGTATCCATTCCCTCGAAGCCTGCGAACCCTACGAACTTTTCACCGACGAGATCCAAAAGATCGTCGACCGCTCGCTGAACGATTTGCCCGAACGTACCCGTGAAATTTTTCTGTTAAGCCGTAAAAATAACTGCCCACACAAAGAGATAGCCGAAAAATTAGCCATTTCCACTAAAAGCGTGGAATTCCACATCAACAAGGCAATCAAGTTATTACGCGAAAACTTGAAAGATTATCTGCCAGCCATCGCCTATTTATACCTTTTTCTTTAGGGATACATCGGGATAAACTGCTATTTATATAGAAGCAGGAAGAAATGAAAAAAGAGTTATTACATAATTTTTTTGAGGGAACGACCTCATTCGAAGAAGAGCAGCGTATAAAAACGTGGATGGAATCTTCCGAAGAAAATAAGCAGGCATTCTTTCGCGAACGGAAAGCATACGACGCGTCGATCGTAGTCCCGCCTCTAAACGAATTCGGGAAACAAAAACAAACTTTCCGCCGTCGTCTATGGATGAAAGAGTATCTGAAAATAGCCTCCGTTATTCTCCTGACGATAGCGCTTACCCAATTTTACCAACGTTATCAAACATTCCGTATGCCGATAGCGATGCAAACCATCACCGTCCCCGCCGGCCAATATATCAGCTTAAACCTTCCGGACGGCACACAAGTTTGGCTGAATGCCCGGACGACGCTAAAATATCCGGTCGATTTCAACCAACGCCAACGAACAGTTGAATTAGACGGAGAAGCCTATTTTGAAGTCGCTCGAAAAGAAAAAATACCCTTCACTGTAAAAACAGAGAAATATGCGGTAGAAGTGCTCGGCACAAAATTCAACGTCGAAGCCTACCGCGACAAAGGTAATTTCGCAACGACGCTGATGCACGGAAAAGTACGCATCGAGCCGGCAGAAAAGCGAGGAACATCCCTGATCCTGAAGCCAGACACCAAAGCCGTCTTCGAAAACGGAAAATTAGTCGTTCACAACGTAGACGATTACAACCCCTACCGCTGGCGCGAAGGCCTGATCTGCTTCAAAAACGAATCCTTCAGTTCCATCATGAGCGATTTTGAAAAATATTACGGAATGACGATCGAAATTCAAAATAAAGGAATCAACAAATACAATTACACAGGAAAATTCAGGCAAACCGACGGAATTGATTACGCATTAAAAGTATTACAAAAAGACATTTCATTCTCTTTTACACGAAATGATGAAAGACAAGAAATAACCATTAAATAATCTTATTATTCACCTTAAATTAAAAATGCTTATGAAATAACCTTGCATACCACATAAAACAAATAAACAAAATGCCGGCTTGTGTTGGCGCACTCACCGGCATTCGATCAATACAATTTTCAAATTATACTAATCTATTGTTCAACAACAAAAGTATGGAAAAGAACACTTTATCAAAAACTTTTTATTGGAAAAATCCGTCTTTAAATCAATTATTCAGGATTATGAGAAATACTATCATTTTATTATTGATTAGTGTTTTTTCTGTTTTCGCGGAGAAAACACATTCGCAAAGTCAGATGATAAACATAAACAAAAAAAATGTTTATCTAATAGAAATAATGGAAGAGATAGAAGACCAAACAAGCCTTTTATTTATCTATAATGACAGGGTAGATGTTAATGTTAAAACCTCAATCTCGGCCAACCAAGAATCGATAAAAAACATTCTTGATAAAATACTAAAAAATACGGACATCAGCTATTCCATTGAAGGAAACCACATCATCCTTTCTAAAAAAGGAGTAAACGGACGATCAAGTTCACGACAGATAGAAAAGAAAATAACAGGAACAGTTGTAGACACTAACGGAGAACCGATTATAGGTGCCAATGTTGTTGTAAAAGGCTCTTTATCTAATGGAACAACCACCGACATTGACGGTCGTTTTAGCCTAACTATACCTGATAAAACGATTTTATCTATTTCCTACATCGGATATAATAGCAAAGAAATAAGTGTGGAAGATGAAAACAATATTCATATCGTTTTATTGGAAGACCTACAAACGTTAGAAGAAGTGATCGTAGTCGGTTACGGAACCCAAAAAAAGCGAGATTATATAGGGTCCATAAGCTCCTTGTCTGCTGAGGATGTCATGAAAACAGCTCCTACTTCTATCGAATCCACATTGCAAGGAATGGCAGCCGGTGTACAAGTTAATTCGGGTGCTGGATTGCCGGGAGCTCCACAACAAATTAAAATTCGTGGTATAAGTTCTATTTCATCAGGTACAGATCCGTTATGGATTGTGGATGGTATTCCTATTCAAAGTACAACAATGGACTATAGTTTTGACGGGGAGGTAAACCAAAGTATATTATCTATGCTGAATCCAAACGATATAGAATCAATTCAAGTGCTAAAAGACGCAGCAGCAACATCCATTTATGGTTCTCGCGGATCAAATGGAGTAATCTTAGTAACCACAAAATCAGGAAAAAAAGGTGTTACCAAAGTTAGTGCAGACATAAAAACAGGATTCAGTAACTGGACAAAATCGGATATTGGACTTGCCAACAACAAAGATTATATTTCCATAATGGATTTGGCAATGAACAATACCTACGGATCAAAATACGATATTCCTAATATCGTCGGAGTACTCGACGGTGCAACAGAAACCATGACTCGGGAAGAAGCCTTAGCAACAAACACGAACTGGGCGGACGAAATTTCACGTACGGGTTCGTTCTCCGAAGCGAATGTATCGGTCAGCCAAGGTGGCGAAAAAGGCAATTCATATCTCTCTTTAAAATACCGAAAAGATAATGGAAACCTGAAATACAACGAAATGGAAACACTCTCAGCAAATGTGAACCTTAGCTATAATCTGTTGAATTGTTTCGATTTAGGTTATCGTTTATTTGCTACGTATACCGACAATGACAGAATAAAATCGGGAGACGGAAAAAACGGAGCAGGTGGATGGGCACAAATCAACTCAAACGCCTTACCCTGGATGAAAGTGAAAGATACTACAGGAAAAAACGGCTATTGGAACTCGATGGCCTCTGTCAATGCGTTAGCCAGTATTGATCCGATCAATGCGCAATCAAATTTGAAAACAGTGAATATTATGTCCGGTCTTTCAGGAATTCTTAATTTGCCGATAAAAGGGTTAAAATTGAAGGGTGAATATGGAATAAACTATATAGCGAACAGAGCACGTTCATGGAGGGGAGATGCTCTTCGAGTAAATGGAGCTGTCGCTGAAGAAATGAAATACGAAACGTCGATCACAAATTACAACGCATATTTTAATTACGACTTGCCATTGAATGCCATACATGCATTAAACGTCGTTGCTGGAGTTGAAAACACTAGACAATATACCCACTATATGACTTTGAAAGGAGAAGGATTAGTCGGAGTCTTTCCTGAAGTAGGAACCCCCAACACTATATCCGGGCACACAGAAATAAGTAACGAATCTTATCTACGTGGGTTCTTCAGCCGTGTAAACTATAAATTATTCAATCGTTACCTGTTAGGCGCCAGTATCAGGCGTGATGGAATATCCAAATTTACAAAAACGAATCGTTGGGCGACCTTCCTATCCGGCTCGTTAGGATGGATTATTTCAGATGAAAAGTTTTTCACATCTGATAAAATAAGTTTATTAAAACTGCGTGGAAGTTTTGGACAAACAGGAAACACCAATATACCAAGCGGAATTACAACCGATTCTTACACGATAACCAGCGGTTCAAACACGTTAGAAGGGTTTAATAACACCTCATTGAATAGTATCGGAAACTCAGACATAAAATGGGAAACGACCAATTCGTTGGATGTGGGTGTTGATTTCGGTTTATTCCAAAATAAAATAAACGGATCTGTCGCCTATTATCAACAAAGAGTATCAGATATGTTATTAGCCGTAAGTTTGCCCCTTTCCGCAGGTATTTCTGGGGGTAATCTTTGCTGGCAAAATATCGGAGATATGAAAAACGAAGGCTTCGAATTCGAATTACACTCCTCTATAATCAGTAAAAAAGATTTTACCTGGTCGGTCGGATTTAATTTATCGACTAACAAAAACAAAATATTATCCTTAGACCCGGAATCAGATAAAAATGGAACAGGTATTCTACAGAAAGGAGAAGGAGATGTAGTGCGTACCATAACTAAGAAAGGATTGGCTTTCGGGACTTGGTATATGGCAGAATACGCAGGAGTTGATGCAGAAAAAGGAATTCCATTGATATATGAAGTAGAAACGCTGAATGACGGAACAACCCGGCATACAGGGAATGTTATTCCTGCAACAAATGAAAACATAACGAATAACCGAATGATTCTTGAAGGAAAAACTTCTTTGCCCAAAGTAGTTGGCGGTCTTAACACGAACATAACCTACAAGAATTTCGATTTCGGCATGGTATTTTCTTTTGCAGGAGGGAATTACATATACAGCCGGTTGTTGCAAAGCGCAATGACTCCCAATGCAGGAATGCTTGTTTTAAATAAAAAATTATTAACGGACTCCTGGACAACACCCGGAGATAACAAAAAATGGGCACAAGTCGTTGCCGGAAACTTATATTTCTATGACAACGAAGGAAATCCGACAACCTTAGGAGTTAGTTACGGGTCGGATAACCAAACCCCTTCCAGCCAATATCTTGAAGACGGCAGTTTTCTGAAAATGCGTAATTTAACCATCGGATATACACTCCCCCAAAATTGGGTACAACCCTATAATCTAAATAATGTCAGACTATATGTAACCGGAAACAACTTATTCACTTGGACAAAATTTAGCGGTTACGATCCTGAAATAGAAATAGAACAAGAAAGTGGAGGCGCCTATTCAACATTTAGCTCCATGCCATCTTCGAGATCTTTTATGTTTGGTTTAAGTATTAACTTTTAAAATGAACAACCATGAATAAAATTCTAAAATACACTTGTATAATCTGTCTTTTTATTACAGAAGTATCATGTGGCAATGAAGGTTTTTTCGAATTGCAAAGGCCGAACCAATACCCTTGGGCATCTGTTGAAGAACTGGAATTAGCGGTACGTCAACCCTATTTATTAACGATGGGAAGCGCATGGGGAAGTCCCGTCGGAGCATTGTGTCTGCGTGGCTTTGCCGAATCAGATTTAGCACAATATCTAAAAGGCATAACAGGTGCCAGTTATTACTATGAATACTATAATAGATTGTGGGAAACAACGGTATTAAGTGACACCAAAGAACTCGAAACTGGATTCGAATACTTATACCAGATATCGACAGCCACAAACGCACCACTTCAATTAATTAATGAAGCCGAAGAAGCTGGAGTAGATGTGTTTGACAATATGACTGAAACAGACCGAAGTACAGTTAAACGTTATAAAGGCGAATTGCTCTTTATGCGTGCATTTTGTTATTGGTACTTAGCCCGTACGTGGGCCCCTCCCTATAATCCGGAAGGGAGTAACGATACAAAACACTTTATATTACGCCGAAATTATGTAAACGGAGCGAACGAACTAAAAGAAGGAGAACTAGCTACCGTTGAAGAAGTATATGCTTCCATCATTCAAGATCTCAAAGATGCGATTGAAGTTTTACCTACTTCGTATATCTCCACTGAAAACGGGCAACGCTCTCGCGTGAATAAGTTTGCCGCACAAGCAATGTTGGCAAAGGTTTATTTTTACATGAGTAAATATGATTTGGCAGAAGAACAAATAAATGATGTCGTAAATAGCGGAATGTATAATCTAAATGATGACCCACTCGAGGCATTTAATAGAATATCAGGCGAAGGGTATAGCAATGAAATTATTTGGGAAATAGCCCTAAATTCGACCTCTAATAAATTTGACCGCAATCCAAGTATCTTCTCGAAAAACAATTATACAGCGAATGGAGGCGGAAGAGGGACGAAATGGAATCATTGTTCATGGTCTTGTTTTACTTTATCGTATAAAATACTCAAACAAATAGGATGGATGAATGAAGACTTTTCAATCGGATCAGAAGCGCAGAATGACAAAAGATACACACAAACCTTTATCCGTTTGGAAGCCTACAAGGAAAATCCATATTCATCCACAGATAATCCGGCCGAATATTACGAGCATCTCAACACTTACGAAACTCGTTATTCGACAATCACGACTCCACATGTTTGGCTGGATAAATATTTCCGGGCACCTACAAGTGGAAGACGTTCGAACAAAGCTATGTTACGACTGGCCGATTTATATTTAATCCGTTCGATTATCCGCTTCAACGATGGAGATAAGGCGGGAGCGGCTGAAGACTTAAATATCGTTCGCAAGCGCGCAGGGCTCGATAATATCGACGCAAGTTCTATCACAGAATTAAAGATTGAAAATGAAAGGATCAAGGAAATGGCTGGAGAGCATGCAGACCGAATCTACTGGCTGATTGCATTACGCAAACCAATCGGTATAGGAGATCGCGACCCGAGTATGTTCTCTCCGATCAACCCTCCATATTCTAATTATTATTGGCAAATACCATTATTAGAACAACAGCAAAATCAAGCTTATAATTAAACGGTAGGTTTTCATTCACTTTTATATCGAGGTTGCAAATGACAACCTCGATATATATTCCTGTTTTCTATTCACTATATAAAAACAAAAAAATGTACAAAAAAATATTTCCAATACTTATTCTTTTAATCTCGTTTAGCTTTGCTTACGGACAAAACAAGCCGGTTTTAAAATTTAATACAAATGGTAAATTCAAAATTGTTCAGTTTACAGATGTTCATTTCAGATACGATTCATATCGTTCCGACAGCGCATTAAAAATGGTAAAGCAGATTATTGAATTGGAAAAACCGGACTTAATCATGCTTACCGGAGATATTGTTTGTTCAAAAAACACAAAAAAAGCGTGGATCCGCTTTACAGAAATGTTGACAGAAGCAAAAACACCTTGGGCTTACATGTTGGGGAATCACGATGCCGAAGAGGAAATGAGTAAAAAAGAAATTATCGATTTTACCTCGAAATGCCCCTATTCTCTGACGGAACAAGGTCCCCAAAATATAAACGGTAACGGGAACTATATTCTGCGAATTCAGGAATCAACGTCAAAGAAAACCGCTGCTGTATGCTATATCCTGGATTCTGGAATGGGACTTCATCCGAAAGAAACATTGGGTGCTTACGAATGGATTCACCCGAGTCAGGTAAATTGGTACGTCGAACAAAGTAAAAAACTGACAAAAGAAAATAAAAACACGCCCTATCCAGCCTTAGCCTTCTTTCATATTCCTTTACCAGAATACAAAGAAGTTATCGGAAAAGAAACAACGGCAGGACATCAAAATGAAAAAACCTGTTCTCCAGAGCTAAATTCAGGACTATTTACAGCCATGATAGAATGTAAAGATGTGATGGCTACATTTGCAGGACACGATCATAATAATAATTACATCGGCAACCTGAGAGGCATTTGTCTTGCCTATGGAAACGCTTCAGGCAGACAATCGTATGGTTCGATAGGAAGAGGCGCAAGAGTAATCGAATTATATGAAGGTGAACGAAAATTTGATACATGGATATTGAAACTCTACGAATGTGACCGAGATACAGACCTATGGGAACCGACAAAGGATACAGATAAAAAGTTTTTTGTGACTTATCCCGACTCATTCAAAGAATAGTTATCCGAACTCCTAAATACAGAGTTATGCAAAAAATGTTGCTTTACCTTCTTTGCATGTTGTGTCTTTTTCCTTTCGCTTATTCGCAGGATAAAAAAGATAACATATACACCGACTAAAATTATATGGGAGATGTTTCCAATAATTTGTATGAACAACTTTCCTGCATGGCATTTTCTCAATCCGGATAACAACTTACTCAACAACATTATGAAAATTAAATCAATCATTTTATACACCAGTCTATTTTTGTATGCTATAGATATCGTATCGCAGGTAAAAAGCGACGATACATTATCCTCTTGGTCGAAAGGCTGTTTGGATATACACATAATCAATACGGGAAAAGGTGAATGCTCTTTTCTGATTTTACCCGATGGAACGACCATGCTGGTCGATGCAGGAGCATTAATCGGAACCAATCCGCGTGTTACCGCTCCTAAACCAGACGGAACAAAAACACCTGGGGAATGGATTACACGATACATATTACATACATTACAACATCAGGCGAAACCAACAATAAATTATGTATTACTTACACATTTCCACGACGATCATATGGGGGAAATTTCTCCGGAATTAAAAAAATCAAAAGCGGGCTACTATCTCAGCGGAATTACGGAAGTATGTGAAAATATTCCTTTTGATAAACTAATAGACCGCGGTTGGCCGGAGTATAATTGGCCTCAACCCATCCAAGAAGAATACGTGAAAAATTATATCCTTTTTGCAAAAAAAAATGCCCAAAAAGGTATACAAGTAGAACAATTTAAGGCAGGAGAAAATAACCAGTTCACTTTAATACATCAACCGGAAAAGTATCCTGAATTTGAGATTCGCAATATCGCAGTTAATGGAGTGGTCTGGACTGGAGTAAACAATACAGTTCGCAATCATTTCCCGGCAATAAAAGACCTATCCGACAAAGAATATCCCAGTGAAAACATGTGCAGCACTGCATTCCGGCTATCTTATGGAAAATTTGATTATTTCAATGGAGGTGATATTACGTGCAGTGATACCGGCACGTGGAGAGACATTGAAACACCTATCGGTTATGTGACTGGCCCCGTAGAAATTTGCATCGCGAATCATCATGCATATTACGACGCAATGGGGGTGCCCTTTTTGCAATCTGTAAGACCTCAGGTCTTTATTATCCAAATATGGTCTGCCGGACAACCCAGCACAAAAGTTCTTACGGGGATGCTATCACAAAATGTATATCCAGGTAAGCGGGATATTTTTTCAACAAATCTAATGGAAGAAACAAAAATAGTCGTCGGGACACGTTTAAACCAACTAAAAAGCGCACAAGGACATATTATAATCCGAGTCGCCCCTGGGGGAGAACAATTTATGATCTATATTTTAGACGATTCAAAGGAAAATTATAAAGTCAAAGCCATACATGGACCTTATATATGCAATTAACTTTTGCTTACAAAAAGTATATAGAATCAAAAACGACAAATTAAGCACATTCAAAACGAATAAGTAACATAAATATATTTTGTATGAAAAATCATCTTAAGTCGATGTCCAGAAGAGACTTTTTGGCATCTACCGGCGCGATTGCCGGAACCGCATTGATTACTCCTTCCGAATTAAATGCGGAAATGTTGAACAACACGATTAATACAGTGAAAAAAACGAAAATTGCGCTTATCGGCACGGGCTCTCGTGGTTGTGGAATGTGGGGGCAAGATTTGGTGAAGCGTTATCCTGATCTGATTGAATTCGTTGGACTTTGTGATATCAATCCGGGGCGATTGGCATTTGCGAAGGAATATATCGGGGTGACTTGTC
>JAQVZS010000079.1:0-7493 GCA_028708075.1 Massilibacteroides sp.
ACTTTTTGCTCCGTACAATGAAGTACAATGGAGGCTACTTCTTCTTTTGTCATCATAATCTTATTATTTTTGGCAAAGATAACAGCCTAACAATAATCAAAAAAGATGGAGTTCACCGGAGGCTTACCTATAATGCTGGATAAATGTATTTCGGATTTTTAAAGTAACTAACAATTCTAAACAAACATATAATTATGAGACTTACAATTTTAGCTATATCCATCATGTTATCATTATTGTTCGTACCCTCTGCTATATTCGGACCTTTCAATAACCAGAACTTGTCATTTCCGGCTGTATTTATTGCGATTCTGCTTGCATTAGTTACGGCGGGCATACTTAACAGAAATACCTATGTAGCTACGGCGTTTAACCTGTTGGCAATCGTAATTCCAATTTTTTGTGCATTTTATTGGGGTGTTGCGCAATCTTTGTCTTTTGCTTTACCTGTGTTTGTTATTTATTACATATTGATATCTTTTGTGTTGTATATCAATATAGTAAGATTAATCCGCTTAAAGAACGAACTTCATGAAAATAAAATAATGATAGAAGGAAAATGGAAATTAAGTGAATATTCTACCTTAAATAAAAACGAGATAAATCCATATGAAAATGCCACAATCCAATTTAACTCTGATGGAACAGGTTATGCTGATGGATTTCTATTTAATGACAGATTCAAATACAGACTAGATAATCACGAACTAATCCCAAGAGATAGCAAAGAGGAAGACGATCCACCATATCCTAAAATTATATTTTCACTTAAGAATCCGGGTCGTAAGTATAAATTGGATTATAAATTTGAGTCTAAGATCAGATCGGGATCAGAAGTAAACCTGTACATAGGAATGGAATACGCTTTTAGTAACAATTTTCGAGGTTACAGCGATGGAGAAGGTAACCTTAGGTTAATAGTGGAAGATTACTTTAAATTTGAGAGATTATAATGTCAAAAGGAGCTATCGCAAAACCATTCATTGTAGCGAAAAAAACAAAACAGGTTCGGACTACTATGCTTCCAAAAATAATCTTGCAAATTCTTGCATTGACGGTTTATAAGATGAAAAAACTAACTTTATTAATTATTTGCTCATGGTTTAGCATGCTTTACACCTATTCGCAGGATGTAATTTACAAACCAGAAGGTGCGTTGATACACTCATTGCGCAATGACGGAAAGTCCGAATTATATATACCGGGCTGTGGCAATGCTTTAAAAATGGACGACATGAATAATCTTTATGGCGACTACTGGAGCTTTTATCTTGTAGGCACAGTAGAAAGTTTATCCGATATAACTGTTAAGCCCTATTGTCCTGCATCAAAAATAGGATTACGGAAGGGCTGTGGCTATGTGGGATATTGCTCTCGTGATGATTGTAATCGCGGAATATACATCCGCTTTTATGTAACCGAAATGGTAACCAGCACATCGAACGAGATTATTGGTGCAACCCTTCTTTATCAAACAAATTATCAAAGCAAAGATGAAATGGAACATGCAGTGCAGGCAAGAGCAGAGAGGGAAGCCTCCAAAATATTTTGGAATGGCGACGCAGTACCCGATGCCACATTACGTAAAATCTTGCTTGGTGAATTTGACACCGATAACGATGGCAAGATAAGCCAGGTTGAAGCGGCAAAAAAGAATTCGCTCCAAATACAAGGAGGTAACCGAATGGCTTTTTATGAAACAGGAATAGGTAATTTAACCGGATTAACTTCACTAACCTTCACTGAAACCAATATTACAGGCGAAATTAATCCTGCACTACCAAACTTGCAGCGGTTTGTCTTACAGGGGAATGGACCAACCATATCTTTGCTAGATTTAACTGGATGTCAAAATATTGATACTGTGAAGGTAGGAAAAGCCTTTATTGACAAAATGAATCTAAGAAATTGCAAAAGGTTGAGAATGCTAAATTTTTATTCAGAATATTACACTACAATAAATGAGCTGTTAGATGTCTCCGGATGTACTGCTTTAAAAGATTGTGGACTTTATCCATTACGCGGTAAATTATTGGATTTTTCAGAGAACACAGGAGTACTCTTGTTTGATATTCCTTATTTTAATGAGATTAATCTATCCGGCTGTACAAGTCTTAATTTTCTTAACGGAAGGGAAACACCACCAAAAGGATATGAGTTAAAAAAACTCAACCTAGAGAGGTGTAATAAATTACGGACTATTGACCTTGATGATTCAGAACTGACTGATTTGAACTTGTCTGACTGTAAAAATTTGAAATTTATTTATTTAAAAAACCATGGAATATCAAGACTGGAATTATCAAATTTATTAGAATTAACTGATCTTTCATTGGTTAAAATGAAATTATCTGAACTAAATCTGTCAAAAAATAGAAAATTAAGTAGTGTAACTCTTGACAGTACAGAAATAAAAACTCTTGATTTTTCAGGAATGAAACATTTGAATCATTTATCCTGCTACGATGGTAAGTTGGAAGTATTAGACCTCTCATCATGCGATAGTTTAGTCCAAGTTAATGTGCTTCACAACAAATTAAGAACCATAAACTTAACTGGCTGTACAAATATTCGGGAACTATTTTGTGAAAAAAATGAGTTAACCTCTTTAAATGTTTCCGATTGCGATTCACTCTTTTTTCTTCGCTGCTCTGATAATCCAGCATTAGAAAGTTTGGATGTTTCAAAAAATCGAGAATTAGGGTGGATTCAGTGTTCCGGTACAGCAATACAAGAGTTGGATATAAGCCACTCGAAAGTAATAGAATGGGCAAGCAACGAACCCGGTACTCCTATTGTAGTGCCACGAGCAACCGAGGGGTTTAAAACACTTTGGGTTAACGAAGAGCAAAAAGTGGAATGGATGGGTGAAGATGGTAACTCTTATTTCAAACTCATAAAAGACAAGGATTTAGACAAGAGCCTTCTGCTCAATTTGGAAGATGAAGAGATAAGTCTCACTAAAGCGGATCTGAGTTTTAAAATAAAAGTAAGAAAATAATAGAAGTAGTGTTTAATAAAGAAGAAGATGTAACGTAGTGTACCTTTGAGTTATGGAATATTCACACTCGGTATGTAAACTCAGAAAGGTTGGTAGTGAGAAAACAGCCACGAAGCAACCTTTAAATAATACATTGAGGTGGTCGTACCAATTCTCTTTCTCAAAAATCTGCACCCGACCATCAACCAGTAAATTCATAGTAATATCTTCAATTCTGGTAATATCTTCTGTTACTCCCTCAAATAATGCATCTTCGAATGAATCAGATTTAAGAATTAAGCTTCTTAATTTCTGTAGATTATAATTCCATTCTTTTGTATCCATATTAAAGAATTAGATGTAGTATTTTAATTTATAAAGATATACAAAAAGAGGAATAGGAATTAAATAAGAGTTTAGTAAATTTACAGGCAAAATGCATATTTAAAACAATAAAATATGGATATTCAAAACTAGCAGTAGACTGAAGAAAGTTCCTACATCGGTAAATAAGCATCTCATTATAAAAACGAATACAATGCCTGACAAAACATTACTATACCCACGCAAAAACGATAAAACTACGGTTTATCTGAAGAACTGCGTAAAAAGCCCGTTTATTGAAGTGGGCGATTATTCTTTTTATCACGACTTTGACAACCCGCTTGGCTTCGAAAAAAAATGTGTGTTGTATCACTATCTGTATACGAACAACGACAGGCTGATTATTGGCTCGCGGGCGATTGTAACAAAGAATGTTGAACCCTTCTCAATTGTTGGAGGCGTGCCAGCCAAACTTATACGCAAACGTTTTTCTAAAGAAAAAATACAGAAACTCATCAATCTTAAATGGTGGGATTGGGAAGAAGAAACGATAAAACAAAAATTACCGGAAATAATGAATTTGGAAAATTGCAATTAAATGATTGAAACTGATCGATTACTGATAAAACCCTTAACAGCGGAGGAACTAAAACAGGCTGTTAACTCTCCCGAGAATTTTGCAAAGGGACTGAGGTTGATTCCTTCTCATTCGTTGATTGATAAAGAAACAAAAAAAGCAATTGTAAACGATCTTCTACCAAATATCGACAATCCTTCCAAAGATTATATTTTTTATACAATGTGGTTGATAATCTGGAAAGAAAAAAGGGCCATCGTTGGGGGAATTTGTTTTCATGGAGAACCGGATGAAAACGGAGAAGTTGAAATTGGATACGGAACAGATATTAAATACCACAATAACGGATTTATGACAGAAGCCATTGCCGGAGTAATTCATTGGATTCAAAAAAATAAAAATGTTAATTCGATAGTGGCAGAAACAGATCAATCGAATTTTTCTTCGATCAAGGTGCTGGAAAATAACAATTTTAAAAAGATAAGAAGCGTTGGCGCTTCTTTGTTTCTAAAAATAGAACTAAAATAAAAAACAAATTTAGTATTTTAAACATGAAACGAAAACAATTACTGGCAGCCAATATAATTGGAATTATATTGGTTATATTCATTATAGCCGCAGGGAAAATAAGTTACTCTTTACTTATCAATAGTCTTTCAGAATCAATACCAGATTCGCAAACAATAGGAATAATTGGCGGAGCTGACGCTCCAACCGCAATTTTTATATCGGGCGATTTCGATTTAAGTATTGCTACATTGCTATTATTACTCCCACTGTTACTAATTGGAATTATTTTTATATTCAATGCTGTTTTTCTGAAAAAAATCAGGACAAAACTACTGATTAACAAATAAATAGTGCTTCTCTTCACACATAGATTGTACAACACATTTTTTTGAGGCGAAATAGGTGCGAATACATTCCAGTCATATGCCAAAAAAAACGAGAAATGCTTGTAATATGGCATTATCTAATAATTTATTTTCAAATCCAGTTGCTTTTCACACACGGTTTGCACACGAACCCACTGTCTTAATCTGTCTTTTTTCGTCCTGTTGTGTCTATCGTGTAAAAAAAAATCCTATTAATCTATTGACTAACAGGATTTTTGTCTTTTAATTAAAGTTTCTGTCTTTTGTTGACTTCCACCAATTTTATGTCTCGGTGGGCGTTGACGGATTCGAACCGCCGACCCTCTGCTTGTAAGGCAGATGCTCTGAACCAGCTGAGCTAAACGCCCGAAATAGTTGTTGTTGTGAAGAAAGTGGGCGTTGACGGATTCGAACCGCCGACCCTCTGCTTGTAAGGCAGATGCTCTGAACCAGCTGAGCTAAACGCCCTTCACTTATCTTATCTTGGATATATCTTTCTCTTAAGACGGTGCAAAGATATAGCTTTTTTTATTACTTCCAAATCTCATCGGACTAAAATTAAAAAAACAGCATAAGATCTATCGATCAATTATTCAAGCCAATTTCTAAATAGTAATTCCTTAGTTTAACCGATAATTTAACCGTATGCATAAATGAAAAAGTAAATTATATACCTGTTGTTATCGATAAATAAATTATATTTGCAGTCCTATATAACGTATTATATATATGATGCTTTCAACACTAACTGCTATTTCTCCTGTTGATGGACGATACAGGAACAAATCGATTTCTTTAGCCGCCTATTTTTCGGAATATGCGCTTATAAAATATAGGGTTCAAATTGAAATTGAATATTTTATTCTTCTTGCTCAATATCTTCCTCAAATAAATGCTCCTAAAATTAAAAACGTTGAAGGGGAGCTTAAAAATATCTATTTGAATCTATCAGAGCAGGATGCAGTTCGCGTTAAAGAGATAGAAACAACAACCAATCATGATGTTAAGGCTGTCGAATATTTTATTAAAGAAAAATTCGACCAAATCGGGTTGACCGAATATAAAGAATTTATTCATTTCGGATTAACATCCCAGGATATCAATAATACCGCCGTTCCTTTATCTATTAAGGAAGCTTTACTTGATGTTTATTATCCGCATGTAGAAAAAACAATTTCTACGTTGAAAACGTATACGGAAAAATGGAATACCATTCCAATGTTGGCAAAAACTCATGGACAACCGGCTTCCCCCACTCGTTTGGGTAAAGAGATTATGGTTTTCGTTTATCGACTGGAACAGCAATTAGCCTTGTTAAAGACTACTCCTATTTCTGCAAAATTCGGGGGAGCAACAGGCAATTTCAACGCGCATCATGTCGCTTATCCGGAAATAGACTGGAAAACGTTCGGAGACCATTTTGTAAACGATATTTTGAAGCTCAAAAGAGAAACCTATACAACACAAATATCGAATTACGATAATTTAGCCGCGATTTTTGACGGCATGCGGCGCATCAATATCATTTTGATTGATTTGGCACGCGATTTTTGGCAATATATTTCCATGGAGTATTTCAAGCAAAAGATCAAAGCCGGAGAGGTCGGTTCATCCGCCATGCCACACAAAGTGAATCCAATAGATTTTGAAAATGCGGAAGGAAATTTAGGAATGGCAAACGCTATACTCGAACATTTAGCCATGAAATTACCTATTTCCCGTCTGCAACGTGATTTAACCGATTCGACTGTTTTAAGAAATATAGGCGTACCGTTCGCCCATATAGAAATAGCAATAGCCAGTTTAACAAAAGGGCTGGATAAATTGTTATTAAATGAGAAAGCATTATATAATGATTTGGAACAATCCTGGGCTGTCGTTGCCGAAGGAATACAGACCGTATTGAGGCGTGAAGGTTATCCGAAACCATATGAAGCTTTAAAAGCTTTAACCCGTACAAATGAAGGGATTACGGAGAAATCAATAGCGAATTTTATTGACACGTTGCAAGTCAGTGATAAAGTAAAGGAAGAATTAAAAACAATAACGCCTCATAATTATACAGGTATTTAGTGTTAAACAAGCAGGCAACCGTGAGGTTGCCAATTAGTTAATTATTTTAATTTAGAAAAATGAGTACAGAAGAAAGAGATGAATCTCAGCCGCGTCCAAAAAAGGTGATACCCAGTATCAAAAGAGAAAACACAGAACCTGAAGGTGAAAGAAGACCGTATAACCAGGGAGGTTATAATAGACCGGAAGGTGGAAATTATGAACGTAGACCATACAACCAATCTCCGAGAGACGACCGGGGAGGAGGATACAGGAACTCCTATGGTAACTATCCGAACAAATCCTATAATCGGGAAGGAGGATATAACAGATCTTATAATAATAATTGGGAAGGGGAGAATCGCAACTATGGTGGTAACCGAGAGGGTGGATACAACAACCGTCCGTCGTATGGTAACAACTATGACAGAAATTATGGGGGAGGAAATTCATACAATAACCGTCAGGGAGGATATGAAAACAGACCGATCAAAGCTTATTCGGCTAACCCAACCGGTGATAGTAATCCCGGAGAAGTAAAAAAGAGAAGACCTAGGGTTGGTGATGCTCGCGCTAATTCGTACGATGCGCCTCAACCTTATGATAATCGTCAACCTTATGATAATCGTCAAGCATATGGTAATCGTCAAACATATGGTAATCGTCAAACATATGGTAATCGTCA
>JAQVZS010000079.1:7593-10238 GCA_028708075.1 Massilibacteroides sp.
TTGGTGATGCTCGCGCTAATTCGTACGATGCGCCTCAACCTTATGATAATCGTCAACCTTATGATAATCGTCAAGCATATGGTAATCGTCAAACATATGGTAATCGTCAAACATATGGTAATCGTCAAACATATGGTAATCGTCAGGGTGGTGGATACGGAAATAATAACCGTCCGCAAATGGGGAATCGTCCACAAATGGGGAACCGTCCGCAACAAAGACATACTCCCAACTACAATCCAAACGCGAAATATAACTTCCAAAAACAGTTGAAGTATAAGGAAGTTCTGGCCGATCCGAATGAACCGATCCGTTTGAATAAATTTCTAGCCAATTCCGGTGTATGTTCACGTCGTGAAGCGGATGAATTCATTCAGGCAGGGGTTGTGAGTGTAAATGATGTTGTTATTACCGAATTGGGAACAAAGATTACCCGTCAAGACAAAGTCACATTTCGGGATCGCCCGGTTCAAATCGAAAGTAAAGTGTATATCGTCTTAAACAAACCCAAAAACTGTGTAACAACATCCGACGATCCTCAGGAACGACTGACAGTGATGGATTTGGTAAAAAGCGCCTGCAAAGAACGGATATATCCAGTCGGACGTCTTGACCGTAATACAACTGGTGTTTTACTGTTGACCAACGATGGTGACTTGGCATCCAAACTGACACATCCTTCATTGAAGAAGAAAAAGATCTATCACGTATGGCTTGATAAGAACGTTGCCATAGAAGATCTGGAAAAGATCGCAAATGGAATCGAGTTGGAAGATGGAGAAATTCACGCCGACGCGATCAGTTATGCCAGTGAGATGGATAAAAGTCAGGTAGGCATTGAAATACATTCCGGAAGAAATCGTATTGTCCGCCGTATTTTTGAATCGTTGGGTTATCGCGTCGTCAAATTAGATCGGGTTTATTTCGCTGGATTAACCAAGAAGAACCTGAGTCGAGGCAAATGGCGTTATCTGAATGAAAAAGAAGTAAACACACTTCGAATGGGTGCTTTTGAATAAACTAATTTCTGTTAGCCGGTCGATAAAACCGGCTAACTTATTTGAATTACAAGAAAGACAAATCATGGAAACAATTACAAGAACTAAGATTGCAGACGTGCTGAAAAGCAAGTCTTTTGGAGAAAAAGTAAACGTAAAGGGATGGGTTCGTACCCGTCGTGGTAGTAAATCGGTAAACTTTATCGCTCTGAATGACGGTTCTACAATTAATAATGTTCAAATCGTAGTTGATATTGAAAAATTAGGCGAAGCTTACCTCAAGCCTGTAACAACAGGCGCTTGTATCAGTGCAAACGGTATTTTAGTGGAATCTCAGGGGAAAAATCAAAATGTCGAAATACAGGCTACAGAAATACTGATTTACGGAACAGCCGACCCGCTAACCTTTCCTTTGCAGAAAAAAGGACATTCGCTTGAATTCTTACGAGAAATTGCTCATCTGCGTCCGCGGACAAATACGTTCGGCGCTGTATTCAGGATCCGCCATCACATGGCTATCGCCATTCATCAGTTTTTTCACGACAGAGGTTTTTTCTATTTCCACACTCCTATTATTACCGCTTCAGACTGTGAAGGTGCTGGACAAATGTTTCAAGTTACGACGATGAACCTGTACGATCTGAAAAAAGATGAAAATGGAAGTATTCGTTACGACGATGATTTTTTTGGTAAGCAGGCAAGTCTTACCGTATCCGGACAGTTGGAAGGTGAATTAGCCGCAATGGCATTAGGCGCTATTTATACGTTCGGACCTACCTTCAGAGCAGAGAATTCGAACACGCCGCGACATTTGGCGGAATTCTGGATGATCGAGCCGGAAGTTGCATTCAATGAGATTGAAGAAAACATGCAACTGGCGGAAGATTTCATCAAGTATTGTATCAAATGGGCTTTGGATCATTGCATGGATGACATTCAATTCCTAAACGATATGTTTGATAAAGAACTTATTGAGCGTCTTACATCGATACTCGACAAAACCTTTATTCGCCTGACGTATACAGAAGGAATCCGGATTCTGGAAAAGGCTGTTTCAAAAGGACATAAATTCGAATTCCCGATTTATTGGGGAGCGGATTTGGCTTCCGAGCACGAACGTTATTTGGTGGAAGAGCATTTTAAATGTCCGGTGATCCTAACCGACTATCCAAAAGAAATCAAATCGTTCTACATGAAACAAAACGATGACGGAAAAACAGTTCGGGCAATGGATGTATTGTTCCCCAAAATCGGAGAAATCATAGGTGGTTCTCAACGTGAAGAGGATTATGACAAACTATATAAGAGAGCGGAAGAAATGGGGATACCCATGAAAGATATCTGGTGGTATTTGGATACCCGTCGATTTGGTACGGCTCCTCATTCTGGCTTCGGACTTGGATTCGAACGTTTATTGTTATTTGTCACCGGTATGGCGAATATTCGGGATGTAATACCTTTCCCGCGTACACCCAACAATGCCGAGTTCTAAATAAAGAAAACCTCGATCCGTGAAAAAGTGAAGTGACCCCCAAAGTTTGGACAAAAAACTTTGGGGTTTATTTATGAATAAAAAGCATTCCTTCTCTGAGCGTCTGCTGTATATGCATCTTCTTGAAGATGGTTACAGTATCAATTATGTAAGTA
>JAQVZS010000024.1:0-12778 GCA_028708075.1 Massilibacteroides sp.
CAGGTGCTCTATAAATCCTATATTTCTCTTGATCCGATATTACTTTTGATATCAATTTCTACAAAAAAAGAAAATCCCAAACAATTTATTATTAACTGTTTGGGATTTTTACTTGAGGTTCCTGGCGGATTCGAACCGCCGTAAACGGTTTTGCAGACCGGCGCCTAGCCACTCGGCCAAGGAACCATCTAACGGGTTTTCGCTTAGCGTGTGCAAAGTAAGTCATTCTTTTTTTAATATACAAATTTGTCACATTCTAAATTTTTCTATTAATCGTATTGTGGATAAATGGCAAAGAAAACAATCTTATTTGACCGCAGAAAAGTGTTTTCTGTTTGCAGGAATGCTGAAAATGGATTTACTTTGTTTTTAAATTAATAGCAGGTAAAATGAATTATATAAAGACGGCTATCCCGGGTGTTTGGATTATTGAACCTCGGGTATTTAAAGATTCGCGGGGCTATTTTATGGAAGCTTTTAAACAGGAAGAGTTTCAGTCGAATGTTGGGGAGGTGAACTTTGTTCAGGACAACGAGTCGTGTTCAACAAAAGGTGTTTTGCGAGGACTTCATTATCAGTTAGCGCCTTTTTCGCAGGCAAAATTAGTTCGGGTTGTGAAGGGGCGTGTTTTGGATGTGGCGGTAGATCTTCGGAAAGGATCGCCCACTTTCGGACATTATATTTCTGAGGAATTAACGGAGAGTAATAATCGACAATTGTTTGTCCCGCGCGGATTTGCACATGGTTTTCAGGTCTTGAGTGACGAAGCTGTTTTTATATATAAAGTGGATAATCCCTATATGCCGGCGTACGAACGTTCTATTCGGTTTGACGACCCGGATGTTCATGTTCAATGGATACAATTTGATGAAGTGGGATCCGTTTTATCAGAAAAGGATAGAAACGCACCTTTTTTGAAGGACGCAGAAGTTAATTTTATTTATTAAAATAATATACAATGAAAACATACCTTGTTACAGGCGGGGCGGGATTTATAGGCGCTAATTTCGTGAAATATATGCTTTCCACTTATCGTGATGTGCGGTTGGTTGTATTGGATTTGTTGACTTACGCCGGCAATTTACGGACGATTGCGTCTGATATTGACAACGAACGTTGCATTTTTGTTAAGGGGGATATCTGTGACCGGGCGTTAGCCGATCAATTATTCGAAACCTATCGTTTTGATTATGTTGTGAATTTTGCAGCAGAAAGCCATGTGGACAGGAGTATCGAAAATCCGCAATTGTTTTTGGTGACGAATATTTTGGGTACGCAGAATCTGTTGGATGCTGCTCGCAAGGCTTGGACAACAGGAAAAGACATTAATGGGTATCCAACCTGGCGTGAAGATGTTCGTTTTCATCAGGTTTCAACGGATGAAGTGTATGGAAGTTTAGGCTCGGAAGGATATTTTCACGAAACGACACCATTAGATCCACGTAGTCCATATAGTGCTTCAAAAACCAGTGCGGACTTGTTTGTTAAAGCTTATTACGAGACATACAAAATGCCGGTGACAATTACACGTTGCTCGAATAATTATGGCCCTTATCATTTCCCCGAAAAGCTGATCCCTTTAATCATCAAAAACATATTGGAAGGCAAGCCTTTGCCTGTTTATGGCGATGGAACGAATGTCCGGGATTGGCTGTATGTGATCGATCATTGCAAGGCGATAGACTTGGTTGTACGTAAAGGGAAAAATGGGGAAGTCTATAATGTAGGTGGTCATAATGAAAAACAAAATATTGAAATTGTTAAATTGACCATTGCCACAATTCGGCGACTGATGACGGATAAACCGGAATTACGTCAGATTTTGAAGAAAAAAGAAATCAAAGCCGACGGACAAATTTCCATTGATTGGATCAACGACGGGTTGATTACATTTGTAAAAGATAGGCTGGGGCACGATCATCGTTATGCGATCGATCCGACAAAGATAAGTGCAGAACTAGGATGGTTGCCCGAGACTTCTTTCGAAATCGGGATTGTCAAAACAATTGAATGGTATCTCGCCAATCAGCAATGGGTGGACGAGATTACCGGAGGTGATTATATAAAATATTACGAACAAATGTATAGCAGCAGAGCTTTATGATAGAAGCAGCAACCGATTTGAGTGATCATGTAAAAGAACATGCCAATCCGGCTATGCATACGGCGGAACATATTTTGAATCAGACGATGGTTCGGATGTTTGGTTGTCCTCGTTCGATGAATACGCATATCGAACGAAAGAAAAGTAAGTGCGATTATTTGTTGGCGGAGGATCCCGGAAAAGAAAAGATGGCGGACGTCGAACGTCAAGTAAACGAAGTGATTGGCAGGCATCTGCCTGTAACCGTGCATTTCATGTCGAAGGATGAGGCGGCCACACTGGTAGACATGAGTAAATTGCCCGAAAACGTCAGTGATCTGTTGCGCATTGTTCGGGTTGGAGATTACGATGTCTGTGCTTGTGTCGGTGCCCATGTGGAAAATACTGCTCAAATAGGTTTTTTTAAGTTATTAAATTGTGATTACACTCCCGGTAGGTTACGCGTTCGCTTTAAGCTGGTAGAATAAATCCGAGAAACAAAATATGGATTGGATATTTTTGTGTAATTTTGGATGCATTTTCAGGAATAATTTATTTTAAAATATAAATATATAAGTTATGCAAACGATTGACAAGTTCAGTTTTGCCAACAAAAAGGCATTTGTTAGAGTAGACTTTAACGTTCCGTTGGATGAAAATTTCAACATTACAGACGACACCCGTATACGTGCCGCTCTTCCTACTTTGAAAAAGATCCTGGCTGACGGTGGTAGTGTCATTATCGGTTCTCATTTAGGTCGTCCGAAAGGTGTTACAGACAAATATTCGTTAAAACATATTTTAGCGCATGTTTCTAAATTGTTGGGTGTAGACGTTCAGTTCGCAAGTGATTGTATCGGAGAAGAAGCCAGCCTGAAAGCGGCTGCACTTAAACCGGGCGAAGCGTTGTTGTTAGAAAATCTTCGTTTCTATGCCGAAGAAGAAGGTAAACCGAGAGGCTTGGCGGAAAATGTTTCCGAAGAAGAAAAGAAAATTGCAAAAAAAGCAGTTAAAGAAAGTCAGAAAAACTTTACAAAGACCTTGGCTTCCTATGCCGATTGTTATGTGAACGATGCTTTCGGTACAGCTCACCGTGCCCATGCTTCCACGGCCTTAATCGCAACCTACTTTGATACGGATCACAAGATGTTCGGCTATTTAATGGAGAAAGAAGTAAAAGCCGTGGAAAAGATTCTGAATGATATCACACGTCCGTTTACAGCTATTATGGGTGGTTCCAAAGTCTCTTCTAAAATCGAAATCATTGAAAATTTATTGAATAAAGTTGATAACCTGATTATCACTGGTGGTATGACTTATACCTTTACAAAAGCGATGGGGGGAAAAATCGGTAAATCGATTTGCGAAGACGATAAACTGGATCTTGCTTTGGAACTTATGCAAAAAGCAAAAGAAAAAGGGGTAAATCTGGTGTTAGCTGTTGATACGAAGATTGCGGACGATTTCAGCAACGATGCAAAAACTGATTTTGTGAATGTAAATGAAATTCCTGACGAATGGGAAGGTTTAGACATCGGTCCGGAAACGGAAGCTCTTTATGCGGAAGTGATTAAAAATTCGAAGACGATCTTGTGGAACGGACCTACGGGTGTGTTTGAATTCGACAACTTTACTCATGGCTCGCGTGCAGTAGGTGAAGCGATTGTCGAAGCAACAAAGAACGGTGCTTTTTCGTTAGTTGGAGGTGGTGATTCTGTTGCTTGCGTAAATAAATTCGGTCTTGCAGATGGTGTTTCTTATGTTTCCACAGGTGGTGGCGCGTTGTTGGAAGCCATTGAAGGAAAAGTCCTTCCCGGAATCGAAGCTATTAGAGGATATTGAATAGATTAAAATTAAAAAATCCCGACTACAGCTTACTGTAGTTGGGATTTTTTTTGCCAAAATGTCCGTCCGACAAAATTATTTTTTTGTATCTTCAATAGATACTTTCCGGAACTCTTTAAGCGCTTTTTCTATTGCCAAAGATGCTTTTCTTGCACGCGCACCTGCAGCTTTATTCCCGTTTTCTACTTGTGCTGCAGCATCTTTTGTGAAATCGGCCATTAATTCGTTTAAATTTTTCAATAAATCTTTCATGATGGTATAAATTAAAATTTCGACAAAGATAAATCTATTTTTAAATTTATCTCGTTAACTAAAATAATTTTTGTTTGATTTTAAACCATTTAATTACAAATGTTCTCCAACCTCTCCTTTTCGCCGACAACCCATACTAAATCATTGGGTTCGAAGATGATGGTTGGTCTCGGATTCATGAAAGAGCCCGACTCTCTTTCAATGCCGATAATCATACAATTATATTTTTCCCCAATTTGAGAATCCCCTAAGCTTTGTCCGATAAAAGGAAAGCTTTCATCAATGGTAAACGATTGTAACGTAATTTCCTTTTCTACCTCCTGATTGTTGTTTTTATGGCTTTCTATCGTTTTGATAAACCGTTCGATTTGTTCGTCTGTTCCCACCACAGAGATAATGTCTTGTGGATATAGCGTTTCCGTACTTTCCGGGATATATATTTTCTGGCCGCCTCTTAGTATCTTCACAATGCTGACGCCAAAATCATTTCGGAACCGGAGTTCTTTCAGCGTTTTTCCGACGTAGGGTGAGTTGGGCGAAACTTCCAAATCCGAAATATGGATATTTTTGTTGTTCATCTGACTGGTGAAACTAGTTTTTATAGAGGATGCTTTTCCCTTATTTACTTCTTCCCGTTGATTCAAATTCATCATAAAATGACTTTCCATTTTTGTGTATTGGTTAAAACTTCGTCTAAAGAAGAAAATGAAGGCCAGGACGGCTATTCCGGTTAACAGACTGATTCCATATTGAAGTTTAAAGATATTGATCAGGGTTAAAGAAACAAAGGTCAAGGCGACATAAACTCGTAAAAGAACAAGGAATATCAATCTTCCACGATTGTATTTGTTATCCTTCCACAAGCGCATGAAGAGTTTGGGCTGATTGTTCTTATTCGATAGTAAAGCGCTGAGAAACGGTGCCATTAATAGGATGGTCAGAATCGTGCTTGCTATTTTTCCCCACCACACCTGGTTTATTCTTTCTTCGATGAAGGGAGATAAAAAATGAATAGAAAATAGTAGAATGGCCGACAACAATACAATGTAAATAACGAGTTTGCCGCTAAAGCTTTTGACTAATTTTTTCCAGTCGCTTTCGTGGTTGATCGTTTTTGTCCCGGAAGAATAACGTTCGAAAAAGGCAAGAGTCTTGTCGGGTAATATGCGATTAAACCAACTAGCGAAAGGGGCTGACATACGCATAAAATAAGGGGTTGTGAACGTGGTGATAACGGAAACTGCAACGATGATCGGATAGACATAGTCGTCTAAGACTTTCAAACTAACGCCTAACGACGCAATAATAAAGGCAAATTCTCCAATTTGGGCCAGACTAAATCCGGATTGGATGGATGTTTTTAGTGGCTGTCCAGACAAAAGAACGCCGGCTGTCGAAAAAATTGCTTTTCCTACAATTGTAACGATCGTGATGATGGCGACAGGCCAAATGTATTCGACCAATATGGCGGGGTTTACCAGCATGCCGACGGACACAAAGAAAATGGCTCCGAACAGATCTTTTACCGGTTTGATAATATGTTCAATATGCTCGGCTTCTACCGTTTCCGCCAGAATTGACCCCATGATAAAAGCGCCTAGCGCGGCAGAAAAGCCGGTTTCCGTAGCCAGATAAACCATTCCCAGGCATAAACCCAATACGATAATCAGTAACGTCTCGTCGTTCATCATTTTGCGTACTTTGCGGAAAAAGGCGGGAATCAGATAGATCCCGATGAGAAACCAAAGAATCAGAAAGAAGGCTACCTTAATTAGACTGCTGATCAATTCTTCGCCGGCGAAATGTTTGGATACCGCCATGGTTGACAGGAGTACCATCATAAGAATAGCTACCAGATCTTCTACTACCAAAGTTCCGAAAACGATTCCGGTAAATTTTTGACTTTTCAAACCTAAATCGCTAAACGCTTTTATGATTATGGTTGTTGACGACATGGAAAGCATACCCCCCAAAAAAATACTGTTCATCGAGTCCCAACCCATGAGAATCCCAACAATATAACCGATGATAAGCATAGAAATCACTTCGGTTGTTGCCGCGATTACAGCCGTACCGCCTACGTTCATGAGTTTTTTAAAGCTAAATTCCAAACCCAGGGCAAACAGCAGGAAGACGACACCGATTTCAGCCCATGTGTTGATGCTGGTTGTGTCGATTACAGTTGGGAATAAATCGATATATGGTCCGGCAAGAATTCCGGCGACAATATAACCTAATACTAACGGTTGTTTTAACCATTTGAACAGAAGAGTTATAATGCCGGCCGAAATAAGAATTAATGCAAGGTCGGTAACTAATGCTGGTAAATGTATCATAGACAATTACATAATGGATTAAAATGGTTAAAACCGTGATGTTATTTCGCAAAAATATAAAAAATAGATAATAATTGAATTCCTTAACGCCTTTCTAGGGTTCCGGGAGGTTGTTTTTGTCGATACCGAATTTTTCTTTTGTCTGTTCGATGCCGGCCGGTTCTACATGTACAATGATGTCGTATATATTATCGATGTTTTTTTTAATGTTCTCCTCAACCGCTTGCGCGATATCATGCGCTTTATGTAACGGCAAGTTACCGTCTACTTCAATATCCAACCCGATTACATATAAATTGCCTAATTGTCTTGAACGGATACGGTGCGGGTTCATGGCGCCGGGCACTTGTTCTACTGCGTGGATAATCTGTTTGTATATAGAAGTGTCTTTTATTCCGTCCATCAGGGCGACATTCGTTTCAATAAACATGCTGATTGATGTTTTTATAATATAGATACTGATCAATAGGCCTGTAACGGAATCCAGCCAGGGGGCTCTTAATATGAAGGTGAAGAAGAGGCCTGATAATACGCCTATGGATATAAATATATCCATTCGCATATTTTGGGCATTTGCAATCAACATCGAACTATCGGTTTTTTTCCCTTGTTTGTATTGGTAGGCAGATAAAAATAATTTCCCGAAAATGGAGAAGAGTGTGACATAAACGGCGAAAAAGGAAGGAAGTGCCCTTGATTCTGAGTAGATCAGATTTTTTGCGGTTGAAATAAACATTTCGATGCCTGCGAAGAAAATGACGAACGATAAAACTTTTGTCGCTATTGTTTCTGCCTTTTCATAGCCGAATACGTATTTCATGTCGGGTGGGCGATTAATAATACGCGACGTGTATAAAATAACGATGGATGTGATTACATCAGTTGCCGAATCGATTCCGTCTCCGACAACCGCCAGGCTTCCGGAAACAATTCCGATAATAATTTTCAATAACGACAGAATTGCGTTGCCAATGACGCTGATCCATGAGGTTTTAATTAATATCTTTTCCCTGGCATTCAATGTTCTTTGCTTTTTAGGAGCGATTTTCCCGGTAATTTTATTTTCAAATATACGGGATTTTTAGTTTTTAATCGGCATTTGTTTGGATAACTGAAAGATATTTTGCTGAATTCTATAAAACGATCTTTTTATTCATGGATAATTTGCTATTTTTGTTTGGCTTATATTGATTTGAACAAATACACATATATAAAATAGAATGAGAACGAATAGAAGAGAATTTCTAAAGACGTTAGGGGGGCTTGCTGCATTTACGATTGTCCCCCGACAGGTTTTGGGAAGAGGGTTTATCGCCCCAAGCGATCAGTTAACAAAGGGGATCATCGGCACAGGCGGTATGGGTCGTGGTCACGTGAATTACGGAGGCACCCGGCTTGTTGCCGTTTGCGACGTAGACAAGAAACACCTCGAGTTGGGCAAGGCTTTGGTAAATGAAAAGATCGCCGCCTATCATGATTTCCGGGATTTGATTTTGGATAAGAATGTAGATATTGTGCATATTGCTACTCCGCCCCATTGGCATGGGATCATGTCGGTAGAAGCGGCGAAGGCGGGAAAGGATATATGGTGCGAGAAGCCGATGACTCGAACGATCGGTGAAGGCAAACGAGTGATGGAAGCGGTTCAGCAGTACGGCCGTATGTTTCGGTTAAATACGTGGTTCCGCTTTACCGACCAGTTTTATGGTTTGGGTACGCCGGTCAAGCCGTTGAAGAAATTGGTTCAGAGCGGTATGCTTGGTTGGCCGTTGAAGGTAACGATCAGTAAGCATACGGGTTTCGATTGGAAGTTTTACTGGGTTGGCAGGGAATATCTGGAACCGCAGAGCGTTCCTGAGGAATTGGATTACGATCTATGGTTAGGCCCGGCACCTTACAAACCGTATAACGCTCATCGCGTTCACCAGACGTTCCGCGGCTATTGGGATTACGATGGTGGTGGCTTGGGTGACATGGGGCAGCATTATATCGATCCGGTGCAGTACTTTTTGGGCAAAGACCATACGAGTCCGGTGAAAGTGGAAGTGGATGCGCCTCAACAACATCCGGATGCGGTTGGCACGTGGCGTTCGATCACGTACACCTATGAAGATGGTTGCCAAATCGTTCTTTGGGGAGGCGATTACGGGGATCCGAATACTCCTTACATCTCAGGGACGAAAGGCAACGTTTATAAGAATTTTGTTTGTGACATCCCGGATTGGGAAAAGAAGTTGGCGGATTATCCGGAACCGGAACCCCAGGTGACGGATTTCATCGAATGTGTAAAAACACGTCAGCCGTTTGCGTTGAATCAGCAGAATGGTTTTCGTTCGGCGACGATCGTGAATATGGGTGCTGTCGCTCTGCGCCTGAATAGAACCTTGGAATTTGATCCGGTAAAATTAGAGTTCAAGAATGATGAAGCAGCGAACCGCCTGTTGGATCAGCCGATGCGTGCGCCATGGAATATTTAACATTAAAACAGACGAAGGGAATGAAAAAAATACTATTGTCACTATCGATAAGCCTACTGAGTGTAAGCCTGTTATTGGCTCAAGCGCCGGTTAATAGAACCGTCGAAACGGTAGTCGCTGATGCGTTATCTCAACTACCGGCTCAAACGCAGAAGAAATATGACCAACTAATCAACGAGTTGATATCCACGGGTGATGCCGGAATACAGAAATTAGTCGATATGATTCAGGCTCCCGGCAAAGGTAGTAATGCGCAAGTAGATTATGCCTTGAGTGGATTGACACATTATGTGATGGGTTTGGGCGATGAGAGCGTTCGCCAAACGACGTCGAACGCGTACATCAAAGCGTTGGAACGGGTGAATGAGCGTGAGACGAAGGCTTTTTTGATCCGCCAATTGCAGTTAGTTGGAAAAGAGGAGGCGGTAAAGCCGTTGTCGTCTTACCTGACCCTCGACGAATTAAGCGGACCGGCCTCACGGGCGTTGGCGTCCATTAATACACCGTCGGCAGCAGACGCTTTGCGTTCTGCCCTGATGCGCCGTATGGGAACGGCCGTTATGCAGCGTAATGTAGTGATGGCGATCGGCGAAGCTGGTATGGGCGGCATGGAAGATCTTTTGCAGGGCTTCCTGACGGCGCCGGACGAGAACCTAAGGCGGACGGCTTTTTTTGCAATCAGTAGTGTGGGTAGTGCATCTTCATTGGAAGCCGTAGGCGAAGCTGCAAAAGCGGTCGGCTACCGTATGGAGAAAAGCGGTGCGAACGAAGCGTATATCCGGTTGTTAAAACGGGTAGGGGCAACGGAGGCGAAGACAGCCCAAAAAGCCGCTGAAAAATTGTTGAAAGAGGCGACCAAGGCGGGAGCCGCACAAACGCGTATCGCGGCATTGGAAGTGCTGATGTCAGTCGACAAGGATAATGCAGCGAAACTGACCTTGAAAGCCTTGAAAGATACGGATAAGGAGTACCGTAACGCGGCATTGAATTTCCTGTCGGACTATGCGACGGAGAAAGCGTATGTGGAAGTCATGAAGGCAACACTGAAGGCAAAGCCGGAAGTGAAAGTAGACGTATTGAACTGGATCGGGCGGGAGAGCAAATGTCCGGAAAAACGGGAATCGGTAAAGAATCTGGAACTCCGTTTCGATCTACCGCTTCGTCAGGTGCTGATTGACGAGCTGGCAGATGTTGATTTCGACGTGAAAGAAGCAGCCGTTTGGGCTATGGTCAAGATCGGTGACGAACGTTCGATATCTTCTTTGGCGGGTTTGTTAAAATCTACGGATAGTGCGGTAGTCCGTTTGGCGGAAGATGCTCTTCTGACCTTTAACGGTGCTGTTTCGCCTTCCGTGGCGCAGGTGATTCTGTCGGCTGGGGACATGGGAAAGATTGCCGGTGTTGAGATTCTGGCGGCACGCAAGGCAACGTCAACCATGAATACAGTCCTGGAACAGACGAAATCGTCTTCGGCGGAAGTCAAATCGGCCGCTTATAAGGCGTTGAAGGATGTGGTGTCGGATAAAGACCGCGTGCTTCTTTGCGGCATGTTGGAATCCTCTGATGCTTCGGTCATAGCTCCGCTTCAACAAGCCGTGATATCTACATTAAGCGGTAAGCCGTCGGTAGAACAACTTTCGATTATTAACGAGCGTATGGTTCAGGCTGGTGAAAGCAAGAAACACCTTTATTATATTGTCTTATCCTCAATAAGAGAAGCAGAAGGCTTGGCAACTATTGCGGAAGGTTTTAAAAACGGGAAAGGTGCGGCAAAAGACGCTGCTTTCGAAGCGCTGTTGGCTTGGCCGGGCGGTGAAGTGACCGACGAACTGTACGCCATCTGCCGTGACGTGTCGTCTTCGTCTTACTTTAATCGTGCGCTGGAAGCGTATATTACCCGCGTATCGAGTGCGTCTCTGACGGGCGAAAACCGCTTGCTGGGGTTGCGCGAGGCCATGGCGATTGCGAAGACGGATGCACAGAAGAATGAGATCCTGCGTCAAGTTGGGCGTACGGGTACTTTTTCCGGCTTGCTTTTCGCTGGCGAATACTTGGACGAAAAGACGGTACAGCAGTCAGCTGCTAATGCAGTAATGACGATCGCGTTGGGGAATAAGGAGTATACGGGCGATAATGTACGGGCATTATTGAATAAGGTTATTGATGTGTTGGATAATCCGGACGCCGGTTATCAGAAGGAAGCGATTCGTAAGCACCTTTCGGAGATGCCTTCGGACAAAGGTTTTGTATCCTTGTTTAACGGGAAAAACCTGACGGGCTGGAAGGGATTGGTTGAAAACCCGATCGTTCGGTCAAAGATGAAACCGGCCCAACTGGCGAAAGCGCAGGCAAAGGCAGACGAACAGATGCGTATGGATTGGAAGGTCGAAAATGGGTTGTTAGTCTTCGATGGCAAGGGATACGATAACTTGTGTACGGAGAAGCTATATGGGGATTTTGAGATGTATGTGGATTGGAAGCTGGATCCGGCCGGCCCCGAGGCTGACGCGGGAATTTATCTGCGTGGTACGCCTCAGGTTCAGATTTGGGATACTGCGCGTGTCGATGTTGGAGCTCAGGTAGGTTCGGGTGGTTTGTATAACAACCAGGAAAACGAAAGTAAGCCGTTGAAAGTGGCGGATAATATGCTTGGCGCCTGGAACACGATGTACATCAAGATGGTTGGCGACCGTGTGACGGTAAAGTTAAATGGTGAATTGGTGACAGATGATGTGATTTTGGAGAATTATTGGGATCGTAAACAACCGATTTTCCCGATTGAACAGATTGAATTACAGGCGCATGGCAGCAAGGTTTACTATCGTAACATTTACGTTAAGGAACTGGAACGTCCGGAACCGTTTACGCTTTCAGCAGAGGAAGCGAAGGATGGTTTCAATATCCTTTTTGACGGCACAAACATGTATCAATGGACGGGGAACACGGTGGATTATACGTTGCAGGACGGTACGATCTCGATGATCCCGAGTAAAAGTTTCGGTGGCAACTTGTATACAAAGGACGAATATGGCAATTTCGTTTTGCGGTTTGAGTTCCAGCTGACTCCGGCGGCGAACAACGGTTTGGGTATCCGTACGCCGATGGAAGGCGATGCGGCCTACATGGGGATGGAACTTCAGATATTGGACAGCGAACATCCGGTATATAAGGATCTTAAACCATACCAGTATCACGGTTCCGTTTACGGCATTATCCCCGCTCAGCGCGGTTTCCTCAAGCCAACGGGCGAATGGAACTACCAGGAAGTGGTGGCCGACGGCGATCATATAAAGGTGATATTGAACGGAGAAGTGATTGTGGATGGAAATATCCGCGAGGCCGTGAAGAATGGCACGCCGGATAAGAAGGAACACCCGGGTTTGTTCAACAAAAAAGGCCATATTGGCTTTTTGGGACACGGATCGCCGGTTAAGTTCCGCAATATCCGGATAAAGGAATTGAAATAATTACAGAAAAACGATACAAAAACAATCCCGCGAAGAGGTTGAAAAGACCCTTTGCGGGATTGTTTTTAACAGTTTGTATATGAAACATACCATAATTATTCTTTTACTTTTAGGATTATTTTCTTGTTCAAAGAAAGAGAATAACTTCTCTGAAGAGGTGCGAAATATTTGGAAATCGAGGGAACCTATAAGATCGAAAACCGGAAAATTGTTTTAGAGTCTGAAGAACGAAGAATGTCGGGGCGATTATCTGATGATAAGATCGTAATCAATTCATCCGAAAATCCGATCAAAGAACTTTATTTTTATCAAAAATAG
>JAQVZS010000024.1:12878-39482 GCA_028708075.1 Massilibacteroides sp.
GATCGAAAACCGGAAAATTGTTTTAGAGTCTGAAGAACGAAGAATGTCGGGGCGATTATCTGATGATAAGATCGTAATCAATTCATCCGAAAATCCGATCAAAGAACTTTATTTTTATCAAAAATAGGAGTTTATGTTTTAATAATTAATTAATCAAAAAAACTTTATTATGAAGAAGCTATGTTTTGTTTTCTGTTTTTTTTTGTTTTTGTCATGTAACGAACAAATTATTGAGCATTCCGAAACTATAATAGAAAAATCCGAATACCAGTTAAGTATTGAGGATGTATTTCAATGCTATACCAGAAATAATATATGGAGATTTAGTCGCATTTTATAATAAATCAACTAATAAAAATCCGACAATGAAATCGGATGTGATTTCTTATTATGCTTTTCTTCCGACGCTTTGGGGGCAAGGGGCACCTTATAATAGTACGGTTCCATATCTTTGTTCTAATGGCAGAGCTCCTGTCGGATGTGTTCCTGTCGCTATAGGTCAAGTGATGGCTTATCACGGAACTCCTTCAAATTTAGATTGGACATCTATTTTAAAGAGCTCAGTCATTACAAGTAATTCCTCACAAACAGTCATTGATCAAGTCTCAAATTTATTAGTTGAAATCGGTTCTCGTATTAATATCAGTTATACAGGTTTTTTCTATATTAATAATCCTCCTGCTTTTCAAACAGGCTCTCGTATATGGAGTTGTATTCGAATTATTACAGATATTAGAAAGTTCTAAGTTTGACTTGATCTCATAATAAATCTATATAGAAATTAAAAATACTTTTCCCGATGGGAATCCCATTTTGAGGGTCCGTCCCGATGGGATATTTAGGTGTTTTACTCATTGATTTTCAATAGTATTGAAGGCTTAAAAAAAAGATCCCGAAGAATTTTTTTTTTCTTCGGGATCTTTTTTAAAAATCTTCGGGATGAATTTTTAAGTTGAAAATCAAAAAAATAAGCTTCCCTATGAGGCCTGTTTTTTTTGCTTCCGTCCTGATGTGCCAATTTTTCTGTCTGTTCTTCAACGTTGTCTGTTCTTTTCTAACATTTTCCCTGTAATCTTCCGAATGTGGAAAAGCGCTAAATGGAATAATCTTTTAACTTTGTAACACTGATTGTTACGTCTGAATGATTTGTTTTAAAGAAAATGAGGAATGAAAAAGTGGAAGTATAGTGCCTGGGGTTTATTTGGTTTGATCGCTGTCACGTTGTTTGTTTTTATGCAACGGGAATATGCGTATCATTTTTACTTTGTGGAACAGAACTACATGTTTCAGTACTCATGGCCGTATATTGTGGAAAAATTATTGTTGCCTGGTGGGTTGGCGGATATCGCAGGGGAATTTTTAGTGCAATATTTTATGTATCCGTACGCCGGAGCTTCCATAACAGTCGGCTTACTCGCCTTAATTGCCTCAGTTACAGCTTTACTGCTCGGTCGAATCAGGCAAAATGATTCTTGGGCGGTTCTTTCCTGGATTCCGGCAAGTTGTTTGCTCTTTATGCAGTTCGATTTCAACTATATGCTGGCCGGATTTGTGGCTTATCTGTTTATGTTGTTTTTTCTGTTGGGGGCCGTCACGATCCGGAATGACCGCTGGAGGTTGGTTTATCATGTGTTGACACTTTTTCCGATGTATTGGATCGGAGGGTCTGTTTACGTGTTATACGTTGCCTCCGTTTTGTTATACGAATTGTTAAAAAAGACCCCTTACCGCTATACCGTTACGCTTATTTTGATCGGTTTAGGCGCGTTGATCGGCTATCTGAGCATTTATTTTGCTTTACAGGGCGAATACCGTTTTGCCTTTCTTCCGGATATGTTCTACCATAACAAGTTGATTCCGAAACCACCTATCTATTTTTCTTGGGTTGCCCATTTTTTGCTGTTTGGATTGGCTTTGCTTCTGAAGCCGAGAAAAGTGAAAAAAACGGTACGTTGTGTGTTCGAACTTGTTTTTTCTTTGGTTGTGGTTTTTCTATTTACTGCTTGGGGAATCCGTCAATACGGCGATCAAAAATCACAGCAACTCAAAAAATTGGATTATTATGCTCGTATGGAACAATGGGATGAAGTGATTAATCATTCCAAAGGAACGCTTACAAATTATTTATATATCTGTTATTTGAACAGGGCTTTAGCCGAAAAGGGACAATTGGCCGAGTCGATGTTTCTTTTCGATCAGCGGGGAGTGGACGGGCTGTTGTTGAAATGGAACCGTACTTTTTCAATCTCTACTTTGTTGAGTGATGTGAACTTTACGATCGGTAATATGACTGTAGCGCAAGAAATGGCTTTCGAAGCTAATGTGAGCGCGACGGGTGGAGGAAATCCCCGGATGTTGAAGCGTCTGATTCAGACGAACCTGATCTATGGGGAATACAAGGTGGCGGAAAAGTACATCGATTTGTTGGAAAAGACTACTTATTACCGGAAATGGGCGGAGTTGCAAAGGCTTTTTCTGTACAATGACGAGGCAGTGGAAAAAGATTCGTTACTCGGGTCGAAACGTAAATGTCTGTTGTCGGAAAACTACCTGTCTACGACGTTTGGATTGGATCACGATTTGTTGAAAATTGCGAAACAATATCCGGCCAATCGAAACGCACTGGAATATTTGGGCGGTTTGTTGCTGTTGGCAAAAGATATGCAGGCTTTTAAACTTTTTCTGGATACATATTACGGAACAGAGTTATTACCAGAGCTTCCGTTGGGATTTCAGGAAGCGGTGATTATTTTGCATGAAAGTGCACCGGCGGAATGGGAGAAATATGGAATCAGAGAGTCGGTTGCCGAACGGTTCGTGCACTATAAAAAGGCGATTTTAGCAAACAAGAACTCGCCTTCACTCCAGCAACGCATGGCGCACGATTACGGGAACACGTATTGGTTTTACTTTATGTTTAAATAAGGGACTATGTTTAAAATCGAAAAAAAAGTATGAAGATTGTTTTTTTCTTTTTGATAATGTTTTTAGCCGGCTGCAGCACGTCTTTGCCGGAAGCTGAAACGGTAGATGCTTTGCCACCGGTATTCCCGGATTATGTCGGTGTGACCGTACCGGTGAATGTGGCGCCTTTAAACTTTAAACTGGCAGACAGTAGAGACGATGTACGCGTACATTTTCAATCCGGAACAGACGGGTTTGTTGTGCCCGGGTCAAACGGCAAAGTAAAAATCCCGGCTTCGAAATGGAAAAAACTGTTGGAAAAAACTGTCGGAAAATCATTTGACGTCACAGTTTATGTTTCCGGGAAACAGGGTTGGAAGCAATATCGGTCGTTTCCGGTCTATGTTGCCAACGAACCCATGGATTCGCATCTTGCCTATCGTTTGATTGAGCCGGGCTATGAATTATGGAATAGGATGGGGATTTACCAACGTAACCTGGAAACGTATAAACAAACGGCTATCTTAGAGAACAAGATGACCGGAAGCAGTTGCATGAATTGTCACTCGTTCTGTATGCAAGATCCGGATAAAATGCTTTTCCACCTGCGTGAAACCTATCCGGGAACGATGCTGATTAAAGACGGTAAAATTGAAAAACTGAACACGAAAACCGAACAAACCATATCCAATCTTGTTTATCCGTCCTGGCATCCGGACGGACGATATATCGCTTTTTCCGTGAATAAAACCAAACAGGCGTTTCATATGAACGATCGGAACCGGATAGAAGTTTTCGACGAAGCTTCGGATGTGGTAGTTTACGATAGCGAAGCGCACGAAATTATTACTGCTCCCGTTCTTTTTTCGGAAGGGCGCTGGGAAACGTTTCCCTCGTTTTCGCCGGATGGAAAAACACTCTATTTTTGTTCTGCCGAACCACGTCCGATCGCCGAGTTTGAGCAAATTCGTTATAGCCTTTGCTCTGTTTCGTTCGATCCGGAAGGGCGTACGTTCGGTTCCGTGGTTGACACTTTGTATAATGCTGCGGACGGCAAGAGTGCTTCGTTCCCCCGCGTGTCGCCCGATGGCCGTTATTTGTTATACACCCTTTCCGGTTACGGAAACTTTTCCATTTGGCATAAAGATGCCGATCTGTACTTAGTCGATTTACATAGCGGAACGACGTGGCCTGTAGATGAAGTAAACAGTAATGACGTGGAGAGTTATCATTCATGGAGTCACAACAGCCGCTGGATTGTATTCAGTAGTCGCCGGATAGATGGTTTATATACTCGCCCCTATTTTGCTTATATTGATGAAAGCGGGAAAGCAGGCAAACCCTTCCTGCTGCCTCAGAAAGATCCCGACTTCTACCATCGTTTTATGAAATCGTACAACATCCCCGAATTCATCACTGGTAAAGTTAAAGCCCGTAGCAGCGCTATCGCAGTGAAAGCCAAAAAAGGCTCCGGCGTGAATGTGAAGTTTGAAAAGGATTAGTTAATATTATAAGGGATGCAATACTGTCAGATAAACCTCCTTATACGAACCAACTTTATTGCAAAAGTAAATATATTATTAAAAAAACGACAAATTATAACAGTTTGATTGAGGTAGCCTATTGAAAGTGTATTGGGCGAGTGACAAAATGTTATTTTCCCAGACTCCGAATGATTTTTTCGATGTGGTCTAAAATTTCGGGGCGACCTTCTTTATTTGGAGAAGAGGACAGCAGAATGGGGGGGAGCTCTTCCCAAGTTTCCAATAACTTTTCTTTATAGGCATTCAGGTTGCCACTCAGGCGCCCTTTGCTGATTTTGTCGATTTTTGTAAAAATGATGGAAAACGGTATGCCGTTTTTGCCGAGCCATTCCATGAAATCCAGATCAATTTTTTGTGCTTCATGACGGCAATCCAAAAGCAAAAAAAGATTCGTCAATTGCATTCGTTTCAGGATGTAGAAATCGATAATATTGCGGATTTTCTCACGTCCTTCTTTTCCGCGTTGCGCATAGCCGTATCCCGGAAGGTCGACTAAATACCATTCGTCGTTGATCAGAAAGTGATTGATCAGTTGTGTTTTGCCGGGCTTTTGAGACGTCATGGCCAGTCCTTTCCGGTTGGTCAGCATATTAATCAGAGACGATTTCCCTACATTGCTTCTTCCGATAAAAGCAAATTCCGGCAGGTTCCCTTCCGGACATTTTCTTACATCTTCATTGCTGATTACGAATGTTGCACTTTTTATTTCCATCTTCTGAATTTACCTGTTTAAGATCGGCAAAGTTAATCAAAAATGTTGAAGTATAGATGAATGTAAAAAAAAGAGACAACGATGAAAGAAAACTTGTATTCTTATCGTAATGCGAAGTGAACGAAATTCATTAACTTTGCCACTTCTTATGTTTAGAAAAAACGATACATCATTTATTAAAATATTACTAACGTGGCAGATACAAAGTACATCTTCGTTACAGGTGGTGTGGTTTCTTCCTTAGGGAAAGGTATTATTTCCGCATCCTTGGGTAAACTTCTCCAGGCCAGGGGGTACAAAGTTACGATTCAGAAATTCGATCCGTACATTAATATTGATCCGGGTACGTTGAACCCGTATGAGCATGGGGAGTGTTATGTGACAGTAGACGGTCATGAGGCGGATTTGGATTTGGGACATTATGAGCGTTTTTTGAATGTTCAGACGACACGGGCGAATAACATTACTACCGGACGTATTTACCAAAGCGTGATTAATAAGGAACGTAAGGGTGATTATTTGGGGAAAACCGTTCAGGTGGTTCCACATATTACAGACGAAATCAAAAGGAATGTGAAATTGCTCGGGTCGAAGTATAAATTCGATTTTGTAATTACCGAAATTGGCGGAACCGTGGGGGATATCGAATCCTTGCCTTTTATCGAAAGCGTGCGTCAGTTGAAATGGGAATTAGGGAAAAATTGTTTGTGCGTGCATCTGACGTATGTCCCTTATATTGCTGCAGCTAAGGAATATAAAACTAAACCGACGCAACACTCTGTAAAGCAATTGCAGGAGTTGGGTATTCAGCCGGATATCTTGGTGCTTCGTACGGAACATTGGCTGAAGAAGGAACTGCTGCACAAGGTTGCGTTGTTCTGTAATGTGGCGGAAGATGCTGTGATCCAGTCGGTCGATATGCCTACTATTTACGAAGTTCCGCTTTTGTTGCAAAAACAGAATATGGATGTGACAGTCCTGAAAAAAATAGGGCTGGAAATCGGGGCTACTCCGGAAATGACGGAATGGAGGGCCTTCTTGCATAAAAAAGCTGCGGCTACGGAAACGGTTAAAATCGGGTTGGTAGGGAAATATGTAGAATTGCAAGACGCGTATAAGTCGATCGACGAGTCTTTGCTTCAGGCAGCTATTTATAATGATCGTATTCTGGATTTGCATTTGTTTCATTCCGAGAAACTAAACGATGAGAATGCGGCTGAACTATTGTCCGGAATGGACGGGTTGGTGATCGCGCCCGGATTCGGACAGCGGGGTATCGAAGGAAAATTCGCAGCGATTAAATATGCGCGCGAACACAATAAGCCTTGTTTTGGTATTTGTCTTGGCATGCAATGCATGGTAATTGAATTTGCTCGGGATGTATTAGGGATGAAAGATGCCAATTCGACGGAAATGGAGCCCAATACTTCATACAAGGTAATTGATATGATGGAAGAACAGAAAAACATTACCCATCTGGGTGGTTCTATGCGTTTGGGAGCGTATGATTGCGAATTGAAGAAAGGATCAAAAGCGTATCAGGCATACAAAAAGACGCACGTTCAGGAACGTCATCGGCACCGCTTTGAATTTAATGGTGCCTATAAAACCCAGTTTGAAGAAGCCGGAATGATGTGTACGGGCGAAAATCCCGAAACCGGCCTGGTCGAAGTCGTCGAGATTCCAACATTAAATTGGTTTGTCGGCGTGCAGTTCCACCCGGAATACAGTAGTACGGTCGAAAATCCGCACCCTTTGTTCGTCAGCTTTGTAAAAGCGTCTATTGAAAATAAATAAAGATTAGATAAATGGATAAAAATACGATTATTGGATTTGTGTTGATTGGAATTTTGTTGTTTGCTTTCAGCTGGTTTAACCAGCCATCTCCTGAGCAGATCGAAGCACAACGTCGGTATAATGATTCCATCGCAAAAATCGAACAATTAAAATTACAGGAAGAACAGAAAAGTACATCAACATCCGATTTGCAAGTGGAAGAAGAAATCTTGCCGGATTCGATAAAACTAGCTCGTCGGGAACAGGCATTCGGTGGTTTCGCGTCGGTAACAACAGGTGTAGACGAGCAAATAAAGTTGGAAAATGAATTGTTGGAAGTCAGGTTTAGTACTAAAGGAGGCTATTTGTCTTATGCTCGCCTGAAAAAATACGACACCTATGATTCATTACCTTTGGTGTTGTTTGACGAGCAGCAAGCGTTGTTGAATTTAGCACTTATTACCGCTTCCAATAAAGTGATTCATACGACGGATCTGTATTTTACCCCTGTCCGCGGAGACGATCCGAATCGTTTGACCATGCGATTGAATGTGGGTGAAGGCGCTTGTCTGGATTTTGTCTATACACTGCCACCGAATGAATACCGGATGGATTTTACGATTCAGGGCACGGGGTTGAACGGTCTTTTAGCGCCAAACACCACCTCTGTGGATTTGACATGGGAACAAACGGCACGCCAATTGGAAAAAGGTCGCAAGTATGAAGACCGCTACACCGGGTTGTATTATAAATATGTAGGAGATGATGTCGGCAACCTGAGCGAAAGCGGTAATGACAGTGAAAAAATATCGAATCGTCTGAAATGGATTGCTTACAAAAACAAGTTCTTCTCAACCGTTCTTATTTCGGATGATGGTTTTGAATCGGCTATGTTGGATTCGAGGGCCGTGGAAGCACCTGGTGTGTTGATGGATTTTAAAACGTTTACTTCCGTACCTTTTGATCTGCAGGGTAAAACACCTACTTCTTTGCATTATTTTATTGGGCCGAACCGATATGGATTATTAAATTCGTATGATAAAGAAATAGCCAAAGAGGATCAATTGGATTTGGAACGTTTAGTACCGCTGGGAGCCAGTATTTTCCGTTGGGTAAATAAATATTTTATTATTCCAATATTCGACTTCCTTGGGAATTATTTGAGCAGCTACGGTTTAATTATTCTTCTATTGACGTTGATCGTTAAATTGGTGTTGTTGCCATTGACGTACAAATCGTATATATCTTCGGCTAAGATGCGCGTGTTGCGACCTCAGGTGGAAGAACTTAATGTGAAATATCCGGGTCAGGAAAAAGCGATGGAACGCCAGAAGGCGACTATGGAATTGTATAGCCGTGCAGGTGCTAGTCCGATGAGTGGTTGTGTGCCTATGTTGCTGCAAATGCCGATTTTGATTGCTTTATTCATGTTTTTTCCATCGGCTATCGAATTGCGTCATCAGAGTTTCCTATGGGCGAAAGACTTGTCTACTTACGACGCAATCGTGAGTTGGGATGCTCAAATTCCACTTGTCTCAACCTATTTTGGAAATCACATCAGTTTATTCTGTCTGTTGATGGTGATTGTCAATTTGATATATACAAAGTTTAATATGGAGATGAGCAACACTGGCCAGCAGCAAATGCCGGGAATGAAGGCGATGATGTATATGATGCCATTAATGTTGTTGGTATTCTTCAATCAATATGCTTCCGGGTTGAATTTTTATTATTTTATATCTACGTTGATGACGGTAGGTCAGACAATTTTGTTCCGCTATACCATTAACGAAGAGAAGTTGTTGGCTAAACTGGAAGAGAACAAGAAAAAACCGATGAAAAAATCCGGTTTTATGAAACGACTGGAAGAAGCACAAAAAACGCAAGAAGAACAATTACACCGTCAAAAAGACCAGCGTAAAAAACGATAAGAACATTCTTATACGATTACTGATGATATAGACGGGGAACATCAATGTGTTTCCCGTTTTTATTTTTGTGTCTTTAGGAAGTCTAACGCCTTTTGCATATCCTCCGGCGTGTCAATTCCAATGGTTTCCTGATGCGTGATGCCGACTTTGATGCGGTAGCCGTTTTCTAGCCAGCGAAGTTGTTCCAGACTTTCCGCCAGTTCTAACGGCGATTGTGGAAGTTGGGTGATTTCTTTCAAGACATTTGCCCGGTAGGCATATAATCCGATATGTTTGTAATAGGTATGGTAGTGAAGCCATTGTGTATATTCTTTTCCACGCAAGTACGGGATCACCGAACGACTAAAGTACATTGCTTCGTTTTTTTTGTTTAATACGACTTTCGGGGAGTTGGGGTTGAATAAGGTGGATTCAAAATCTCCTTCCGCTTCGAACGGTTTTACCAATGTGGCAATTTCGGTGTTCACATCGTCGAAACAGGTTTTCAGCGTTTCGATCTGCGACGGATGAATAAATGGTTCGTCTCCTTGTATATTAATAATGATATCACAATCCGATCCTGCTTTGAGATACGCTTCATAACATCGGTCGGTTCCGCTTTTATGGTTAGGTGAAGTCATCACCACTTTTCCTCCGAACGCGGTTACAGCTGTTTTGATCCGTTCGTCGTCTGTGGCGACGTAAACAGCGTCTACCGTATTTTTTACCTGTTCATAAACGCGCTCTATCATAGTTTTTCCGTTCATATCCGCCAACGGTTTACCCGGAAAACGCGTCGAGGCATAGCGGGCCGGAATAATTCCGATAAATTTTATATTCCTCATATCTGTTTTTTGTCGTAGTCGTGTGTTCTATTTAATTATTGCCAAAGTTAGCGAATTATTTTATTTTTGTTAGATTAAAGAATCTTCAAATGAATAAGCATCCGATTGAAAAATTGATTGAGCAGGGTGAACACCAGCAGCTTGATTTTAAGTTTGAAGTGAGTGACAGTAAAAAAATAGCCCGTACTCTGAGTGCTTTTGCGAATACGGATGGCGGGCGTCTGCTGATTGGCGTAAAAGATAATGGCGTGATTGCCGGCATTAGGAGTGAGGAAGAATATTATATGATAGAGGCAGCATCACGATTATATACCCGACCGGAAGTGAAATTTACTGCGCAAAGGTGGGAGATCGGTGGAAAAACGATTCTGGAAGTCTACATCCCTTCCGCAGAAGACGTACCCTATTTAGCTCCGGATAAACAAGACGAATATAAAGCTTATATCCGCGTGGACGACGAAAATATTCTGGCGAATGAAGTGCTTATTTTAGCTTGGAAAAAAAGGAAACGACCCAATGGAACTCTGTTGAAAGTGACTAAGCCCGTAGAGCGGTTGTTCAGTTATTTAGATAAACATCCTTATATTCATGTAAATCAGTTTTGCCGGATCGGACGGATCAATTATTATACGGCAAAGAATATTCTAAGCGATTTATTGGCTATAAACAGTTTGCAGTATGTGGTTGTTGATAAGCGGATTGTTTATCGGCGTATTGCCTGAACATATACTTGGGCATTTTCGAAACGCACGACTTTGATAGGACTCCCTTTTTCGATAAAATCCTGAACCGAGACCCCATCGTATATTTCTCCGTCAATTAATACTTTGCCGGACGGACGTAAAACGGTGGCCGCAGTTCCTTCTTTTCCAACCAAAGACATAAGGGATGGGGTGGAAACAGCTTCTTCTAAATCGGTAACCAACGCTATTTTTCGGAATATCCCTTTATGTCCGATTCTATCCGATATCCAAATCATTAGAGCGAATCCGATACCGATTCCCATTAATACGGTTAAAGAAGCACGTCCGGCTTCTGCCCCGCTTACCTGTTCGAAGTTGAAATTTGTGTTGTTGAGTAAAGCCATCGTAAGTCCGCTTACGATAAACACGATTCCTGAAATCCCGGCTACTCCGAAGCCGGGAAGAATAAATATTTCGACTAACATCAAAAGTATTCCCACAACGAAGACTATAATTTCCCAGTTCGCCGCCAATCCTTCAATGTATAACGGGAAAAAATACAAGATTGCGGCCAAGATTGCGGCTCCGGAAGGGAACCCAATTCCAGGCGTTTGCATTTCAAAATAGATTCCTCCGATGATAATAATGATCAGTAACGATTGAGCAACAGGATTCATTAAAAACCCTTTGATGTTGTCTATCCAGGAAGGTTCGTAACTTTTGATTTCATAATCCTGATAGCCCATGTGTTTTGTAATCACGTCGTCGACCGATTCTGCTATTCCGTCGCAATATCCCCAACGTACAGCTTCTTCTGCAGTAAAAGTCAACACTTTTCCACTATCGGTCAGCAGAGGGACTACCGTTCTTTCATCCACCATCGCTTCCGCGATAAGCGGATCTCGTTTCCATTTGTAAATCGTGTCGTTGCCTTGTATGATTGTATCTTTTCCGTGAGCTTCCGCGGTAGAACGTATCATAGATCGCATATATGACTGGTATTTATCCGGCATTGCTTCGCCGGTTTGACTGACGACAGTTGCTGCTCCGATATTAGCGCCTTTACGCATATAAATATTTTTTGCAGCGATTGATATCAGGGCTCCGGCTGAAGCTGCATTGTTGTCGATAAAAACAGAGACTGGAATCGGACTGTATAATATTGCCGTACGCATCGAGTCGGCTGCATCGACTAGTCCTCCGTATGTATTCATATGGATCAAGACGGCATCTGCCTTTAATAGACGGGCTTCCGAAAGCCCTTTTGAAAGGTAAATCCGCGTCCGGTTATCAATTTCATTTTTGATATCTATCTTATAAATGAGCGATTTCTCTGCAGCCCAGATCTGATGCGGATTGTTCACAAAAATAAAGCCCAAGAGCATCCAAATGAGTGCTGGCATTATATGTTTGATTAAAAACACTTTATGGTTATATCGATAAAAATAATCGAAAGATAGATTCTTTTTATTAGTAACAAATTGTAATTTTTCTAACTTCTTAATAATCATGGCCTATGAGTATAAAAATGGGATGAATGGTTCTGCTGCATATTGGCTCTTTGAAATTTGTTATTCTCAAATATTTTTATTATGTTTGTGATACTAACTAAGGTAAACAACTTATTTGTTTTAAGAGTTTAACCATTTAACAAATTACGAATATGAATGCGTTGCAATTTCAGAAAAAATTATTGGGCATGCAAGAGAATATGATGAATTTTGCATTAATGCTCACCGCGAATAGGGACGATGCAAAAGACTTACTACAAGATACTACTCTCAAAGTATTGGATAATCAGGAAAAGTTTGTTGACAACGTTAACTTTAAGGGATGGGTGTTGACCGTAATGCGTAATATCTTTATAAATAATTATCATAAATTGGTACGTACGCAAACGATCGTCGACCAAAGTGTCGATTTGTATAATCTGGATGTGGTGAATGATTCGGGCTTTACCTCTCCCGACAGTACTTATCAGTTGCAGGAAATTACTAAAGCGATCAATGAATTGAACAATGATTTGCGAATTCCATTTTCGATGTTTTTGAGTGGATTCAAATATAACGAAATCGCGGAAAAACTGAATGTGCCTTTGGGTACGGTAAAAAGCCGTATTTTTTTCGCACGTCAGGAATTGCAGAAAGTATTGAAGAACTATCGCGCAGAATAAAGTTATTAAAGACGATTGTTTGGATAATTGTTGGCTCCGGATGTATCCGGGGCTTTTTTTGTGTTCGGCAATTTTTAAGACGAATATAGTTCCGTATCGGAAAAAGTTATTACTTTGCAGACTAATTTAATTGCTGACTATAACAAAATAACAAACTAATACGATGATTTGGAACGAAACGATTGAATGCATGTCGCGCGATGAGATGCGGAAATTGCAGGGCATCCGTCTGAGAAGGGTCGTGGAACATGTTTACCATAATACTCCCTTTTATCGAAAAAAAATGCAGGAGATGGGAATAACCCCGGATGATATACAAACAATTGATGATATTGTAAAACTGCCCTTTACTGTTAAGCAGGATTTAAGAGATAATTATCCTTTTGATCTGATGGCTGCCCCGATGTCGGAAATCGTTCGTTTGCATGCCTCTTCCGGAACGACCGGAAAACCGATTGTTGTAGGATATACGCGTAAGGATTTATCGGTTTGGAATGAAGTAGTAGCTCGGTGTCTTACGGCAGTGGGTGTAACGAAGCAGGATCTGGTTCAGGTTGCATATGGTTACGGTCTTTTTACCGGAGGACTTGGGCTACATGGCGGTGTTGAAACGATCGGAGGAACGGTTATTCCGATGAGTAGCGGAAATACGCAGAAGCAAATCCAGCTAATGCATGATTTTGGGGCAAAAGTATTGGCTTGTACGCCGTCGTATGCGTTGTTTTTAGGTGAGACTATCAAGGATTCTGGAATCCCGAGAGAAGATTTCCAACTGAAAATCGGTATTTTTGGTGCAGAACCTTGGACAGAAAATATGCGAAAAGAAATTGAAGAATCTTTAGGTATTAAAGCCTATGATATTTACGGTTTGACGGAAATTATTGGCCCGGGTGTCGGAGGGGAATGTGAATGTCAGCGTGGAACGCATTTGTGGGAAGATCATTTCTTCCCTGAAATAGTTGATCCGGTGACTTTGCTCCCGGTAGATCCCGGCCAACAGGGTGAATTGGTTTTTACTACGCTGACGAAAGAAGGTATGCCGATGATTCGTTACCGGACGAGAGATTTGACATCGTTGAATTATGAAAAATGTTTGTGCGGTAGAACAACGGTTCGTATGTCGCGTATACTTGGACGGAGTGATGATATGTTAATTATTCGTGGAGTAAATGTCTTCCCGTCTCAGGTTGAATCTGTGATTCTGGAATTGCCGGAATTTGAACCACACTATTTAATTTTAGTTGATAGGGTAAACAATACGGATACGTTCCAGATACATGTTGAAGTCCGTGCTGAATTCTATTCTGACGAAATGAATAAGATGCTGGAATTGAAAAAGAAGATCGCAGCCCGTATGCAAAGCGTCATCGGATTACAACCAGACGTGAAACTGGTTGAACCACGTAGTATAGAACGTAGTATGGGGAAAGCCAAACGGGTGATCGACAATAGAAAATTAGTTTAATCCGAAAAAAATGGAGGAAGCATGTTAATCAAACAATTGTCTATTTTTTTAGAAAACAAAAAAGGACGCTTTACGGAAGTAGCCAAACTCATGGGAGAGGCGAATATCAATCTGACGGCCTTTACCGTTGCTGAAAATTCCGATTTCGGAATTTTACGGTTGATTGTTTCGGATGTGGAAAAAGCGATCGGCATATTAAAAGAACAACGTTATGCTGTAACGGTGACAGATGTTGTCTGTTTACGCTGCCCGAATGTTCCGGGTTCATTAGCGAAAATTATGGAAATAATAACCGAAGCCGGAATATTTGTCGAATACATGTACGCTTTTTCGCAGGGAGAAGATGCAAATATTGTGATTCGTCCGGATAATTTGGATCGTTGCGTTGAAGTGTTGAAGGAGAATAAACTAGTACTTTTGGCGGCAAGCGATTTATATAAGTTGTAAATATTAACGTTTAAGACTTTCTATTTTGCTTAGGAAACATTAGCTTTGCACGCTAAACGTATACGAATGAGAAAGGTTGTATTTTATTTGATTATGATGACCGTCTTGTTTTCTTCCTGTGGAGAGTACAACAAGATTCTGAAGAGTACGGATTCCGAATTGAAATATTCTTATGCGAAGAAATATTTTAATGCGAAACAATACACCAAATCTGCAACCCTTCTGGAAGAATTGGTTACGATTTTTAAAGGTACGTCTAAGGCGGAGGAGTCCTTGTATCTTTTGGCTCAAAGTTATTACGGGCAAAAAGACTATGTGACGGCTTCACAATATTTTAATACGTATTATACGAACTACCCGAAAGGAGAATATACCGAGTTGGCACGTTTCTATTCCGGGTATGGTCTCTATTTGGATTCACCGGATCCTCGTCTGGATCAGAAACAAACGTATGAAGCGATTAATCAATTGCAATTGTATTTGGAATATTATCCTCAAAGCGAACGGGCGGAGGAAGCACAGAAATTCTTATTTGAATTGCAGGAAAAGCTGGCTTATAAGGAGTTGTTAGCGACACGTTTGTATTTTAATTTAGGGACATATATGGGGAACAACTATCAGTCCGCTGTAATTACTGCCCAAAATGCATTAAAAAACTATCCCTATTCGCAATACCGGGAAGAATTTTTCTTTTTGGTTATGCAAAGCAAATACGAATTGGCGCGGGTCAGTGTGGAAGAGAAGTTGCAGGGGCGTTATCGTGAAGTCGTGGATGAGTATTATAATTACATGAATGAATACCCAGAGGGGAAATATGTACGCCATGCGGAACGTTTTTTCGAATACGCCAATAAGCGTATCATGAATGTATATTAAATCAAAGTTGAAATTTTAATCAATTAATTATATTTATGGATTATAGAAAATCAAATGCTCCGGTAAATACCATTACGCGTGACATGATGAAACTCTCCGCTGATACGGGGAATGTTTACGAAACCGTAATGATTATTGCTAAAAGAGCGAACCAATTGGCTGTGGAAATGAAGCAGGATTTGGAGAAAAAACTTCAGGAATTTGCTTCTTATAACGACAATCTGGAAGAGGTTTTTGAAAATCGTGAACAGATTGAGATCTCACGTTATTATGAAAAACTTCCGAAGTCGACGCTAATCGCGACTCAGGAATACGAAGAGGGGAAGATTTATTATCGGAATCCAGCTAAGGATAAGAACAATTTTTAAACAATTCTTTGATCCGTTTAAAATATGTTACAGAGAATACAAACAGTTTATTTGTTGTTGGTTGCAGGGATACTTTTATCTTTGTTTTTTCTTCCTTTGGCAGTATTAAAATCCGATGATACATTTTATTCTTTTGATGTGTTTGGGTTAAGTACGCTTTTAGGTGAAAAGGAATTGGTATATCCTACGTGGGGGTTGGCTGCCCTGGCGGCGATTTCCTTGCTATTAGCTTTGGGAACTATTTTCTTGTATAAGAAGCGGATCCTTCAAATTAGGCTGACAATTTTCAATTCAATACTTTTGCTTGGTTTTTACGGATTATTTGTTTTTACGCTTTATATGTTTAAGGGTCATATTACCGGACTTAATTGGAGTGTGAAGTTTGCCATGGCCTTTCCAGCTGTTTGTATTGTCTTGAATTATTTAGCGATACGGAATATTGGAGCTGACGAAGCATTAGTTCGTTCGCTTGAAAGATTACGATAAGTTGTTTTTTAGAATAAAAGAAGGGGAAGCGATACGCGAGCGACGTATCGCTTTTTTTGTATCCCATACGGGGCGTTGCTTAAAATATTACTATATTAGTAGCATAAACATTAAACGAGAAAGGTTATGGGAGCAAAGAAAAATTTCGTGTTGGATACGAATGTGATTCTTCATGATTACAAATGTCTGGAGAACTTTCAGGATAATGATATTTACTTGCCCATTGTTGTTTTGGAAGAGCTGGATAAGTTTAAAAAAGGAAGTGATCAAATTAATTATAATGCGCGTGAATTTGTACGTGAACTGGATGCGCTGACTAGCAACGATCTTTTTCTAAAGGGAGTCTCTCTAGGGCTTGGGTTGGGGAATCTGTATGTAGTGACTGGTGACAAGTATCAAGAAAAGATTGCGTTATCTTTTCCCGAAAAAACACCGGATCATCGTATTTTATCTTGTGCGTTGACCATTGCAGAGAAGAAGCCGAAAATGCAAACGATTTTGGTAACTAAAGATGTTAATCTGAGAATGAAAGCCCGTTCTTTGGGGATTTTGGTGGAAGATTATATCACGGATAAAGTCATTAATATAGACTTGTTTGAGAAAGCGCAGGAAACATACGATCATATCAATCCGGATTTGATAGACGAGGTCTATAATCATCCGGAAGGAGTGGATGTCGAACAGTTTGATTTTAAAAATTTATTGAAGCCTAATGATTGCTTTATTCTGAAAAGTATACGTAATTCCGTATTGGCGCGTTATAATCCTATTACAGAAAAAGTTAAAAAAGTTGAGAAAGGGATTAACTATGGCATACAACCTCGTAATGCCGAACAAAGTTTCGCATTTGAAGTGCTGAACGATCCGAACATCAAGTTGGTGGGAATAACAGGGAAAGCAGGTACGGGAAAGACTTTACTGGCTTTGGCTTCGGCACTAAAACAAACGGACGCTTATAAACAAGTTTTATTGGCACGTCCTATTGTTTCATTGGCAAATAAAGATATCGGGTTTCTTCCCGGAGATGAAAAGCAAAAGATAGCGCCTTACATGCAACCTCTTTTTGATAATTTGAATGTAATTAAAGCTCAATTTTCGCCTAATGGGCCTGAGGTGAAACGGATTGATGAGATGCAAAAAAACAATCAATTAGTTATCGAAGCGCTTGCCTTTATTCGCGGAAGAAGTCTTTCGGAAACTTATTGTATTGTAGATGAAGCGCAGAACCTGACACCTCACGAAATAAAGACTATTATTACGCGTGCCGGAGAAGGAACGAAAATGGTCTTTACCGGAGACGTGCAGCAGATAGATTCTCCATATCTGGATGCACAAAGTAATGGCTTAGCTTACATGGTGGATAAGATGAGGGGACAGGATGTCTTTGCACATGTAAATCTATTGAAAGGTGAACGTAGCCAATTATCGGAATTAGCTTCTAATTTATTGTAATTAACTATTATAACGAATAATGATGTCAATTAAATCTTTTATAGAAACAAATAAAGAACGTTTTTTAGAAGAGTTGTTTTCTTTGATTCGTATTCCGTCTATTAGTGCGAAGCACGAACATAAACTCGATATGCAGGCTTGTGCGGAAAGATGGAAGGAGCTTCTTTTATCTTCGGGAGTAGACAAAGCTGTTGTGATGCCGACGGAGGGTAACCCTGTCGTTTATGCTGAACGGTTTTATGCTGAAAATGCGTCTACAGTATTGGTCTATGCGCATTACGATGTGATGCCTGCAGAACCTTTGGAACTGTGGAAAAGCAATCCTTTTGAACCGGAAGTGAGAGACGGCCGTATCTGGGCGCGGGGAGCAGACGACGATAAGGGTCAGGGAATGATTCAGGTAAAAGGTTTCGAAACGGCGCTAAAAGAGGATTTCTTACGTTGTAATGTGAAGTTTGTTTTTGAAGGAGAGGAAGAAATTGGTTCTCCGAGTCTGGAAGGGTTTTGTCGACAACATAAAGAGTTGTTGAAGGCGGATGTAATCTTAGTTTCTGACACTAGTATGGTCAGTGCGGAAACACCTTCATTAACCACCGGATTGCGGGGCTTAGCTTATTGGGAGATAGAGGTAACCGGTCCTAACCGAGATTTACATTCTGGGCATTTTGGAGGTGCTGTTGCCAATCCGATCAATGTGCTTTGCCAAATGATGGCAAAGATAACCGATGAGAATGGACAGATTACGATTCCCGGTTTTTATGATGATGTGGAAGAAGTAGCCGAGGCGGAACGCAAGATGATCGCTCAAATTCCGTTTGATGAGGAAAAATATAAACAAGCTATAGGTGTTGACGCCTTGTTTGGTGAAAAAGGATATTCTACTTTGGAACGGAATAGTTGTCGGCCTTGTTTTGATATTTGTGGTATCTGGGGTGGATATACGGGTGAAGGGAGTAAAACGGTTCTGCCTTCCAAAGCGTACGCTAAAGTTTCCTGTCGTTTGGTTCCGCATCAGGATCACACCAAAATTTCCCGTTTATTTGAAAAGTATATCACGACTATTGTACCGGATTATGTGAAGGTAAAGGTTACACCGAAGCACGGAGGACAAGGATATGTTTGCCCGATCGATTTGCCGGCTTATCAAGCGGCGGAAAAGGCAGTTGGCATTGCTTTCGGGGTCAAACCACTGGCGGTTCGTCGCGGGGGAAGTATTCCGATTATTTCTACTTTCGAACAAGTGCTGGGTATTAAAACAGTTTTAATGGGATTTGGCTTGGAACAAAACGCGATCCATTCTCCAAATGAGAGTTGTCGTTTAGATTTTTTTTATAAAGGAATTGAAGCTGTTGCGGAATTTTATAGAGAATACAAATAACATGGGAGAAAATGAGGTGATTTCTGCGGCGTTGAAAAACGCCGGGATTGCGGCGCTTAATGAAATGCAGCAGGCTGTTCTGGAAGTTGGTATGTCGAAAGACATGCTATTACTCAGTCCGACGGGTTCGGGAAAGACGCTGGCTTTTTTACTTCCTTTATTGACGACTTTGTCGTATGATCAGGATGGTATACAGGCGTTGATTATCGCACCTTCGCGTGAACTTGCGCTTCAGATTGAATCTGTATTCCGGTCGTTGGGGGCAGGATATAAAATCACTTGCTGCTATGGCGGACATCCGCTTCGAACAGAGAAAAAAAACCTGGGACATCCTCCGGCCGTTTTAATCGGAACCCCAGGGCGTATTCTGGATCATTTGGAACGTGAAAATATTTCGTTTGATACTGTAAAGACTTTGATTTTGGATGAGTTTGATAAAACTTTGGAGTTGGGTTTTACGGCTGAGATGAAAGATATTCTGGCGCATTTGCCGAATGTACGCAGGCGAGTGTTGACGTCTGCGACTGCATCGATCGACATCCCTGCCTTTGTCCGTATTCAGAAGCCGGTTAAACTTTCATTTCTTTTAAAAGAAAAAAGCTTAAAGGGTTTATCAATTCATCTTGTCAAGTCGCCTGTCCCTGATAAATTAGAAACTCTTTATGCTTTGTTAGGTGAATTAAGAGGCGGTTCTGCTTTAGTCTTTTGCAACCTGCGCGAGGCGGTCGAACGGGTTAGTTCGTATTTGACAGAACGGAATATAGAAAATGAATGTTTTCATGGTGGAATGGAGCAACTGGACAGGGAACGTGCCTTGGCGAAGTTTCGGAATGGTACAGCTGTCGTTTTTATTTCTACCGACTTGGCTGCGCGTGGGTTGGATATTCCCGAAGTAAAAAATGTGATTCATTATCATCTTCCGGTGAATGAAGAAGCTTATATCCACCGGAATGGACGGACGGCACGGATGGATAAAGAAGGAGATGCTTACTTAATTTTAAATGAAAAGGAATTTATTCCGGAATATGTTGATCCGTTGCCGGACGAATTCTTTCTTCCGATGCAAGCAAAGGATCCGTTGCCGTCTGAATGGGCTACATTGACCATCAACCGTGGAAAAAGAGATAAGCTTAGCAAGAAAGATGTTGTCGGCTTTCTTTTTCAGAAAGGCGGATTGGAGAAAGAGGAAATTGGAATGGTGGAAGTGCGCGAAAGTTATTCTTTTGCTGCCGTGAAACGTATGAGGTTGGCCTCCGTGCTGAAAAAGATAAAAGATGAGAAGATTAAAAACATGAAAGCAAAGTTTTCCTGATATGAGTTTGTTGATTAAGGCTGTTGAATGGAACGGGAAAAAGGTCGATATTTATATCGAACGGAACCGTATCCGCAAGATTGGAGAAGATTTATTTGTGCAGGCGAATCGTGTTATCAACGGAGAAAAAAAAGCGGTAATTCCTGGAATGATCAACTGTCATACCCATGCCGCGATGACGTTGTTTCGTGGTTATGGCGATGATATGCCTTTAAAACCCTGGCTGGAAGAACGAATTTGGCCGAATGAAGCGAAATTGACCGAAGAAGATATTTATTGGGGAGCTAAACTGGCTTGCCTGGAAATGATTAAAACCGGGACGACGACTTTTTTTGATATGTACTATGGTTTCGACGCTACGGCTCGAGCCGTTGAAGAGATGGGTTTGCGAGCGGTTCTGGCTGGTGTTTGCTTTGATCATTTTAATCCTCTACTGACAGAAAAATGCAAACGGACGAACAAAGCTCTACTAGCTTCGCGGGGGAAATACAGTGATCGCATCCAATATGCTTTAGGGCCTCATGCGGTTTATACTGTTTCTGGCGAATTGTTGCAATGGGTACATGCTTTCGCCGTGGAACAGGATATTTTGATTCATTTGCATCTGGCGGAGACGGAAAAGGAAGTGGAAAATGCAAAGGAGAAGTTTGGTTGCTCGCCTGTGCAGTATTTGAATAGGTTGGGTATTTTGTCGTCCCGTTTGGTGTTGGCGCATGGCATTTATGTGGATGAAGAAGAAATACGTTTGTTGGCCGAACACGATGTTGCCGTCGTACATAATCCGGCTTCTAACATGAAGTTGGGCTCAGGTATTGAATTTAAGTATGCCGAAATGAAAGAAGCGGGTGTCCGCATAGGACTCGGAACGGACGGCTGCGGATCTTCTAACAATTTGGATATGATCGAAGTGATGAAGCAGGCTGCTCTGTTAGGAAAAGGTTGGCGGAAGGATCCGCTGGTTTTGTCTGCACAAGAAATGTTTGAATCCGCTACCGCTATCGGTGCGTCTATCATGCGGGTGGATGCCGGACGATTGGAAGAAGGAGCGTTGGCTGATCTGGCTTTGGTAGATTTACGTATTCCGGCTTTTACTCCTAATTTTAATTTTGTGTCGAATCTGGTTTATTCGGCCAACGGAAATTGCGTAGATACTGTTATCTGCGACGGGAAAATACTGATGGAAAATAAAAAAGTAACCGGTGAAGATGAGATACTGGAAAGAGCTGCGCAACAAGCGTATGATCTGGTTTCACGTTCGCCTAAACAGGAATAGAATATGGATAAAAACTATCAGGAAACGGCAGACTATTTGTACGGGAAGCTATCTGTTATACCCGAAGTCGCAATTATTTTGGGAAGCGGTCTGGGAAGTCTGGCCGGTAAAATAGAAGATCCGCTTGTGATTCCTTATGCTGGTATTCCTCACTTTAAACGTTCCACGGCGGAAGGACATAAAGGCAATTTGATCTATGGAAAACTGGGAGGAAAATATGTCTTGGCTATGCAGGGACGTTTTCATTATTACGAAGGATATACCATGCAGGAGGTGACTTATCCGGTACGGGTAATGAAGTTGATAGGCGTGAAGACATTGTTGGTTTCTAATGCTGCCGGAGGAATCAATACTTCGTTTAAAATCGGAGATTTAATGATTATTCGGGATCATATCAATATGATGCCGAACCCATTGATTGGGCCAAATAATATGGATTTTGGTCCCCGCTTTCCAGATATGACCAGGGCTTACGATCGAGAGTTGATTCGTTTGATGGAAAAAATAGCGAAGGAAAAGAATATTCCTTTGAAAAAAGGAGTGTATGTCGCCTTGACCGGTCCAACTTACGAGACTCCGGCGGAATATGCGTTTTATGGAAAAGTCGGTGGAGACGCGATCGGTATGAGTACGGTGCCCGAAGTTATCGTTGCCCGGCATGCGGGATTGCGAGTGTTCGGTATTTCGGTTATAACAAACGAAGGATATCATTTTGCTGATGACTTTGTTAACGACAGCGCCGATGTCATTACGGCTGCCAATAAAGCTGCCGATACGTTGAGTACATTATTTATGGAATTAATTGCCGGAATAGAATAGATTCCGGTATCTTTTTTATAGTTTTGCGTAGACTCTGATTCTTTAGAAAGTTTGTTAATCAATAAAGGTATATATATCTATGGAAAATTCAAGAAGATCTTTTTTCAAAAAAGGAATTGCAGCTGGAGTGGGAGCTCTGCTGATTCCCGAATTGGCGAAAGCTGTCGTTTTGGAACACACGGCTGTAACTTCGTCAAAAATCACGCTAAAAAAAAATGCTGTCATTTTATTTCAGGGAGATTCGATTACAGATGCAGGTCGTGACCGGGCTGATGTAAATGCTAATTCCCAGGGGCAATTAGGTTATGGCTATTCGCTTTATACGGCGACCGGGCTTTTAGCCAATCATGCTGATAAACAATTGAAAATTTATAATAAAGGAATAAGTGGTGATAAAGTATTCCAGTTGCGGGGTCGTTGGGAAATCGATTGCCTTTCCTTGATGCCGGATGTGCTGAGCATTTTAGTCGGCGTTAACGATTATTGGCATACCTTGAGCGGAGGATATAAAGGAACGGTGAAGGTGTATGAAGACGACTATCGCGCTTTATTGCAATATACGAAGGAAAAACTGCCGAATGTTCAATTAGTTATTGGCGAACCGTTTGCACTTAAGGGTGGGGCTGCGATTGATTTGGATCGCTGGTTTCCTCAATTTGACGAATACCGCGTCGTAGCCCGTAAGTTGGCCGACGAATTCAAAGCCGTTTTTGTCCCTTATCAGGCTGGTTTTGATGCCGCAATGAAACTAGCTCCGGCGCGTTATTGGTCGGGCGACGGTGTACATCCCGACTTACCCGGACGCCAATTGATGGCTAATCTTTGGTTGGAAGCGACAGGATTAAAATAAACTTTCGGATTCTTGACGGGTGAATAGTTGTGATTTTTCTTTATAAAAAGCAATTGATCTTTTTGAGAAAATGAAAAATACCTCTATATTTGCACCCGTTATCGCGAAAGTAGCTCAGTTGGTAGAGCATAACCTTGCCAAGGTTAGGGTCGCGGGTTCGAGTCCCGTCTTTCGCTCAAGGTAGCAGAGGTGGCAAGAGGTCACCTTTTTATGATAAGAGGCCCAGGTGGCGGAATTGGTAGACGCGCTCGTTTCAGGTGCGAGTGTCTTTGCGGACGTGCAGGTTCGAGTCCTGTTCTGGGTACCATCGCAATGCGCAGGTGGTGGAATTGGTAGACACGCTACTTTGAGGGGGTAGTGCCGGTAACGGTGTGTGAGTTCAAATCTCATCCTGCGTACCAAGAAGATAAAAGAAGATTTTTGGCCCAATAATTAAGAAACGGAAGTTTTTTAATTATTGGGATTTTTTATTTATAACATTTCTTTGATTGTCTTGAGATTGATGATTTGGATCAGATACAATTTCTGTTTTTACTCTTCCTTTGGTTAGCATGTGTAAGAATGTAATCTCATTTTTTAGTTATAAAAACTTAGTAATTTGTAATATTTGTTTATTATACCGATTGCTAATTATGAGGTTTAATCATAATGTCGAGAAATGTCTCGTCGGACGAGATAATACTTAATGAATTAACAAATAATGTAATCGTGAGTACCAAATAAAAACTGTAATTAATATATGAAAGAGATTCCGGCTACATTTAAATCGTCAGTTGGAATCTTTTTTGTAAAAGTGTTTATTTGAACATGTAATTAATACTACATAGAGTAGGAGAGTAACCGTTGGTCACCTTCAATTGCCTCTAAAGCCGGTAACAGTTTCGTTGAAAACATTTTAGCCAAATCGTCTTTATTTATATCAGTTTGTTGTAACGCCTGATGGGCATTTTTCAGGAGTTGTCTTGTTTCGTCATGTTTGCCCCACATTACCTTGGGTGGACCCGTGATTCCCTACGGTGTAATTGAAGGATGAGGTGCTTAAGCAATTCTTCCCTTTTTTCTGAATTATTGATTAGTTCACTCATAATTTTTTGGCTAATAAACTGGGTCAAAAGTAGGAGCTCACTTTGTTGAATGGCGTAACATTTGTTCCGATATTGATTTTTTAGTTTCTATTTTACAAAAGTTTCTCTTCGTTTAACCCCCCAATAAAATCGTCCGATAGATAGTATAATTACGTATATACCCTGACGAAAAGGAAAATCGGATCCGTTATTTAGGAAAAGGAATGCCAAGCCGAACCGGGATTATTGTTCGATTGTTTGACCGTTCACGCGTATTTCGTATGTTATCGGCGCTGATTTCGACAGCATGGCGGAAACGCCGCAATACCGTTCCTGCGATAATATGACGGCTTTTACAATTTTATCCTGCCGTTTCTCTAATTCGTTTCCATCAAATAGAAACGTGATTTTGTAATGGTCGTAGACGAAAGGATGTTCGTCTTCTGTCTGGAAAGAATCGACATTAACGGTGAACTTTTCAACATCTACCCTCATTTTTTTTAATAACGAAACGATATCCATACCTGTGCATCCGCCAAGAGCAACTAATAGTAGTTTTTTGGGACTCGGCCCTGTGTTGTTACCTCCGACTTTATTGTCGGCGTCCAACCGGATTGTATGACCGTCTATCTCGGCGTCGAAACCCATCGCGCCTTTCCATTCTAATGTTACATTTACGTCCATATCGGTATTTTTAAATTTTACAATAGAAATTTATCGTTTTATATTTCCAATTCAAAACCACTGTAAAAAGCAGTAAATCGTTCTTTTAGTATTTCAGAAAAGATGTTTTGAGCATTGAGCCCTGTGCAATGTCCGGTATAAAGTGTCAATACAGGGTATGCAGTGGCTATTTCTTTTGCCATGTTTTTCAATTGTTCGTCCGATTCGTACTGGTTTTCTGCATCCGAATCGATCAGGTGCGTACCGCCGATGTAAGCGATCGTTTGTTTATTTCCACCTGCGGCGAGCGTATTCAATACGCCATGGTGAGAGCAGGAGGAGAGAAGTAAATTCCCTTTTGGCGTGTCAATGTGTATGGCGATCTCGTGCCGAAAATCATCCGGAAGATCATTTGTGAGCAAGGTTCGGTTGCCCGCTGGACGGTCGAACCGTTGAGGGATATGGCTTATCAAACGGATTTCAGGTGTAATTTGCAAGTTATTATCAACCATCAGGAAACGTTCCGGATATTTTTCAAAGAGTACGTTATCCGCCGAAATATCCCGTTTCGCACCCCGCCGGGTCGAAAAATATCGGTTCCCGGGAATATGTGATGACAGATATATTTTTGCTTTATTGTTTAGCTGAAGAAATTCGGCAAGTCCGCCGGTATGGTCGCGATGTGCATGAGAAAGGATCGCCAGGTCGATTTCGGCAATGTCGATTCCTAAAGTAGCTGCGTTTTCGGCAAATTTTCCGGATGCTCCAACATCCAACAGGTACTTCATGCTGTTTATCTCAAAATAAATGCTTAACCCGTGTTCGGCTTTCAAAGCGGAACTCGGATCGGACGTGTTGTCTATTAATATAATGATTTTCATTCTTCTCCTCGGCTTTTTAAATACAAATGGTGATGGTAACTATTTTTTCGCATCATTTTCCTGCCGCATTTCGGACAGGAATACGTTTTACAAGGTTTTCCTTTTTCATGCAGGATTTCCGTTCCGCAGTTTATGCATATACAAACGTCTCCTTCGCATTCGTTGTTTTCACAGCAATCTGCATTGTCCAACCGTTGTAGCCTTTTTGAATGGCAATAGATGCACTCGTCGGTCGTATTCGGAGAAACAGTCACTTTACGGCAATCTTCACAACGATACCAATAATCGTTCGCATGGAAATCACCGCCTTCGATGATAATGGCTTTACCTTCAATGAAAGCTTGCGCAATCGAACGTCTTGCTTTTTCGTAAATACGGGTAAAAGTAGGGCGGGAGACATCCATTTTTTCTGCAGCCTGTTCCTGCGTCAGCCCGTCATAATCCGACAAACGGATAGATTCGTATTCTTCGTATAGTAGTACCACCGGTTCCATATTCATAATCGGGACACCGAATGGCCTGAATCCTTCGATCATCGGCGGATTTGTTATTGTCCTGCGTCGCTTGGGTCTCGGCATGTCAGAATCTTTTTTATTAAGTTGATGTAAAGATAAAAATTTTTATGAAAATTCATTTCTGCATTTGTTGCTGGAAGGTTATTTCGATAAACTCTGTAGGACGAGTAATGGCTACGAGAATTGTAATTCTAAGAATTCCTTCAAG
>JAQVZS010000080.1 GCA_028708075.1 Massilibacteroides sp.
TTGATTGAACGCGCCGAAAAATGGTTAACATCGAACACTTACACCACAAAAGTCATGAAATGGGAAACGGCAGACTGGGGAGAAATCCCTGCCGATTTCGGCCGAAAATAAGAAACAAAGAATATCTCAAGCTATTAGAAAAAAACGACGAACCCCTTTATCCGGTGAACAAGAATAGTAATTCCACGTTATATACTCGATACAAAGAGAAAGAAAACTGTTATTCCTACCATATTTAGCGGTCGTTTAGCTCGATATGCTTATATCGACATGGACGACACCATCGCTACCGCCTTATCACTCTTTGACCAATTGAATCGGTAAACGAGACAACAGCCAATGCTCTCTCTTTTTTCTTTGTTTAGTCCCGTTTTTCCAATCAACACAATCCTTTTATGCATATGTTTTATAGATTAAAGGAAAGTTTATTTGTCAATAAAATCAAATGGAAACTTAAATGGTTTAATTTTTTCTCCTGTACGTAAACGTATCCAACTTTCAAAACTTCGTTCTCCTTCGGTCAGTTCGATTACACGCGCACCGTTACTTCCATCCGGCAAATTATAATGAGATGTCTTACGACTTCCTGTCACCCTACCATAACACAACATGATACCTTTCCAACATACCACATAATCATTTAAATGATCATGACCGACAAAAGCAGCCATAATATCTCCCCTTTCAAGAAATGCAGAAAATAATCCCGCATTTACGTTCAGACAACATTCCTTTTCTTTTCGTATTCCATAAAATCGAGAATTAACATCTTGAATTGCCTCCTTAAATTCAGGCAAAGGAATATGAAAAAACGCCAAAGACGGTATCAAATTTCCTTTATTTAACTCCGTATATTTTTTGCTTTGTTGAGTAAACCATACAACCTGATCCAGAAAAAGCGTATCAAGATTCGTGTCAAGACCATAAAGAATAGACGCAATTTTCTCTCCATCTGACTGATAAACTGGAATTGTAAAATTGGTAACGCCAGATAATCCATCTATCGTTCCAGTCAAATTACCCGGAAATGTTTTCATGTATTCATAAATTTCCTGACGAGTCATATCCTGTTCATCATCATGATTACCTAAAGTTACTGCAAAAGGAATATTACGCGACAAAACCGGTCTGAAAATAATGTCCAATCCTTCCCGGGCAGGGCTACCTGTCACAAGGTCACCTGTAAAAAACACAAAATCCGGTTTTTCCACATCAAGCACATTATTCATACAAACAAGTGCTTCCTCCGACTCTTTCACTCCCGGTTTCCAATGAATGTCGGTAAACTGAACGATCTTAAACTTTCCCTCCCTATTAAAGGTAATTTTGGAACTTCCTAATTGAGCTGAAGCACAAAAAAACACCCAACAGAAACCCAATAAAACAATCGGTTTTACATACTCTTTTTTCATACAATCTCGTTGAATTATGGTTTGGGTCTATATTCAGGATCATCCGATATAAAAGTCTGCGGCACGGTTATCCGATTCAGATAACGACCGGTTTCCAAGCGAGTCCAAGTCTCAAAACTTTCTTCTCCACGTGTGAGCTCTATTACCCGAGCTCCACGACAAAGCGTATGATAAGCCCCATTACCTCCTGAAAAACGACCGTATCCTAAAGCTATTCCCTGATAAAGTGTCACATAATCATTATCATGATCATGTCCTACAAATACACCTTTTACATCATTACACTTCTTGAATGCAGAAAACAAACCGGAGTTCATAGGTGGCAATGATTCTTTTTCAATACGCCAGCCTACCATTTTTTGATTCGGCGTATTACTGGCAATATTGTATTCTATTAAAGGAATATGAAAAAACGCCAAAGCGGGATAAGGCTGTCTTCCATTCTCTTCTGCCAATCGGTTACTTTGTGACACATACCATTCGATTTGATTACTTCTTATCCAGTCTTCTCGACGAGAAGCATAAGGCATATTATTTAAAGCGTTTGAATCAAATAAATAAAAAATAAAAGATTTTTTATTTGATCCTTCCGATTCATAAATTGGAATTACCTGATTAGTATATCCAAATACCTGATCAATAGATTCCTTTTTGGGTTCATTTAAGCATCCCTTCAACCCTACAACAATATTATAAACTTCTTCTCGGGAGGCATCCCGCTCCGAATCATGATTCCCCAAAACTACGGCAAAAGGGATACTACGCGAATACGCCAAACCTGTTACCTTTTCCCATAACGCAACTGGGTTAAAATCCGTTACGATATCACCCGTATAAATAACAAAGTCCGGTTTTTCAATATCCAGAACTTTATTCATGATATCAAATGCATGCTCCGTTATTCCACTCTTATATTCAGCATGAATATCAGTAAACTGGACGATTCGGAATTTACCTTCCTTATTGAACGACAACTTCTTTTTAAAAGACTCTTTTCTCTCCAATAATTCTTTTCCCGATTTTTCATTTTCATCTTTTTCAATAGACAACGCCGGCATTCCTACCCCTAAAGCACCTGCCGTCAATGCCGCACTTTTAAGGAACCTTCTCCTGTTCATGTTTTCTGTTTGCATATTCTCTATATTTTAAATGATACTTTTACGCCATCTGGATTATTTTCAAACCGAAGTAAGCCCGTTTTGCTCCTCTTGTCCCATTGCCATGTAGCATTGATAATTTCATTTCCATGACTGTCGGTTATAAAAATTAATTTTGGTTCCGAGGGCAACAATATACGCATAACATCAGTTGTATTTAATGGACTTTTTGTTATGAAAGAATAGCTGTTTTTTGTTCTTTTTTCATTATAAGTTCGCGATGCAGCAGCTAATATTTGAGGTTTCATCTTATCTTCGATACGATTAATATCCATCAAAAAAGACTGTTCTCCAGGATACACCGTTTTATTCGTTAAAACAGACAAATAATTATCAAAAAGATCAATAAATAAACCTTGTATATGATAAGGTTCTTCACTCACGCTTTCATCAAGAACAGCAATCACGTTGTATAATCCCCTTTCCAAATAAAAATAATTTTTTAACACCAATTTTCCAGCATCGGCTTTCCTCTCATATAATTCTTTAACAATTGCTACGTAATCATCATCTCCTCCTTTATCTAAGATATACTCTTTCGGATCTTTTCTGATTATATATACAGTTCCTTTTCCACAGAGGTATTCTCCTTCTTCAGGATATGAACCTATGCCAAGCAAATGAAATAAATGATCCGAAGGTCTTTCGTAATTATATCCATTCTGATTCCACCATTCCTGGACAGTCTGAAACGGATCTGAATCTCTTGAACTATAGACGATAACACCTCCACTTCTCACCCATTTCGCTAAATACGTATGAATAACATCAGATAAAGGTTTCAGATTGGAATAGGTCATTAATAACACTTTTGTTTCTTTCAATGTCTCCGGGTAAGATAAATTTTCAACATGTACGGTTTTAATCGGTACCCCCCTTTTCAAAAAAGGTAACGCTTCTCCATAAAAATTGGAAAGTTGAGGATCATCATATCCTTCAATAACGTCTGGTGAACGCTGAAACATTAAAGAATTCCCCATAAGAACAGAAACACCTTGCGAACCGGAAAGTTTATTTGAAGAAACAGGCATTTGATTTAAAGAATTAATCATCACCTGCATCTGAGTAGAATAGGAACGAGGGATTAATGCTTTTTCTTTTTTTTCAACAATCTCAGGATTTATTACTTCCAAATTATAAGAACCTGCAATTCCCCCTCCTTTTTTAAATTGTTCACTCGTATAATAAAGTTTCTCGTATATTCTGTCCGGCCAAGGCATTACTTCATAATTATTAATCTCAGGATATAAGAGTTGAGCCGTAAATGTTGCTTGATAATTTTGTTTATAGTAGGGCCAATCGAATTCTCTATCTTCTATAGGATCTGTCAGAAAAAACATTTTTCGTCCGGTCGGCGCCGTCATAGCTTCCATACAACCATATTCCAAATAAGCAGTTTCAAATACCCGTTCTTTTTCTTTCCCATTGAAATAATTCGGTTCGGCTGAAGTTCCAGTCCAAACCTGAGCAATATATCCGTCCACACAAGAAAGTGAAGCTAGACTTGCCTCAGGACTCACAATCATCCATTGTGAATAATTAATCAACGAATGAGTCGGAACATAACAGCGAATATTCATTCCTTTACTTTTTCCATATGTTTTCGCATATGTAAAACAATCTTCCAACGCTTTATAATACAAATGATATTTTAATTTATTTGACAGATAAGTGTTCTCCGCAGAAAGATGTTGTGGTCGCCAAGGAAAACCATAATATTTTTTCCATTCTTCTTTAAACGACTGACTGTATCCGGCTTTAGCCCAAAACTCTGGCTCTTCGAGATAAATAGCATCTATACCCGCATCAATCGCCCTTTTTATATGCTTTTCTTTAATATATTTCAGAAATTTCTCCGTCGGAACGAAATAAGGCGTTTTTTTACTACTTCCGTGCCAAAGAACATCGCCTTGGCGATTAACCTGACCGTCATCCAGATGAGGAGTACCATCCCAACTCCCCTCAAAATAAGGACAATAACGACTACCCCAAGCGATTCCCGTCATAAAATGAACCGTATAACCTCGATTACGCCAACTTTCCACGCGTTGTTCAAAGGTTAAATCGCCCTTATCTTCTGCACCGTAAATAATGACGACATCAGCTCTTACGTCCACTGTTGGTTTCCACTTTCCACTTGTTTGAAAAGTTGTTTTTTCTAATTTATCCGGCCCAGTCCTCGCTAAAGGCTTACAGCCAATAAAAATAATAAAAAAGCTTAGCAAACAAACCGTATTTATAGTTTTTTTCATGATAGATACTTTTTGTTATTTTTCAAAAACCTGTACCATTGGTTTGCCATTCCAAACCTGAGGTTGTTTCAGATTAAGTACATAAACTATTGTCACTGCAATAGCATATTGCATCCTATTTTCTTCAAATTCACCAGTATTTTTAATCCCTTTTCCACAAACAATAAATGGGGTTTCCAAATCTTCTAAAGTGTTTCCACCATACCCTTTATTTATACCACCAAGATCTTCTGTAATCACAAAAATAGTATTATCATATATTCCAGCATCTTTTACTGCTTGAATAATTTCACCCATATATCCGTCTAGTTCAGTCACTTTTACATAATACTCCTCTGTATTATATCCCACTTGGTGGCCTATATGGTCAGGTTCATCAAAAATAATCGCGAATAAATCTGGACTTCTTTCCCGTATATATTTTTCTGCCATTTGGCAAATTGTCGGATTAACCTCTTCTGAAGATTTAGCCTGTTCTTCATAATTAAAAGAACGATTATCAATAACATATTTAATTCTGCTCCACTCATAGACACATCCAATTTCTGCAGAAGGAGATTGTTTTCTTATAAATTGAAAAACGGTAGGAAATATCCTATTATGTAAAATTACTCGAGATGAAATCTCGGGGATTTTCGAATTCCATTGCATGTAACCATAAATCTCAGGAGAAGATCCCATAAACATAGCCGCCCAATTAACAGCACTAGAAGATAGAAGATCTGAACGTTTTTTTAAAGTAGAACATCCTTGCTCCATAAGTTTTCTAGTTATTGGCATCTCAGCCTTATCCATACAATAAGCTTCCAAGCCGTTTAAAGCAATGAAAATAACATGACTTGAGTCCTGAAATTTAGAACAAGCTGATAAAATGAAAACAAAACAGCTACAACTGAAATAAAAATGATTCTTTTCATAAAGAAAATTTACACTAATTGACATATCTAAAAAATTGTTTGTATTTGACTAAACCTCTTTCCTTCAGGAGAAATTGTCAATATTACTTGTTTGTTTCCCTTAAATTTGAGTACAATCTCATTTTCCTTTCCAAGGAATGGCCTTACAATTTCTTTTAATGCGTTTCCAGACATATCATCCGTTATTATCCATTGTCCTTTGCCATCTTTAAATACTTTAGTTCCTGTCGAATAATCCGATAAAAATCTTACTGGAGCAAAACGTTTAGAAGTAACCACCGTCAATCCATGATTTGAAACCTGGTAGGATATGTCTTTTAAAGTTGTTTCACTCATATATAAACCACACAGAAAAGCAAGTTTAACGGTTCCAAGATGTTCTATAGTAACTTTATCATCGAAAACAACAACGCCACGCGACGGCGCAAAACTTCGATAAAGAATTCCACCATATATATTATAAGCATTCCAGGAAAGGCTACCTTCTTTTACCTTTCCATGAGTAATTGTATGCCACGCTTTTATCCATTCCTCAGACTCAATACTAGTATTTAAGTTATAAGCTCCAAAAAGCCAGTCTTTCCAATAATAGTCAATTGTGCCTCCCTTATAATTAACCGTACAATATGTTTTAGTACTCTGCCCCCATTCTGTATCATCAAAACGAATAATCGCTATTTCAGGCTCAATATCCCTGAAAGTATAAGGTCGCGGATGAGCAGGTACATAATTTTTCGCAAAATTACTTAACGCTTTTCCTCTCTCTTTCAGTTTAATTTTACTAACATCATCATCAAGAATCTCATACATATGCTTGCCCATACTCTCAACATAAGCCTTATCAACTCCCAACCAATAAGCAAACATAAGATTTCCCCATAAATCCTCAGCTGAATGTCCTGGATATGAATTATAATGCCAAAAATCCAAACAAGCCCATAACTCTTGATTATATTGCAAACTGGCTCCAAGTGCACACGAAGCGGACACGTTCGACCAATTCTCCTTCATTTGTTTATAAACCGGCGTAATTCCTGCACGCGCGAAATTATGAAAAAGGACAGGCCATACGTGTTCCCCTAAAACATATAAGTTTCTATAACGGCAACATTCTTCAACCAATGAATGAGCTCCTTCAAAAACAGCAGAATCCGCCTGCTGAAAGTTCATCCCAGTAGGTTCGGCAAGACTAACTAATTCTATACCTGGATGATCGATCGTAATGGACAAATTACGCGTTATTTGAGAATGCTCCAACTCATCATATTGAACACCCCAAACAGCATCAGAATTGCTCAATGTCTTTAAAACCTCCAGTGGAAATTTAAATAAATGCAAATTATTAGGTCTTCTGACCCAATCGTATCCATCCGTACTTTTCATTTCCAAATGCCAATTTCCACATTCAACATTTACTACAACTTTTAATCCCGCGTCTTGAAAATCAGCTCCCAGCTTTTTCATCTTTTCTACCTCTTCCGCGACACTACCATCAGGCGCACGATAATGATAAACGACAAAATCAACACCAAGAGAATCCATTGCAACAGGATTAAAAAAGGCTCCGGAAGCACATTTATCTCCCGAATTATCTATTCCTATATTAAAGTTATGAGAAGAAGGTTCTGTTTTTTTCTGAGAAAACCCCAATATCCATATAAATACACAAAAAAACAACAGCAACAATTTATAACGCATATTTTTTAATTTATTATTAGTTTTTTCATTATACTCCTGCTTCCAGAAATACACCAGTAACTTTCTAAGGCACTAACTGATATGAGATTTTCATAGCGCCTATTTCTTCTACAAAATATTGGAAGTTTTCCTTATTTTTTTCATTTGAAAAATCCCCCCCCCTCTATTAAAGTCTTCTTTAATTTCATGTCGGAATACTTTCCTTATTTTAGTTTCACAATGAATTGGGGCTCTGCCGACTTTAGTAACCAAGGTTCCCAATAATAGTCAAATTAACGGAATCAAATTTATTTCTAATTTACATCCGCCATTTTGGAGAAACGTCCTTCCTGAACACGCATGCGCACTTCGTCCAACATTTCCGGGTTATTCTCTGCAACCCACTGATAAAAAAGTGCCGAGCTACAGGTAAAAACCATTTCCGCATTCTCCTTCATCCGATCCAACGCAGAACGAAACGTACTGTGAACAACGGATACACCTTTGTGCCACCGCCAAAGCCAAACCGAATCGATATGGCCGTGTCCGATCATCCGTATTCTGTACTTACGAGCGTCAAGTGGCCAGAGCGAACGAGCCGTATTCGCACGTAAAGAATTCAATGGCGTAAGCACCACGACCGAACCTGCCGTCGCCCGGCAAAGAAAAGTCCGGCGGGATATGTTTTTTTCAGAACTATCCTGTGTCATTATTTATCCGGTTTTATCCTGTTTTTTTCAATCATATACTCATTTAAACGTCAGACTTTCAGGGCCAACAAAATAAACTGTTTCAGGACCGATCGACAGAACCGCAGTCTGCCGGGTAACCGGAAGTTTATTTCCGTAAAGGTCAAGCGCATATCGGAAATCCTTCCCAATTTTTACGTTTACTTCCCGCGACTCTCCCGGATTCCAGACAGCCCAAACACATGTTCCGTCTTTTTGGTCCCATTTAATCCGGCAGAAACCGTTTTCATTCCAGGCAACTGTGGAATCGATAAGAGAACCTTCGGGAAAAATTTTCGCCAAAACAGCATAGGCCGTATACGCCGGTTTGGGTTCCAACTGCCCGGAAACAAGCCCGAAATGATCCTCTCTATCGAAAGGAGAATCTTCCGGAGACTGAAACTCATACCAAAAATAACGTTCGACGCCCAACCGGAGCGAAAGCAATATGGATTGAGATAGGTAAGACGACTGTTCTTCTTCCGTAATGGCTCCATCTCCATAAAAATACAGTTTGCCTCCTTTATGCATATAACTGAAAACATGCGGGATTATCGCATCGAAAATCCATCCTGTCTCGTATTCTTCCCACGGGGGAACAAACAACGCTTCGTATTTCAGCAAATTCCCCTGTTTTAAATCTTCTATCTGAATGATATCTATTTCCTGATCATCGGAAAACCAGGATCGAATCGTATCAACCGACAAATTCGAATCCGACTGATATGTGGTGTCAAATAACACGGCGAAACCTCCTTTTTTTTCGGATTTGTCTATTTTACCCTGTTTCTGTTCGAATAAACCGCGCGTTGAACGGTTAAGCGTCGTCCAGGTAGACCAGCCCATTTCTGTAATCCATATTCTTTTGTCCCCGATATGATATTGTTCCATCAATTTCCGCAGACTTACCAAATCTTCCTGATAGTGAATCAATTTATCCATTGTGTTCAATCTTCCGCGATAAGGATGAATATTGACAACATCAAAAAAAGCGCCGGATCCCGCTTTCAACGACTCTTCCAGAAACTTCACCGGAATGCCCGATGTTCCGCCATACAGAACAGTCAAAGTAGGGTCAATCTCTTTTATTTTCCGATAAGTCGCCTCAAGCAAAATCGCATAATCCGCTCCATTCGGATTCTCCCAAAAAAGATTCGGTTCGTTCCAGACTTCCCAATAACGCACCTTGTCTTTATAACGTGTAACGGTTTTTTCAACATACTGCAACCATAGGTCGAGATGCCGGTAAGCCGGATTTGCCCACGCCACATTATAAAGCAATAGAGCTGAAACGGTAAGCCCCGCTTTTTCTGTTTCTTCGACGACTCTATCAATATGGTCAAACGTCCAGGTTCCCCGGGGCGATTCAATCCCGCTCCAGGAAAAATCTACTCTAACCCAACGAATTCCTGCGTCGCGCATCATTTGAAGATTTTTCGGCATCTGGCGATGCTCCGATCCGGACTGAAGATGCGCACAGACCCCAAAGGGTGATGAACTCACGCCATCCGGACTTGTCGTACACGCTGAGAACACAACTAAAAAAAATAAAAAAAACAATTGAACACTATTTTTCATGATATTATATCGTATTAATTAACAAATAAGAAGATCTAATCGGCCTTCATTTAATATAAGTCATCTCAAATTCAAGAACTCCTCCATTCATGATATCGGCATATTGAATTGTTTTCAATTCCATCGGTTTTCCGTTCCACCGAACGGTACGTGATAATCTGCCCTTTTATCAATATAATTGGTGGAATTTACAATCGGCAATTTATTTATTTTAATATAATCGTTCGGAACTACCGAGCCGATCGTCTTCCGATATAAATTAAAGGCAATATCCTGCGGGTCGTCTT
>JAQVZS010000002.1 GCA_028708075.1 Massilibacteroides sp.
AAGAATTTAAATACGGCAAACTCGTAACGACTTGAACAAACTTTAAACGAGTTCCGCCAACTTTAGACGACTTTGTTAAAATTGGCGGAACTTGTAGTATATGATATGTACTTTACCAGAGGCTTACCCTTGAAATAGCAGTCGAATGGATTTTGATAACTCTTTATCAAAGAGTCACGAAGAGAGATTTTTCAAGAGGTAATGTGGAATGTAAAATTGTCGTGAATCTTTCTTTAGGTTTTCTTTTCTTCAATAAAAGTGGAAGAACTGAATATAAACAGCAATTCTTCTATCTAATTCAGTTCCTTTTTTAAAGTTTCGTATACGTATATAGAGAAAGAAGCCCCTGCGATATGCAAGCGGCTGCCTTTCCTGATAGTTTGCTTTAAATCATCGACCAAGCGACTATTTACATTGTCTATCAACTTCATTCTATTTTAATTGTACCAAATCCATTAATTTATCGTAGTTATCGACTACATCATACCTCACTTCATTATTGTTGATTTCCACAAAATGCACCCGGGCGCAATGTGTTTTCAAATTTTCGGTTCCACGCAACTCTATAGAAGAGTTCGAGCCTTTTGTCTCTGCGACAAAGTAGATATACCGAACCTTTTCTTTATCAAAGACAATTGCCCAGTCGGGACTATAACGTCCTACAGGTGTAGTTATATAAAAGCTTTTTGGTAATTTGGCATATACAACCACTTCGACTGCCTGATCCAATGCCTTGGCAAATTCTGTTTCTATTCGTGAATCAGAAGTCAGGTAGTCATAAATATGCTTTTTAAGATTGATAGCATTACGAAGGGCTGTGTTGTCATTAGTGAACACTGTTTTTGCATCGTATTCTTCTTCAATCTTGTGGTAAACGATATTATTGATAATCAAACTGGCCTTTGCTTCATTGATAATCTTACTACATTTGGCAATAAACTCTTCGGGATTCTTGCGCAGCAGATAAAACTTATCTTCCCGTATCTTTTGTAAAATATTAACAATTGTACGGCGAGTAAGATTTGTCAGGTTCTCTATTTCTCCGACAATGTCATATACAGTGTTATAGTAGGGATTGCTTTTTAATCTGAAACGTTCTTGTTCAGATTGTGTAAAATGTGTTCCGCGATCCAAATCTTCTTTCGAACCATCTTCTTTTTGTTCCCCGGTCTTTACTTCATAAGCCATATCGGCAATGTGCAAATCTCTATTTATGAGCAATGCGCTCTCAGATATGAGCTTTGGCGTATCGAAATAAACTTCATAAATTGTTTTCAAGCTAATTTTCTTCCATAACTCCTGAAACTCCTTCTTCTTAAAGTTAGCATTTGTACGAAGCATAATCGTTGCTCGTTCGTTTTCAGGCTTAAATGCTGTTTCAGTATATATAGATTTCAGAAGATTGGCTATAGAATCCCGATAAGGCTCTAAATTTTCCGGTAAAGGCATTGTTCCCTTCTCTATATGTTCTTTTCCTTCTTCTGTAATCTTATCTTCTTCGTCAATAATATCTGTTTTGTAGAGAAGCTTGTTTAATTTCTTAGCATCATCGGATGTAAGGCGATATTTTTCTCCTTTTTTATTCTCCACTATTTTATTTATAAAGAATTCCACTTCGGCTTTCCGCGGACGTTCTTTCAATGTAGAAGTGATTTCGCTTTGTAATCCTTTCGCAAAGGCTTCATAACTCTCAGACGCGATGACTGTCAGTTTATTTATTTCATGCACTTGGTCGCCAATCATTTCATAATCCAGGCGAACACCGTCCTGATTAACACACAAACGCATACCACGCCCAACTTCTTGCCTGCGACGAATTTCACTACTGCCTTCGGGATTCTTGAGCGTACATATCTGGAATACATTCGGGTTATCCCAGCCTTCTTTCAACGCAGAGTGAGAAAAGATAAAACGGGTTGGTTCTTCAAAACTCAATAGCCGCTCTTTATCTTTCATAATCAAGTCGTATGCCGAAACATCATCCGATTCTTCGGTGTTCTTTTTCAACGAAGGGTCAACCATCCGCTTTTTCTTTTTGTCAATAGCGAAATAGCCGTCGTGGATACGATGCGCATCATCCCTCTCCAAATAATTGAAATAACTTGGAAAGTAACCTTTGTGCACTTTGCTAATGTCGGTTTCTTTCAGGTATTCGTTATACTCTTGTTGAAAAAGATCGAGAAAATCATTTTTTGCATTGTTGTATTCTTCTTCGAATATTTTTGCATACTCGCCCAATCCCTCTTCTCCGTTTTCGTCATAGATACGGTACTTATCTACTGAATCAATAAAGAAAAGCGTCAACACTTTAATGCTTTTGTCAAAAAGTTGTTTCTCTTTCTTCAAGTGCGACAGAATTGTTTCCCGAATTTGAACACGCCGGAAAGTACTTTCTTCCTGGTCATTCAGAATATCCCCGGGATAAATATCTTTTCCGCTGACAACGATTTTATTCTGTGCCCCGTTGATTTCTTCAATCATCAGGTTACGATAGGCAGGCATTTCTCCGGAACGTTCATACAAACTTTCTCCTTGTTCCAATTTTTTCCGAAGACGTTTTACTCCTTGCGTACTTCGTTGCTCAAATTCAATTAGAGCTACAGGCGGTTTGGACGAACTTAATATTATTTGTTCCAGATAAAGATAACCGCTTGTCCCGGTAGATCCCTTTAGGTTAATACCTTTTACTTGTATCTTCTTTACAAGACGTTTGTTGTAAGCATCCAGCGCATCAAGACGATATACTTTGTTATATTCTACCTTGTGAGTCGCCGAATAACGTAACGTAAACAATGGTTTAAAATCCTGCATGCTTTCCAGTGTCTTTTTGCCATCTACAGATTGAGGTTCATCAATAATCAGTATCGGATTCGTTTGCGAAATAATCTCAATCGGTTTTCTTGTTCCGAATTGGTCGAGTTCCTGATAGATACGGCGGGCATCCGCTCCACGGGCGTTAAACGCCTGTGTGTTGATAATCATCACGCTAATCCGGTTGTCGGAAGCGAAATTCTCTATATCCTGCGGACTGCTTGAATTGTAGATAAACGGAGCAATCTTGTGTCCATATAATTCCTGAAAGTGGTCTTGTGTTACTTGAAACGATTTATACACACCTTCACGGATGGCGATACTCGGAACAATCACAATGTATTTACTCCAACCGTATTTTTTGTGCAGCTCATACATGGTACGGATATAGGTATAAGTTTTACCCGTACCGGTTTCCATTTCAATGGTCAGGTTGTAGCCTGAGTGTATGCCTTCCGGACGTTCGATATACTGACTTTCGTGTATCTCATTCTTGTTTTGGTTTTTCTTTATATTATCCAAGACAAGCGATTCCGGTATTTGTATCGGACTGTTGCGATAGCCAATATCTTCGTATATATCTTTTTCAAATAGTTCGTTTGCGCCAATCGCAGCCTGCTTTGCTTTACGAATAATCTCTTTGCTCCGTACAAGCGTAAAGCGATTGGTCTTCAAAGGTTGTCCTTCAAAACAATCCACTACGGCTTTGACGGCATCTATCTGGAATTGCTGCTCTTTGAATTGTAATTTCATTATATCATGCTTGTTGGGCTCGAGGGATTTTTACGATAAATTGCTCTCCAGCTATATCATTGATCAATTCAATATCGGGCTGTTGGGCTACTGCTCTTTTGATACCGGAACCTAAGCCACTATATGGCATCGTGTGAGAAGAAAACATCGCTATCTGATTATTACGTATTACTGTATTACCATATTTAATATCATCTATTGTTAAGCTATTAGGGAGTTTCCCCGGACTAACAATTTCTACTCTATTGTCAAATATTATTATTTTTATCGGTGCATTTTTAAAGTAGTCACGGTGTATCAAGGCATTTTGCAACAACTCAGTCAAAACAATCTCCGATATTTCCAAAATACCGACAGAATTAAATTCCTGTCTTTGTTGTGTGTGATGTAGATTACTTCGTAAGAAGTTCATGCTTTGCTTAAACAATTCTGGAATAGTTCCTTTTAAATCTTCGGGCTTGTTTCTATAGGAGTTACCTGCAATATCATTTCCAAAAAATGAAACGATTTTTATCGTAAACGCAGGCTTTATGTTTTGCGGGTCTTTGCCGAAGAATAATAAACCGGCAAGAGAAACTTTATCATTTCGCAAAACTCGTTTTGCTCTTAACGCCTCTTCATAAGTCAATCCTTTTTCCTGATAGGAGACTTTAAATTCTTTTTTGAAATAATCAGCAAACAATCTTTCATCTATATCGTCAATGGTCGTATCGTATACCTCCATTTCATCTGCAAATAAATTACTGCTTTGTTGGAAAAGCCGCATTATTTCAGAGTTGTCAATTAATTTTCTCTTATCAGAACCTTGTTTTACCCATATCGTACCACTATTATCTTTATATGGTTTATTTACACCTTCATCGACATAAACCACTAAAATCTTATTTTCTCCTGTTTCAGAAGTGATTTTTACTACTTCTGTTGAAATGAAAATCTGAGGTTTTATCTTGTCGTTGGCAATATTGGCCAGTCGGTTGTTATAGGATTGTAATTGTTCATAAGTAAGCCCCATGACTTCCCCTGTTTTATCTTTTACACCCACAAGAATAACACCTCCTTTTGAGTTTGACATAGCTATCATTTCAGCTGCAAATTTATCATCATCCATTTCTTGTTTAAACTGAACCTTGCTGGTCTCGCCGGAACTTATTATATCTAATAATTCTATTGCATTCATCGTTTTCCGTCCTCCCAAATTTTATATATATTTTTCCTTATATCAAAAGCCTCTTGTCCGCCTTCCATAATCCGAATTATTTTTTCTTGAATATTCTGGCAATCAATACTTCCGCTTTCTATCTTAATTTCACTATCGGGCACATATTGGCAGGCGACTAACATTTCACTATCGCCTAATACCGGAATGTTAGCGTTATGAGTCGCAAATATAAACTGCATTTGCCCCTTCAATCGTTTTATTTCACGAATAACATCCTCGTAAATGGTTTGATTGTCCAAATCATCTTCCGGCTGATCTATAATCAATATGTCATTTTCCTTTTGAGACAAAAGGAACAATATTAGAGCAGAGGCGCGTTGTCCTAATGAATGTTTTTCCAATGGCTTTCCATCGAAGTTTATGACTATCTGATTAGGCACTTTGTAAGTCAGTAAGTCGTATCGATTAGCCTCAAATCGGGTTTTCGCTTCAATCAATTGGTTTTCGGTTAGCCTATCGGACAATTTACGAAAATCATCTTTTCGCATATCAACAAAATCGGCATAGTCATTGCTGATTGAAATATAAGTTGCTTCATTTATGCGTGAACCTCTAAAAACCTCTTGGAGTTTAGAGATAAATTTATCCTTTCTCCCCTTATAATTGACCTCAATAAATAGTTTGCCGCCTATTTCGTTTATCCTGCTTACTTCAACTTTCAATAGATTAAATTTCTCGTACCATAATTTATCCAATGTGTTTACAGCCTCATTTAGCAAGTGTTCTGCCTCAATCCTCTTACCTTCCGATTTCTCAATTTCAATAAGTTTAAGCTTCGAGGTTTCAAGCTCTCTATTTATCTTAATAAAGTCATCCGGATTAAGTTCCGGTATGTTTATCTCTCGTTTAATTCGCGCAAACTCTTCTTTTAATTCTTCCTTCTTTGCTTTAAGTTTATCTATAACAGCCGTAAATTCAATCGCAATTTTCTGAGCATCCGAATAGGTCGCTTTTACTTGCTCTAATGTAGTCTTTAATTTAAGAATTAAAGATTTCGCTTCTTCAAATATTTCCGGATTTGTTTTAGATTCAAGTTCTTTATTAAGAGTATATTCATTATTTTGAATGATTGCCTGAAAATCATTCAGATAATTATCTATTCCTCCTTTGAAGTTTAGCAAACGATTAATATCTGATTCAAATGAGGTTTGCAATTGCAACTTTTCCGCGATTCCTTTCTCTTTGAATAAATTGAGTTTATGTTCTGCATTTGCTTTTGCTATTTCAGTTTCTTTTTTCAATTGAGACAGATTCCCAAATCCCTTAAGTTCATTTATGATTCGTTGAATTTCTGTTTTTTGATTTCCAATCCTTGTTTGTATATCATTGAACTTGCTTCCTACAAGTTTATTGACTAGATCATTCTCAAAATCAGCATTCTTGCTCGATAAGTCTTTTTGTCCAAAATAGATGGGTTGCTGAAGAATGGCATCTAAGGTAATCCCTTGTTGCAATATGTTATCTTTGTAAATATCTTCTTTTTGACCGTATATGCGTTCTACCTTGTAAATTACCCCATGTCTATCTACTACTTCAACGATTGCCTTTCCTCCACTCTTTAATACGTGTTTAATTAAATCGTCTTTGTAATCCTTATCGGCAGCTTGCGAGCCAAAAGGAATATTCAGCGCATACCTCACAATTTCGAGGATAGATGATTTGCCACTTCCTCTTATCCCAATCAAATTATTTAATTCGGGAGAAAAATAGAGATGCTTTCCGCCTAACAATCCGCCTTGGAAAGTAATTGATTTTATATATGAATTCTCAGATTCATGATTACTGCTTTCAGAACAACGATTTTTCGAGTCTATCAAGGCGAATTTTATTGCTTCGAAATTGAAATCTCCAATTTTCATAAAACAAGCTTCACCTTTCCCTATGTCGTTAATCGATTTAGGATCGCTCCCTTCCACAAAGCATGGAACTTTATTATTTAACCAAGTATTCAGATTGTTTTTCAAATCATTGGTTCTCATTTTCTGAAATCCAATTACCGATTTCCGGAATAAGGGATCATTCCCTAAGTCAATAATTCGTCCTCCGTCAAACTCCTTTAATAAGCCGCTATTCTGTTCTACGTGAGCCATTATAATAAAAAAGCCTTTGTCCATTTTATCCAATTGCAATAAAGTTTCCTTCAAGCTATGATTAGACCGACCGTTTTCATTTTCATAATTATGCCTGCCAGCAAAACAGGTCGTAATGAATTGATTAATATAATCATTGCCGTCTGCAAGCCAATGATTTGGGTCGAAAACGACTAATGTATGAACACCGTTAGCGCCATCGTTAACAGACAGTTCAACTCCCGGAAGAATATAAACACCTTCCTTGCGCGCTTTTTTGGCAATAGCTTTATATTCGCCTGAATCAAATTTATTGTGATTGGTAATAACTCCAACTCGAATATCCTGTTCTACAAGTTTATCGACATAAGCGTTTACAAACTCGTTTTCTTCTCCGGTGTATGTAAATTCTTTGTCTGCTTTCGTGTGCAAATGGAAGTCTGCACGCAACCAAGTAGTGCCGTTTTGGAATAATGTACTTGTATCCATAATTTTACTTTTTAAATCACTTTCATTTCCGTTTCCGGGCTTAACTGTTTCAACAACTGCTGTACATTGATTTTTGCCGTATCACTGGCAAAGCCATTATCGCGAAAAACAAGACGCATTGGTTTTTCTTTCGCTATTTCTTTGGCGAAAGCTTCATCTATGCCTTTGTCAAAGCAAGCAAAGAGTGAATCCTGTGCAACTTTAAATACCAGCTTGCCATTTATTGTAGCTTGTTCAATCTTGTACGAAAGCGGAAGCCCCCAATCGAGCATCACCTGTGCCAGCAAGTCATCCGGCGTGCGGTCGGGTTTGATATTGTCATCAAATAGATCAAGTGTTTCCTGTTTATAATCTTGCGGACGATAATACACATCCTGCATATTGCTGTCGGCTAAGCGATAAACACGGAAACCGTAGTCTTGCGTATCTTCAAAATCGGCAAACATGCCTTCTTTTTCGGCTTTGGCACGCTTTTCTTCTTTTATTTTATTGGCCGCACGGCGAATACGTTCTTTGCCTATATCACAGATGTTTTTGTATCCGGCTTTGTAGGCTTCGCTGTTTTCATCGGTGGTTTCGGGAAGTTGTACCATGATGTATTTTCGGCTGCCTCCGTCTTCAGCGTTTAGTTGCATCACTGCATGGGCTGTGGTGGCGGAACCGGAAAAGAAATCGAGAATAATTGAATCTTGTTGAGTATTAGCAAGTGTAAGCAAACGACGAAGCAAACGTACTGGTTTAGGACCATCAAAAGCTCCAGCTTCAAGTAAAGCCGTGACTTCTTTTGCTCCTTCTTGGCTATGTCCAACATCTTTATAAAACATAATTGAAGTTGGAGCCATTCCATCAAATTTCAATTCAGTTAAGAATCTTTTTATGGAAGGGACACTATTTCCCTCTATACCAAACCATATCCTATTATCTTGGAGTCTCTCCAAAAAAGCTTTTTTGGAGAGACTCCAACAGCGTCCTGTTGGAGGCTCAATTATACGCCCAGAGGGCGTCGTAATTTGATAATCACATTCCGAGTTGTACGTTTTAACGGACATATCGCTCGCTTTCCAGACCCCACGAGGATCGTTGTCCGGATTTGAATAACGCGCATTCGCTTCTTCAGTGCGAGAAAGACGTCCTATTTGGAAGTTCTCTATAGACTTAGTGTACATCAATACATAATCATGACTATTAGATATGTATTTAGCATCATTTTTGGGTGCATAAGCTCTTTCCCATACAAGTTCTCCCACAAAATTACTTTCTCCGAACACTTCATCACAAATTTTCCTCAAATTATGGACTTCATTATCATCAATCGAAATAAAAATCACTCCATCCTCAGTCAATAGATTCCTTGCCAACTTCAACCGTGGATACATCATGCTTAACCAATCGGAATGATAACGCCCCGAAGCTTCCGGATTGGCAACCAACCGGCGATTGTATTCGTCAATCTGCCCACTTTCAAACAATTCTTCTTCTTTATCTCCGGTAAAATTATCCTTATACACAAAGTCATTTCCTGTATTGTAGGGTGGGTCAATGTATATCATCTTGATTTTACCGAAGTAGCTTTCCTGCAAAATTTTCAGAACTTCAAGGTTGTCACCCTCTATGTAGAGATTTTCCGTATTGTCAAAATCGACCGAATCTTGCCGTATCGGACGGAGTGTTTTTGTTGTCGGCAGGTTTGCGGTAACAACAGCTTCACGTTTTCCCGGCCACTCCAAACGGTAGCGTTCGCGGTTACCTTCAATGACCGCATGACTCAATTCCTGTTTCAGTAAGTCGAAGTCTATCACTTTTCCGTCGGCACTCTCCGTTACGCAATTCGGAAACAAAGCAGCCAGTTTCTCGAAGTTCTCGTTGACCAAGTCGGGACTTTGCAGGTCAAGTTTATCTATACTCATATCGATCTCTTCCTTTTTCATCGTATTTTCTCTACTACTTAGTCTCTTTTGAAGAGACAAGCAATTCCTTAATATCCACATTCAGCACTTTCGCTATCGCTAAAAGCGTATCTAACGAAGGTTGCGTTTCATTGGTACACCAACGGGAAATAGTCGCTTCATTCTTCCCTAATGTTTCTGCCAGCCATTTGCCGGTTCGCTTTTGTTCCACCAGAACAACCTTAAGCCTATTTATTTCTTTCATCGGTAATATTCTTGATGTTTTATGTAAATATATTGATTTTTTATAAATCCGGATTATTAATTTACCTTTTTCTACCAATAGAAAATACAGTCCGTTATATTAGGTAAAAACAATAAACATAGCGATTATGGTTGTTCAAATGCATCTGATTTTTTGTTACAAATTTAGTTTACTTAGAGTTTCCGGCACTATGTAAATTTGCCCAAACTACTCATTTAATTTATTCTTTTCGGGAAGCTCCGATACTGGCTGCTGCGGTGAATAAAATGTCCGTTGAGGAATTTAAGGATGTTTCCATTGAGTCTTGAATGACACTGATCGTCATTCCCACTCCAACAACCATCATGGCGGTGTCTGTCGGAATATTAAATAGGCTGGCGGCAACGGGGATAAGCAGCAGTGAACCTCCAGGGACTCCGGATGCTCCGCAGGCTCCTAAAGCGGAAATAACACTCAGAAGAATGGCCGTAAGAATATCCACTTTAATTCCTAAAGTATAAACAGCAGCCAGCGTAAGGATGGTAATCGTAACCGCCGCTCCTTCCATATTAATGGTTGCTCCTAACGGTATACTGACAGAATAGGTGTCTTTGTCGAGATTTAATTTTCGTGCCAGATTCAGGTTTACCGGAACATTTGCTGCAGAACTTCGAGTGAAAAAAGCTGTGATTCCACTTTCTTTCAGACAGGTAAATACTAAAGGGTAAGGATTCTTTCTTATTTTCTGAAAGACGATTAGTGGATTGATGATTAGGGCGATAAACAACATCGTACCGACTAAAACCAATACAACATGCAAATATTCCAGTAACGTGGCGAGTCCCGTGTCGGCAATCGTAGACGCGACTAATCCCATGATACCGATCGGCGCGAAACGGATAATAACCCGGATCAGTTTAATAACAATATCCGATAGGTCGTTAAAGAATTGCTTCGTGTGATCCGAGCAGCTACGCATAAAAACACCAATCCCGATTGCCCAGGCCAAAATTCCGATAAAATTAGTCTGGATAATCGCATGAATCGGATTGTCCACAATTTTGAAAAGAATATCTCTGAAAACATCGGAAATTCCGGTCGGTGGCAATAAATTGACAGTTTCACTGCCGCGAAGAGTAATATAGGATGGAAAACACACACTGGCCAATACCGCAGTTACGGCAGATAAAAAGGTTCCTAAAAGGTAGAGGTACAAAACTGATTTAATATTTGTTTTTTGTTCGCTTTTATGATTTGCGATGGAAGAAATAATCAGCAGAAAAACTAAAATCGGTGCAGCCGCTTTTAAGGCCATCAGGAACAATTCACCCAAGAAATATAAAGAAGAAGCAAATTCGGGCACGGTTATGCCTAATACAATACCCACAAGCAAGCCAATTGTTATTTGTACTACCAAATTTCCCTTTACGATATATTCTGTGATTTTCATGTTTGATTATAAGTTAAAGATGAATGATTTTTAGTTGTTTTGACGATCCTTTCCGATTTATTCAAAGAGAACCGGCAGTTGTCCGTTGTTCTTAATATCGATGTTTTTGGCGTTTTTGATATATATAGCGTTCTCAGAACCGGATATTTCATTATTATGAATATCAATTCCATCAGTATCGGAAATATAAATCGCGTTTTTCCCTACTGCTTCGATTACATTATTGCGGATGATGATGGTGCGATTCAGGATATTTGTTTTTGTTTTGGCTCCGTTTACTTCCGCACTGATAGCCGTACCTTTTTGCGTGCCATGCCCGTATCCGCAACCAACAATCCAATTGTTCTCAATCAAGATTTGCTGAACCGGACCGCTTTCGCGCCAGGAAGCTTCCGCACCTAATTGTATTGCCGATCCACTACTACTTTGAATTACGTTTCCGGCAATTCGTACCTCTTTCGTTTTGATGAGAAAAGCCCTTGCCATATGACTTCTTACGGTATTATTGATTATTTCGACAGAAGGTCTCCGGGTAATATTTGTGATATAGTAATTTTCCGGATCGTATCGGAAGTTCTTATCTAATGTGACTATTACTCTCCAGTCTTTTTCCGAAGTCGTTACTTCGTCAACTCGATAATATTCCACCGGAGTTAGGTTTTCTTTAGATACTAATGCAAGCGTATCTCCCGGGTCCGGATAATCTAGAGATAAGGCATGAAGGTCAGCTTCTTCAACAGCTATTTTCAGGCTTCGCGGATTCTTTTCTTTGTACAAGCTCCAGTAATAATTATGAATATTGGTACAATCATCTCCCTGTCCGCCGAACTTACACCCTTCAAATTTTATTTTCCCTTTGCAACTGGTGAAATGTGTTGCATCCGTATTGGTTGAAGTAACCGTGCCCGGAGCTGGTATTACCTGTAAATTTTTGAGTGTGATATTCTCAGAACGATGTCCAACGACTCCCATGCCCGGCTGACTGTGGATTGTTACATCTTCTAATGTGATATTGGAAGATTCCTTGATGAGAATACCTGCCCGCCCATGTCCGGAATGCCTCAAAATACAAAGATCACCTGTTTGAGGTTTACATTGAGAATAAACCCGTATCGTTTGTGGGTCAATCAGTTCTTTGCGCTCATTCCAACCTCCGGTATATATCCGTTGTTTATTCATGTCGTAAAAATGAACCCTGCCGGTTATCCGCTCGGTCAGAAAAGGATATTTAACCGTATCCACCCGCATATCAAAATAAGTTGAAGTAGATTCGATAATAACACCTGTGGTAAAAGGTGGGCGTTTATGGGCTAGTTTCAATCCTTTGATAAGGACATTTTCCGCATTCGTAATCGATAAAGCTTCATACCATCCTTCCTGAACAAGCGTAACGCCGGCAGCGTCTATGGTAATATGGTTAAAACGATCTAAATCCAAACCAATTACATAGTCTGCCTTCGGATAAAAAAAATGACCTTGTACATCTTCTCCATATTGTCCGTTGATTGCTTTATATTCGTGTTCCAACGCGTTATCATCTATCAAGTTATAAACTCCCGGTTCGATATAAAGGTTGGTTCCAGGATGCGTACGACAATGGTTTAGAGCTAATTGAAAAGCGTCACGGTCGTTCTTCCCATCATTTGGGATCGCACCATAGTCCGATAATCGAATGCGTTCGTTCGATTCCGCATACGCCATCACATAATTCTGTAGTATTGTTATCCCAAAACAAAATAAATAAAAGATTCGCTTTTTCATCTTTCGTGTTTGATTCGATTGATTTTAGCGAATAAAAGTACCGAAAAGTTTTCAGAAAACGATGCCGGCGGATAAGCTGTATTGGTAATTCGTTAGATTTCCTACCCATGATGCGTAATTGCCTTCGGCTTTCAGGTAAAGGGTTCGGTTTTGAGGAAGCGTATAATCTGCTCGCAATGAACAAGTACAGGAAGTCTTGTTTTCGGATAAGTATGCATAATTATTCCGAAGTATTTGTGTTACGTATCTCTCTTCGGAAAGTCCGGTAAGCAGAATTTCCCGGTCTATGTTTTTCCGGATGGTAATGCCTGTTGTGGCATGGAAAAGCAGTTTTTTCAATGGAAAGGAAAGATGTACGTCTGCTTTACCGTATCCATTCGTAAATGTCATTTTCCGAATAGGATCCAGATAGTTTTCGTTTGATTGTTCTATGCCGAATAGAGGAATAATATACCAGGACAATAACTGATTTTTTTCTACACCATACAGGAACGATAGTTCTGCTTGAGTTATTTCGTGCGTATAAAGTGAAGCGGAACTGATTTTTTCATAAATATTACTTTGAGGAATGGAAAAACGATGTTCCGTTCCTTCTCTTTTTCTTCTTTGGACTTGAATTTTTGCAACCCAATGTTTTTCTGCTTTTGTTTTCCGGAAGCAAGCGTTGATTGCGTATTTTTTTTCAGAGATTTCGGATATGGGTAGGTAAAGTAAATTGCTGACTTGTTTTTCGTACTGAAAATGCTGATAATCCAGATCGATAAGCAATCCCTGTCCTGATACAGGCAAAAGTTGTAATGCCGCTCCATAGGTGTTTCCATTGTATAGGATCTTATAGGCGTTTTGTTTCCCGGCAAATAGATACATGTCCGTTCCTAAGCCGGAAGAATGGTAAACGGTGGGTATACCAATGTTACTGCGAAAAACAATGCTGTTCTTTTGTTTGTATTTACGTAGAATAAGATTTCCTCCTAAAGCGTATTTAGTATTTATTTGATAGTTTATCCCCAGGTGTAATAATAAATCCGAAACGGTATTATCGGGCCGAGGATCTTTTGTGCGATATTGTTGTAAAGCTCTGTACGCTAATTGTAATCCCCACGTGATGCGATCGTTGCTTTGAGCATAACCTCCCTCAAAGGTATATTCTTCATTATGAAGGTTATTGCCTCCAACCGTATCACTCATCACATAGGGATATACAAGGGTATAATCTGCGCTTTCGTTCCATTTTACTTGATCTTTTTTCCTGTTTTTATACTCGACATTTCCCCAAAGTGTTTTATTTCCGAGTTTTTGAACCGTTACGGCCTGAAGAGCAAATTGATTTTTCAGAAATCCTTCCTGCGCTAAAAAAGCTTCGTGATCCGAACGGGTCATCGTTGTTTTTAGTTCGGTGTATTCCGGATAATTCAAAATGGGCATCACCGCCGGGTTGTGCTGGACAAAATCGATCATGTGCGTCAAAGGGGATAAGCGTTTCTGTATCCTTACAGAGATCGTATCTTCTGCATGGATCATAATAAACGGGAAAAAAACTAAAATAAACAAGAAAAGAAAGCGCATCTCTAAAAACGTTTAAAAGATTATTTCAGTGTAATCGGGGTCTGCGGATTAAAATCCAGCTTCGAATTATTCGTATCCATTAATACTTCACGTCCGTCAATGGTTCCGGCGACTTTACGCTGTACGCTCTTTCCATATCTTTCCGGGTCTTTATCGATTGTTCCGCTGTATGTCCAGCCCATATCTAATGAAGGGTCGGTCACGATCCATTGGAATTCTGATTCCACGCTGAGGTTTACCGCGTCTTCGATCCATTCGTTCGGGATTTTGTAATAATCGTCGTCCAAGTCGAATGACCATTCTTCAAAAACAAATACCCAACTGCAGGTGTAAACATAATCTTTCAGATAGGTGTCCGTGTCGACCCCCAAGCGGCCTAATACGTAGCTTTTAAATCCGCGGTTGTGAATAACCATGTTCCCCATAATATTCTTCATGTTGGGAACATCGGGGTTATCCGTGTCGCTCATATTCGAATTATTATAAATAATCTCGAAATCAGCCTTGCTTAAGTCAATGGAATTAGAATTAATCTCTTTATAGTTGACCGCATCGATTGCAATAATAAACGATCCTCCCGGTGTTATCGGATGGTCGGTTCCGGAGCCAGGAACCATAATCATGGAAGAAGCCGTGAAATGGGTAGATAGGATATCCGGCGTATACGTTTGTTTATCTACTGTCAGGAACTCGGAATCCGAAATAAACAATCCGTCGGCATATAAAGTCTCATCCGAATTGTTGTAAATAATAAAATATTGGTCGGACGTTTGTAGCCCTTCCGGCGTAAGCGATCCGGAAAAGAAGATTTCCTTAAATACAAATCCGGCGGTAGACGGAGAATAAATAAACGAGCTGGCATTTTCGCTTAGCGTTTCGCCGGTAACGACAAGTGCTGCGATGTATGCGCGTATCGGTTTAGAAACGGTTTCGCCATCCACTGAATATTCCGCCGTTCCTTCCGCTGTAATTTCATAGGTACCTTCGTTTACCGTGAAAGATAATGTTGTTCCGTTGACGACGGCATCTTTAATTTCGGATGCTGTGCCGGTATTTTTTTCTTTTACAGATAAAACAATATCCGTTAAGGCCGTATATGTAATCCCTTCCGGAGGGGTTATGAGGAGATTTAAGTTTGTCTTGTTCACGGCAGGAACATCGTCATCGTCACTGCAGGATATAAAGAAAGATGCGGTTAAGCCCAGCATCAAACAAAAAGTAAATAATTTAATTTTCATAAGAGTTCTATTTTTTTAGTGAATACTATCGTTATATTTTAATTGTTAATTCAGCTCCGAAATAAGGCGAAGAACTGCGTTTTATGGTGACGTTATTGGCTTTGTAATCTGGCAAATAATCTAAGATACGGTTCACGAATAAGGATATCCGGAAAGTATCTTTGAACAGTTTGGACATTTTGAAATTGACGTACATACCGAAGGGTACTTTTTCTGTCATAAATTGTGATTCGTTTACTCGTATAATGAGCCATTGTAAGCGGGTGTCTTCGGCTTCGGCTTCTGTATACGGGTGTTCATTTCCTGCCGGGTCAATATAGGCGAACGGCACTCCGCTGTAAGGTTTTGTTCTTTTTTTATAGAACCAAGTACATTGAAATGATGTGGAAAATTCCAGATCTAAATTGGGGATATAGGTATCCAGCATGAAATTCGTGTTGAATTGTTCCCGAAAATATCCGCCGGTAGATTCATAGATTCCTATTTCCTGGATAGCTTTTCCTTCAATCAACTGGCTTGTCCCTTTATAGAGGGGAATACTGTTGTCGTAATTTGTGCGAAACCAAGCTCCATTTACCGTCATTCGAGTTTTTAGCCAATCCAAACGTTTTGTTGAGAGTGTGAATTCGACTCCTTCTTTTAACGTTGCGCTTCCGTTCGTGTAGGCAGAAAACAGCATCAAGAGTGTATCTGTTTCAAAAGGGACAGACGTTAGATCTGGCGGGCCGGTTAATTCGGACGAGTTGATTGCCGATTGATCGTATATTTTACGGATTTGTGATTGGGTTTTAATGGCTTCCTTTCGGAAACCGTTGGTCATTTTTTCCCGGAAATATGTGACTGAAAAATTAGTATTATCGTATGACAAATTCAAACGCATTTCCCATTTCCGGTTAACAGCCGGCTCCAAGTTGTAATTGATGATTTTATTTTTATATGTTATCAGATTGATGCGTCGGAATTCCGGATTATTATGATAGTAGTTTAACTGGACATGGTCATTATAGATAAAGTCCGGATACAGTTGCAAAAGTGTTGGCGTTTTTTGGTGCCAGCCTATTCCGCCGGAAAAGGAAAGAATAAGTGGTTTTTCTTTTAATTGAAAAGCAGGAAAAGTCCATTCGGCGTTTAGGCGCGGATCGAAATACCATTTTTCGTTCATTTTGTATTCTTTGGCTAAGTTAATAATGCTCATTCCCCGTATCCCGGCATTAACTTGTAACCGGTTTCTTCCAACAGGAATACCGATTTTATCTTCTACGAAAAAAGCAAGTTCTTCTCCGGCCGGGATGTCCGAATACTTGCGTGGTCGTGTTGTCATATCCGGACTTGGCGGAAGATTAACGTCGTAAATCTGGCCTTTGCCGAAGTTCTTATCGTATGTCCATTTCATTCCGGCCAGCAGATTATGTATAATACCGGCTGTTTTAACATTCATATCGGCTGTTAATTGTGCGAAAAGCGAAAGCGGTTTGCCATCTATGGTTTGTTCGGATATCCAGTTGGCTGGTAGATAAATGCCATCTGATTCTCCCTGTTCTGTAGCATTGGGAATGGCTGTTGGCGTAAGAAGTTGAACAAATTTAGTCTGTTTTATTTTATCTAATTCGTAAGAAGCGGAAGTGATTAGTTCTATTTTTTTTAAAAAGAGCTTTTTTTCAAACGCCCACGATAAGGTGTTGCCCCAGGCAAATCGATTATAGCCCGAATTGTATTTATTTGTCAGATTATATCCGATATCCGGATCAGTCTTCACATCGTCCAAGGTGTGTCCGAAATCGACATTGGAATTCCAAATCAAACGAGATGTTTCCCTCTTATTCCATTCGCGGTTTAAACGAAAAGAGGCATTCAGGCGTTGGTAATTGGTGTAACTGTCGGTTGGAGAACTTTTCGCATCTAAAAAATCCAATCCGATATTTATATTTGTATTTTCATTCAGGCGAAATCCTTTACTTAAGGCAAATAATTTGGAATTTACATCCGCCTTGAACCGTCCTTCCAATTTCGAAGGACCTTTTTTCCGTTCGATTTTTATCAAACCGCTGGTCAGATTTCCATACTTTACGGAAGGAATTCCCCGAACAATCTCTACCCGTTCGATCTGATCCGTAGAAATTGCCCGCATATCGATGCCACGATTTACTGTATTTCTGCTTTGATTGGCGTAAGATCCATTATTGATTATTATTTCCGGCCCGGCTGTGGTTTGCATGTTTGCGTTTGTTGAAATTGGTGAACCATCGATAACAAAGGAAGTCCCTAAAGAAGAAGTGTTATATTTGTTTTGGCTGTCACTTATACTAACGCCTCTTAGTTCAATAGTTTGCGCCGCAGTAAGTGCTGGATCGGATGCTGAACCGCCGGGTAATAATTCCAATAAATCTTTGAAACTGGATGGCTGCAAATGCTCCATAGCTTTGCGGTCGATAACCGAAGAACTCGTTATCCCCCTGGATTCCGAAGCGGTAACGATCACTTCATTCAGACTGTTGATGGTTGAAGTCAGTCGAATAGTCAATCTTTCGTCTGCAATTAACTTGATCGTCTGTTCAAAAGGTTTATAAGCTACGTACGAAACCATGAGTTTGTAAGAACCATGAATGATTCCATTGAGCAAAACCATTCCGTTTTCATCGCTGATAGCACTGTAATTTCGATCTTCACCGTATAAAAAAACAGCTGCGTATTCTAATGGGATTACTTGCTTATCATCTTGAATATGAAGAACCAAATTGCACGTATTTTTTCTATTTTCAGCCTGTGATGAGAGGATGAATAAGCTAAATAAGAATATAAGAATACGCGTTTTCATTTTAGTCCTTTATTTATTTCGGAAACCGGGCAAAAGAAACAAAGCTAACAGTCCCACTATTCCCGTGAAGAGTATGTAGCCCGCGAAAAGTCTTTTTTCCTTTTTAGTATTGGGAACAAAAAATAAGATTAGAAATGCCAGAAGGATGTGAACCGGTAGAAATGAATAACCGGTAAAAATAATTTTCGGGTAGATATAATTCGTGTTGGAATGTTCGAAAGTAAGGAATAAAGGGAACATCCATTTTGCTGTAAAGTCCCATCGATCGGGAGTGCTTTTTATTTCGTGTTTTGCTACCTGTTCAAGTGTTTCTGTTTTTAGCGCATAACAAGATAACCGATTAGGACGGGTGACTGTTATCGTCCAATAAAGCAGGTTCCCCATAACAAGCATTTCGTCATTTTTAAGGTTTAGCGCGTCCATATCCAATTTCAACGGTTTATATTTCCCGGAATCTTCTTCGAGAATATAAGTAAAACCTTCCGTATCAAAAAGAAAACCGTAAAAACGCATATCCGCGACTTCAGTCATGGAAAAATGTGCGATTTTGATTTTTTCGCCGAGATGTGTATTCCGTACAAACGGACGTCCGTTTACCATTTTGATATGGAACAATTCTCCTTTACTATCGAGCGAAAAATATCCTTCGTCGTATGCTTTCATCGGATTCATATTGCCAGATATCCATTGAGCTGGGAAAGAATAACCCGCTTTTTCAATTGCTTTTTGGAAAACAGCACTTTTCTGGACATCTGTCGTGTTCGATTTTATGTCGATAAATTCAATGCGGTCGGTAAAGCGGAACATATCTTGTGGAGTTTCTCCGTTTACTCGTTTCGGCATGGCTTCATACATGATATAAAGTCCGGTTTCCGGAGCAAGAAAACTTTCCGGATGATAACGGTAAATCACATTTTTCATTCGAATCAGAGGTCCGTCGATTTTGTGCCCGTCAATTGAATCCGGCAGATTCCCGTCGATGATTAGTTGCCTGAAGTTAAGCATTGGAAGTAAAGAATCGAATTGTGCTTGTGTATAGGTATTCCCATTCCGGTCATACATAGGAAACTCTTTGTTCACAAAATCAATAAAACAGAAATCCCTTAAGAGTGAACTGTAATACATAAAAGGATAATCATTCCGCGTATCCGTAGCCTTTTGGACAAAAAAGGGGATTGCCCAGAAACCTATTATTGTGGAAGACAGTAAGATTAGCAGATAAATAATGGATTGTTTTTTCATCGTTTTTATTGTTATATGGGTTTTAATCCATTCTTAGTAGAAGAGAATTTGCCGCCTGATTTTACGTATGCAAAGGTCGGTAACAAAAAAAGGTTACTCAATACCGACTAATAATGATTTTAATTTGAATTATACCTTATAATGAGTATAGGAAATTTTTTTCATAGTTGAAAAGTTCTATTTTTATGAATTGATAGATTAAAGTTTGGTAGAAGAAGTAAAAAATGAACCGGTGATGTAATAAAAGGAAAAAGACCTTCGACTAATAGAGAAAAGCAATGAAATGAAAAAGATAAGTTTGGATGATGAATTTGTGAAGCTTATTCAGGATAACGAAAAGATTATATACAAAGTATGTTCTGTGTATGTATCCGACGAAACCCCTATGGCTGATCTCTATCAGGATGTCGTTTGTAATTTATGGAAATCATTTACCGGATTCAGGCGTGAGTGCACTGTTTCTACTTGGATTTACAGAGTCGCACTGAATACCTGTATCTCTGATTTGAGAAAATACATGAAGAGGCCTAAGCATGTATCGCTCTCCTTACTTTCCGCGCATTTGATTGAGACGAATGAATTGGATGATGCTATTCGCGAAATGTATTGTCTGATCCGCCGTCTTTCTTCTCTTGAAAAAGCGATAGTCCTTCTTTATTTAGACGAATATTCTTATCAGGAAATTGCAGATATAACCGGTTTGACACCAACGAATGTGGGGGTAAGGCTGGTACGTATCAAAGAGAAACTCAAAAAAATGTCAGGAATTTAAAAACGTATAACATGGAACTGGAAGAAATGAAAAAGGTTTGGCAGGCGCTTAGCGAAAAGTTGGATCAGAAAGAAAAACTCAGTGGTATTCTCATTCATGAAATGTATAAGACGAAAGTGAAAAAGTCGGTAAATATACTCGTTGGCTATGAGATTTTGAGTGCCGTTATTTGTTTGTTGGCTTTACCCATAATCGGTTGGGTTTTTTTCGCAAATACTCATTGGCTGTTTCGTTTTTCGATGCTATATTGGGGACTCTTCTCCCTTACAGGCGCAATTTGGAGTGCTGCCAAGGCAAATTTGTTGTCAAAATTAGATGAGGTAGGCGATATAAAGAATAATATTAAAGTTATTAATACGTATGCTGTTTGGATACGGAAAGAAAAGCTTTATCTTCTTTTTCCCGTCGTGATCGGGACAATACCACTGACAATCATTTATTGGCTTTACGCGAAGCCCTGGCATTGGGTGTTTATGTTCGCCCTATTTGCTTTGGCGATATTTGTCAGTCTTTGGTCGTACAAACGGCTTTATGACCGAAATATTCGGAATATTCAGCAAAACCTGAATGAATTGGCCGAACTTGACGATTAATATCCCGGATTTTGCGTCATATTAGGATTTAAATTCAATTCACTTAGAGGTATTGGCAATAATAAAAAATGTTCTGAGAGTCCGAAAAATTCTGTTGCCAAGTTTAAGCGTTTTACAAGCGTAAAATAGCCGTAGTCTAAACCTGGCACATTATTCCAAGTGGCAGCAAGATCTTTTTTTAGATTAGTGTTATCTGTCAGCGACTCCATTCCTTTAGCCGTTCGAACGGAATTAATGACTTCCAAAGCTTTGGATGTATTTGCCTGCGTCAATAGATTTTCCGCGTAATTAAGCAAAATGCCTGAATAGGAAAAGATCGGTAGATATTTTCCTTTTTTCAATTCGGTTGAGAAAGGTGGCTGATCGTCGGATGTTATTATTCCCAAAATGATTTCCTTAGTTAATGAATTATATACGTCGGTTGTTTGATTCTCTAGTTCGAAGATTGAACAGTTCAATAGATTATCCAAATAAATAGAGGCATTATTTCCTTTTTCCAAAGAGATTGTTGTCAAGATTGCGTCAGCAACAGGAGCGGGGATAACGGGGTTCGAATAGGAATAAACTTCGTTTGGCAAATATTGTTTTACGTCAGCCAAATCATTTTCCAAATAGGTGAAGATATCGTTTTTGGGGGTACGAGAAACATAAATATTATCATCTATTCCCATTGTTTTTGTGATTAAAGGCATATCTCCCCAATGCTGTACCATGTCGATATATAATAAAGCCCTTAGTGTTTTAGCCGTGGCAATATAAGGCTTCGGGTCGTACAACAAAGATTCTCTGTTTAACCCTTCCAGTATAAAATTGAGCTGATGTATTGCTCTGTACGTAGCAGCAAATGCATTTTGAACATATGAACTACTTTCGTCAATTGTCTCTCCCTTAGATCGTTTTGCATCTAAAACCAGAATGTATTGTACATAGGATCGTACTTTTTCATAGGTGTTCGTTAGAATACTTTGGGTATTTTCTTCTTTTTCAAAAATACTTTCTTCCGGTAATGGGGTAGAGGGTTCATTGATAAATTTATCTTCTTCGTTTAGCGTACCGTCTCCGTTCCGGTCGATATATTTCCATACATCGCTTAATTCAAGAGTATAACCTTTTTCATGATAATAATTGACCAGATTCTCTTTTACAGTTTCTGAGTTTATATTGGCATTACTGTATTTTATCTCATTTAATAGCGTATTATCTTCTATTTTTCCATTTTCAGCAAAATTATTGCTAAGCATAGCAATAAACTGCGAAAACTCACTTTCTTTTTTGCCTTCCAAAAGAACAGACGAAATAGCTAAAAGAGCCGTTGACGCGTCCGAATTATCGGTGAAGCTAATGTCCTCGAAGTCGGAGAAATCTTGTGTAATAAAGAAACTGTTTAGTAATTCTTTTTGGGCTTGTTTTTTGGCTTCGGCAAACGATTTTTCTTCCGTTACTAATTTTTTGATTCTTTTATATTCCAGATGAGTCAGAATATTTACGTTGATTTTTTCTTTTTGTGTGATATCTGCAAGTGCGTTTAGTTTGATTTGTGAATCCGATAAACTATTTCTGTATTCATTAAAGAAATAGCCGCTAATTTCTATTTCGACGAATGGGCTTGTGAGACTCATTTTCGTATCAAATGAAAAACTTCCGATATCGTCTGTTGTTTCTGTTGAGAAGATGTTGGTTCCTGTTTGTTGAAGTTGTTCGTTCAGCTCGTAGAGGGTAACTTTAGATCCTGTAATAAAAGGGCCTTTTTCTATTTTTCCTTGAAGATGCTTTTTTGTAATAGTTCTATTTTGATTTTCGTCCTTATCACAAGAAGCGAATAGAAACAAAGCAATGACAGGTAAAAAAAATATTTTCATCTAAAACAGATTTTTAGCCATTAAGCAATTAATGTCTGGTTGAAAGTCTCTTATTGTACAAATTTATTTTTACAAAGGTAAGCTTTTCTATTTATAATTCGTTTTTGTCTATATTTAAAAAGCAGAATATAATATATCGAAGTTATGAGAAAACTATTAACGTTGTGTTTCTTGTTTTTGTTTCTTGCTGCAGTTGTTGGTTGTGGCGGAAAAAATAATGAAGGAAAAGATCTAATTGATGACCTGACGATTCCTGATGGATATAAGTTAGTTTGGCATGACGAATTTGATGAAGGTTCGGAACCGGGAGCGAATTGGTGGTATGAGACTGGGGATGGGGGATGGGGAAATAACGAATTACAGCATTATGTAGCTGGGAAACTGGGTGAGGAAAGGTTGGCGACGGTGAAAGATGGTGTATTAACAATTACTGCCCAAAAGATTGACGGTAAAATATATTCAATTCGTATGAATACTGTGGAAGGGTGGCAATATGGTTATTTTGAAGCGCGTTTGAGACTGCCGGTAGGAAAAGGAACCTGGCCTGCGTTTTGGATGATGCCTAAAAATTTTACAGCTTGGCCTGATGATGGGGAAATCGACATTATGGAAGAGGTTGGTTATAATCCGGATTATGTTTCTTCGTCTATCCATTGCAAATCATATTATCATACTATCGGGACGCAAAAGACGAAGGAAGTATTTCTTCCCGGCGCACAAACGGAATTTCATGTCTATGCCTTGGAATGGACAGCGGATTTTATTCGGACGTTCGTGGACGGTAGGGAGTTGTTTTATTTCCCAAACGACAAGATGGGTAATAAAGACACGTGGCCGTTTGATGCCCCCTTTTATTTGAAACTAAATCTGGCCTGGGGCGGAAATTGGGGCGGAGCGCGGGGTGTGGACGAATCTGTGCTTCCTGCAACTTACGATATAGATTATATACGTGTATTTCAGAAAAAATAAAATTGAGTTTTTTAGTTCCTTTCTGCCATGTAAACACCGCTCAGGATTAGTATGCAGCCTATGATGGCGATCCAGGTGATCGGTTCGTCGATTACTAACGCCGACGTAAACAGGGTGATAAGTGGAGTTAGGTAAAGATAATTGGACGCGCGCATGGTACCGATCCGTTTCACGGCCAGGTTCCACATCATGTAGCAAAGCATCGAGGCGATTAATCCTAAGAACAGTAGGTTCATCAGTACGACCGGGCGAACGAATACCGCCAGATCGAAAGGCGCAGTCCGTACCAGCAACATCGGTAAAATAGTGGCAACGCCATAGAAGAAAACTTTCCGGGTGATAAATGCTGTCGGATAGCGGTTGCTTAATTTCCTGAAAATAATACAATAAAAAGCCCACATAAACGCTGCGGTAAGAGTGAGGAGGTCTCCCAGAGGAGAGAGTTTAAGCATAAAGCTTCCGTTGAAAATAACGAAAGCAACGCCGAGCAATGCGATTAATGAGCCGATAATAAAAGATTTTCTTGGCTTTTCCCGTTTGTCAATTAAAAATTGAACGAAGGCTGTAATAATAGGAGTTGCACTGATGATCAGTCCGACGTTGGATGCCAGGGTTAGTTCCAATGCTGTATTTTCTGCCAAAAAATAAAGAGATCCACCGGTCAAGCCAGATAAAACAAACAAAGATTCATCTTTTAGATTGTCTGCCCATAATTTACGAGGTGAAATCAGCCAGATACAGAGATAGGCCATGGCAAAGCGGTAAATGAGAATTTCTACAGGAGTAAGGCTGTTATTGATAAGCACTTTGGTAGAAACGAATGTCGTTCCCCAAATAATACAGGTCAGGATAGCCATTAAATGGCCTCCGTACGTTCTTGGCAGGTTCATAAGTAGGCTTGTTCTATTCTGAATTATACGACAAAGATACGTTTTTGTAAACTATCCGATGTTTTTTTCTATTTATCCCTATAAAAATTTAAAAACAATACACCTTTTTTCTATTTGCATATATGATAGAAATAGGCTTTGACGTCAATCAAAAAAAGATAGGAGAATTATATAAAAAAGATTGGACTGAAAGCAAAAGAAGGCCGGCCATGAAGTCAACCTGAAAAATATTCAGACGGAGTTTTACCCGTATATTGTTTAAAATTCCGAAGGGCAGTAGTTCGTGAACGAAAACCTACATCATAAAACGCATCCTGATAATTGACAAACTCTTTATTATGAACGTGCTGGATAAAATCTTCAATACGCAAGGTATTGATATAAGTATTGAAGCTACTATAACCTAACTCGTGTAAGGCTTTTGAAAGTGTAGTTCGGTTAGTAAAAAGCGAACGAGCTAACATATTCAATGAAATATCCGGATTTCGATAATCACAGGTTTGCTCCATATAAAGAATTATTCTCTTACATAAAGGATTCTGTTTAACTGACAATTTATCAGAATGAGAAATCTTGTAAATATTCGGAATATTTGTTTGTTCTATAAGAGTCGGGCGTAGTTCTATCAACCGTTCAAACAGTTCCATATAAGCAATATAAAGGCTGCATCCCACGCTCGCATAATAATATAAGGTTTTAATTAACAGAGAATCAAATACGAGTAAAACTTCATACGCCATAATGTTGAGGGTAAAACAAAACAAATATTTCCGTATCCATATTTTATCGGTATTATTATAACGTCGTGTATAAGGAATAGCAAATATGAATAATGCCGGAGTAAAAAGCAAGATGGAAAGTAGAAAGCGAAACCAAACCTGGAACGTTTCTGCCTCAGAAACCATTTGAAACAAAGAATGATAAGGATGAAAAGTAACTCCTATCTGTCTACACATAATATAAATAGCGACCAACAATAACCAGGGACTATATAGCCAGATTATTCTTCGGCAATTAAGAAAGCCTGGAGAAATGACTTCGATAGGATACATAATATATGAAATAACCATAAAGATAGCCAATAGCAACATAGGCACAGAAATAACCAACTTCGGTTCTTCTCCGTGGCAGAGAGTAAAAAATCTCGTTATATAATTACCTACTGAAAACAGAATTATACACGCCAAAATAACGCGCGAACGTTCCCCTTTTTTTCTCTGTACGAAGACTAACAAAGAGGTGAGTAGGCAGACAATTGCTGAGGCAAACGTTGTGGCGAAATATAAACTTTGCATAACAAGGCGTAAAGTTAATATTGAATTAGAAAGTTAGGCTTAATCAGAATTCAAAAATCTTCACATTGTGTATTTATGAAACATAGTTTTTGTAATTATGAAACATCTGCTCTTGAAACTCAAACTACTTTTGCCCTATATCTTTTCCCAGATTACATAATTTACTATTTGATATTTATTATATAATGAAAAAAAATTATTTATTATTTTTATTAATTGCCTCTGCTATTGTAGGTGTGTCGTGCAGTTCTGATGATGAGGACATTATTTCCACAAATCCTTTCGACAACAGTGAAATCGCCAGTAACGATCGGAACAAGATCGTTATAATCAGCGACCTTCATCTTGGAAACGACTTGGAGTATTCTGAAAATGTGAAACACCTGAAACGTCTGGAGGAGTTTCTTAATGAAGTGCGGTCATCTGTCAGCATCAAGGAATTAATAATGAATGGCGATATACTTGACGAATGGTATATCCCTACTCGGTTAGATAGTTATGGAGGAGGCACACAAGCTGATTTCGTCAGGAAAACGGTAGCAGCCAATCAGGAAATCTTCGATGTGCTGAATGGTATTATCAAAGATGGTAAGATAAAACTTACTTATATACCAGGAAATCACGACATGGGTTTTTCGCCTGAAAATGTGGATATTGCAATGCCCGGTATAAATCAGGCTCGTGATGCAGGTGAACAGTTTGGTGTGGGTACTTATCATCCCGACGACTATCCGGAGATCGCTATTGAACATGGTCATTGTTACGACTTTTTCTGCGCAATTACTCCAAATGCGAACGAAGAAGAAGCTCCCGGAGCAACTTTACCTCCCGGATATTTCTTTGCTCGTATTGCTGCCAATTCATTTACTGATCCTACAACCCATGAGGAAGCGACAAAAGTTCCCAATGTGACACTAAATAATGCGGATAATGCCGAACAGTATAGCAAACACATTTATTATACATTATGGAAAAAGGTTATGGAAGATGTTATCTACGTAAAAGACAATTTTTATGATTCAATCATTAAAACAAACGTAGGTAATTATACAAAGACTTATGCGATAAATGATATACTCCCGTATAACAGCGAAACAGACGGTAGTATCCAGATAAATTTGTACAATGATTTATTTACTCAGGATAATTGGGATGAACGTGAAAAGTATAATAATGCCTCTGTTATGACAAAGATTAACGAAGCAATAGTTGGTAGTTTGGAAACATCGTTTATTGACGATCAGGCAAACGTTCAATATTTCCAGAATTCTGAATCGAATACCCGAATCGTAATATTTGGACATACTCATATTCCTATGATCAAATCATTTACAAATTTGCAAGGGGAGACGTGTGTTTATGTCAATTCCGGTACTTGGGAAGATCAGAAAACGCGAGATAAAAGCGCTGCGATTGAACAGGATACGCTAAAAATGAATTTTGTAACTATTGAACCTGTCAAAACAAACAAAGAAAAATTGCAGGTTGCTTTGTATCAATATCGTTATGGCGAACATTTGTTAGTAGAGAATAAAGAAGTAGATCTATAACACGCTTCATCTATTGCATTCTATGTCATTGCCAACCCTTAATTCCTCATCAGAATGGGGTTGGCAATTTCTATCACAGTATACGATGCTGTCCGCTTATTACGCTCAGGAGAGCAGTTTTTTGACGGTTTCAGAGATGAGACGGCCTTCGGCTTTTCCGGCTAAAGCTTTGGTTGCGGTACCCATGACTTTTCCCATATCGCCCGGACCGGTTGCACCGACCTGCGTAATGATTTCGCTCAATGCGATTTCGAGTTCTTCCACACTCATTTGTTTAGGAAGATAAGCTTCCAGACAGATCACTTCCGCTAATTCGTTCTCTGCCAATTCGGGGCGCCCCTGCGACGCGTAGATTTCCGCACTTTCTTTCCGTTGTTTTACCATCTTTTGTAAGATTTTGATGGCTGCGTCGTCTGTTAATTCTCCGTCACTACCTTTGGCCGTTTTTGCTTCTAAAAATTCTTTCTTAACGCCACGAAGTGCTTGGAGGCGGACTTTATCTTTTGCCAGCATCGCTTCTTTGATATCTACACTTACACGATCAAACAGATTCATATGTTTATTTTTTTAAGTTGATAATATTAAAATCGTATGATTCGGTTGTTTTTTTGTTGGGTATTATCCGGTATGTTTTCGGACAGAGATTGTTCCACAGGTAAATCTTCGTCCGGTTTGATTTCGCCGGTTGTTTTATGCCGATTACGGGAAAAAAGCTTCGGATCGCGGTTGTAAGTAGGATGTTCTTCCAACAGAGCAATGAGCGCATCGTCATCCATTTCTTCCGGCGTCAAGATGAACGATTTTGCCCGTAAAGAGTTCCCCATTTTGTTTCCGAGACCTTTGTAAAATTTGTCGATCAACTCTTGCTCCTCCTTTTCTTTTTGAATCCGGCGTTTTTCCTGATCCCGTTCTTCTTCTGTTCCGTAAACGAGTGTATTCCGGTGTTCTTCTGCGATTTCCGGAATATCATCTGTTCCGAATCCGGTAGCAAGGATGGTGATTTTGACCTGATCATCCAGAGATTCGTCGATTGCTGTCCCCCAAATTACATCAATATCGCGGCTGAAATGAGACATAAAATCATGTACATCATTTATTTCTTCCATTAACAGTTCTGCTTTTGTACTATAACATACGTTTAGCAAAATTTTTCGGGCATCAAACACATCGTTGTTATTCAAAAGAGGTGAATTTAGTGCGTCTTCAATCGCTTTACGAACGCGGTTGTCGCCTTTTCCGTATCCGTTACTCATCAATGCCACTCCACCATCTTTCATCGTGGTGTTGACATCAGCAAAGTCGAGATTGATGATTCCAGGGACGGTAATGATTTCTGCAATACTTTTGGCTGCAATCGTGAGTGTGTCGTCGGCCTTTCCAAATGCATTCGTGATGGTCAGGTCGGAATAAATTTGCCGTAGACGTTCGTTGCTGATGACTAAAAGCGCGTCTACGTTTTTACTGATTTCTTCTACGCCTCTCAAGGCTTGTATGATCTTTCTTTTTCCTTCGAAAATGAAAGGGATGGTAACAATCCCTACCGTCAAAATCCCCATTGATTTAGCAACACGGGCGATGACGGGTGCAGCGCCGGTACCGGTACCTCCGCCCATTCCAGCCGTGATGAATACCATTTTGGTTTCATCGCTAAGCATTTTATGGATATCATCCAGACTTTCTTCTGCAGCCATCATTGCTTTTTCTGGTTTGTTACCAGCTCCTAGCCCTTGGGTTACTTCACGTCCGAGCGTGATTTTGACGGGTACTTCCGAACGCCTTAATGCTTGGTTGTCTGTATTGCAGAGTACAAACGAGACATCATGTATGCCTTCTTTATACATGTGTGTTACGGCGTTTCCACCGCCGCCACCGACTCCGATTACTTTGATGATATTCTGTGAATCTTTAGGTAGATTGAAATCTAATATTTTGTCGTCCATCGTTTTCGGCTTTTAAATTAAAAATCTTCGTTATCAAACAACCCTTTTGCCATGTCGTCCATTCCTTTTTTTATCCGGTTGATAAGGCCTGTTCCTCCTTTTTTCTCTTTGACCTGTTTTTGTTTGGATATTTCTTCTGTCGGCGATTTTTTTTCTTCTTTTTTCGTGTCGACTTGAACAAATTCGGGTTCCGGCTTTTCAACAACAGGAGTTGCGCAATTTTCTGCACCTTGTATTAACAATCCGATGGCAACGGCATATTCTGGATTCCCCGGATGAATCTCTCCACTGCTAACAATTCCCTTACGTACCGATGAGCAGCGAACATCGATTTTCAGTTTTGTACTGATGGCTTCTGGTAATTTTTTTAACGCGGAACCACCCCCGGTAATTACAATGCCAGCTCCCAATTCTTCTTTTGAAGCGCATTCGTTCAGTCGGGCGTATATGTTTTCCAATATTTCGCGCGAACGAGCTTCGACAATACTATTTAAATCAATTAGAGATATTTCACGTAACCCTACATTGTCTGCCGAATTTACTTGAATCGGCATATCTTCTTTTTCTATGATCGCACTTCCATAGGCACGTTTGATTCGTTCCGCTTCCGCTTCGACAATGTGCAGGCTCATGATGTCTTTGGTGATTAGATGGCTCCCTAGCGGGAGGACAGAGAGTATCTTCAAATATCCTTCTTTATATATTGAAAGAGTGGTAACACCCGCACCAAAACTGATCAGCGCACATCCTAATTTCTTTTCGTCATCACTCAGAATGACATCAGCTAATGCGATAGGGGATACCAAAATACCGGCAATTTCTATTTTGGCCTGATCGCGTATACTGTTTAATATATGATTGCGTAAGGAAGGCCGGGCAACAATTAATTTGTAATGAGCTTCTACTCTGTTACCGAGGATGCCTACTGGATTATTTACCGGTTCACCATCAATGTAGTAGGTAGGAGAAACAATTGCTAGTACATCCAACATGTCTGGGTGATATTGCTGGCATTCTTTGTACAAAGAGTCGATGACTTCTTCCGAGACGATTCCGTCTTTTCCCAAAATCTTTGGGACAGTATGGTCGATAGAACGCAATGACATTCCGCCTGCGCCGACATATACTTTTCCGATTTTTGTTCCATGCAATTTATTTTCTAACTTTAAAATCAGACGTCTGACTTTATTTGCGGTTTCTGTAACATTGTAAACGCATCCTCGTCTGATGCAGGAAGTGGAAAGTTCAGTCTCGTGCGCAATGATCGACAGTGTCCCATCCGAATTTTTAATTCCTACTATTCCTATAATATGAGACGTTCCCAAATCGATCGCAGCGATGAAGTTTGTGTATTGCATATGACCTATCTTTTTGTACAAACAATCTGATTTTTATATTTTAAATTGATAATACTGTACTTTTCCCATCCCATTTTCGGGATTACCAGATCATAAAAAAGTCTCAGATTATCTAGTTTTTCTTCAAATTTTTCAAATGTGCCTAAAACGATCCTGTGATTTCCAATCCGTGGAATCAGATCTACTTCTCCGTCTGGATGGATATAAATCTGTTCTATTTGCGCGTTCCAAAATTTGTTTCCTTGCAAAAATAACGCAAATTTGTATAAGTCGGTTACAGCGAGCCCTTTTTCGATATATCCACTGGCAACTGGAACATGGGCAGCATATCGACTGCTTATGGGCATCAAGGTGCCCCGGTTGTCGACATAAAAGTTTCCACGTGGACTGATCACACGTAAGATAGGTATTTTTTGTTCAACTTCCATTTTAAGGATACCGGAAGGTGTTTTGTAAGCTTCTACAAGGGCAATCATTTCGTTTCCGAGTAAGGTTTGTTCTATTTGATCTGTGTTGATTTCAGTCATCAACTTGTTGACCGGATAGATTTTTTTCTGCTTTAAAAAGGAGGTAAGGTCTGTTTTTGTCACAAAATGTTTGTCCAAGCTGTCTTTTACGACGATTTCGATGGATTTACAGATATCGTTCCGTTTTATTTCTGTAAAAAAATAGGAGGCGAATGCGATGTAGGTCAAAAGCAACGCTCCGATCAATATGGTTAAGATTCGAATCACTTTTTATCCAATATCTGTTTAACATTTTCTATCATGCGGTCTATATCGCCTGCACCGGCCATTAGAACGACTTCGTAACTTCCTTTTTCAAGAATGGAATATAAGGCTTCTTTTTTACATAACGTCTTTTTTTTCAACTTAACTTTATCGAATATAATCTGAGAGGTCACGCCTGGTATTGGTTTTTCTCTTGCCGGGTAGATGTCCAACAGAATTAATTCGTCCAACAAAGAAAGGCTTGCGGCAAAATCATCGGCGAAATCGCGCGTACGACTATATAAATGCGGTTGAAAAATACCGGTGAGTTTTTTCCCATTATATAATTCCTTGATAGAGAGAATGCTTTCTTTTAGTTCGCCCGGATGATGGGCATAGTCATCGATTAATACGATATTTTCTTTTTTGAGCTGAAAATCGAATCGTCTTTTTGGGCCGGCAAACGAGGCCATCCCTTGTTTTATTTCATCTGGTGTGACCCCGTTAAGCCAGGCAATGGCGATAGCAGCTATCCCATTTTCTATATTTATCTTCATGGGGACACCTAAACGAATGTCTTTAATTGTGATATTTGGCCCGATAAAGTCGAACAGAATTTCTCTGTTTTCGATGCGAATATTTCCGGCATGGAAATCGCCATCGTCTGAACCCGAATAAGTATATGACCGGACATTCTTTTGCAAGCGGGGAGTGATGTTTATCCCTTTTCTCAGGACGAGTACTCCACCCGGACAGATCAGTGATGTGAATTTATTAAAACTTTCCTTGTAGACTTCCGCTGTTCCATAAATATCCAGATGATCGGGGTCAGCAGAGGTGATGACTGCCATGTAAGGACTGAGCCAATGGAACGAGCGGTCGAACTCATCAGCTTCAATCACTGTCAAGTCACTTTTTTCCGATAATAAAAGATTACTGTCGTAATTTTTCAATATGCCTCCCAAAAATGCGTTACAATCTACGTGAGATTGCTTTAACAAATGCGCAATCATAGAAGACGTCGTAGTTTTGCCGTGGGTACCGGCTACACATAAGGCTCGGGAAGAACGGGTAATCTCTCCTAAAACTTGTGCCCGTTTCATGATCGTAAAACCGTTTGAACGGAAATAGGTCAATTCCGAATGCGATTCGGGAACCGCCGGTGTGTAGACGATTAACGTATGCGTCGGATCTTTACAAGAATCCGGTATGCGTCGGATATCTTCTTCATAATGGATTTCTGCGCCTTCTTTATTTAGTTCTTCCGTTAAAGCAGAAGGAGTTTTGTCATAACCGGCAACTCGCTTTTCTTTAGACAGAAAATAACGAATTAGAGCACTCATACCGATTCCTCCAGCTCCGATAAAATAGGTGGATGTTAACGTTTCTATATTCATACGTTTGTTGCATCTATAATTTTTATGATTTCGTTAACGATTCGTTCCGCACTGTTTCGTTGCGCCAGTGTAGAGATATTGTTTGAAAGTAAGCGTAGTTTTTCATCATTCCGGATTAACGAAAGAGCTGTTGTCACCAGTTTCTCTCGTGCTTCCGAATCGCGTACCATGACAGCTGCTTCTTTGTTGACCAACGCCAAGGCGTTTTTGGTCTGATGATCTTCGGCAACATTGGGCGAAGGAATCAGAATAGCCGGTTTTTCGAGCAGGCAAAGTTCGGAAATAGAACTTGCACCGGCTCGCGAGACAACCAAGTCTGCAGCCGCATAGGCATAGTCCATACGATTGATGAATGCAGAACACCAAACGGCACGTTTGTTATAATTATGCAAAAAATCTTCCGCTTGTTTATAGTAGTATTTGCCAGTTTGCCAGATTACTTGAATGCCTGCGTTGAGCAGTTGGTCTAAATCGGATTGTATACTTTGATTGATCGTACGGGCTCCTAAACTTCCGCCGACAATCAGCATTGTTTTTTCCCCTTTTTGCAGACTGAAAAAGTCCAGCGCTTCAGCTTTCCGGTCTTTGGCATCGGTCAGGTCATCACGGACGGGATTGCCAGTGACGATTAGTTTTTCCGCAGGAAAAAAGCGTTCCATGTTTTCGTATGCCACACAGACCTTGCATGCTTTTTTTGCTAAAAGTTTATTTGTTATGCCCGCGTATGAGTTTTGTTCTTGAATTAGTGTAGGTATTCCCAACGAAGCCGCCGACCACAATGTCGGACCGCTGGCATAGCCTCCGACACCCACGACGATATCCGGTCTAAACTTCTGGATTGTTTTTTTAGCTAACGAAAGACTGTTGATAAGACGTCCGAATACTTTTACGTTGTTCAACAGGTGTTTTCGGTCGAATCCACTTACGGGAAGTCCCACGATATTATATCCGGCTGCCGGAACTTTCTCCATTTCCATGCGGTCTTCAGCGCCAACAAAAAGAATTTCCGTTTCCGGAAGACGTTTCTTTATGGTATTCGCGATCGAAACAGCCGGGAAAATGTGTCCTCCTGTTCCTCCTCCACTAATGATAATACGGAATGGTTTCATTTATTTTACCTCCATCTCTGTTTCCAATTGTTCGTTTAATTTTTGTCCGGATTCTTCTTCCTCTGTTTCTTCTATTGGAATATCCTCATTACCTATTCCTGCACCAAAACGGCTGACACTTAATATGATTCCAAAATAGATACAAGATATCATGGTCGATGTTCCACCACGGCTGATTAATGGCATGGGTTGTCCCGTTACCGGAATCAGATCAACAGCTACCGCCATATTAGCTAGTGCTTGTACAACGAGTAACAAGCCACATCCCAATACAAGGTATTTGGGAAAGGGTTTGTCGCATTTCCGGGCGATCATTCCTACGCGGACCAATAAAATGACATAAAGCAACAAGACGAACATACCTCCGATAAATCCCATTTCTTCAATGATGATTGCGTAGATGAAGTCGGAATAAGCTTGCGGTAAAAAGTCACGTTGCTGTCCGTGTCCGGGCATTTTCCCGATTAATCCCCCCTGTGCAATCGCTATTTTTGCGTGTATTTCCTGGTAATTATCATCTGTAATTTTGAGTACCCCTTCCGTTCCGTCCGATTGTTTTTTCCCTACTGAAAAACGTTCAATACGGGCTTTCCAAGTTGCCAGACGGTCGGGTAAATATTTTGCCACACTTTCAGGAGTGAACAGAATTAAACAGAGAAAGAGTCCCCCGGAAGCGACTAATATAGCCCCTAATTTAATCAACTTCTTGATAGACAATTGTCCGATAAACATCATCAGATAACAAACCCCGAAAAGCATGATTGCCGTGGAAAAATTTTCAGGAAAGATTAGCAAACAAGTGATTCCGACCCCGATCAGAATAGAATTGTAAATTTGTTTTTCCGTAAATTTTCCCCGTTTGCTTAACATAAAAGCAATGAAAACAATCGAAGCCAGTTTTGCGAACTCGGAAGGCTGGAACTGAATTCCGAAAATATCCAGCCAGCGGTGTGCATCATTGGCACTAACACCAATAAAGGGAGTCACAATCAGCATAAGTATAGATATTGGCAGAAACACAATGAAAGCAGAAAAGAAACGGTAAGGGATATTATGTAATAGCAGAATGATTACGAAACCGATCAATAAAAAGGTTGCATGTCGCATAATCGGTGCCCAGAAGTAAACGTTTTTATAGGCAATCGTACTTGTGGCACTGAACACTTCAATGACAGAGATAAGACACAGGAACATAAATATGATCCAGATCACCCGGTCTCCTCGAAATAGTTTATTTGCCAATTCCATTTTGTTTTTCTTAAAGATTATAAATTACGGACGCAAACTTTGAATTGTTCCCCCCTGTCTTCATAGTTCTTAAAGAGATCGAAACTGGCACAACAGGGAGATAACAGAACGGTATCCCCTTTTTCTGCCAGATGATATGCTTTCGTGACGGCTTCTTCCATCGAGCGGGCGTCTTCTATTTGCGCGATTTTCCCGTCGAAAAAAGAATGTAGTTTGCTATTGTCCGAACCTAGAAAAATCAATGCGCGAACTTTTTGTTTGACTAATTCTTCTATTTCCGAATAATCATTACCCTTATCCGTTCCACCCAAAATAAGTACCGTTTTGGTGTTCATACTTTGTAAGGCGTACCAGCAAGAATTAACATTCGTCGCTTTCGAGTCGTTGATGTAATCGACTCCTCGTATCCGGAGAACCTTTTCTAAACGATGCTCAACGCCAGTAAAGTCGCTTAGGGATTCGCGAATTTTATCGTTCCGTATATCAATGATTTTAGCGGCAATTCCAGACGCCAGCGAATTGTACAGATTATGTGTTCCCGTAAGCGCAAGTAAATCTTGTTCCATTGTAAATTTTCCGTTTGATGTTTCAACTATCACCTGATTATTGTTTGTATATCCCTTCATGCCGGGTTTGTAATCTGTCGAAAAAGGATAGAGGGTTACCTTTGGATCTCTTTTGGCAATCTCCCGGGAAATAATCGGATCATCATTCCAAAAGACAAATGCATCTTTTTCCGTTTGATTTTGGATAATACGGAATTTGGCGTTTACGTAATTTTGCATTTCGTATTGATAACGATCCAAATGATCAGGTGTAATATTTAGAAGTATTGCGATATCGGCTTTAAAGTTGTACATATTGTCTAACTGAAAACTGCTTAGTTCGATAACATAATATTCGTGGGGAGATTCAGCCACCTGAAGCGCGAGACTGTTGCCTACGTTTCCCGCTAATCCGACATCCAGTCCTGTTTTTTGCAGAATATGATAAGTAAGCATTGTTGTTGTCGTTTTGCCGTTGCTCCCTGTAATACAGATCATTTTAGAAGTAGAATATCGTCCGGCGAATTCTATCTCGGAGATAATAGGAATATGTTCATTCTTTATTTTTACAATGATCGGCGCCTTATCGGGTATCCCCGGACTTTTAATTATTTCGTCGGCATTTAGAATAAGCTCTTCTGTATGCCGCCCTTCTTCCCAATGAATCTGACGAGAATTCAGCATTTCTTTATACTTGTCCGGTATTGTCGAACAATCCGATAAAAATGTATCGAATCCTTTGGCTTGCGCTAATATAGCAGCTCCGGTTCCACTTTCTCCTCCACCTAATATGACAATTCTTTTTTTCATTTCTTATCTCATCTTTAACGTAACAATCGTGATTACAGCCAAGATAATTCCTACCAACCAGAACCGAACGACTATCTTGGATTCCGGAACGACATTAAATGGTTTTTGTATTAATGCTTGAATTCCGGAATTTCCCTGTTTTTGGAAATGATGGTGAAGAGGAGTCATTTTGAATATACGTCGCCCTTCACCATATTTCTTTTTCGTATATTTAAAATAAGCGACCTGGAGCATAACCGAAATACTTTCTGCTAAGAAAATGCCACAAAGAATGGGGATAAGTAATTCTTTGCGGATAATAATGGAAAATACGGCGATGATTCCTCCGAGGGTAAGGCTTCCTGTATCTCCCATAAAAACCTGTGCAGGATAAGCATTGTACCAAAGAAATCCGATTGTCGCACCGATAAAAGCGGCTGAGAAGACCACCAATTCTTCAGCTCCGGGAATAAACATGATATTCAGGAAAGAGGCGAATTGAACGTGGGCAGACATATATGCCAGAATTCCCAGGGCAATTCCGATTATGGCTGAACTACCTGCCGCTAACCCATCCAGTCCGTCTGTCAGATTAGCTCCGTTGGAAACGGCGGTGACAATAAAAATGACAACAAATACAAATACGATCCAAGCAGCGGGCTTTTTGTATTCGTTTGCCCAACTGACTAAACTGGCATAATCGAAATTGTTGTTTTTTAAAAAAGGAATCGTCGTTTTGGTCGATTTGGTCTCGTTTAAATGAAAATTGACTTTTTCTATCACATTATCATGACGTACTTCAACATTCTCACGGATGACGACATCGGGGCTGATATAAAGCACAAGTCCGACAATTAGGCCGAGTCCAACTTGTCCAACAATCTTAAATCTACCGTGCAACCCCTCTTTGTCTTTTTTGAAAACTTTGATATAGTCGTCGGCAAAACCGATTGCACCTAACCAAATTGTCGTTATCAACATTAAAATGACATAAATGTTTTCGAGTTTGGCGCAGAGCAATACTGGAATGAGAATGGCAATGATAATGATGATACCTCCCATTGTTGGAGTTCCTTTTTTGCTCATTTGTCCTTCCAGTCCTAAATTGCGTACTGTTTCGCCGATTTGTAATTTTTGCAGTTTGTCGATAATTCTTCGTCCGATCGCTGTAGAAATAAATAATGAGAGTATCAGCGCTAATCCGGAACGGAAAGATACGTATTTAAACATTCCGGCTCCAGGCAGGTCTATCTGATCTAAATAATTAAATAAATAATACAGCATGATCTTAATATTCTTGTGTTTTTAAAAATTCACGGACGATCTCCCTGTCGTCGAAATGATGTTTTACTCCTTTTACTTCTTGATAATCTTCGTGTCCTTTTCCGGCTATCAGAATAACATCTCCTTTTTGGGCAAGTGTGATTGCGGTTTTTATAGCTTGTTTCCGGTCCGTTATGCAAAGCGTATGTTTCATTTCTTCCGGAGAAAGGCCCTCAGCCATATCTTGTATGATTGTCTCCGGTTCTTCAAAGCGTGGATTATCCGACGTCAGGATTACCTGATCACTTTTATCTGCTGCTTCTTTCGCCATCAAAGGGCGTTTTCCCTTATCCCGGTTTCCGCCTGCACCGACAACAGTGATGACTCGTCCGTTTCCTTCCAACACTTCATGAATTCCGGTTAACACATTGTTTAATGCATCCGGAGTATGGGCATAATCTACTATTGCCGTATATCCCAATACCGAACGAAAAGTTTCGAACCGACCGGATACAGAATGAAGCGTGCTCAATCCAATTAAAACCTCTTCCGGATCTTGTTGCAAGGCGATAGCAGCACCATATACGGCTAATAAATTATAAGCATTGAAACGTCCTACGAAATGAACTATAACTTCCCGGTCGTTTATTACAAGTTCTGTCCCTTCAAAATGAGATTCCAAAATTTTTGCTTTGAAATCAGCCAGGGTTCTCAAAGAATAAGTTAGTTTCTTTGCTGACGTATTCTGTAACATCACCGGCCCGGCTTTATCATCGATGTTGGTTAACGCAAAAGCCGTTTTTGGCAGTTCATCAAAAAAACGTTTTTTTGCTTTCAGGTAATTTTCCACCGTTTTATGATAATCCAAATGGTCGCGTGTAAGATTGGTAAAAATAGCTCCGGCGAAAGATAATCCGCTGATACGCCGTTGATCAACAGCATGCGAACTAACTTCCATAAATGCATATTCACAACCCGCTTCAACCATGCGTGCCAATAAGGCATGCATGGTTAATGGATCCGGTGTTGTATGTTCTGTAGGAACAATTTCATTGTTTATGTAATTGCAAACGGTTGATAATAATCCGGCTTTATAGCCTAATTTTCGAAAAAGTTCGTAAAGAAGTGTAGCCGTTGTTGTTTTGCCGTTCGTTCCCGTAACACCGACAAGTCTAAGTTTTTCGGAAGGATAGCTGTACCAAGCGGAAGCCAATTTCCCTAAAGCTTCGGCGGAATCCTTTACAAGGATAAAAGAACATTTTTCTTCCATTCCGTCGGGAATTTTTTCACAGACAACAGCTGTCGCTCCTTTCCCGATAGCACTCTCAATATAAAGATGTCCGTCAACGGCCGTACCTCTTATGGCAACAAATAAATTTCCGGCTTTTATTAAACGAGAATCAGCCTGGATACCCGTAATCTCACAATCTTCATCTCCAGAGAATGACGAAGCGGGAAATAAGTAAATCAACTTTTTTAGTTTCATATTCTTCTATCTAATTCTAAATACGGTTATTTTAATGTTAATAAGACGGTTTGTCCTTTGCTAATCCGTTGTCCAGGGGAAATGCTTTGTGTTATTACCCGTCCGCTCCCTTGCAAATTAACACGCAGTCCAACGCTCTCCATTAAGAAAACGGCATCCTTTGCACCCATGCCGGTAACGCGGGGAACCAATCCTTCAATTAATGGAAGATCTTTCAGTAAAATTTCACTTCCAGACTCTGTCCGGTCTGCCAAAAGCCAGTTTGTTTCCGTTTTGTCATCATTTATTTCTATGTCCAGTGCATTCATGACTTGTTTTAATTCTTTTTTGTCCCCGGTTTTAGGTACCGGAGTTAAGACAGCCAACGAATCTCTTTCTATTGATTTTATGTCGAACGCCATGTAATTTGCATATATTTTTTCCGCAATATTTTTTACGACGACTCCCGACATTCCACCTCCGGAAGCGTAGCCGATTCGTGGACGCCGGATCACTACGATACAGGAATATTTGGGTTTGTCTGCCGGAAAATAACCACAGAAAGAAACCTGATGTCCACTTGTTCTATAGCTTCCTCCCGAAGCAATTTGCGCGGTTCCTGTTTTCCCGGCAATGCGAATGATGTCGGAATGAACGACTTTTCCGGTTCCTTTTTCTACAACGCCTAACAACATTTTCTGTATAATTTCCAGCGTTTTGTCTGAACAAATGGAGGATTTTAATACTTCTGTGGAAAAATTCTTCTGAACTTTTCCGTTATACAAGATTTCTTTTGTGAACATGGGACGTACCATCTTTCCATTATTCGCTATCGCGTTAAAAAACGTCAGTGTATATATCGGAGGGATCTGTGTTTCATAACCGAAAGACATCCAGGGAAGCGTTGTTTTCGACCAATAGAGCGTCGTGTCTTTCGGCATACGAATTTTGGCTTTTCCCGAACCCGGTATTTCCAGTTTTAATGGGATCGTCAATCCGAGTCGATATAATCCTTCCACAAATTTGGCCGGATTTTTCTCATACCCCTTGAGTATAGTTTTGGCTACGCCAATATTGGATGAAAACCAAATTGATTGTTCAACAGATATTTTACCGTATCCCCCGTGATTCATGTTGTGGTCGGTCATTCGGGCTCCTTTATATATATATATACCGTTTCCTGTATCAACCGAATCGTAAGGATTGCATAATCCGTCTTCCAGGGCAACCATGATAGACGCGACTTTAAACGTAGATCCAGGTTCTATTTCATCCGCCACCGCATGATTCTTCGTTTCAGCGTAAATCCCTTCATGAACACGTCCCATATTTGTGATCGCTTTAATTTCACCTGTTTCTACTTCCATTATCACAGCTGTCCCGGATTCCGCGTCGATATTTTTTAGCATATCGACCAATGATTTCTCTGCTATATCTTGAATTCCGATGTCGATGGTTGTCCGGATATCCATTCCATCCACAGGCTCTATTTCCACAACATTCGTCCAGGCGCCTCCCAAACGCCGGACAGAACTTAATCCGGCTTCTCCTCTCAATAACGAGTCGTATTGAAGTTCCAACCCGTTTTTCCCTTTAGTCACCCCGCTTTCTTCGATTTCCCCGTAGATATCTCCAATGGTACGTGAAGCTAATGTCCCGAAAGGTTTTTGTCGCTGCACCATTTCTTTGGTGTAGAAGCCGCTCTTATAACGGTTTAAGCGCAAGAACGGATATTTTTTGATCTCTTTCAAGTCGGAATAAGATATTTTACCTTCGTAAACCGGATATTGACGGTTCTTACTTTTTAATCCTTTTAAAAGATGTGCTTTATAGCCTGCCGGTGTTCGATTCTTTAATTTCCGGGAGAGATAAATAGATAAAGAGTCTACACCGTTTGTTTTTGATTTAAGAAAACTGTCTATCGCTAAACCCTCGGCTTTGAAATCGATATACGTATAATAACGAGGCACACTAGTTGCCATTAATTTTCCATCTACAGAATATATATTTCCTCTTCCCGGAAGAATCTTTCGGTTAGGACGCTGCTGACTGGCTGCAACTTTTATCCATTTTTCTTTTTCAATAAAGGCGGTGTTAAAGGCACAAAAAACGATTCCGGCGACAATAAAACTTAACAGAATGACAACGATAAAATAATTCGTTAATATTCTTCCGCTTTTCTGTTCTTGTCCTTTTACATCCTTTTCCTCAGACATCATTTTATCTATATAATTCGTAAGGTGGTGTTTGGGCTACCTCCAATTCAATACCCTGTTCCTCAATTAAAAGTTCGATCTGAGATTGCCGGCTGTTTCCTGTCAGTTCGGAAGAGATAGAAAGCGCTTCGAACCTTACATCACGCAATTGTTGTTGTAGCCGGTCAATTTCCCTGAGTTTCTGCATGCATGTATAGCGGTTCCCAATAAAGAAAAAAATTAAAACAACGACTAAAACGATCATTTTAGTGTGTTTGAGAATAAAGTCTTCTTTTAAGATACCACCTCCCAAGATATACAAAAGCGACAATTTTTTCTCTTTGTTTCTTTTTTGTTTCTTTTTTGTTTCTTCCATAACTGTCCTTTTTCTAAATTTTCTCGGCAATGCGTAATTTGGCACTTCTTGATCGCGGGTTGCTGATAATCTCTTCCGGTGAAGGAACAAGCGCTTTGTTGTTAATTATCCGGAATGGTGTTTGCTTGTTTCCAAAAAAATCCTGTTCACATTTTCCTTCAAAATTCCCTGTTTTTAAGAAATTCTTTACCAATCGGTCTTCTAACGAATGATAAGTAATCACAACCAAACGGCCCTCAGGTTTTAACACGTTTTGCGTCTGTTGCAACATCTCTTTCAACGCGTGCATTTCGTCGTTAACTTCAATTCGCAAAGCTTGGAATGCTTGAGCCAGAAATTTTTTTTCTTTGTCTTTTCCTGTAAACGGTTTGATGATTTCCCGGAATTCTTCAATTGTATTAATCGATTTGTTTTCCCGGTTTTTTACTATTGCCGCTGCCAATTTTCGGGCAGTTTTTAATTCACCATAGAAAAAAAACACATCTGCGAGTTTTTCGACAGAATAAGAATTTACAATATCTGCGGCTGTTCGTTCCGCTTGCACATTCATTCTCATATCTAACTTTCCGTCAAAACGAAAGGAAAAGCCTCTCTCTTTGTCGTCAAAATGGTGAGACGAAACGCCCAGATCGGCAAGTATTCCGTCCACTTTTCCGTTTACATCGTGATAACGCATGAAATTATACAAATAGCGGAAATTACTTTTAATAAACGTAAACCGGTTGTCTTCCGGGATATTCCGCTCTGCGTCTGCATCCTGGTCGAAGCCAAAAAGCCTTCCTGTTTTCCCCAAAAAGCTCAAAATCTTGCCAGAGTGTCCACCACCACCAAATGTAACGTCTACATAAATACCGTTAGCACGAATATTCATACCTTCCAGGCTTTCGTTCAACATGACCGGAACATGATAATCTATGTCATTTATTTCCATTTCCTTCGTTTGATTCAAAATAGACACAGTAAAAGTAAAAACTTTCATCCAATATAAACAACAAATATTGATAAAAAGTTATCAACACGTTGAAATAACGGTTGTTAACCCATTAAATATATTGTGTTACTTTAAGTGTGTTTTTGGATTACTTTGGCGATTACGGGTGGAAAATGTGCGTATTCCAATTGATGAACCTTTTGCGCAACCTGTTCCGGTGTATCTTTCGGAGAAACGGGACAAGTCGCTTGGAAAATAATTGCACCTTCGTCGTAATTTTCGTTTACGAAATGAATCGTGATGCCGGATTCTTTTTCTCTGGCCGCAACGACTGCTTCGTGAACATGCATTCCATACATCTTTTTTCCTCCAAATTTGGGGAGCAAAGCCGGATGAATATTGATGATTCGTTGAGGATAAGCATTTAACAGGGGAGCTGTTATCTTGTTCATATATCCGGCCAAAACAATCAAATCAATATTGTATTCTTTTAATTTTGCAAGTACAGAGTTTCCTTCCGAAAATTCATCCCGAGAGAAAGTAAAGGTCGGAATGTTCAATTTCCGCATTCGTTCATGGACTTTGGCGTTGCGATTATTCGAAAGAACAACCGCCACTTTGATATCATTACTATCGGCAAAATACTTGGCTATATTTTCGGCATTACTGCCTGAACCGGAGGCGAAAACTGCTATATTTTTCATTTTGATCATTTTTTAGTGCACAAGAAGATAGTAAATGTGCAATTTTCCGTATTTTTAGTGGATTAAATTTGTTTAGTTAGATAAAAATTGCTTTTCTTTGCACTGCAAATTTAAAAAGTATATTCATATTTATTAATCTAAATTGAAAAGTTATGTCTGAAGTTGCATCAAGAGTAAAGGCTATCATTGTTGACAAATTAAGTGTTGAAGAAACAGAAGTAACCAATGAAGCAAGCTTTACTAACGATTTAGGAGCAGACTCTCTTGACACAGTGGAACTGATTATGGAATTTGAAAAAGAATTCGGCATCTCTATCCCTGACGATCAAGCAGAAAAAATTACAACAGTTGGTGATGCTATCGCTTATGTTGAAGCAAATGCGAAGTAATCCCTTTTAATTTAAAGGTATGGAATTAAAAAGAGTAGTAGTAACTGGTCTTGGTGCTATATCTCCTCTTGGTAATACGCTCCCGGAAACTTGGGAGGGTCTTATTAATGGAAAGAGTGGTGCGGGGCCTGTTACTCAGTTTGATGCATCCAAATTCAAGACGCAGTTTGCGTGTGAAGTAAAAGGCTTTGATCCGTTACAGATTATGGATCGTAAGGAGGCTCGCAAGTGCGACAGATATACATTGTTAGCAATTACGGCAGCCTCTGAAGCCGTAACGGATTCGGCTCTTGACATTGAAAAGGAGAATTTAGACAGAATCGGTGTAATTTTTGCTGCCGGAATAGGAGGTATTAAGACTTTCGAAGAAGAAGTTCGGGGATACGATCCGGAACGAGGCCCCCGTTTCAATCCGTTTTTTATTCCCAAAATGATTTCTAATATTGCAGCTGGTCAGATTTCGATAAAATATGGTTTCAGAGGTCCGAATTTTGCGACTGTTTCTGCATGTGCGTCTTCAACGAACGCGATATCTGATGCGTTCAATTATATTCGTTTGGGTAAAGCGAATGTGATTGTAACCGGTGGAGCCGAGGCTGCCATTACGATTGCGGGAGTAGGTGGTTTTAATGCCATAAATGCCATGTCTACCCGTAATGATGATCCGGAAAGAGCTTCTCGTCCGTTCAGTGCGAGTCGCGATGGATTTGTGATGGGAGAAGGTGCTGCATGTCTTATTTTGGAAGAATTGGAACATGCATTGGCTCGTGGTGCGAAAATATATGGCGAAATCGTTGGTACAGGACTTTCAGCAGATGCATATCATCTCACAGCTTCCCACCCGGAAGGTTTAGGAGCAAAATTGGTGATGAAAAATGCGCTTGAAGACGCCGGAATGAAACCCGAAGACATTGGTTATATTAATGTACACGGAACTTCTACCGTAGTTGGAGATATTTCTGAGGTAAAAGCAATCAAAGAAGTTTTTGGTGAACAGGCATATAATCTGAATATTAGTTCTACCAAATCCATGACCGGTCATTTGTTGGGTGCAGCAGGAGCGATTGAAGCGATTGTTTGTACCTTGGCTGTAAAAGAAGGGATAATTCCACCGACTATTAATCACGAGGAAGGTGATGATGATCCGGAAATTGATTATAGCCTGAATTTTACATTTAATAAAGCACAGAAGAAAGATATTAATGCAGCTTTATCGAACACGTTTGGGTTTGGAGGGCATAATGCAAGTATGATTGTAAAGAAATATGTGAAATAAGGTGTTTGCGAAATTATACAAAAGAATAAGGCTCTTCATGAACAGAAAGAAGGCGCCTTATTCTTCTTTATATAAGTTACTTGGATTTTATCCTGAGAATATTCATTTGTACGAGCAGGCTTTTCTTCACAAGTCTTCCTCTATTGAAGATGATAATGGTAAATGGCTCAATAATGAAAGACTGGAGTTTTTGGGCGATGCGATATTGGACGCAGTAGTCGCTGATATCGTATATAAACATTTTCAATATGGGCGGGAAGGCTTTTTGACAAATACTCGTTCAAAAATTGTTCAACGTGACACATTAAATCGTATTGCTTTTGAAATTGGACTTCACAATAAAGTTGTGTCTTCGGCTAAAATCAATTCTCATAATAATTATATGTATGGAAATGCTTTGGAAGCATTAATTGGAGCTGTTTATCTGGATCAGGGTTATGATGTTTGTTATAAGTTCATTGAAAATAAAATTATAAAAGAATATGTCGTTTTGGATAAGATAGCCCGTAAAGAAGTTAATTTTAAATCGAGCCTTATTGAATGGGGACAGAAAAATAAATTGGAAATAGCCTTTAATCTGGTCGAGTCTTTCACCGATAATGATGGAAACCCGGTATTTCAAACCGAAGTTATGCTTTTAGATATGTCGATCGGCATAGGCATTGGTTATACAAAGAAGGAATCACAACAAAATGCTTCTAAAATGGCGATTAAGAAGCTAAGAAAAGATAAAGAGTTTCAGGTTTATATCTCAGAATTGAAAGAGAAACTTCAAAATGAACAGTCGGGAGATAATTTTGATGATCTTCCGGACGAAGCGGAAGAGCGGGAACTTGTTATGGAAAAAAGCGAGGATAAAGAAGCCGTTTCCTAATTATCCCCGCGTCCATCAATTAATTAATCTGTTGTGTTATACTTTCAGGAATATTTTCTGTTTATATAAAAAGTATACGAACAACCAGCATACGGTAAAATACCCGACGTTAGTGATTACAGCGCCAATCCCTTCCGGGCAATGGCTTAAGATACCACCCAAAAAGAATTCCGTGATTTTGCCAAAATCTACGATTTGTTGTCCTAGATAGATCGTTATTGAATTCAAACCGACAACACGGAAGAAAAGTGAATAACGATTATGTCCTTTTACGTCGATAATATAATAGAACAGGGCAAACAGAAATAACGAATAACTGACTAAAACGCAAACAAACGAACTGCTCCATAGCTTTTTATTAATAGGGAATACAAAACTCCATAGCCAGCCGATCAGAAGAAACGCTATAGCTGCGAGAACCATATAGAGAACTTTCTTTTTTTGCGGACATTTATCATTCGGCAATTTGACTAATTGTCCTGTAAACATACCCAGTAAAGCAGTTGCAATAGCCGGAATTGTGCTTAATATCCCTTCTGGGTCAAATGTTCCTTCGTTCAAATGTCCGGGTAATAACATCCTGTCGACAACCCCAACAAGATTATTATCAAAAGAAAAAGGTGTCGCCGAGTTTGGTATCAACCACATGGCTAACCAGTAACCCACAAGAAGGATAAAACTGATTAAAACATTTGTTTTAGTGTTGCATTTTACAAATAATAAAGCGGCGAACATCCATGCCAAGCCGATGCGCCCCAAAACACTTGCATAACGCATGTTTTCAAAGTCCAGATTGAAAATACCATTATAAACAAAACCAAGAAGGACAAGCGTCAGGCCTCGTTTTATGATCTTCGAATAAATATCTTTCTCAGATTTTCCGGAAGAGCGCTGTTTCTCTAATGAAAAAGGGAAAGAAATTCCGGCAATAAAAAGAAAGAGCGGAAAAATCGTATCATGATGGGTCAGTCCGTCCCATTTCACATGCGACATTTGATTGCCTAGCCCACTCATGAATACGGAATCCGGGAACAGGTTGCAAAGGGCAACAATCAACCCTGCGAATCCCATAATAAAAAACATGTCAAAGCCCCTTAATGCGTCTAACGACATCAATCGGGCGTTTTTTTTCTCTTGCGTTTTCATTCGTATTATTATTCAATTAATAAGGTTTATTTTCCGAAAGAAATACCCATCCGTTCTCCCTGAAGAATCAAATCATGATCTGGAGTTACCAGTTTTAATTTGCCGGCAACTTCTGATAAAGGGATGGATTCGACGGTATCACCTTTGATGCAAACCATACGTCCGAATTGTTTGCTGGCAATCAATTCAGTGGCATGACCTCCCAGACGAGTTGCCAGATTACGGTCGAAAGGAGACGGGTTTCCGCCCCGTTGTATATAGCCCAGAACAGTTTCGCGCGTTTCTATTCCGGTTACCGCTTCGATTTGTTTGGTAATATAATCTACCGGACGTTTTCTGTTCGGCGAGTCGATTCCTTCGGCTACAACAACGATTGAATAAGGTTTTCCTTTTTTTGCTCTTTCCCAAATCGTATTCGTAACTCTTTCCAGATCATAACCTAGTTCAGGGAGTAAAATCACATCCGCACCTCCAGCCATTCCGGCGTAAAGCGCGATCCAACCTGCGTGATGTCCCATCACTTCGACAACCATGACCCGCTTGTGCGAACTAGCCGTCGAATGAAGGCGGTCAATAGCTTCTGTAGCTATATTTACCGCTGTATCAAAACCAAACGTAATATCCGTTCCCCAAATGTCGTTATCGATTGTTTTAGGAACGCCGACTACGTTTAGACCCAGGTTCACCAAAAGATTGGCTGTCTTTTGCGTACCGTTACCCCCGATGCAAACCACACAATCTAACCCCAATTCCGTATAATTTTTCCTGATGATTTCCGCTTTTTCCGAATTCGTTACTTCGAGTTGTCGACGTAAAGGTTTCTCCCGTGATGTTCCTAAAATCGTTCCTCCTAAATTAAGGATGCCAGATAACGTTTTTTCATCGAATTCCTGAATATCTTTGTTTATAATGCCTGAAAAACCGCTATGAATACCAATTACGTCCATGCCGTAATGCATAATAGCGGTTTTTCCTACTCCACGTATAGTTGCATTAATTCCCGGACAGTCTCCGCCGGAAGAAAGGATGCCAATTCTCATTGTAACTGTATTTTAGTATAAACAAAGATATAAATAAAAAGAGAATGCCTACATTTGCAACGGCACAATTCAACTGAGCATGGATATTTTAACAAAATCGCTCTCTTTGTTTTTTAGAAACAGATTAAAAGAAATAGATTCGTTTGCCAGAAAGGCGGACGAGATACAACATAAACAATTAAAGCGTCTTTTGTCTGCGGCGAAAGAGACGGAGTGGGGTAGAAGATATGATTATAAGTCTATTCTTTCTTATTCCGAGTTCAAAAAGCGGATCCCTCTTCAATCGTATGAAGATATTAAGCCTTTTGTCAATAGGATGATCAACGGAGAGAAAAATATCCTTTGGCCTTCGTCTGTTCGTTGGTATGCCAAAAGTAGTGGGACGACTAACGAACGGAGTAAGTTCCTTCCGATTACTCACGAAATACTTCAGGATTGTCATTATCAAGGGGGATACGATAGTGTTGCCTTGTATTTAAGAAATAATCCACAAAGTCGTTTTTTTAGAGGAAAAGGATTGATTTTAGGAGGCAGCCATAGTCCTTCTCCATTAAATCATGAAGCACATTGCGGAGATTTGTCTGCCGTTTTGCTTCAAAATCTTAGTCCGATGATTAATTGGATACGTGTTCCCTCCAAAAAAATCATTTTAATGGATGAATGGGAGAGCAAGATGAAAGCTATCGTCGAAAATACATATAATAAAAATGTCAATAATCTGTCTGGCGTACCCTCCTGGATGTTAGTATTGATTAAGGCCGTACTCCAAAAGACAGGGCGTGAATATCTGACGGAGGTCTGGCCGAATATCGAAGTTTTTTTTCACGGAGGAATTAGTTTCGAACCCTATCGGGAGCAGTATAGAGCTTTGATTCCGACTGATCGGATGCATTATGTTGAAACGTACAATGCTTCGGAAGGTTTTTTTGGTATTCAGAGTGATCTTACGGATAACAGTATGCTGCTCATGTTGGACTACGGAATTTTCTATGAGTTCATTTCCGTGAATGAATTGGAAGCCCCCAATCCGTCTGTCATCCCTTTAGAAGCTGTGGAAACCGGAAAGAATTATGCGATGGTCATTACGACTTCCGGAGGTTTGTGGCGGTATCTTATCGGTGATACCGTACGTTTTACTTCCGTCCTCCCGTATAAATTCGTTATCTCTGGCAGGACAAAACATTACATTAATGCTTTTGGAGAGGAGTTGATGATCGATAATGCCGACAAAGCGTTGAGCAGATCATGCAAAGAAACGGGAGCGATTGTAAAAGAGTATACGGTTGCCCCGTTATTTTTTTTAGAACGGGCAAAGGGGCGTCATCAATGGTTTATCGAATTCGAAAAAAAACCGACTGTTCCGTTTTCAGAGTTTGCAACTCTTTTGGACAAGCATTTAAAAGAACTGAACTCGGATTACGACGCTAAGCGATATAAAGAGATTTCACTTATGGATCCAGAAATAATTGTGGCACATCCGGGGGTTTTTTATCGTTGGCTGAAAGAGAAGGGGAAACTTGGAGGGCAACATAAAATTCCTCGTTTGAACAACGACCGAAAACACATTGAAGAACTGTTGGCTATTAATCAGAACCTGAATGAAAAGTAGATTCCGCTTCCGTAAGAAGAAAAGGAAGGGGTCAGAACAAGCTGCTTTGCGACTTTCTCGTTGACCTGCTTTGCGATGAAATTACGGATAGGAAAGTAAGTCAGGTATGACAGTTCGACCGAAAGGATTCCAATGCCGGCACCAGCTAATGTATCTGAAATCCAATGGCGATTGTTGTAAATACGCGAAATGCCGACCAACGTAGCCATCGCGTATCCGGCGTAACCGAGTGCCGGGGCGCTATCTTTAAATTCTTTATACGCCAGATGAGCGCCCAGAAAAGCATTCGCTGTATGTCCCGAAGGGAAAGAATAAGGAGCGCCGTCGGGTCTTGTCTCATCTATCGTATTTTTCAGTCCGTGTACCATCCCCGCGTTGAAGCCTTCTGCCAGCGCCAATAGGAAAAACTGGTCTACAAAATTATGTTTTTCTTTTGCGAAAATATCACAAACAAAAACCCAGCCGAACATACCCCATTCCATGTAATCGTCAACCCGTATTCGTTTAACCGATTTTTTTCGCGAGAATAGATGGAAATCCGACCAACCGTCCACGACCGTTCCCAGAATCCCTGTGGCAATCAACGACGTCGGAAGGATCAGTTTTTTTGCATTAAATGAGTAATGAATAATCGGCATTTTCTCTTTCTTTTCGATCTGTACGGTTGTTTGTTCGATCGACAAGCTGTCTAAAGGTATAAGCGGGAAAACCTTCAAACTACATAAGAAGGTAAATAATAGAAATAAAGCGATCCTTGTGTGTATACGGTGATTCATGCGTGCAAAGATATACAGATTATTCCTATATTTGTATTTCTTATTAAAGACGATATAATATGGAACATCCGTTGATTATTTATAACACATTGACCCGGAAGAAAGAACAGTTCGTACCTCTCCATGCGCCGCATGTGGGATTGTATGTTTGCGGTCCAACGGTTTACGGCGACGGACATTTGGGGCATGCCCGTCCGGCGATTACGTTTGATATTCTTTTTCGTTATCTTCGTCACCTCGGCTATAAAGTTCGTTATGTGCGCAATATTACGGATGTCGGACATTTGGAACATGACGCGGATAGCGGAGAAGATAAGATTGCGAAAAAAGCCCGGCTCGAACAACTTGAGCCGATGGAAGTCGTGCAATACTATTCGAACCGCTACCATAAGGCAATGGAAGCGTTGAACGTGCTTCCTCCAAGTATCGAACCGCAGGCTTCCGGACATATTATCGAACAAATCGAATTGGTGAAACGCATACTCGAAAACGGATTTGCCTATGAAAGTGAGGGTTCGGTTTATTTCGATGTTGTAAAATACAACAGCAAGCATCATTATGGCATTCTTTCCGGACGGAATGTGGAAGATATGCTCAATACCACCCGCGAACTGGATGGTCAGGAAGAGAAACATAATCCGATTGATTTTGCACTTTGGAAGAAAGCTCAGCCGGAACACATTATGAGATGGCCGTCTCCCTGGGGAGACGGTTTCCCCGGGTGGCACTGCGAATGTACGGCAATGGGGAAAAAATATCTCGGCGAGCATTTCGATATTCATGGTGGCGGGATGGACTTGGTCTTTCCGCATCACGAATGCGAGATTGCTCAGGCAGTCGCTTCGCAGGGTGACGAGATGGTTCGTTACTGGATGCATAACAATATGATAACCGTCAACGGGCAAAAGATGGGAAAATCGTTGGGTAACTTTATCACGCTCGATGAGTTTTTTACCGGCAATCACAAGAAGTTGTCTCAGGCTTATTCGCCGATGACGATTCGTTTCTTTATCCTTCAGGCCCATTACCGCAGTACAGTCGATTTTAGCAACGAAGCCCTGAAAGCCTCTGAAAGAGGATTATCCCGTCTATTGGAGGCCTATGCCGGCTTGCAAAAGATTATTCCAACGGAAACGTCCAGTATAGAAAAGCAAGGGTTCCGAACGAAATGTTACGAGGCGATGAACGACGATTTGAATACGCCGATTGTCATTTCCCATCTTTTTGATGCGGCAAGAGTAATCAATACGGTGAAAGATGGAAAAGGAACGCTTTCTGCGGCTGATTTACAGGAATTGAAGGACGTTTTTGATTTGTTTTTATTCGATCTCCTTGGGATACGGAATGAAGTATCGGAAGGCGGAAATGCGTACGAAGCTTTTGGAAAAGCTGTGGATTTATTGCTTTCTATCCGTCAACAGGCTAAACAAAATAAAGATTGGGCTACTTCAGACAAGATCAGAAATGAATTGATTGAAATAGGTTTTGAAATAAAGGATACGAAAGACGGTGCCGAATGGAAATTCGGACAATAAGCAATTTTTCTATTTCCTGTTTTTGGAGATTACGATACGGCAGTTGAGCGGGTATTTTAGTCCTGACGAGGTGCTGTAATAGGCTTCTCCTGCTCCCAGTTTCAATTTGGCGCGGATTTTAATGGGGATGCGGTTTTCGTCATCCCCGATCCATATTTCTGCCGCCGATTCGTTTTGTTCGAACACTTCGTCATAAATATCCATCGAAAAATAACGAGTCTTATATTTCACGTTATTCCGTTCTAGAATTGCCTGTCCTTTGTAATGGAAACTGACGTTCACGACATCTCTACCGATCATTACCTGGAAAGAGAATCGATCGCCGATCGTCATTCCGGTAAAATTCAGTGAACGTAAATAAAGCACTGAACTCATTAGGTCAAATACACATCCTTCTGATGTTAGGGTCGTGTCGATTTTTACGTGTGTTGGCGTATATCGCAGCGAATGTGCGCTGACATTATCGTTCAGGTAAGAAAACGTCAACTGGTCGATGGAATAATATCCGCCTTCGTTCGAGTTCTTTATGCCCCGCAGCAGGCGCATATTTATGTCGTGAAAGCTAGCCAACGTATCGCGCATTTTGTAGATCGACTCGAAGAGCCCTGTGGTGCGGAACAGCAGCCTGTAACTGTATCCCGGCATATTGTCTTCGTTTGTTTCGTAAAAGTCTATCGAGGCTTGTCCCGCTTTCGGCATCAAGATTCCCCATTTGAAATAGATCACATAATCCACATTTTCACCTGTAACAAACGGTTTATTCTCGAACCGGCATTGGGCGGACACATTTTCTTGCAAGCTCCATAAAAGACAAACGATCAAGAAAAATCCGAACTTAAAATCGGAGGCCGGATATCCCTGAACTACTTGTAGACGAACTGTTCTGTTTTCCTTCATTCTTATAATCTCTCTTGGGCTTTGAAACCTCTTTGGGTTTATTTTTAGTGATCTCCATCGGTTTCTGACGTTCAATGGGTATAGCCGATATGTTCCACGACTCTTCTACGTCCCAGTTTTGCATCACGTCGAACATTTTGGGGCAATAATAGACTTTTTCGGGTTGTTTTCTGTCTTCAAAATTACCGGTATCCCATTTCCCGTTTTCGTTGGTATCGACAATAAGTCGGGCATAATATTTGTCCGGTTTCAAGTCCATAAACAAGGCTCCACCGTCTTTTACTGACGCCCTTCGAATGGGTGTGTCACTGTTGTTCAGCAATTCAACAAAAGCGGGGAACTCGACGCCTTCGATATTGATATATAAGTTCCCGTAATCCTCTTTTTTCTTAATTTTAAAGGTTGCGGTAAACGGTTCGTTCCATTTCCCATAGACACTTTTAATGATTGCGGAGTCAACCGAGAGACGGTATTCTTCTCCGTAATTCCATTTTCTGCGAATAAAATAAGCTAACGAGTTGGTGGAATCCGGGAAACTCTCGATCTCAGCCGGTATCCATACCGTATCTTGCTTCTGATCCAGAAGAAACCATTCTTTTGAAAAATCAAATACCGGTTCGCTAAATTCGATATGCAAGGTGTCGAAAATATCCATAGATTCCGGAGCATAAATATTCATCCCCAAAGCAACGGGCTTTTCTTCTTCGTTTTTTTTCTTTTTGTCGTTTGGCCTGCGGCGCATGACGAATTGTAATGTATCGGTCTGTGCTTGCTGGATATTTAGCGAATCACTTTTCGGATAGGTTAATTTGAAGGATAAGGTATCGCGCATAAGCAGGGACAGATCGGTGATCCAATAATTGATTTGTGTATTGTTGTTCAACGCTTGCATAAAAAACCAGCAGCTATCTCCCGGTGTGAAGTTCAGCGGAATCGGAATCGGAACGGTATCTAAGGAGGTGTTAAAGGTCAGTACACCCAACTGCTCTTGAGGGCGTTCTATTTTTTGTAAATACTGGCGGGCGAAATTTTCCTTAAACAGGAAAAGCTGGATATCGTCCGGCAAGAAGCGTGTGTAAGGAACGGTCATGATAGAGTCTATGGTTAACGTGTCTTTCCATATTGTATCCTGGCGGGTTGTCAATTCAAAAGTTGTGGCAAAGGTTGAATCGTGAAACGCGATTTCTTCCCCTGGCTGATCGAATTTGAAATCTCGGTTTGCGTCGTTCAAGGCGTATATCCGGTAGGTTCCTTCTGTAATATTGCGGATGGTGAAGTGTCCTTTATCATTGGTTTTAGTTGTCCGAAGGAACGGGGTTTTTACAAATGCCGAATCATGTAAATCGCTATGTAAACCGACGATAATACCCGGCATAGGCTCCAGATTTTCCGCGTTTAGCAAGATTCCGGATACTTCCAGCGTATCGATCACGTCACCAGTGGAAAACGCGAAGGAGAAATTTTGCAGCACATTTTTTTCGTTATTGTCGGCAATGGAATTTGTGAAATCAATCGTATAGGTAGTGTTTTCTTTTAATGTATCTTTCAATTCGATCGTGATTTTACGTCCGTTCGGACGGATAGAAGGCATACCCAATTGTGGAGGAGTGATAATTACATTTTCAGAGGGTTGCTCCACCTGAATCAGTTCGTCAAACAACATTTCTATCTTGTTCCCTTTATAATTCGTTTGGTTGGGTGATGGTATGCTACTGATAAACTTCGGTGGTGTTTCATCGTAAGGTCCTCCATTTGGTGACGCGATGTTGGCACATGCATATAGCAGCAAACTGAGCAGACATCCGCACGACAACGAGAAATAGATTCTTATATTTCTATATTTCATTTATTGTTATGTTTCGAAAAGCAAAAATAGGGAAAATACCAGCATTGTCCCCTTAGTCCACGGCGAAATAATATTTCTTAACGACAATAGGGTTTTTTATTCTGATTGGTGTTTAGTTTTAAGGAAGAGATAGCCGATTCTGCAATACATGCATTTCTTTTTTTCGCAATATTCGCGTTTTAATTGTATTACGGCCTGCGAATCGGCTGCGTTTTTGATGTTGACGCCAGCTTTTTCGAAGAGACGAATAATTGCATTCTGTTCTGCGGGGAGGCGTTCCTGTAGCTGGATTGCGCGTTCGCAAAATTCGAGTTTGTTTTTTTCCTTTCCATAGGCGAAGAAAATAGAGGCGACGGTGTTGATCATGAGTATGTTGATCGCATTTTCACCGAGCATTTTAGGTTTAGTGGGGGATTTGTGCCGGAAACTGTAATGTTCCGACCAGTAGTCGGACGGAAGCAAACGAAAAAAAGCTCTTATTTCGTTGATTGTCTGAGCTTCCAATAGTTGCGAAAAAAGCTTGTCGTACGTAAACCAGAGCATGGCTAACTGGGCGAGTTTAATGGGTGGAAAACCGGATGGGTACGTTCGGAAGTTTTTAAACCGGGACGCATCTAAGGGTGTTAACCCGTATTTATGGGCAAGAAAACGATATTCCCGTTTTAAAAAACGATAATAGTCGTCGTCGTTTTCGGCTTCCAACAGTCCGGCTTGCCCGAAGAATAATGCTTCTACCTGCGAAATACTATTTCGGTGTTTTAGGATATAGTGAAACGGCAGGCTGTCGGCCAACTGTTGAAAAGCGTCGCTGTTTAGCCCGAAACCGAAATTACGTGTGAGTAAAATATAAAAGACTTCGTTCCAGTCTTCTTCTTTTTGTTTGAGGAGAGTGAAGATCATTTGCGTTTTTCGTTCCAATCGTTCGCTTGTCAGTGCGTTGAGCCATGCGGTTATCAGGAATGAATCTGTTGTTTTCAGGGTAGCAAAGCAGGGGAGGGGCTGTTCCGATTCGAACAGGTGCTGTATGTTTTCCCGGATATAATCGGGTATGGGCAAAATAAGTTGTGGTATTTTTTCGCCGTTGGAACGGTATACAACCGCGTCGTTGTCATTTACGACATGCAAAATGACCGCGTCGTAGGCTTTGTCTCGATGATGATGATGTTTGACCCAGTCCGATGCTCGCTCATGTATTTCTATACTTCCCGCCCAAACAGTTTTTCCTGTTTTGATTTTTGCGTTGAAGAAGTCAGGCCCCGCGTCGGTATTGAGTATTCCCGGATCGATTACTGTGATTTCTTTTCCTTCGGTAGTAATTAATGCGGAAGAAGCATAAAGTTTATATTTCCAGACATAAAGTAACAAACGTTCCATTTTTTCACAGTTAAGATTTTGATTGCAAAGCTAACGGAAAAATGTTAAGCTTATGTTTTTCAAAGAATGAAAAAAGGATCGTTTTGCGAAAAAACAATCCTTTTCCCTTTTTTATTGAGCTTACAACCTTTATTTTACGGTAATTTCCACTTTTTGAGTTGGTGCCTGATTGCGATTGCGCTCTTCTATCTTGCTGACAATGTTTTCTGCCAAAGCACGGAAAGCGGCGCCGGTGATAGTTTCCGGATTGAGAGCTACTGGTCTACCGCTGTCGCCACCGTCACAAATGCTTTGTACAATTGGGATCTGACCTAACAGCGGTACGTTCAGCTCTTCCGCCAGACGTTTACACCCTTCTTTTCCAAAGATATAGTATTTGTTTTCCGGCAATTCCGCCGGTGTAAACCAAGCCATGTTTTCGATCAATCCCAGAACTGGTACGTTAATCTTCTCGCCGGTAAACATGCTGATCCCTTTGCGCGCGTCGGATAAAGCGACTTCTTGCGGGGTACTGACTACGATCGCGCCCGTTATTCCGAGTGTTTGAACCATCGTCAGGTGAATGTCGCTCGTCCCCGGTGGTAGGTCAATCAGAAAATAATCCAGTTCGCCCCAGTTGGCATCTCGGATCAGTTGTTTTAGCGCATTGCTGGCCATTGCTCCGCGCCATAACACGGCATCGTTTTTATTCACGAAGAAACCGATTGAAAGCAATTTGACCCCATAATTTTCCGCAGGTTGAATTAATTCCCGCCCGTTTACATCGGTCATGTAAGGACGAGCGTCTTCTACGTGGAACATTTTGGGTTGTGACGGACCGAAAATATCGGCGTCAAGCAATCCTACTTTATATCCCAAACCGGTCAGTGCTACCGCCAGATTGGCGGCGACAGTACTTTTACCTACTCCGCCTTTTCCGGAAGAAATGGCGATGGTGTTTTTAACTCCGGGCAAGAGTTTCTCCGCTTCCGGATGTATTGGTTCTGGTGCTACGGCGCGAATGTTTCCTTTGATTTCTATATCGGGATTGATATAGGTCAGAATGGCTGTCTCAGCCGCCTTGAGTACCGACTTGATGAACGGGTCGTTCGGCTTTTCGAAAATGATGGAAAAACTGACTTTCATACCTTCGATACGAATGTCGTCTTCTATCATCCCAGCAGATACCAGATCTTTGCCTGTTCCAGGATAACGTACTTTTTCAAGTGCGTCCAAAATTAATTTAGGATATAATTTCATGTTATTCCTTGTTTTGTATTGTTATTTATTTGCCGGAGGCCAACGCACTTCTTTTACTTCGGTTAAAGCTGCGGTAGGCATCATAGGCGATTTCTTCTTCCGGTTCGACCGGTGTTTCACGTTCTTCGCAGATGAAACGGATGTATTTAATATTTAAACCTCTGTCAATCCATTGTTGTTCGTAGTAGGTCTTTATTCCTAGAATCGGATCGGTGGTACCGCTATGATAGAGATCACCTGTCTGGAAAAGGATTGGATAATGGTTGATTTCCGCCATTTTTGTTGTATAGGTATACATGAAATGGCTGTCTGTCTTCAGGTGAATGATTCCGTTTTCAGACAGGATTTCTCGGTATAGTTTCATGAAACGGATAGATGTTAGCCGTTTGTTTAGCTTTTTCATTTGTGGATCGGGGAAGGTGAGCCATATTTCAGCAACTTCGCCCGGCGCGAAAAAACGGTTAATCAGTTCGATGTGCGTACGGAGAAAGGCGACATTTTGCATATCTGCTTCCAACGATTCTTTGGCTCCGCTCCACATACGTGCTCCTTTGATGTCGACACCGATAAAATTTTTATCCGGAAAGAGTCTCGCCAGTCCGACGGTATATTCTCCTTTCCCGCAACCCAACTCCAATACGATCGGATGGTTATTTTTGAAAAAACATTTGTTCCAGAGTCCTTTCAAATCAAATCCTTTCGCCTCTAATTCAGAAAATGGATATTGGAAAACATGTGGGTAACCCGCCATCTCATCAAATTTCGCTAATTTATTTTTTCCCATGGGGCAAAGATAATAATATTCGGTTTTTTTGGTTCAATAGGAAAGTGTTTGTGTTTTTTTTATAATGATAAAAAACAGGGAAAGAGGTTGATTACTATTCCTCGTTTCCCTGTTAACAATATATGAAACTATTCTATTTCTAGTCGTTTTGTGAAAAAAGGTCAAAATGCCGGATACCCCGGATTTTGTATCAGTTTGTTGTTAGCTTGCCAAGCTTCAACGGGTATTGGGAACAGATTCAGATAGTCTTTACCAGCAGTCGAAGTCTTTAGCCAGCGCGCATCCTGAAATGTTTCGAAACGGATGTCATCTTGGCGTGAATAACATTCCCATGCCAATTCGAGTTTGCGTTCTAAAGCGATTTCTTTTAGTGTGACCGAAGTGTAGTTATGTGAATCGTTACCAAAAGCTCGTTCGCGAATTAAGTTGATTAGGCGGGTAGCTTCCGCGTTGTCTTTTCCTAACCGGACTAATGCTTCTGCTTTCATCATGTAAATATCTGCCAGACGTAAAATTTGGAAGTCATTTTCCATTGCGTCGATTGTGCTTTTATCGTATGTCCATTTATTGCAACGAACGCCATCCTCTTGGTTGACCTGCCCCCATGTTGAACCGGCATATTCAGATCCAGGAATTAAGGTTACATCAATCGTATGAATAAGTGGTCGGTCGTGTGCTGTAATTAATATTTTACCAGTTGACGGATCTTTCATTTCTCCTGAAAGGTAGGTCCAGTCGAAACGTTTATCTTCTACGTTGTACAGTTTCGCGTAATCGGGTTGAGCACAAATCCCGTTCCATGAACTCCAAGTTCCGCCTAAGGCAATGTTATCTTTATAATGGAGTGTTCTTTTATGCATGTTGTTTTGATTTTCGGAATCCTGACTACTGAAACAACAAGCGAAAATGGCCTCTTTAGAGGTTTCGTTATAGACTTGAAAGTTTGCTTTCCAGTCGGGCTCAATTATATAATCTAATCCCATAACTACATCGCACGCATCGATAACTTCTTGCCATTTGGGTGAATCTACGCCCCATGCTTCTGCGTTCAGATACATTTTAGCCAGAAGTGCGTAAGCGGAGCCTTTCGTAAATTTCCCATAACTGGCAGAACTTACATCCGAACGTAAAACATCTTTGATTTCGTTCAATTCGTTCATGATGAATGTATAGGCTTCTTTTCTGGATTTTACTTCCGGAAGTTCCTTGTCTTGAAAATCCGCATTGATCGGAATATTTCCCCAATTATCGAGCATTACATAAAACCAAAAAGCGCGTACTCCCCGGATTTCTGCCAACGCTTTTGTCTTTGCTTCATCGCTCAACCCCGAATTGTTTACGGTTTCGTAGATCAGGTTACAAGAGGAAATTGACTGTGTCGCAGCGTTCCAGCAACTTTTTATCGTGTTGGTGTTTGCTGTCCAGGTATGCATATGTAAATCACGATAAGAACCACCGTCAAACCAGTCGCCGCCTTTTCGAGTAGGGGTTAATGCCATATCGCCCGAACACTCGGAAAGATAAAAGTAATTATTGGGAAAATATCTTTTCAGAGTGCTGTAAGCCGGGCCTATAATCGAATTGATTTCTGCTTCGGTTTTACCGAAATCGTCTGCTATGATTTTGTCGTATACGACTTCATCCAGATCAGTACAGGAAGGCAGCGTAAAGAACAAAGCCAGGATTCCGGCAAATAGTATGTTTATTTTAGTTTTCATATTTCTTATTTTTAATAGATTAGATCATTAGAATGTTAGATTAACGCCCAAAGTGAAAGTGGTTGCTTTGGGATAAAAATTACGGGGTTCGATACCTGGTGAAAGACCGGCATCTTTGTCCGTTGCTTCTCCACGGTAGAGTTCGACTTCAGGGTCAAGTCCTTTATATCCTGTGATTACAAATAAATTTTGTGCGGCCAAATAAACGCGCGCCTTATCTAACCAGTTAATATTCTTCGTGTTGAAAGTATATCCTAAAGACATGTTATCCAATCTCATAAAAGAAGCATTTTCGATATAGTACGAGCAAACCAATGAATTCTGTCCTTTTAATTGATAAATCAAGGGGTCGTTTAGCGCGTTTGTTCCAATTAAATAAGTGTTGTTCGCATAAGCGGCGCGCGGGTTGTTCAATACTTTATTCCCAATTGTTCCGCGTAGGAAGAAACTGAGATCCCATTGTTTATAATTAAAGGTATTACTAATACCAAAGGTTAAATCCGGTTGAGCATCCCCCACATAGGTGCGGTCGTCGTCCGAGATATTACCGTCTCCATTCTTATCGTAAATGATGTATTTTCCGTCTTCGTCGATGCCAAGACACTTTAGCATATAGAATTGTCCCACTGGATAACCTTTTTCAATAACGTGGGACGTGACATCTGAACCACCTCTGATCCATGGATCTCCTGTATATATACGGTCTCTCGTGAATTCATCGTTTGACAAACGGGTTACTTCATTTTTATTATGAGATAGGTTCAATGACATATTCCAACTAAAATCTTTTTTACGGATGATGTCTGCGTTCAACAACAATTCGATACCTTTATTCGTCATATCGCCTACGTTTGCCTGCATTTCGTCGTAAACATAAGGAGGCGTAGGTACACTGTATCTGTAAAGCATGTCAGAGGTCTTCTTGTTATACCATTCGATGGTACCTCCTATTCTGTTATTAAATAAAGAGAAATCGATACCGACATTAAACATGGCAGTAGATTCCCATTTCAGATTCGGATTCGCATTCTGGTTGATCTTATAAGCAGTAAGCCATGATCCGTCATTGTAATACGTTCCGGAAGAACCGTATAATTGTAAACTTTTGTAAGGTTGTAAACCGTCTTGGTTACCGGTAACGCCATAGCCTACACGAACTTTTAGGTCATTCACCCATTTTACATCTTGCATGAAGGCTTCCTGCGAAATACCCCAGGCAGCAGAAGCGGAAGGAAATGTTCCCCATTTGTGATTGGCACCGAATTTGGAAGAACCGTCACGCCGAACGGTGGCTGTTGCCATATATCGTTCTTTGTAACTGTAATGTGCTCTTGCGAAGAAAGAAATTAACTTGTAAGAATTCTTCGAAGAAGAAACGTCGCCCTGTTTCAATCCCGTTCCAGATTCTATATTATTTGCTCCCAAATCATTAATCAGGAAGTTCCTGTTTTTCGCTGTAAAAGAAGAATACGTATTTTCTTCCCAGGAATAACCTCCCATGGCTGTCAGTTTATGTTCTTCTTCATTCCCAAAAACCTTTTCGTAGTCGGCTACCCATTCCATCAAATCCCGGTTCCAGTTTCTGTTTGTTTTTTCTGCGTAACCAGAATTTGTTTGTCCAATTGTTGTCGTCGAATTGTCATAGCGGCTGTATTCATTGGAGAAACGGCTTTTGTATAAATTTGTTTTGATGTTCAACCCTTCGAAAAGATTAAACTGAATATCTCCGGCGCCGTAATAATAGATATTATTTGACGTTTTAGAGTTCAAATCCTGGTTTTGTACCGGATTACCCTGATCATATTCCGCGTTTACTTTCGTAAAATAAGTGCCATCCTCATTATAAACAGGATAAACGGGCAACATACTATAAGCAAGAATGAAATTATCTCCATACGGGATTTGAGTGTCTGTCAGTGTTGCAGAACCTGTAAGTCCTATTCTCAGACGATCATTGATCGCTCTTTGCTGGAATTGAAAACGGAAACTGTAACGTTCCATGGAGTTGTCGCGCATGATGCCGTTTCTATCCAAATATGTGAAAGACGCGCGATAGTTACTTTTCGATGTTCCACCAGAAAGCGAAATACTATGGTTTTGAGAGATTCCTATCCGTGTTAGTTCGTCGAACCAGTCTGTATCTGCTCCATATTGATCATAAACAGAAGGATCTTGTCCCGAATAAGCTGCATAAGCTCTCCATTCGTCGGCGTTCATTAAATCGGGTTTGTTGGACATACGGTCTAAAGCGACATAAGCATCGTAATTGATTTGTGTTTTTGATCCGGATCCTCGTTTGGTCGTGATTAAAACAACACCACCGGCAGCACGCGAACCGTAGATCGCGGCAGAAGAAGCATCTTTCAACACAGAGATGGACTCAATGTCGGAAGGAGAAACGGTCGACAAGTCTCCACCGGGAATTTCGTCAATAACAATCAGTGGCCCTAAATCGTTTTGAAGAGTAGAGGTACCGCGTAAGCGCATGGTTGATCCCCGGCTAACATCTCCGGAACCAGAGGTAATTGTTAATCCGGCAACCTTACCTTGTAAAAGGTCGGTTGCGTCGCGAGTAACACCTTTATTAAAACTTTCTTCCGAAACATTAGCAACCGAGCCGGTAATTTCTTTCCTGGTTTGACTTCCGTAACCGATAGCCACGACTTCACCTAGGTTAATGACGGAAGGTTCCAATTTAATGTCGAGTTTAGACTGTCCTCTTACTGCTTCTTCTTTGGTCGTGTATCCGATATAAGAGATTTGTAAAACAGCTTTGTCGGGATTTGTAATAGAAAGCGTGTAAACCCCGTTAAAGTCTGTTATTGTTCCGTTTGTTGTTCCTTTTTCCAAAACGTTGGCACCAATAATTGGCTCGCCGAGTTCGTCTACAACTTTTCCGGTAAGATTTGTTGCTTGTTGGCTGATCATGATCTCTGCGGATACCGATTGAGCAGGCAAAATGGCGGCACCCAAGATGACTAATAGACAGAGACTAAATCTAAGCTCTCTCTTAAAAGAGATGAATGGTGTTTTTTTCATAATAAAAATATTAAATGTTTAAGGTAAAACTTAATTCAAGAATTAACAAATTCAGTACAAAATCGAAAAATTCTTTGTCGTAAATGTTCCTTGATTTGTAAAAATAATAAAAATAAAATAGATCAAACGGCTGAAATAGTTAATAAATGCGAATAGGTGTCTTTTTTTTAAAACAAAAAGAGGACAAAACAATTTTCTGTCCTCTTAATTTGCTGGAAATAATACTTTTACTTGTTTACTGTTTTCAGAATGCGAATTCCGTAAATTATACCGGCTCTATTTCCCGGAGTAGGTTTAAAGCTGATGGTTATTTTTTTCTTTCCTTCTATCAAATACGGGGGTATTTTAAAGAAACGATTATAAAATTCTCCCGGAGTTTCGTCTTTGACGATGACGTTTGTCATTATTTTCCCATCGATCAACACGTCGAATTGGAGTCGGCCGGTATCACTTCCCCAAAACGTAAGCATCAGTTCATTTGACGTAGAAGGATCTACAGCTGCCTGATATAGCAGAAATCCGTCGTCACGTACATCACGTCCCATGCGTCCGACTTGATTATACACATAACTGATTTTCGATTCTATCAAATGATCGCGTTCCGACTGATGTTCTCCGATTCCAATCCAATCAATCGTACGTTCACTGATCTCTTTTTCTTCTTTTAATCGCCGTTCGTATTCCGCCTGTTTATTTTCCCAGTCTTTTTCCGTGAAGAAATCGAAATAGGCGGAATAATGTTGGTCATGAATTCGGAAGAGAGGAGCCAAAGTCGCTTCTTCCGGACGGCCTACGCCTAATGTCCGGAAGGTAAGCAAACGGTTGGCCAAGGGTTTTACCCATTTACGAACATTCTTTTTATCTGCATTTATAAATACCGGAACACCGAATGTATCGTTCGGTCTTTCTTTTCCCAATTCTGCCGCCAAAACGATCGGACCATACAGCACCGAACCTTTAGTGTTGCTGTCCGGTAAAAACTCTGTATAGAGCGACATCGGCATTTTCATTTCGATTACGTCACCGTTTTTCCAAGTACGGTCGAGTTTGATATAACTTCCAGGAATTTTTTTCACCCGGGTCGATTTTCCGTTTACTTTCACCTGAATACCTTCCGTAGCCCATCCTGGATAACGAAGAAATAAGGTTAGTTTTAACGGCTTTTCTGTCGATAATGTCAGCCGAGTTGAAGATTCGTCCGGGAAAGACGTTTCTTGTTTAACCTTTAATCCTTTTTCCTTCCAGTTTATTACCGATGCGATAAACAAATTGACGAACATTCCCTTATCGTCCGCCGTTCGGTAATAAATCGCTTCACCGTATTTGGCATGGTTTTCGTAACCTGTTCCCACACAACAAGTATGAGAGAGAAAAGGCATATTATAGTGCTTCCGGCTACCCGGATGAAGTGTATGAAAATACGTCACTCCGCCCGATATCGGGTCTTGTGAGGATAGAATATGATTGAACAACGCCCGTTCGTAATAATCTGCGTAAGCCGGTTTGGCATCCCAAATAAACAAATGTCGAGTCAGCTTTAACATATTATATGTGTTGCAGGTTTCCGTTGTGTTTTCTCCTAGGCGAGACGCCAGTTTTCCCGCTTGCCCGAAATATTCGCTGTCGCTGTTGCCTCCGGTGACATACGTATGGTTTTTAATGACTGTTTGCCAAAAGAATTCCGCAATATCGTGCTGTTTTTTTCTCGCGGTCAGTTCATATCCTCTCGCTTCACCGATTATTTTAGGTATTTGCGTGTTTGCGTGTGTTCCTCCCAGTTGGTCAATTTGCTGAGCCAAGGGATCCAAAATGGCGTCATGATAAAACATATCACCCAGTTCTAGGTGATGTTTATCGCCTGAGATGGCATAGAGATTATAAAATACTTCTGGCATTCCACCGAATTCGCAGGAGAGCATACGTTGCAGTTCTTTATGCGACAAAGGTTTCAATTTGTTGTAAGCCCAATCCGCCATTTTAAGAACTATCTGGTAAGCCTGCTCATTCCCACAAATAGTATACATATCCAATACTCCCTGATAGATTTTATGTAGCGTGTACCAAGGAGCCCATACAGGTTTACCCTCTATCGCACGATCGATTAAATGCTCCGGAAAGGCGCTTAAATAACCACTTTCTCCCAACGCCGACTGACATTCGGCTAATTCGCGGACGAAAATATCCCCTTTATTTTTATATATTGTATCTCCTGTGGTGGCATACATTTCGGCAAGTGCAGTCAGAATATGTCCCAGCGAATGTCCCCGGAGTTCAACGTCCAATCCTTCCCAACCCTCGAACGCTTGTGCGTTCGATTTCAAACCAGCTGTTACCCGATAATTATGAAGGAAACGTTCGACATCTGCTTCTTTCAACCAGCGCTGATCTATTTCCATGGCTGTTTTAAAAGGGCCATCTAGTAATTGTACATCTGCGAAATCGAAAGATAGTGCTTTCAATGCAGGTTCCGTTTTTATCTTTATTAAATTTTCAGTTTGTCCCGGATATTGCGCCCAAAGATTTGTGCAGCAGGCAAACACCGCAAAAAAGAATCCAAATTTCTTCATATCTTGTTTTACATAAAGTGATTGATGAATACACCTCAAAATAAACGAAATGCTTTTATCAAAGCTAACTTTTTGGACTTTTGTTTCATTTTCTGTATCATCTTGTCATAATTTTTTCAGGATGTTTTCTTGGCAAATAGAGGTTTGTTTGATATAGAAAGTTTAATTTTGCTTTTGGTGTACAGATTTGAAAGTATAGTGATAAAATTCGATACAGATAGGTAGAAAACATCTTATAAAATAGTGTTATGGAAGAAAAAAGTATTAAAGGTACACGTACCGAACAGAATCTGCTGAAATCGTTTGCCGGAGAGTCTCAGGCAAGAACACGTTACACATTCTTCGCAAGCGTAGCGAAAAAAGAAGGTTACGAACAAATCGCAGGAGTATTCATGGAAACGGCTGATCAGGAAAAAGAACATGCCAAAAGGTTCTTTAAATTTTTAGAAGGTGGGATGGTTGAGATCACCGCTTCTTATCCGGCCGGAATTATAGGAACCACCATGGAAAATCTGGCTGCTGCAGCAGCGGGTGAAAACGAAGAATGGGCTGAGCTGTATCCTGAATTTGCCAAGATCGCCGAAGAAGAAGGTTTTAAAAAGATCGCCGTCGCATTTCGTATGATTGCAACTGTCGAAGCAGAGCATGAGAAACGTTATCGTAAGTTGCTGGCTAACCTGACGGAAGGCAAGGTTTTTGAACGTGATGAAGAAATCTACTGGCAATGCCGTAACTGCGGTTATATTTATAAAGGGAAAAAAGCTCCTAAGGTTTGTCCCGCCTGCGAACATCCTCAGGCTTTTTTCGAACCGATGAAACAGAATTATTAAGCATTAGAAGAAAGAGAATCCAGGGCTGAGACAATTCAGGTTTCAGCCCATTTTTATGTCAACGTTTTAAATCCAAGTTTTTTTAGAACGAATGTATCTTTTTTTGACGCATTGACGATTGTGTAGGCGGAAAATTCTCGAGGATGGTCGTAATGTGCTCGAAAATCCTCAAACTTCTCCGGGGCTTTGCGTAAACGTTTGTCTATCAGTTCCGGATTGAAACAATGGAAAACGGCCTGAGCAATAGGTGAAATTGTTGATTTCGACAGATCGATGACCGCTCGGGACGGGGGAGGAGGGAGAACTTCCGCAGTACGTATAGAGGGTATCTGAAAAAAGGTAGCGATATTTTCTAAGCAGGCGCGTGTCGCATTTGCTTTTCCGTCCGCCGAAAATCCGGCGATATGCGGAGTTGCTATTGTCGCCAGATCTAAAAGTTGCCTGTCGATTGCGGGTTCTCTTTCCCAACAATCGAGAATTAGTTCACTGACAAGTCCCTCTTTTTTCGCTTCAATCAAGGCTTTTGTATCTAATATTCCGCCGCGCGCCGCGTTGAGAAACCAAGGACGAAGTTTAAGTTTTTTAAAAAAAGTTTGGTCAGCTAAATGATAAGTCGGATATTTCCCCGTTTTTTCTAAGGGTGTATGCAGGGTGATCACGTCCGCTTCACGGGCGATCACGTCTAAAGAAACAAAGTTGCTTTCGCCTTCCAACTCTGCGCGTGGCGGATCATTGCGCAAAACCTGCATGCCGAGCGCCGAACAACATCGTTCCACTTCTTTTCCCACATGACCGACACCAATGATTCCGATTGTCTTTCCGGCTAATCGTTCATCCAGTTTTAATGCGGTATATAATAAGGCTGAGACAACATATTCAGCGACAGAAACCGCATTGCATCCGGGAACGTTTTTCCAGACAATTCCCGCTTCCTCACAATAAGCTGTGTCGATATGATCGAAGCCGATCGTCGCCGTGACAATAAGTTTTACCCGGCTGCCTTCCAATAATTCGCGCGTACACTTGTCTACACTACGAACAATTAGCGCATCCGCATCTTTCACTGCAGCAGGAGAAAAATCCGTTGAAGGCAGATATAGTACTTCGGCGAAGTCTTCGGCTATTCCTTTCAAGAAAGGAATCGTATAATCGGCAATTAGTTTTATCTTGTTCATCGAGTAATTAGTCTTTGCAAAGATAACGATTTCGCGGAAGCGGCTTGGGGTGTTTGGCCGGTATTGTAGAAAATAAACGAAAAATGGAGAATCTGTCTATGTATTTTTTGTTTGGGATTGGAGAGAAGCCTTATCTTTGTTAATTGCATTTCAAAAAGAATTTTATGGAGCCAGTCAAACTTTTTATTGTCACTATTAATAAACATCCAGTATGGGGGCCTTTGTTAGTCCCTTATTTTGCCCATGAAGTTTCACCTGGTTTAATTCATATAGATGAAAACGCAAATGTCCATGAAGAATCTGATTTTCAGGATAAAATAGTTCGAAAGATTATTATAATCGCTCGGAGTTATACAGAACGGAGGTTGATGAAAGTCTATTCGAAGGAGAAAATGATCGCAGATTTTTTGCGTAAATTGAATGAAGAGACGTTGAACCAATTGATTCGTCCCTACATTGAAAAGAAGCACTGCGAGATGATCGCGTTGATACAAAAAAATAGCATTCCCCTTTATTTGCGCGACGTGGGTGTGGAATGGCTTTATGATCATCACCGGATAGACGTATCACCCACGATGATCGATGTTCGTTTTCACTGCGAAGCGACCGATCGGTATTTCCGTTACGCTTTGCATTGTTTTCAGGACAATCGGCAGATCCTATTACAGAAGATGAAGCCTTGTTTAATACTTTCTTCCGATCCGGCTGTGATTGTCTTGGGGCACGAACTGTTGGTGTTTGAAAATATCCGTTCCGGTCGTATCATGCCTTTTCTGGAGAAATCCTATGTGGAAGTCCCGGCTACTGAAACTCGGCGGTACATGAAGATGATCGTGCTTCCTTTGTTATCAGACTATCCCGTCGAAGCTTCCGGATTTGAGATTCGCGAACAGATTCCTTCGAAAACGGCGGAGGTCTGTATTTCGCAATCTTTATCCGAAATTCCGAATCTAGTCCTTTCTTTTCGTTACGGTAAAAACATTTTTACACCTGAAAGCGAAGTTAAACGCTTTTATTCCGTCATGGAGGAGCAAGACGGACGATTCTTGTTTACCTGTTTCCGTAGGGATCGCGATTGGGAACAGTTCTGTATTGCTTATTTGAAAAAAGCCGGGTTTAAGCAAATTTCCGATAGTCATTTTCAGAATAACCGATTTACTTCTGTTTTTGAGCTCGTTGATTGGTTGAGGGAACAACGAACGGAGATGACTAAACTATTCGTCTTAAAAAACGCACAGGGAGAGGAACCTTATTATATAGGTAATATCGACCTTTCGCAGGAGGTGAATGATGAACCGGATTGGTTTGATTTGCATATCACCGTGAGGATGGAGAATTATGTCTTCTCTTTTATTCGTTTTAAAAAGAATATTTTATCCGGCGAACGTCGTTTTTTGTTGCCTGACGGACGGATCGCGTTGCTTCCGGAAGTCTGGTTTGACAAGTATTCCGATTTGTTTCGGTTTGGTGAAGATCGCGACGAAGGAATTCGGATACGGAAAATACATGTAGGGTTATTACAGGAGTTGGATACTGGCGCCTATGGGGTTTCGAAGGCAGAGTATTCGGAAAAAGAAACGGTTCCCGTTCCACTCGGGATACGGGCTACACTTCGTCCGTATCAACAGGCCGGCTTTTCCTGGTTAGTGCATCTGATGAAAAATCGTTTGGGGGGCTGTCTGGCTGACGATATGGGGTTGGGAAAAACCGTACAGACGATTGCGCTTTTGCAACATCTCTACGATCCGCCAGCACCGGAAAAACACACACGGAAGAAACTTCCGGTTATCGATACGGAAGGACAATTATCGCTTTTTGGAGGAACGGATTTTGGAGAAAAAGCGCTGGTTGATGAACGTTCTTTGCCTAGAGAACAACGTTCGAGCCTGATTGTCGTACCGACATCTTTATTGCCTAACTGGAGACGGGAGATATGCAAATTCAGTTTTTTACGGGTGTATGAATATGCAGGAGAAAAAAGAACGAAAAACGTAGTTCGTGCGTTTAGCCGGTTTCAGATTGTGTTGGTTACTTACGGTTTATTGCGCCGTGACATCGATTTGCTGGATAAATATGCGTTTAAGTATGTTATTTTAGACGAAAGCCAGTATATTAAAAATCCTGAATCACAAACATATCAATGTGTGGTACGGTTACAAAGCGAGTATCGGCTAGCCTTGACAGGTACTCCGATCGAAAATTCGCTGAAAGATCTTTGGGCGCAACTCAATTTTCTTAATCCGGGATTATTGGGATCCTGGTCGTTTTTCCGGAACCAGTATGTTTTGCCTATCACCAAGGACGGAAACACGAGAATGAAAGAGAAGTTGATGTGTTTAATTTCTCCTTTTATCTTAAGGCGTACCAAACGGCAGGTTGCCCCAGAGCTTCCTCCGTTGACAGAAGAAGTGATAACTTGCGAAATGATTCCGGCACAATTGGATATTTACCAGAAAGAGAAAAACCGTATCCGTAATTCTTTTCTGGACGAATGGAAAAAGAATAAGCTGTTGGCATTGAACGGGATATCCCGGTTACGACAGTTGGCGAACCATCCGAAATTGGTTTTTCCGGAGTTTGAAGGAACTTCCGGTAAAATGGAACAGATCGTGGATGCATACGAAACCTTGTTGAGCGAGGGACACAAGGTGTTGATATTCTCTTCGTACGTTACCCATCTGGATTTGCTGGCGGGTGAGTTCCGGAAGAGGAATTGGCAATATGCCTTGTTGACGGGATCGACATTAGACAGAGAAAAAGAGATTGCCCGCTTTATGCAAGAACCGGACGTTTCGGCTTTTTTGATTTCTCTTAAAGCGGGAGGTGTGGGGCTGAATCTGACGGAAGCAGACTATGTGTTTATAATCGATCCATGGTGGAATCCGGCGACCGAAATGCAGGCGGAAAGTCGTGCGCATCGTATCGGACAAGACAAACAAGTTTTTGTTTACCGATTTATTTCTGCGAATACGATAGAAGAAAAAATCCGCGCTTTGCAGGAACGGAAAAGTCATTTGGCGGAGACGTTTGTCTCTGAAAACGATCCGTTGCAAACGCTTACAGACGAAGAGTGGCGGGGTTTATTACGTGAATAGGAGTACGATCAGGCAGATAAGTCTCTTTATTGTCTGCACTTTACCAAAAAAATCATTTACTTTGCATCCTTATTGATTAGAAATATAAAATGATGGCATAAATATGGCACAGGAAGATGTTTTTAAGAAGTTAGTATCCCATTGTAAGGAGTATGGTTTTGTATTTCCCTCGTCGGAGATTTATGACGGCCTTGGTGCGGTTTACGATTATGGGCAATACGGTGTGGAGTTGAAAAACAATATCAAAAAATATTGGTGGGACAGTATGACGCTGCTTCATGAAAACGTCGTTGGGATCGACTCGGCTATTTTTATGCATCCGACAATCTGGAAAGCTTCGGGCCATGTGGACGCTTTCAACGATCCCCTGATCGATAACAAAGACTCAAAAAAACGTTACCGTGCGGATGTGTTGATCGAAGATTATCTGGCAAAGATCGACGAAAAAATAGAGAAAGAGGTGGCGAAGGCAGCGAAACGATTTGGCGACGCATTTGACGAAGCGCAATTTCGCGCGACCAATGCTCGCGTTTTGGAGCATCAGGCGAAACGAGACGAGATCCATACGCGTTTTGCGAAAGACTTGAACGATTCGAATTTTGAAGATCTTCGTCAACTAATTCTGGACTGTGAGATCGTCTGTCCCGTTTCCGGTACACGTAATTGGACGGAAGTGCGCCAGTTTAACTTGATGTTCTCGACGGAAATGGGCTCTACTTCCGACGGAGCGATGAGGGTCTATCTACGTCCCGAAACGGCTCAGGGAATTTTTGTGAATTATTTGAATGTTCAGAAAACCGGACGCATGAAAATTCCTTTCGGAATTGCACAGATCGGTAAAGCGTTCCGAAATGAGATAGTAGCCCGTCAGTTTATTTTCCGCATGCGTGAATTTGAACAGATGGAAATGCAATTTTTCGTTCGTCCCGGAGAAGAGATGAACTGGTTCAACCAATGGAAAGCGACACGTCTGAAATGGCACAAGGCACTTGGATTGGGAGATGAAAAATACCGCTATCATGATCATGATAAGTTGGCACATTATGCCAATGCAGCGACAGATATCGAATTCGAAATGCCTTTTGGTTTTAAGGAAGTGGAAGGTATTCACAGTCGGACGGATTTTGATTTGAGCCAGCACGAAAAATATTCAGGAAAGAAATTGCAATATTTCGATCCCGAGTTGAATAAGAGTTATACACCTTACGTTATTGAAACGTCGATTGGCGTGGATCGTATGTTTCTCAGTGTGATGGTGGGTTCGTATTGCGAAGAAACGTTGGATAACGGTGAAAGTCGTGTTCTTTTGAAATTACCCGCAGCTTTGGCGCCCGTCAAACTGGCTGTCCTGCCATTGGTGAAGAAAGACGGTCTGCCGGAAAAAGCGGAAGAGATAGTCAACATGCTTCGCTTTGATTTCCACTGTCAATATGACGAAAAAGACTCGATTGGTAAACGCTACCGCCGTCAGGATGCGATCGGTACGCCTTATTGTATTACGGTCGACCATGATACGCTGAATGATAGTTGCGTGACTATCCGTTTTCGCGATACAATGGAACAGGAGCGTGTCAGTATAGATAAGCTTCATGATATTATTACTGAAAAAGTAAGCATGAAGTCATTATTAAAGAAGATAATCGAATAATCATGATGAAAAAGTATTTTTATTGCCTGATAGCAGTCTTTTGCGCAGGAGTTTTTTTTACCTCCTGCGGGGATGATAACGACAATGAAATTTATATAGTAGATGAAAATTGGCAGGCGGATAATGAACAAGTGATTGCCGAAATAGCGAAGAATTCGGATTATAAGGAAATAAAATCCCAGTCTAACGCCGGTTCGATCTATTATAAAGTATTGGAGCCTAAATCGCCGGATATTGTTCCGTCGAATGACACGATCTATTATTCCAGCAAAGTAAAGGTGTATTATTTCGGAGTTTCTATGGATGAAACCAGTCGAAAAATGGAGTATTTGTTCGATTCGGCGGATTATCCGTATCAATCGCCGAGGACTTTTTCGGTGAGTGGAGTGGTCGATGGTTTTGCCACGGCATTGCAGCATATGCACCCGGGTGATCGCTGGGAGATCTGGATTCCTTGGCAATTGGGGTATGGCTCGACAGGAAATCATAATTCCACGACGAGACAATCGTCTCGTCCTTGGGCGTATTCGACGCTTAAATTCGAGGTGGAAGTGCTGGAAATCGTTAAATAAAAAATCAATTGGGGGCATCGGGAAGCGACCTCGTTTTTTGCCCATCATAGGGATGTGCGTTTTTGTTGATTATCATAGTTAAAACTCGTCCCGATGAATTTAAAAAAAGATCCCGATCATTTTTAAAAATCATCCCGAAGGTTTTTTAAAATCTTCGGGATGATTTTTTTATCCTTAGGAGACTTTGATTTTCAACAATCTAATATTGATTTTTGGCATCGGTATGAGGCCTTTTTTTGAGCGTGAGATCGAGAAGTAAGGATTAATACCTTTAAAAATTATAACGGAAACTGGCTTTTCCCGTTTTTTCTTATTTTTGTGAAAATCAGTAACGCAAATTTTGACATGAAAACAGTAGTACATAAAGATAAGGCGTTTATCGAAGAAACCATTCGAAGATGCGATATCTGCTATTTGGGTATGGCCGATACGGATGGTACGCCTTATGTTTTACCCATGAATTTCGGTTATAAGGATGGAACCGTTTATCTGCATTCCGCGCAAGAAGGGCGCAGCATCTCTATTTTGGATCATAATCCGAAAGTTTGCCTGGCGTTTAGCATCGATCACGACCTTGTCTTTCAGCATCCGGAAGTCGCCTGTAGTTACCGAATGCGTTCAAAAAGTGTGATTGCCTGGGGAAAAGTTGTTTATGAAGAAGATTTCGACCGTAAAGTGGAAGCCTTGGATCTTTTGATGGCACACTACTCGGATAAGACTTTTAAATACAGCGATCCCGCCATACGGAATGTAAAGATCTGGAAAATCGATTTTGAAGAAGTAACCTGTAAAGAATTTGGGGCGCCGCACCAAAAATAGCTTTCCGTATAAGCATACATAAATCAGATATTTAATGTATTTTTGCAGGAAGAAGAACATGAATAAAACAATAACATAAATCGCACAGTTTAGTTTACAATAACAAATGAATAACGAGACATTTGAAATGGTGGCCAAAACCCTTTACGGGTTGGAAGAAATACTGGCCGGAGAATTAATAGACTTAGGGGCGAACGACGTACAAATAGGCCGGCGTATGGTTTCCTTCACAGGAGATAAAGAAATGCTGTATAAAGCTAATTTCTGTTGCCGCACCGCGTTGCGCATTCTGAAACCAATCTACCACTTCAAAGCCAAAGACGCTGACACGGTATATAGGGAAGTAAAAAAAGTGGTATGGGAAAACTACATTTCGTTAGACAAAACTTTCGCGATCGATTCCGTGATCAATTCGGAGGACTTTAATCATTCCAAGTTTGTGGCCTACCGTACTAAAGACGCGATTGTGGACTATTTTATGGAGAAACAGGAAAAACGCCCGTCCGTACGGGTGAATAATCCCGATTTATATATTAATATTCATATTTCGCATAATGATTGTACACTCTCGATCGACAGTTCAGGGGAGAGTCTTCACAAGCGGGGATATCGAATAGAACAAACTGAAGCGCCGCTTAACGAAGTGCTGGCTGCGGGAATGATTCTGAAAACCGGATGGAAAGGGGCGTCGAATTTTGTTGACCCCATGTGTGGCTCTGGTACATTGTTGATTGAAGCAGCTATGATCGCTTTGAATATCGCACCGGGTATTCATCGGAAAGAATTCGCTTTTGAGAAATGGATGGATTTCGACCGGGAATTGCTCGATCGCATTTATAACGACGAAAGTGCCGAGCGGGAATTTAAATACAAATGTATCGGTACGGATATTTCGCCGAACGCTATCGAAGTTGCCAGAGCTAATGTGCGCAATGCCGGGTTGAATAAATATATTGATTTAGAGGTAAAGCCTTTTCAAAAATATACGGAAGCGCCGAAACCGGGAGTTCTGGTGACCAATCCGCCTTACGGAGAACGTATTTCTTCGCGGGATCTGATGGGACTTTATTCGATGATTGGGGAACGGCTGAAACATGTTTTTCTGAATTATAAGGTTTGGATCCTCAGTTATAAAGAAGAATGTTTTGACAAGATCGGTTTGCGTCCGTCTGAAAAAATCAAATTAATGAACGGTTCGTTGGAATGTGAATACCGTTGTTATGAAATCTTTGAAGGGAAAAACAAGGACTATAAAAGAGCTGTAAACGAAGATTCGTCGAGAAACAGATCGGAAAATAAAGATTTTGGAAAACAGAACAGTTTTTTTAAGAAAAGTAAAACAGACACGCCACAACGTCGTTTTTCGCAGGCGCATCCCGACGAAGATGACTTTTACGAAGAATACATGAAGCGGAAAGGGGGAGCTCCGAAATATGAAAAAGGGAAGTTCAAAAACGAATTCTCTAAAAAAGACAGCAAACCGAAAAAACCGTTTAAAAAAAGGGACAGGGATGAGTATTAATTATAAAAGACCTGTCTTCTTTTGTTTGTTTGCGCTGATTTATGGAATGGGAATAAAAGCACAGGATAAGACGTTCACTCTTCACGACCTTACACCGGGAGGGAAAACGTATCATAAATTTACACCGCGCGCGTTAAAACAGCTTCAGTGGTGTGGTAATAGATATGTCTATTTGAAAGGAGACAGTCTTCTGGCTGCCGAAGCGGGGAAAGAAGAACAGGTTATATTGACGCGCGTTGAATTGAACCGGACGCTTCAGGCGGCGGGGCGCGATTCTGTCGCAGCTTTTCCTTCGTTTTCGGTTCCGGATAAGAATCGGCCGGTTCTTGCTTTCGACAGTAAAGGATACCGGATTGAATATGATCTGCGCGCGGCTCAGATAACAGCAACGTATTTTTTAAAAAAAGAATGGAAGAACATAGAGCCTGCGCCGGCGAATGGATGGTTGGCTTTTACTTCCGGAAATAACATCGAACTGCTTTCTGTGAGGCAGGAACGGCGGGAGGTTACTCGTGAAACGGTAGACGGAATTGTTTGTGGGCAGGCTGTTCATCAACGTGAATTCGGGATTACCAAAGGTTTGTTTTGGTCACCCGGAGGAAATTCACTGGCTTTTTACCGGATGGATGAACGGATGGTGACCGGTTATCCTATTGTGGATATCGACCAGCGCTGCGCTGAGGTGAAACCTTTAAAATATCCGATGGCCGGCATGAAGAGTCATGAAGTGACTGTCGGTGTGTATCATTTGTCTTCTGGTAAAACGGTCTGGTTGCAGACCGGACTGCCCAAAGAAAAATACTTGACCAATATCGGCTGGAGTCCGGACGAAAAGCATATTTATCTTGCGGAATTGAACCGGGAGCAAAAGGAATGTTTGCTGGTTTGTTATGATGCTTTGACCGGTGAACGGGAGAAAATCCTGTTTCGTGAACAGAACGAACGCTATGTAGAACCACAAAATCCAGTATTATTTCTGCCTGGGCGGTACGATCGCTTTATTTGGCAAAGCCGGCGGGATGGATTTAATCATTTGTATTTGTATTCGACCGATGGAAAGTTGCTGAAGCAGCTTACGCCCGGAGCATGGATTGTTAAAGAAGTGCTTGGTTTTGATAAAAAAGGAAGGTCTGTTTTTGTTTCTGCGACGGAAGGAAACGGGCGAGAGACACATACTTGGAAAGTTCGTCTCGCGGACGGTAAACGTACTTGTCTGACAACGAACGGAGGCGTGCATGCCTCGCGGTTAAGTCCGGAAGGCGATTATCTGATCGATATGCATATCTCGCCTTCGATCCCCCGGAATATGGATTTGCTGGAGACGAAAGGCGGAAAACTTGTGAAACGTTTATTTGCTGCTGTTGACCCATATAAAGGGTATAAGGTTCCGGAAATAATAGTCGGTCAGATCAAGGCGGAGGATGGAACGACTGATCTGAATTATCGTTTAGTTAAGCCTGTTGGATTCGACGTGGCAAAGAAATATCCGGTAGTTGTTTATGTATATGGCGGTCCGCATGCGCAGCTGATCACCGACCGTACTTGGTACGGGGCCGGAGGATGGGATATATACATGGCACAGAACGGGTATGTCGTGTTTACCCTCGACAGTCGAGGATCGGCTAATCGTGGTTTTGCCTTCGAAAGTGTGATTTATCGTAATCTAGGAGTCCATGAAATGGCGGATCAGCTAAAAGGCGTCGATTTCCTGAAATCGCAACCGTTTGTAAATGCCGACCGAATCGGTGTTTACGGCTGGAGTTACGGTGGTTTTATGGCGACTAATCTGATGCTGAGTTATCCGGACATTTTTAAAGTTGGTGTAGCCGGAGGTCCCGTCATCGACTGGTCTAATTATGAAATTATGTATGGCGAACGGTATATGGATCGGCCGCAGGATAATCCGGAGGGTTATGCGAACGCGAACTTGAAACTGAAAGCCGGCAATTTGAAAGGTCGTTTGTTATTGATTCACGGTGCTGTTGATCCGGTGGTCGTTTGGCAACACAGTCTGGGATTTCTGAAAGCATGCATTGAGGCCGGAACATCTCCGGATTATTTTGTTTATCCTACGCATCCGCATAATGTGATCGGTAAAGATCGTCCACATCTTTTTGAAAAGATCGCGCGGTATTTCGACGATTTTTTATAAGAGAAAAAGATAAAAAACAGATAAAGATGAAGTTATTATTATTAGGTTCGGGAGGGCGCGAACATGCGTTGGCTTGGAAGATTGCGCAAAGTCCGAAAATAGAGCAATTGTTTATCGCACCGGGAAACGCCGGCACTGCTTTGACGGGAGAGAATGTTTCGATTAGCGCCACGGATTTTTCGGCTATCAAAACATTTGTATTGGCAAAAGGTATCGACATGGTTGTTGTTGGGCCGGAAGATCCATTGGTAAAAGGAGTATACGATTTTTTTAAAAACGATGCTTCTTTAGCAAACATTCCGGTAATCGGTCCGTCGAAGACGGGCGCTCGACTGGAAGGTAGCAAAGATTTTGCTAAAGCGTTCATGCAGAGGCACAACATTCCAACCGCGGGTTATAAAAGCATTACGGCTGAAAACCTGGAAGAAGGATATAAATTTATCGACTCACTTCAACCGCCTTATGTGCTGAAAGCTGACGGTTTAGCTGCCGGAAAAGGCGTTCTCATCATTGACACCAAGGAAGTAGCTAAAAAAGAATTGAGGGACATGCTTGGTGGTATGTTTGGCGACGCAAGCAAAACGGTTGTTATTGAAGAATTTCTGGATGGTATTGAATGTTCCGTCTTTGTACTAACGGACGGACAGGATTACAAGATTCTGCCGATTGCCAAAGATTATAAACGGATTGGTGAAGGAAATACAGGATTGAACACTGGTGGTATGGGGGCGGTATCGCCGGTTTCGTTTGTCGATGGGATGTTTTTGCGCAAAGTTGATGAGCGTGTCATTCGTCCGACAGTGGAAGGTTTGAAAGCGGAAGGGATCGATTATAAAGGTTTTATTTTCTTTGGATTAATAGAAGTAAAAGGAGAACCGATGGTGATCGAATATAATTGTCGCATGGGTGATCCGGAAACAGAAGCCGTTATGCTGCGCGTCGAATCCGATTTGGTTGAATTGTTAGAAGGCGTGGCCGAAGGGAATTTGTGTACTCGTACGTTAAAAGAAGATCCTCGTGCTGCTGTTACGGTGATGCTGGTTAGCGGAGGATATCCAGAAGCCTATGAAAAAGGGAAGGTAATTACTGGAATTGAAAAAGTAAATCCAGAAAGTATCGTTTTTCATGCTGGGACAAAGATGGAAAACGGACAGTTGTTAACTAACGGCGGACGTGTTATCGCGGTTAGTTCTTATGGAAAAAACAAGGAAGAGGCGCTCGCCCGTTCGTTTGCCGGCGCAAAAACGATCCAATTCGATAAAAAATATTTTCGAAGCGATATTGGCTTTGATTTATAAAAAATGGAACAGAGGTATACCGGATATCGTGTAAAAAGCAAAAGACAGTCTCTCTGGGTATTCACAGGGATAACTTTCGTTTGCTTTGGTTCATGGGTTGCCGGTTATCTTTCTTCTGTCGGTTTTCCCGTTTACGGGGGCGTTGGAGACGCGCCGTTATGGAATGCTTTTTGTAAAATTCTTCCTTCGAAAGAAATCACTTATTTAATCGGTTTTATCTTGATGATGGGAGGGGCTGTCCTTTTACAAAAATCTAACTACGAATTGATGCTTATTCGTGAAAAAAGCAAACTCCCCTTTTTTCTGAATATCTTTTTGATTAGTACCAATCCGAATTTTTTTCCGTTAAATCCAGCTTCGTTCGGCGTTTTTTTTCTGATTGTAGCTATCAGTCTGCTTTTTTCTACTTACCATCGACACGACGTGCGCAGTACAGCATTTAATATTTCTCTGATTATTTCGTTGGGTAGTTTGTTATGGATACATATTCTCTGGTTTATCCCTTTGTTTTGGTACGGGATGTATAAATTTCGAACTTTGACCGTTCGTGCTTTTTTGGCGTCGCTTGTCGGCTTTGTCACTATTTACTGGTTTTTGTTGGGCTGGTGCGTGTGGAGCCGCGATTTTAGTCCGTTTTTTGTTTTTTCTTCTTTATTCAAAATACAGTTAATTTCGTTTTCTTACATGGATTGGATCAATTGGATTGGAATGTTTCTGGTTGCATTTGTTTTTCTTATTGCCGTAGTGAATATTATTTCGCACGATCTGGATGACATTCAGCGAACCCGCCACTTTCTTTATCTGCTGGTTTTATTCGGGTTTTGGTCTTTTGCCTTAGCGGTACTATTCGCGCAGTCGGCCGACGAGTTTTTACAGTCGGCCTGTATCCCTTCTTCGCTTTTGATTGCACATTTCTTTACGTTGTCACGCGGGAGGGTTGTCGGTTGGCTGTATTACTTTACTTTACTTTCTTTTGCGGTCATTCTAAGTGTCAGGCTATGGAATTTCTTGTAGCATACGGCTACTTGGGCGTTTTTGTAGCCTCTTTTTTGGCGGCGACGGTACTTCCGTTTAGCAGTGAGGTTGTACTCACTGGAGTTTTATTGGCAGGAGCTTCTTATTGGCCGTGTATATTGGCCGCGTCCATCGGTAATTTTCTGGGAGGGATGAGTTGTTACTGGCTGGGTATGCTGGGAAAAGTGGAATGGATCGAAAAATACTTGAAAATGGATCGCGCGAAATTGGATAAAATACAAAACTGGATTAAAGGAAAAGGTTCGTGGATGGCTTTTTTCGTTTTTCTTCCGGGCATAGGCGATTTTATAGCCGTCGCCTTGGGATACCTTCGTGCCAACGTCTGGATTGTCGCGATCTCAATGTTTTTAGGCAAAGCTTTACGCTATTGGATTTGGATGGAGTTCGTTTATAAAGTTCAGGGAATGTTCTAAAAAGCGTGTTGTTATTTATTCTTTCAGCCAGATATTTATTTGCGCGATGATTTTTGTTTTTAATTCTTCGGGCATAGTACTGATTCGCGTTCCGTGACTTCCACGTGGTTGTATGTAGATTTGCAGATTCTTTTTCCCTTTGAAATCCTGAATACGTGTTGCACTCCAAGGGTCGATTTCTCCATAAATAAATATCATTTTCGGGTCGTTCTTCTCCAAAAAAGAATATACTTTATGGTAAAGAGCCGGGTCGAAAGTTACCGACACATTTTGGGGTACCATAATTCGGTTAAAATAGCCCTTGGCGCTTCGGATATGCAGCCATTTACGGAACGGAGCAGTATCATAGCCATAATATCCCAATTCACGTGCGGCCTGTACGTTAAAAGAGACATAAGGTTGGTTTTCTGCGAAATAATCCGGACTGCTGACCGCCATCAAATGATCGAAAAGGACTTTAGGCTCCGCGGAAGAAGAGGGTATTGCCGAAAGAGCTGTTCCCCACTGCCAAAAAGCAAAATCGTATTCCAGTATGGTATAATCCAGCACTTCGTCCATCGAAATCCGGAATTCCAGTTTCTTTTTATTGCAGTAATTTGTTAGTAGGGGAAGAATTTCCCCCCTTTTTTTCAATACCGTTTTTTGGAATTGTTCGATTCGTTTTCGTTCTTTCTTTGTGCCTACATGTTTCAAAAATACTTCGTGCCGTCCATCTTCAATCCCTCGGTTCCAAGGAGCGACATAAGGTACCGAAAAATCTACATCGTCCGGGAAATAGGCGCGATAGAGCAAGGTCGTTTGTCCACCTTTACTGACTCCCGAACTGACCCATTTACTGGGATAAATATTTTTAAACAACGTCAGGACATGATGAAGATCGTAAGCCGAATTTTCTGCTGTAAGGTAATCCCAGTTCAAGGGGTCAGGCGTGGATTGTAAGAAATATCGATGCTCTACAAACACAACATTCATGTTGAAAAGTCGAGAAAGTTCGTCCTGATATTGCGCTCTCAGCGCATAGCCGGCACCATAACCTTCGGTTACCAAGACGGTCGGACGATCGAATCCGACGTGATTTACAATGACGCGCTGGGTAAAGAAACCGGCGGCTGTATCTTTATGATTTAAAAATTGTTTGACTTTACATACGTATTTTGCGGAATAGTGCTCTGATTCTAACTGTTCGATATCACAAATTCCGTCGATTACTTGAAGTTTTTCTTTCAAGGCTTCCGAACCGGCAAACAGGCGGACGGTAACAAATAGAAAAACGACGAAAAAAAGACTGCAACGCTTCATCATGGATTTATTTTAATCAAATAATTTAAATTGATAACCTTCCTTTTGCAACCATTCTATGGCTTTGGGCAGCGTTCCGCGAAGATTCCGCTCCGCTTTGACTGAGTCATGAAAAACAATGATCGATCCGTTACGAGTATAGTTCTTGACCACATTAAATACACCTTTGGGAGTCATATGCGGACTGTAGTCGCGTGTAACGACATCCCACATGATAATTTTATATTTCTTCCGTAATTGTATGACTTGCGGTCGCCGCATATGTCCATGAGGAGGCCTGAATAAAGAACTCTTAATCAAGGCCGCTGCCTTTTCCACATTCGCTACATAATTTTTCGCCCAATATTGAATCCCCTGGATGTGATTGAACGTATGGTTTCCTACCCGGTGACCCCTGGCTAAAACCATTTGATAAACTTCCGGATATTTTCGTACGTTATCTCCGACACAGAAGAAGGTAGCTTTCACCTGATATTTGTCAAGTATATCCAATACCCAGGGAGTTATGCCGGGGATCGGGCCATCGTCGAACGTGAGATAAACACATTTTTTCTTTTCCGAGATACGCCAGATTGTTCCGGGGAATAAGATCCGGTAAAACCAGGGTGGTTGCTCAATAAACATAATCAGTTGCCGTGGCTGGTTGGCGAATAAGCCATCTGGAAGTTGTCTAATTCTTCCTGATACTTATCAACCAATGGTGAATTATATCGTTTTGCAATTCCGATAACTAATCTCAGTACTTCTATATTTTGCCTTAATTCCGTTTCTACGGAAAGCAATTGTCTTGCGTTAAGCCTGAAGAACCAGTTGATATTGGTCGCCGCGTCGGCAGCAATATGATCGAGTACTTCGTCGCCTTTTTCGGATTGTCCCAAGGCATGGTACAGGTCGCCGATTGTCAATCCCGAGTAATCCAATGGAACATTTTCTGGAGGCAGAACCTGCATGCATTTATCCAGAACGTTCAGTGCTTTCTCTTTTTCGCCTTCGTTCGCAAGCGTGGCTGCCAAACGTCCGAAAAGAACCATCCGGTAACTCTTGCACATACGCATCGCGTTCTCATCCAAATAAATTCCCGGTTTATCTATTCCGCCCCACTTGAACTTGTTCATCACATTATCATACATTTTTTCCGAATTTACGGCCTTTTCCGTGTCTTTCGTTGCTAAAGGAACGATCTGATTCGCAAGTCCGGTCTGCTGGAAATAACCGTCCAGATTCACATATTGATCGGAGCTGACCGTTACCGCATAATAAATCGGCCGTTTCCAGTTATTGGTCTGCAGCATATCTAAGATGACTAGTTCGTGTTTTCCCAAAGCGCTTTTTCCGGTCAAATCGATCGTCATCTCATTCAACAGGTAAGGTCTGTATTTGGAAGATAGCGTATGATTGCGATCTACCGCATCGGAATCTATTTTCAAGGTCAGTTTGTTTGTCGGAATAAAATCCAGTTCCTGATTGATTCCCGGTATTTTTTTATGCTTGGGATCATTGCTGCGCACAAAATTAAGAGCGGCTTTTAAATCAATTGCTTGATCGGTCATAGGGAAGAGGTAAGCCGCGTCGCGGGTTCCCTGCACGTAATCTTCTCTTTCCCAAGAAATTGGTAAAGGATCCGAATCGTACGACTGGCGTTTCATCTGGTCTATATACCAATCTGTCTGTAAATAGCTGGTATTACATACCCGCACATCCGTACGGATACCTTCTACTTCCTGCGCGTACCAGAGCGGGAATGTATCGTTGTCGCCGTTCGTAAAAATAATTGAATTTGGTTCGCAGGATTCCAAATAGTTTTGTCCAAAGTCTCTTGCTAGATAACGACCGGATCGGTCATGGTCGTCCCAGTTCTGCCCCGCCATTTGCACTGGAACAAACAAGGCCGTGATTGTTGCAACGGTAGCGGCCACTATAGCAGGCAGCTTGGCATAACGCTGCAAAAGATTCGTCAAAGCAGCTACACCGAACCCGATCCAAATACAGAACGCATAGAACGAACCGGCATATGCATAATCCCGCTCACGTGGTTGATAGGGCGTTTGATTCAAATACAAAACTATCGCGATTCCAGTCATAAAGAACAAAAAGAAAGTGATCCAAAATGATTGTATTCCTTTTTCGCCGGCATACGCTTGATAAAGCAAACCCAAGATTCCCAGCAATAATGGCAACATATAATATACGTTGTGCCCTTTATTTTTGGCAATGTCTACATGCATATTGTCTTGCGGGCCGATCAGCGCTTCGTCAATAAATTTGATTCCCGTTACCCAATTCCCGTTCAATACTTCACCATGCCCCTGAATATCGTTTTGACGGCCTGAGAAATTCCACATAAAGTAACGCCAATACATGAAGTTTAACTGATACGAGAAGAAGAAACGGAGGTTCTCTGCGAATGTTGGCTTCATGACGGTTACTTCTTCGCCACAACGCTTGTATTTTACAGGTGTTCCTTTTATATTAGCCCATTCTTTATACGCCGAAACATGATTTTCCGCAGAGCTGAACATACGCGGGAAAAGCATGTTTAGTTCGTCGGTATATTCATATTCGGTTTCATATCTGGAAACGTAATATCGGTCTTTTTCTTTCTTATCTCTTTTGATTATGCGGCTCCAGGTTGGTTGTCCGTCTTTGGTTACGGCGACGCAGTTATCCTGCCCTTGTCTTTCTCGCTTGATTTCCGAAACATACGTCTGTCCATAGAGCAAAGGTACTTTACCATACTGCTCACGTGCCAGATAAGTACGCAGGGTAAAGATATCTTTCGGTGAATTCTGATCCATCGGTGTCATAGCCGAGGAACGGATCATGATTAATGCATAAGAAGAATATCCGACAACAATAACCATTAGGGATACGAGAATGGTATTGATTGTTTTTATATTAAGTTTTTTACTCCGGAAGAGGAAAAAGGCAAGCCCCAGTATCAATAGGATACCCAGCACATACCCGCTTCCGATAAAGGGGATTCCCAATAATATAATCGAAAGGAAAAAGGCGAGCTTTAAACGGGTCTCGTTGACTTCGTCGCGCATGGTTTCATAAATCGACCAGCTTAATAGACCGGCGAGGACAATCAGGTAAGCATAGACTCCCGAATTGTACGGTAATCCGACGACATTCACAAAGAATAGCTCAAACCATCCACAGACTTCGACCAAACCTTGTACGACTCCATACATCATCAATCCGATCATGGCAAAGGAAACAAGTAAAGCGATAAGCGTTCCTTTCATCGTCGGATGCTCGAATTTTTTGTAATAATACACCAACACAATAGCCGGGATACACAACAGGTTTAAAAGGTGGACACCGATACTTAATCCCATTAGATAAGCGATTAGAACGATCCAACGATCGGCGTGTGGACGATCTGCTGCATCTTCCCATTTGAGAATAAGCCAGAAAACAACCGCGGTAAATAATGAGGAATAAGCGTAAACCTCTCCTTCCACAGCACTGAACCAGAAAGTATCGCTGAATGTATAGATCAAAGCGCCGGCTAAACCGCTGCCTAAAATCGTTATCATCTGAGCAAGCGTCATTTTTGTTTCGTCTTTCAAAACGACTTTACGCGCAAGGTGTGTGATACTCCAAAATAAGAAAAGGATGGTCAGTCCACTGAATAGAGCCGACATCGAATTAACCATCAATGCGACTTGTGAAGGATCTGATGCAAATTGCGTAAATAAATTCGCCGTCAACATGAAAAAAGGAGCACCCGGCGGATGTCCTACTTCCAATTTATATGCTGATGAAATAAACTCCCCACAGTCCCAGAAACTGGCTGTCGGTTCCATTGTCATTAAATACACGCAGGAAGCGATCAAAAACGAAAGCCACCCCAGAACATTGTTTATCAATTTATACTTCTTTCCCATAAAATTGTATAACGTGGTATTTTTTTGCTTGTTAATTTCTTCTGATAGATAAAAATCTGTATGCAAAGGTAATATTTACGTATAAATTTTAACGGTCATTCCTGATATAAATTGTATATATATGTTCTGTTTTAGAAGGAAACTGCTGTTTTAAACTTTTTTATGTTAGTTTTGTCTTCCAGTTAGATCGATATGCTATGATGCACAAAGTATTGTTTGGAATTGTTTTCCTGTTTTCTTTTTCATTTTTTGGGGCAGCTCAGTATGTACAGTTGCCGCTCGATCCGCAAATTGATTACGGAAAATTAGACAATGGGCTGACGTATTATATTCGTAAAAACGAACAGCCTCTACAACGTGCTGAATTCTATTTAGTGCAACGTACAGGTTCTCTTCAAGAGGAAGAGATTCAGCGCGGGCTTGCCCATATACTCGAACATATGGCTTTTAACGGGAGTGCCCATTTCCCGGGAGAAGGAGTCGATCGATATTTGGAAAGTATAGGGTTGAAAAGTGGAGAAAACCTGAATGCGTATACTACTTTTGATGAAACTGTATTCATGATTATGAATGCTCCGGTTTTTCGTAAAGGAATTGTTGATTCTTGTCTTCTAATCCTCCGGGATATTTCCTCCGGACTGCTACTGGAAGATGAGGAAATTGAAAAAGAGAGAGCCGTGATCCGGGAAGAATGGAGATCTGGACAGGATGCGAATGCCCGGCTAACAGAGCAGCAATTTCCCGTTTTGTTGGCTGGCAGCAAGTACGCTGAAAGACTGCCGATCGGACGGATCGACGTAATCGAGAAGTTTACACCCGAGGATCTCAGGGCGTATTACCGAAAATGGTATCGTCCGGATTTACAAGCTGTGGTGGTTGTGGGCGACGTGGACACGGTTTATGTCCGGAAGCAAATAGAAGCCTTGTTCGGAGAAATTTCGGTTTTGGCAAATCCGGGGGAAAGAAAAAAGGAATTTGTCCCGGATCAACCTTCGCCTGCCGTCGTTATAGCCAAAGATAAAGAAGCACCGGGTTATATTGTGAATTTGTTTTTCCCGTATGAGAAATTGGCTGATTCGTTATATGCTTCTGTTGAAGGGATACGGACAGATTATTTGCAAACAGTAGTGTCCTCGCTGTTGAATGAACGGTTGGATGAAAAATTATATGTGTCTAATCCTCCTTTTGTGTTTGCACAATCTTCTATTGGAAATTACATGGGGACGCAAACCAAATCGGCCTGGAGTATCGCGGCGATCGCAGAGGAAGGCAGAGTGGATTCGACCTTATTGGTCCTTGCTCAGGAAACGGAGCGTGTAAACCGATTTGGCTTTACCTTTTCGGAATGCGAACGGATGAAGGTAAACGTACTTAAATATTATGAAAGCCTTTATTTGGAAAGAGATAATGAAGAGAATGCGACTTACGCGGAATCCTACGTTGCGCATTTTACAAACGGAGGGTATTTGCCGTCGATCGAAACTGAATACGATTTGGTCAGTCGTATCGCAGAAGAAACAACCGTAGAAGATATCAATATTTTTGCGCGTGCTATATTGAGTCGGCGTAACCAGGCTATTATTTCGCTTACTGGTCCCGATAAGAACGATTTGGACATTTATCCGGAGAAGTCCGCTTTGTTGGATATATTTGAAAGCGTAGCCGACAGGAAATTACTGCCTTATCAGGAAAACGATTCGTTGCCGCCTTTGCTGGCAGCGATTCCGGTTCCGGGAGAAATTGTGAAAGAAGACGTTGACACGTTATTTCATGCGCTTCACTTAACTCTTGGTAATGGTGTTCAGGTTGTGGCGAAACAGACTTCGTTTAAAGAAGATGAAATTGTCGTTTCCGGTACCAGTCCCGGAGGGAGTACCTTGTTTGACAAAAAAGACAGTCATAATCTGAAGGTTTTAACGGATGTGGTTTCGCTCGGAGGATTGGGTGAACATTCTGCAACGGATATCGGACGGATTTTGGCTGGGAAAAATGTTTCTTGCTCCATTTCTTTAGATGAAAACAGTGAGAGTGTCGGGGGGTATGCGTCGGTGTCCGATTTGCGCACGCTTTTTGAATTGATTCATTTGCATTTCGTTCGTTCCAGAGAAGATGATGAGGCTTTTTCTTCGTATTGCACCCGGCTAAGTGCGCAACTGAAGAATCTTGATTTGAATCCGATGGTGGCATTCGGCGATTCGTTAACGGTGGCACTATACGGCAATAATCCTTTGGTGATGCGAATCACCGAAGAAGAGATAAAGCGATTGGATTATAAGCGTATTTTGGCAATGTATGAAGAACGTTTCGCAGACGCTTCTGATTTTGTTTTTACCATTGTCGGCAGTTTTCAATTGGACACTGTCCGTGCGCTTGCAAAAGAATATCTGGCGACGTTACCTGTCTTGCCGCGGATTGAACAGGGCAATGAAAAAGCACTTGTCCCTTATAGAAAAGGGGTATTTCGTAATGTATTCCGTAAAAAGATGGAAACGCCCAAGGCTTCCATTGTTCATTATTATCATGGCAATACCGAATACAATTTAAAAAATATCCTTTCCGCGAATATTCTGACACAGTTGCTTGATTTGGTATATATGGAGAAAGTAAGAAAAGACGAAGGGGGTTCTTATGGGGTCAGTTCATTGGCTCGTTTGTTTGCGTTCCCCAAAGGACGCATCACCTTGCAAATCTTTTACGATACGGATCCGAGTAAATGGCAACAAATCGATTCGATCGTTCAATCGGAATTACATCAATTGATTGTTCAAGTTCCCCGAAATGAAGATATTGCCAAAATAAAAAAGAATCTGATAAAAACTTACGAGGAAAACAGAACAAATAATATTTACTGGTTGAGCGTCATAGACAATTATTATTTTAGTTCTTTTGATTCACACTCCAATTATTTACAAACGTTAGAACGTATTACAGCAAAGGACATTTCTGATTTGGTAAGGAAAATACAGTCTCAAAACAATGACATCGAAATTGTTTTATTGCCAGAGGAATCGGTCAATAAATGATCAATCCGACTAAAGAGGCGATCAGAATTGTCAGGATAGGATGTACCTTGAATTTCCAAGTGGCCATAAAGGCCGCGATAAAAATCAGAATACTCTTATAATCGATGAAGTTCTCGCTGTTCATTAACATCAGGGCTGCCGCGGCAATAAGTCCGACGGTAGCCGGACGAAGTCCAAGAAAGGCTGCCGCGACATATCTGTTCGATCGGAACTTAGCATAGGAAACAGAAATCAACAACACAAGGAACAAAGAAGGAAGACAAACGGCAACCGTCGCAATTACAGAGCCCCATATTCCCATCGTATGCGAATAACCCGCATTTTGTACGGCTGTGAAGCCGACATACGTCGCGCTGTTGATCGCTATTGGGCCGGGGGTCATTTGAGAAACCGCTACAATATCAGTAAATTCCTGTGATGTTACCCAATGATAATTATCGACAGCTTCCCGTTGAATCAAGGATAACATCGCGTAACCTCCTCCGAAACCGAATAACCCGATTTTAAAATAAACGAAGAACAATTGCCAATAGATCATTTTAACCTCCTGTTCATGCGTAAATCATATAAAATTCCACCTAATGCGGCGGCTAAGATCACATAAACGGGAGATACTCCAAATAACCAGATTAACACAGCGGAAATAAGTGGAATAAGGAATACGGCTCCTTTCAATTTTAATTTCATCGCCGTTACTAAACAAGGTACGGCGATAAGAGCTACCGTAGCAGGACGTAAAGCTTTAAACGCTTTTTCCACCCAACTATTCTCTGTAAACTGAGTAAAAAACAATGCGATAGATAAAATGATCACAAAAGACGGAAGAACCGAACCGAACATACTTACGATTGCGCCGGGAATTTTCCGTAAGCGATAACCGATAAAGATAGAAATGTTTATGGCAAACGCGCCCGGAAGCGATTGAGCTACCGCAAAAAGATCGATAAACTCTTTTTCGTCCATCCAGCCATGTCCGACTACTTCACGTTGAATTAGAGGAAGCATGGCATAACCTCCGCCAATAGTGAAAGCTCCAATTTTAAAAAATGTAAGAAATAGCGTCCAATACATATTTATCGTCTTCCCCGTATACTACGGACGGGGGCACTTTTTTCTGCTTTTGGAGTTTTCATTTTTTTCGCTTCTTGCGTTGAAGACGCCCGGGATGCACGTGAAGAAGATTTCTTTCCTGATTTTGTTTTCACCTCTTCTGCTACAGCCGTATCCGGTTGAAGATACAAAGATTGCTCGAAAGCCACTAACTGCGATTCAATGCGTCCCTGTTCTCTTTTTAATGAGTCGGGAGTCGGGCAGTATTCCACCAGCGAATGATTCATCAGATTTTCAGTTTTGACGATTTCGCCATCATACATCCGACGACGGAAATAATCGTCGATCGTAAATGTTTTCGCATTGTTTGTATTCGACGTCATTATATAATTGTTCCGGATATATGGGCGGATATTTTCATAAGGTAGCCAAAACATCGGGCGGCGTTCTTCGCCTAAATCTCCGGTCGAAAACAAAATAGGACAGATCGCGAGAATCTTAATATCGAATACGGAATTATTCTGGTCGAAATACCAAGCTTCTTTGACATAATACGATCGGACGTCAGCAGAAGGGATGTCACTTTCATTGATTATCAGAGACGTATCTCCTTTAGTCCCAGGGACTTCTTCATAGAAAATATAAAAACGATCGAGCAAATCTTTATTAAAGCTTATTTTATGTTCATCAGAGAAATCTTCGTAATCGCCCAAGTATTCGTAGGCGTCCACCCGGTTTTCACTAAGCGCTTGAAAGATGGTAGAAAAGAAATTCACGTTTCCGTTGATCGGTCGAAGCGGATAATACAATGGTGCGTTCTGTTCTTTGGTCAGATCTATTTCACGGTAAATAACACGCATCCAGCGGGCATTGCCGATTTCTTGCGTTAACCGTTCATTCATATCCTGCGCACGGACAGTAAGTTCGGGGAGTGAAGATTCTTTTTCTTCCGTCCGTTCGCCTCGTTCGAACCGGGGCGTTCTGCGTTCCTGTTGCGTTTCTTGTGCCTGCACGGTGTTCAGTGCGAAAAGCACATTAATTAGGGTAATGATGCAAAACAAGCGTTTCATATTTTTATCTACTCTTAATTTACGATTACTTCAATTGGCGACAAAGTACGTTCTATACCGTCTGGCCCCTTAGCGACCACACGAGAAATATAGAAACGTTTACCTCTTGCCAGATTACGTATCTTGGTTTTTTGTCCGGCTGTGAACATTGTTCCTTGCGAGACTTCGGGAATGGCATTTCCCATCGAATCGAAGAACGTCAACTCAAAACGGAGAACATTATATTCCACATTGAGTAAATCGTCGTCGATTGCCGCCAAAATGCCGTCGGCCGCGATTAAATCTCTTTTCATAATAGTTCCTCCCTTAAAACGGCGAGCGTTTCCATTCACATCTTTATATTCAATATAAGGTGACGGATCCGGCAAAGCCCGCACACGAAAAACAGACTTAGCCATCTCGATATGACGTCCGTCGGCCATTTTCGCATTTACGGAAACAACGGCTTCCGTTCCTACTTTGGTCGGACGGGCATACCAAATGTCACCTTCCCTAACAAGCGTTCCGTTCGTCATTGTAGCGGAAACATTTCCGCTTGCGATTCCGGGAACTGCAATCCGGATCGGATTGGTATAACCGGCATATAGAACATTCATTAAAGTCGGAGCGACAGTCGCTGTCGGTTCCGTTACGAAATATTCACTCTCAAAATTATGTCGCGCGATTGTTCCGTCGTTGTTCGGCATTTCGATGTATCCTTTTACTGGAAAAGTACCCGAACTTGAAGCCGTAACAGTATAAACCCCTTTGTTTTCGTAAGAAAGTTCATTCCCGTTCACAAAAATAGCCGGACGTTTTGTCGAATCCACCGCTGAGAGAACGATACTGGCTTTGTATTGCCCGCCACGCATCACAACCTGACTTTCCGGTATTACCTGCGCACGGATTTGATTCACCCGGTAGTCGCCGATATCTACGCTGTTCAATAAATTGGCTAAAACTTCACCTTCTGCCGAGCGGATATCATTTTGTAATTTAGTCAATATTGTGACGGCTGCCACTACCGGCATATTCTCAAACATTGCCACTTCCCAAGAAGGTGTGTTGTTTCCTTTACGTTTAGGAGGAATCGTGCTGAGGTTTGCCTCGAGTAGCTTGGTTTTTTCCGGATCCGCGATCATATCCGCCATCATTTCCCGGTACGTGTCCACCGCTTCACGCAGTTTTTTCCCTTCGCCGATAATCGGAGCAAGCATAACATGCGAAGACGCTTCAATATTATCTTGTCGCCTGATGTTGTTCACGTCGCCGTCCTTTCCGTCTGCCTGTTTGACGATTTTTTCTTTTAATGTCTGGATATAATTAAAAAGCTTATCCGACTCTTTTTGTACCAATTGCCCCTTTTCGTACCATTCCTTTACCTTTTCCGGATTATTCCGGTAGTAAGCTTCAAGGTCGCCTGCCACAATTTCGTTGCGGCGGGTAGTATTATTTATAGAGGTTCGCATACTATCCTCCACTAGTACGAATCCGTCTAGAACTTCCGTCGAGATGCTTAACGCCATCATTGCAATGAAGACGATGTACATTAGATTGATCATCTTCTGACGTGGAGAATTAGGTTTGTTAGCTACTCCTGCCATATTTTTGTTTTGTTTTTACGCTTTTTATCTCAGGTTTATCGTTCGGTCTGCGGATTAGGATTGTTGGTATAGGGATGTTGATAGGTTCCCGGATTGGGGGCGCTATACATATTTACGGTCATTGCCTGCAATAAACGGCCGTATACTTGATTTAACTGAGCTAATTGTTGCGCCATCTTTTCCGTTTCGTTACGGAATACGGAACTGTCCACAATGGAACCGTCATATAAATCCTTAATACGGTTCAGTCCGCTGTTTATCCGCTCGATCGTTTCGATCTGCGAACTGATACTCTTCAATTGGATTTCGTAAATTGTATTTAGGCCGGAAATATTCCGGTTCAACATTTCCATTTGCTGAACATATCCGCGCGAATGCTGATTGATTCCATCGGAATTATCCGTGATGCTCTTATACGAGTTTAATAATGTATCTGATACATTCGTTAGCGAAGAAGTTACATTACTGAACTGTTCCATTCGTTCCGACATCGTGGAAAGTTGTTCCAGATATTTTTGCGTGGCTTCCGTCAATTCGGCCATTTTGGAAATCTGATCTGCCGCGCCGCTCAGTTTGCGGATGCTGTCCGAAAGATTCTTCGTGTCTTTTTCCGAAACATCCAGTGGCCCCAGACCAGCCTGATGAGCGACATTTCCCATATTCACATGAACACCGTTTCCGTTCGTCTCTTCCGCAAGATGTTCGCCGTTCTGTTGAACTCCAAATCCGGCTGGACGGTCCATCGGGTTTTTCGATTTAAGCACGGGAAAAACTTCTTCCCATTGATAATCCATCGATGGTTTTTCAAAACCGAAGACAAAGAATACGAGAAATTCTGTAATCATACCCGCCGCCAGCATCCAGTCGCCGTAAGGTAAATGTAACAGTTTGAACATCGCTCCGAGGATAACCACCGCAGCACCCCAACTGTAGAAAAAGTTTAACACCCGCTTTCCTTTATCGCTGGCGAGGAACATTTCTATTCTGTTTTTATATCTTCTATACTTTCCCATATTTTATTGAAGTATTTTTTCTTTTTGAATTATGATTGCTTACTGGATTTATTATTTTCCTTTCGAACGAGAGAATCCTACCTGTGTCCGTGCGCAACGAAAACCGATGTACGAGCGTGTTTCATTTTGATATTCAAAAGTACGCATGTCGGACCGGATAAATTGAGAAACGTCTTTCCACGAACCACCACGCACAACTTTCTTTTTCATGTCGTACGGATCTTCTTTTGCTGCGTTATAGCGCAGATCCGGATTCATGTCGTTCATCTGGCTCGGCCCGGATTCGGTATAAGCTGTAGAAGTCCATTCCGAAACATTACCAGCCATGTCATATAATCCGAATTCATTTGGAGAAAAAGAACCTACGCGAGAAGAAATCAGATGGCCGTCTTCTGTGTAATTCCCTTTTCCGGGTTTGAAATTAGCAAAGAAACATCCTTTTCCACTTTTCAGCTCGTCGGTTGCCCAAGGGTATTTATTCTCATTCTTGCCGGTGCGCGCAGCATATTCCCATTCTCCTTCTGTCGGGAGACGGAACGGTTCGATAACTTGTCCCGGAGGCAAGTTTATGGATTCTTTATACAAATTCGTTCGCCATACACAATAGGCCGTCGCCTGTTCCCACGAAACGCCAACTACGGGATAATCATCATAACCAGGATGCGTAAAATACATTCGCATGTACGGTTCGTTGTACGCATTATTAAAATCGTTCACCCAACAAGTTTCGTCCGGATAAATATTGACGATACGTGTATGCAGAAAGTCAGAATAACCGCTTAACGGGCGGGTAATTGTCTCATTGACTATATTTCCTTCGTCGTTAAAATAAGCCGTATCTTTAGAAATCATGACGACTTCGTTTGGATTCACCACGATGTCGGTATTTCGTACCCGGTCGTATGGGTCAAAACGATGCTTTCTTAAAGCTGCCGACGTATAATCGTACCATTCGTATTTATAATTCATTTGTTTTTCGTCCAAACGCTTCTCTCCCGTTACTGGATGAACATAATAAACACTTTCAATTGCCCTGATCTCATCCTCGTTCGCTCGCTTCCAGGGAATAGGCCGGCTCCAGTCCAAATGCGGAGTGACCGGTTCGCCGTAACGATCTTCCGTTATTTTAAACAGGTCGTTACCGCCATAAGCCGGATCTGCCAGGCGTTCGCGAATGATCGAGTCGCGCACCCAATAAAGAAACTGACGGTATTTAGCGTTCGTTACTTCAGTTTCATCCATCCAAAAGGCATCAAATGAAACTCCTTTTGTTTCAGGCATAATTCCCCACAGGGAATCTTTGTCGGACGGCCCCATTTCAAAGGATCCTCTTTTTATCAGCACCATGCCGTACGGTGCAGGTTCGTTGATCGCTACCGTTCTGACACCTATTACTTCTCCGCTCCCCATCATAGATCTTCCACAAGAAGACAACAAGGTTATTGTTATCAGTGCTATTAATACTTTTTTCATATACTATAATATGCGTACACTTTTATGCTTGTTTTTACCAGTCTTTGTCTTTTTTAACTTCAACTTATACCTGATCATCAATTCGTGGCTTCCATGACTGCCTTTCAATATCGGTGTTGTTGGAAAATCGTAGGCGTAACCGACTTGCACATTTCCCAAATTCGCTCCGAGTAAAAAAACAATCGATTCGTTTATCCGCCACGACAATCCTCCGTTAAACATTTTATTATACACCAAACGTCCGGTTATATCCGCTTGAAAAGAACGTGTGTCCGTCTTCAGAAAAACAGAAGGCTGCAATTCATACAACGGGTTCCTTGATTGAATATTGTATCCACTTACCAAATTATACGAACTGGCAATATAGGTATAAACATTTTCGTCCAGCATTAATTCGGGTTCGGTTACGTGCATGGCTCCCATACCGAAATAAAAATTTTTCCGGCTATAATATACCCCTGCGTTGACGTCGAGTGCCATGGCTTCCACAAGTGTGTTTGGAATTGCTGGATCTGTTTCGGCTGTACTTTCTGAAGGATAATAGACACCTGTTCCGTCGAATGATTGATTAACGATTCCCAATTGAAGTCCGAGAGAAATAACACCTCCGAACAATTTATGCTTGTAGGCATATTGTCCGGAAACATGCGTATTTTGGAAAAGGCCGATGCTTTCCGTGAACAGAATTGCACCTACTCCGTGCTCCATCTCTCCTATTCGTAAAGGCATATCGGCCGAGACAAAAAACGATTTGGGAGCTCCTTCTATTCCGACCCATTGTTGGCGATGAATCCCGAACAGGTTCAAATCACCTCCAACTCCTGCATACGCCGGATTGTAATAGCCCATAGCCATAAAATACTGGCTGAACTGGGCGTCATATTGCGCCCGCGCTGCAGTCGATATAAAAAGGAATAATAGTATGCTATGAACAATTCTCTTCATCACTTATTATAAATACAACGCGTTTTCCGTACATATTATTACAAAAACGAAAGAAAAAATAAGAAATTGTATTGTTATCCTTTTATAAAACAAAGAGAAAAAACGAAAAACGTGAAAGATGCATTATAAGAAATAACAGATTTTGCTTATTAGAACGAATATTCAAAAAAAAGAACGGACATCGTGAATTTTTTTATTGTTCCCGGATGTATCCAAACAAACGAGGTAGTGAGACGATTGTTGTCTCACCACCTCGTTTCTATTTCACTACTCCTTTCGTTTCTTTCTTTATTTAATATTCTTCTTCATTGAAGAAGAAATCCTCTTTACTCGGATAATCAGGCCAAATATCTTCCATACACTCGTATATCTCGCCCTCATCCTCCATCTCTTGCAAATTTTCAATCACTTCCAAAGGTGCACCGGAACGTTGTGCATAATCGATAAGCTCGTCTTTAGTGGCTGGCCAAGGTGCATCTTCCAGCTTAGAAGCTAATTCTAATGTCCAATACATAGTTATTTAATAATTTAATAACCACCTGTCGGATGGTCTGATTGTCAAATTTTCCGCAAAAATAAAACAATATTCCTTAGCTGCAAGTATAATCCCAAATAATTTCACTACCATGTTCATTGATGCATTGTTTACGTGCCAAAACAAACAGATAATCAGACAATCTGTTGACAAATATTAATACGTTTTTTTCTATTTCCGTCTTTTCTGCAAGCACATAAATGCAACGTTCTGCACGCCGGCAAACCGTACGGCAGATATGAGCCAATGCGGTCGACTTACTTCCACCCGGAAGAACAAAATTCGTCATTCGTGGTAATCCACCGTCTACGCGGTCTATTTCTTTTTCAATGCGGGCGATGTTTTCATCCGTTACTTGGCTTTCTATGCACAATTCCGTATTTTCTCTGTCTGTCGCCAGATAGGAACCGATATTGAATAACTTATGTTGAACAAACTTCAGAAATGATAAGTCTTCTGTATCCTTGATTTCGACCATCAGCAGGCCGATAAAAGAATTTAACTCGTCTATTGTTCCATAACTCTCTATCCGCGGATCTGTCTTCGAAACCCGCTTTCCTCCGACCAGCGCTGTTGTCCCCTTGTCGCCGGTGCGCGTATATACTACACTCTTTTTCATACACTGATCTTTTATCTAATACAGTTTAAAATGATACAATATAATTCTTTTTATGTATTTTATGATTGAAGAACGCAATTCCCAACTCATAAACATCAATTGTTACACTGACTTCCGGTCGAGCGCACAAACGATTCCAAAATTCTTTTCTGTCTTTTGTCTTTCGTATTCCCCGCAGTATCAGGACAGAATGTTCGTGTAGATGGGGGAGAATACATTCGAAAACGGGAATGTCCAATGCAGAGTCATTTGGATAACCGAAATAGACAAAGTCCAGTTTGTCTGTATGCTCCAAAACTTCCGATACTGTTTTTTGATAAACACCTTCTTTTAATAAAATGTTTTTTGCTCTATGTTTTTCTATTACAGAACGCGAAAAAGCGGCAATCTCTGTTTTCTCTTCCAAAACCACACAACGAGTTGTCGAAGCGTAGGAAGACGAATATAAAGCAGAAAAACTCAGGTCACTCCCGATTAGCAGCAGATTTTGTGGTTTTAAATAATTGCTGATTCGCATAAGTAAAGCGCCATATTTAGGCCTTATCTCCCATTTGTGGAAAGGTTCGTTTTCGTAAAAAAACTTTTTCCTCGTCAGTTCGATGTCCTTCAAACAATAATAGGCGGCACGTTCATCTATTACTTTGGTAATAAAGTTAAATACAAAGGGGGAATGAACGCCATGCCCTTTACGATAACGTATTTTTCGATATAATAAAACCCCCCGTTTAAAAGCTTTTCTATCGGAAATGATTTGCATGTCCTACCTTATTATTCTTTACAAAGATAAAAACTCTCTTAAAATAAATCTGGTTCAAAGTCTTGTACTTGTTGAAATATCATTCGGGTTTGTTTGCGGACAGAACTAACTCTCATTTTTGCAAGTATTTATGTCAAAAATGAAAGAAGATAAAATGGGTGGTTTCTTATATTTGTAACTAACGGTGATTTGAAATCATAGGTAGGTGACTTGTCTTTATTTATCCATCATTATAATATGTAGGCTTATGAAAAAACTAAAAATGTTTATTGACGGGAAATTTGTTGAAAACAATTCCGGAAAATGGATCGATGTATTGAATCCTTCAACAGAAGAAGTAATCGCCTCTCAACCGGATGGAACGGTAGAAGACGCGCGGGATGCTATTAATGCAGCGCAAAAGGCGCAAAAGGCGTGGGAGAAGTTACCTGCCGTTCAACGTGCGGGGTATTTGATGCGTATCGCCGAAGGAATACGGAAAAGAGAAAGAGAACTGACGGATATTATTGTGGCCGAAGGGGGGAAAACGCAGGGATTGGCGAATGTGGAAGTGCTTTTTACGGCTGATTATATTGAATATATGGCGGGATGGGCACGTCGGTATGAGGGAGAAATCATTCAAAGCGACCGTCCGCACGAAAGTATTTTTTTGTTTAAAAAACCAATCGGGGTCACGACCGGCATTTTGCCCTGGAATTTTCCTTTCTTCCTGATTGCACGGAAGGCGGCTCCGGCTTTGGTTACCGGTAATACGATTGTTATCAAACCGAGTCAGATCACGCCGATTAACGCGTCTGTTTTTGCAGAGATTGTTGCCGAGAGCGGACTTCCGGCCGGTGTGTTCAATGTTGTGAACGGACGTGGTTCTGTGTTGGGACCGGAATTGGCTTCGAATCCGAAAGTCGGTATGGTGAGCCTGACGGGCAGTGTTGAAGCCGGACAGCAGACTATGGCTGCGGCTGCGCCGAATATCACGAAAGTTTCGTTGGAACTGGGCGGAAAAGCGCCGGCGATTGTAATGGACGACGCTGACCTGGATTTGGCGGTTAAATCGATTATTGCTTCTCGTGTGATTAATACCGGACAGGTTTGTAATTGTGCCGAGCGCGTTTATGTGCACCATAAAATAAAGAATGTGTTTATAGAAAAATTGATTGCCGGAATGAAAGAAGTTAAAATCGGTAATCCAGCTGAACAGAAAGAACTCGATATGGGGCCGTTGGTGGAGGAGAAAGCATTGATCTGTGTGCAGAAAAAAGTGGAAAATGCGATCCGCCAGGGAGCAAAATTAGTTTGCGGAGGTAAAAGAATCGGAAATAAAGGCTATTTTTACGAGCCGACAGTATTGATTGACGCTACTCAGGATATGGATATCGTGCGGGAAGAAACGTTTGGCCCAGTTTTGCCTGTCGTTGAATTTACAAACATCGAAGAGGCGATTGAATGGGCAAATGATTGCGAATATGGATTGACGTCTTCCGTTTATACCCAAAACTTAGATACAGCGTTTAAATTGATACGGGCTATGAATTTTGGCGAGACATATATTAATAGAGAAAACTTTGAGGCGATGCAGGGCTTCCATGCTGGCTGGCGCAAATCCGGAATCGGAGGGGCCGATGGTAAACACGGTTTGGAAGAATATCTGCAGACTCATGTGGTCTACCTCGAAACAAAAGCGTAGTAGTGTATGAAAGTAGGGTTATTTATTCCCTGTTATGTAAATGCTGTCTATCCCGAGGTTGGCGCGGCAACCTATAAATTGCTGGACTATCTGGGGGTAGACGTTGATTATCCGTTAAAACAAACCTGCTGCGGCCAGCCTATGGCCAATGCTGGTTTTGAGGATAAAGCGATTCCTATGGCGGAACAGTTCGATCAGCTTTTCGAATCGTATGATTATGTGGTAGGTCCATCTGCCAGTTGTGTCGCTTTCGTGCGCGAACATCATCCGGATTTATTGAAAAAAACAGGGCATCGCTGCCATACTGCACATGCAATTTACGAAATCTGTGAGTTTCTGCATGATGTTGTACAAATGGATAAACTGCCCGGGACGTTTCCGCATAAAGTGAGTATTCACAATAGTTGCCACGGCGTTCGTGAATTGCATCTTTCTTCTGCCAGTGAATTAAATATCCCTCCCTTCTCCAAAATAAAAGACTTGCTTTCGCTTATGGACGGAATCGAAATTTTCGAGCCGGCTCAGGTGGACGAGTGCTGCGGGTTCGGCGGAATGTTTTCCGTGGAAGAACCTTCGGTCTCTGTCTGTATGGGGCAGGATAAATTACGCAATCATATGCAAACAGGGGCAGAATACATCACAGGGGCGGATAGTTCCTGTTTGATGCATATGCAGGGGATTGCAGAGCGCGAACGGTTGCCGATTAAGTTTATTCATGTTACTCAAATTTTGGCTTCCGGTTTATGAGCACGAAACATACAAAAGCGGCCGATCGTTTTATCGCGAATAAAGCGCAGGAAGTGTGGCATAATCAGACGTTGCGCTTCGTGCGGGATAAAAGGGACAATATGGCTATGCAACTTCCCGAATGGGAAACGCTGCGCGAAACTGCCCACCAGATAAAAATGCATACGATCACGCATCTGGATCATTATCTGAACGAATTTTCCATGCATGCTGAAGCGAACGGTGTTCTGGTACATTGGGCGAAAGATGCGGATGAGCACAATCAGATCGTTTATTCCATTCTTCAAAGTCATGGGGTGAAAAAGTTGGTGAAAAGTAAATCCATGCTGACGGAAGAATGCCACTTGAATCCTTTTTTAATTGAAAAGGGGATAGATGTAGTAGAAAGTGATTTGGGAGAACGTATCCTGCAACTTATGCACAAAGCACCCAGTCATATTGTTATGCCGGCGATTCATTTAAAACGACAGGATGTAGGACGACTTTTCGAAACGAAATTGAATACGGAAAAAGACAATAGTGACCCGACTTATCTTACCCAGGCTGCAAGAGTACATTTGCGTCAGGAATTTCTTACAGCCGGTGCGGCGATGACTGGCGCTAATTTCGGTGTCGCATCTACCGGAGATGTGGTGGTTTGTACAAACGAAGGAAATGCGGATATGGGTACTGCCCTTTCCCCGTTGCATATTATTTCGATGGGAATGGAAAAAGTAATTCCCGACCTTAAATCGCTTGCTGTTTTCATTCGCCTGCTGGCGCGTTCGGCGACCGGTCAACCGGTTACGGCTTATACTTCCCACTATCGAAAACCACGCGAAGGGAGTGAAATGCATCTGGTGATTGTCGACAACGGAAGGAGTAATATGTTGGGCAACGAAGATCATCTTCAAACGCTGAAATGCATTCGATGTGGAGCTTGTATGAATACCTGTCCGGTTTACCGGAGAAGCGGAGGCTATTCCTATACTTACTTTATCCCCGGGCCCATTGGCATTAATCTGGGAATGTCGCGTTCGCCTGAAAAGTATTCGGATAATCTGTCTGCTTGTTCGCTTTGTTATTCCTGCAACAATGTTTGTCCCGTGAAAATCGACCTTGCCGACCAAATATATAAATGGAGGCAAAAACTAGATTCTTTTGGAAAAGCTGATCCTGCCAAAAAAAATCTGTCTGTCGGAATGGCTTTTCTTTTTAAGCGGCCGGTTCTGTTCCAAACGGGACTGAAGATGGCGCCTGTTATTAACCGTATGCCCCGTTTTTTTGTGTATAACGGGCTAAATGATTGGGGAAAAGGCCGCGAAATGCCTCATTTTGCGATACATTCTTTCGCGGCTTTGTGGAAGAAAGGAAAAATTTCAGGTGCTAATCAAAAAAAGAAAAATGCAGAGTCGTAAAGAAGAACTATTGGAACGGATAAGAACAAAAATTCGGGTAACCTGTGATATGCCGGATCTGCTGATCGACAGCATAACATTCCCTGACAGGGTCGCTCAATTTAAAGTAATGCTTCAAGCGGTAGGAGGGGAGGCGATAGAACTTGTCCAGGGAGAAAACATGCAGGAACTGATTTGTTCCCGTTTCCCTGAATCGAAAATAATCGCGTCGAATTTGCCGGAGATTTCGTTTGCAACTATTAACCCTGATCAGGTCGACGATCCGCATGAATTGGCCTATATTGATTTGGCAATCATACGTGGCGAAATAGGTGTTGCTGAAAACGCCTGCATCTGGATTCCGCAAATGATGAAAGAACGGGTGGTTTGTTTTATCGCGGAATATTTGGTCGTTTTGCTTGAGAGATCTGCTTTGGTCAACAACATGCATGAAGCTTACGAACAGATATCCTTTCATGATAAAGAATTTGGCGTTTTTATTTCCGGACCTTCCAAAACGGCCGATATTGAGCAGGCACTTGTTATCGGCGCGCATGGAGCGAAAGGAGTTCTCGTAATTCTAACTTGAACAAAAGAGACGGTCTATTGGCCGTTTTTTTTGTTTTCGATCAAGTAGGTATAACTTAATACGTGTCAAAAAGCACTAAAAAACATTGTGCTTTAAAAAGTGGAGAATGCTTTGCAGGATATAATTCTTTTATCTTAAATGACAACTATTTGGAATGCAAAATCTAAACAGGGGTTAAAAATAATGCAATTGAAGAAAAATTTCTTTAATATGCATTTTCTTTCGCTAATTTATACTACATTTGTTCCGTGGTTAACAAGGCGGATACAGTAAAGTTTTTTAGGTTAACACGTAAACGAAAGAGAGATAGAGAAAAGTTATATAAGTAGTTAATTAATTAATTAATTTGAAAATGGCTAAGTTAGATTTAAGCAAGTACGGAATTACTGGGGTTACTGAAATTATGCACAATCCGTCGTACGACGTACTTTTTGCAGAAGAGACCAAACCGGGTTTAGAAGGTTTTGAAAAAGGTCAGGTCACCGAACTTGATGCGGTTAACGTTATGACAGGTGTTTACACCGGTCGTTCACCGAAAGACAAATTTTTTGTGATGGATGAAACCAGCAAAGATTCGGTATGGTGGACTTCTGACGAATATAAAAACGACAATAAACCTGTCGATGCAAAATGTTGGAAAACGGTTAAGGCGTTGGCAACAAAAGAACTTTCAAATAAAAGATTGTTTGTTGTTGATACATTTTGCGGCGCGAATGTAGCAACTCGTCAAAAATTTCGTTTTATCGTGGAAGTAGCATGGCAGGCTCACTTCGTAACCAACATGTTCATTCGTCCGACAGCAGAAGAACTGGCAAATTACGGTGAACCTGATTTCGTAATCATGTGTGCTCCTAAAACCAAAGTTGAAAATTACAAAGAATTGGGACTTAACTCCGAAACAGCCGTTGTCTTCAACTTGACGGAAAAGATTCAAGTAATTCTGAATACTTGGTACGGTGGTGAAATGAAAAAAGGCATGTTCTCTTATATGAATTATTTGATGCCTTTGAAAGGTATGGCTTCCATGCACTGCTCTGCCAATACGGATAGAGAAGGCAAATCAACTGCGATCTTCTTCGGTTTGTCGGGAACAGGTAAAACAACCTTGTCTACAGATCCGAAACGTTTATTGATCGGGGACGACGAGCACGGTTGGGACGACGAAGGGGTATTCAATTTTGAAGGTGGTTGCTACGCGAAAGTGATTAATTTAGATAAAGAAAGCGAACCGGATATTTACAACGCGATTAAACGTGACGCTTTGTTGGAAAATGTTACGGTCGACGCAAACGGTAAAATTGACTTTACAGATAAGAGCGTAACTGAGAATACGCGTGTTTCTTATCCTATTTATCATATTGAAAATATCGTTAAACCGGTATCGAAAGGGCCTCACGCTCATCAAGTGATTTTCCTTTCTGCTGATGCCTTTGGCGTATTACCTCCAGTATCTATCCTAACTCCAGAACAAACAAAATATTATTTCTTGTCCGGATTTACAGCTAAATTAGCCGGAACGGAACGTGGTATTACGGAACCGACTCCTACCTTCTCTGCTTGCTTCGGTGCTGCTTTCCTTAGTTTGCACCCAACAAAATACGGGGAAGAATTGGTGAAGAAAATGGAAAAATCAGGAGCTAAAGCTTATTTGGTGAATACCGGATGGAATGGCTCAGGAAAACGTATTTCGATCAAAGATACTCGTGGTATCATCGATGCTATTCTTGACGGTTCTATTGACAAAGCGCCTACGAAGACGATTCCTTATTTCAACTTTGTTGTTCCAACAGAATTGCCGGGTGTTGATCCAAAAATTCTTGATCCGCGTGATACCTATGCTGATGCTTCTCAATGGGATACAAAAGCAAAAGATTTGGCAGGTCGTTTCATAAAAAATTTCTCGAAATTCGAAGGAAACGAAGCTGGAAAAGCGTTGGTGGCATTTGGCCCGAAATTGTAATATTGATTTACATACAACCTATATGGACAGTGCCGGGAAAATCCGGCACTGTTTTTTATCTTCTTAATAAGCTTTTTTCACGTTTGTTGATCTGTTTGTTAAATATTATTTATATCTTTACCGTCGCATAGACAACTGGGAAGGTATGCTGAAAAATTTTTTAGTATTATTCATCGTTTTTACAGGCCTCTGTTCGTGTGGCAGCAATGCTGTCTATAGGATAGAAGGGAAACTGGCGAATCTGGAAGATCCGTTGGTGTATGTTGTTTATGAAGGTAGCGGAGACAAAAAAATGGATTCCGTGATATGTCATTCACCCGGTAAATTTAAACTTGAATTAAATCAGGAAGGATTTCATTCTGCTACGTTATTTTTTGAAAAAAAAACGAAGTCGGTAACCGTTTTTCTTGAACCTCGGCAAAAAATATCCATAACCGGAAACCTTCAATATCCTTTGCTTTTACAAATAAAAGGAGGACGAATAAACGATAAGTTGACGGCCTTTTATAAAACGATTTCAGTGCCATTAAAAGAACAGGCCGAGTTAATAACTTTATTGAACGCGCAAGAAGAGACGTCTAGCAGAGACACTGATCTTACTTCCCGTTTAACGAACGTCAACCACCAAATTGAAGAAGCAGCTCTCGCTTATATCTGTGATAACCCCAAAGAAGCAGCTTCGGCAGTTCTGATACAATCGTATTTTGTTATTCCCGACGATACCCGCAAACTGGAGGAATTGTTGGCCGTACTCGACCCTCAATTAAAGAATTTCTATTTGGTAAAAGAACTTATCGAATACAGTGTTCGCGCCAAACGTACGGCTTTGGGAGCAGAAGCTCCCGGTTTTTCGATTAAAAATATTTACGGAAAATCTTTTTCTTTAGATTCGTTGAAGGCCGATTATAAATTGTTGGCTTTTATTGCCCCTTGGTGTGAAATGTGTCAGACAGATATTTTGCATTTGGATAAAGTCTCGAAGAATTACGATTCGGGTAAGTTGCAAATTCTGTTAATAAGTCTGGACGACGATCCCCAAGAAGTAAGAAAGTTTTTGAAAGAAGATAGTATTCGATGGAATGTGGTTACGGATTCAGCGAATCAAGCGGCCGCCTTGCTCGATTTATATAATGTCAGCGTCATTCCCCGCTGTTTTTTAATTGACGAAGATCGGAAAATTATTCTTAAAACAGACAATGGAGCCGAAATCATGCAAACAATGGATAATTTATTGAAAAAATAACAGCATTTACGAATCTATTTTATTCGATCAAACCTTAACATATGCTTGTAAAATCTTATGCAGCGGCGGTGCAGGGTATTTCTGCAACGATAGTTACCATAGAAGTGAATTGTACGAAAGGAATACAATTCTTTTTGGTCGGATTGCCGGATGTGGCAGTAAAAGAGAGCCATGAACGTATCATTTCCGCGTTGCAAGTGAGTGGATACAAATTTCCCCGTAATCGGATTGTTGTGAATATGGCGCCGGCTGATATCCGTAAAGAAGGATCGGCGTATGATTTGCCTTTGGCAATCGGCATTCTTGCAGCCGCAGAAGAAATCGATCATGAATTACTGGAGCATTACCTAATGATGGGGGAGCTTTCGTTGGATGGAAGTCTGCAGTCAGTCAGAGGAGTGCTTCCTATTGCGTTAAAAGCGAAAGAAGCTGGATTCAGAGGCTTGATTGTTCCTAAGCAAAACGCCCGTGAAGCGGCTGTAGTAGAAGGATTGGAAGTCTACGGAGTAGAGACGATCAAAGAAGTCATCGAATTTATCCATAAAAAAAGAACATTAGAACGGACAACTGTCGATATACGTAAGGAGTTCTATGAACAGCAACAAAAATACGATCTGGATTTTTCGGATGTACGTGGACAAGAAAATGCCAAGCGTGCGCTGGAGGTAGCGGCGGCAGGCGGACATAACCTGCTGATGATCGGCGCGCCCGGCAGTGGAAAGTCCATGTTGGCCAAACGATTGCCTTCTATCCTTCCGCCTTTTACGCTGGAAGAATCTTTAGAAACCACCAAGATTCATTCTGTCGCTGGGAAGATTGACCGGGGAACGGCCCTGATGGCGCAACGTCCGTTTCGCTCGCCGCATCATTCGATTTCATCCGCCGCTTTGGTTGGTGGCGGAACCTTTCCTCAACCGGGAGAGATCAGTCTAGCTCATAATGGTGTTTTGTTTCTCGACGAGCTTCCTGAATTCGGACGGAACGTCCTGGAAGTTATGCGCCAACCGTTGGAAGACCGCTGCATAACCATCTCGCGTGCCCGCTTCGCTGTGGAATATCCTGCCGGATTTATGCTGATCGCGTCTATGAATCCCTGTCCGTGTGGTTTTTATAATCATCCGGATCATCCCTGCCTCTGTTCGCCGGGAGCCGTGCAGAAATATATGAACCGCATATCCGGACCTCTGCTTGATCGGATAGACATACAAATAGAAATCATTCCTGTCCCTTTTGAGAAAATATCGGAACAACGTCCGGCCGAATCGAGCTGTACGATTCGCGAGCGTGTTATCCGTGCCCGTTCCATACAGGAAAGACGTTTCTCTGCTTACGAAGGAATCCATTGTAACGCTCAAATGAGTACTCGTTTACTCCACCGGTACGCCTGTCCCGATGAAGCGGGATTACAACTTTTGAAAAACGCGATGAACCGCTTAAGTCTTTCCGCTCGTGCGTACGACCGGATCTTGAAAGTCTCGCGTACTATCGCCGACCTGGAGGGCGTGGAAAATATAGAAGCGCGGCATTTAGCCGAAGCAATCAATTACAGAAGCTTGGACAGGGAAAGCTGGGGGACGTAGAAAGTAGAATTTTTCCACATAAGTATTCGTAAAAAAACATACCTTTGTACATCAAACAGAGAACAAAAGTATGGAGAAACAATTCAAAAGAACACTGATAACAACAGCTTTGCCTTATGCGAACGGACCGGTACATATTGGACACTTGGCGGGGGTTTACGTGCCTGCAGATATTTACGCCCGCTATCTTCGGTTAAAGGGAGAAGAAGTCCTGATGGTCGGAGGCTCGGACGAACACGGCGTGCCGATTACCATACGCGCAAAAAAAGAAGGTGTAACTCCGCAGGATATTGTAGACCGTTATCATGCGATCATTAAACAGTCTTTTGAAGATTTCGGTATCTCTTTTGATATTTATTCGCGAACCACTTCTTCTACGCACCGGCAAGTTGCCTCCGATTTTTTTCGCAAATTATATGACAAGGGCGAATTCATTGAAAAAACTAGCGAACAATATTACGACGAAGAAGCTAAACAATTTTTGGCCGACCGCTATATTATTGGGACCTGTCCGCATTGCAAAAACGAGCACGCTTATGGCGATCAATGCGAAGCTTGTGGAACCTCACTTAGCCCGACGGATCTGATCAATCCCAAATCCACGATCAGCGGTAGTGTTCCTGTAATGAAAGAAACCAAGCACTGGTATCTCCCATTGGACAAGCACGAACCTTTCCTGCGTAAATGGATATTGGAAGACCATAAAGAATGGAAACCCAACGTATATGGCCAATGTAAAAGCTGGTTGGATATGGGTTTGCAGCCGCGCGCCGTTAGTCGCGATTTGGACTGGGGCATACCCGTACCTGTTGATGGAGCCGAGGGGAAAGTGCTGTATGTGTGGTTCGACGCGCCGATTGGCTATATTTCCAACACCAAAGAGTTGTTGCCCGATACATGGGAGACCTGGTGGAAAGATCCGGAGACGAAGATCGTTCATTTTATCGGCAAAGACAATATTGTTTTTCACTGTATTGTATTTCCTTCCATGTTGAAAGCAGAAGGCAGCTTTTGTTTGCCTGAAAACGTACCAGCCAACGAATTTCTGAATCTGGAAGGCGATAAAATTTCCACATCCCGTAATTGGGCTGTCTGGCTGCACGAATATCTGCTCGATCTGCCGGACAAACAGGACGTACTTCGTTACGTGCTTACCGCGAATGCGCCGGAAACAAAGGATAACGATTTTACTTGGAAAGATTTTCAGGCGCGCAACAATAATGAATTAGTCGCCATTCTCGGCAATTTTATCAACCGGGCGTTGGTTTTGACCGGAAAGTATTTTGACGGGAAAGTGCCTGTCGCCGGGGAACTGACGGATTATGACTGCGAAACATTGCAAGACTTCGCTAACGTTAAGTCCGATGTCGAGCGACTGCTGGATACCTTTCATTTCCGCGATGCGCAAAAAGAAGCCATGAATCTGGCTCGCATCGGAAATAAATACCTGGCGGATACCGAACCCTGGAAGCTCGCTAAAACTGATATGAACCGGGTGGCAACAATTCTGAATATTTCTTTACAAATTGCCGCCAATCTGGCGATTGTTTTCGAACCGTTTCTTCCTTTCAGTATGAAGAAATTAAACGCGATGCTGAACGTGGAGCCGTTGGGGTGGGATCGCCTCGGAGCAACCGGCCTGTTACCGGGCGGACATCAACTGGGAAAGACCGAATTGTTGTTCGAAAAGATTGAAGATGCTGCGATCGAATTTCAGATTCAAAAACTGTTGGACACGAAAAAAGCCAACGAAGACGCGAATTATAAAGCTAATCCGGTGCGTGCAAATATTGAATTCACTGATTTCGAAAAATTGGATATTCGTGTCGGTACTATACTGGAATGTACCAAAGTACCGAAAGCGGACAAGTTGCTTCAATTCCGGATTGACGACGGACTTGAAAAGAGAACCATTGTTTCCGGCATCGCGAAGTATTACGAACCCGAAGCGTTCGTCGGTAGACAAGTTTGTTTCATTGCGAATTTGGCTCCCCGGAAACTGAAAGGTGTCGTTTCCGAAGGAATGATTCTTTCCGCTGAAAATGCTGATGGAAGTTTGTCCGTAATCATACCTGAAAAAACGGTAAAACCCGGAAGCGAAGTGAAATAAGTTATACCTCATTTATGTCCGAAAGAAATATACCAATGACCGATCTTAAAGCCGTATATCATCGTTTGAAAGACGAGATAGATACGGCCTTGCTGTCGGTTGCCGAAAGCGGTGCCTATATCAATGGAGAATCGGTAAAATGCTTCGCAGAGGAATTAGCCGGCTATTTGGGCGTCCCTTACGTTATCCCTTGCGCTAATGGGACCGATGCTCTTCAAATAGCGCTGATGGCACTTCGCCTTAAACCGGGCGACGAAGTCCTTGTCCCGGCTTTCACCTATGCAGCAGCAGCTGAAGCGGTAGCCTTGTTGGGATTAGTACCTGTGCCGATAGATGTCGACCCCGGGACGTTCAATATTGACGCGTCTAAAATAGAGAACGTAATATCCCGACAAACAAAAGCTATAATTGTTGTCCATTTATTCGGCCAGTCGTGTGATATGGAAAAGATCGTAACGATCACGAAAAAATACAAACTTTTCCTGATCGAAGATAACGCGCAATCTATTGGTTGTGACTATATTTTCAGTGACGGTAGTCGGAAAAAAACAGGGACGATAGGCGATATTGGAACGACTTCATTTTTTCCGACCAAACCTTTGGCCTGCTTTGGTGATGGCGGAGCGTTAATTACTTCCGATCCGGAATTGGAAGTTCGTTGCCGGATGATTGCGGCTCATGGTCAGGAACGAAAATACTACCATAAAATAATCGGTTGCAATTCTCGTTTAGACACAATACAGGCGGCAGTGCTTCGTGTAAAACTCCGGCATATTCACGAACTGACGGCTTCCCGTTTGGAGATCGCAAAGCGGTATGACGAACAGTTGAGTTTTGTAAGCCATATCCAAATTCCGTTTAAAGCCAAGTATTCTACGCATGTATATCATCAATATACGGTGTTGATTGAAAACAGTAAACGGGATGCATTGCAAAGTTGGTTGAAAGAAAAAGGAATATCATCTGTAGTTTATTATCCTTTACCCTTACATCAACAGGAAGCCTTTAGATGGTGTATGCGAGTAGCAACAGATCTTTCCGTGTCGGAAAAATTAGTTCAGACGGCTTTGTCTTTGCCTGTTCATTCGGAAATGACTGAAGAAGAACAGATGTACATCATCAATACTGTCAAAGAAGGGTTAGCTGCTGTCTTTTGAAAAAAAGGACTTGAAGACATGAAAGAAAAAAAGAAAATACGTTTTGCCGTCGTCGGCTGCGGTCATATCGGCAAACGTCACGCGGAAATGATTACGCGCGATGGAGGTGCGGAGTTGGTTGCTTTATGCGATATCAGGCTCCGGGAGCAATTAGATATCGAAGCATATGATGTGCCTTTTTATTCGGATATGAAATCGTTATTGTCTGCGCCGGAGGATATTGATGTCGTCAATATTTGTACACCTAACGGGCTGCATGCTTCTATGGCGATCGAAGCCATAGAAAGCGGTCGTCATGTCGTTTTGGAGAAACCGATGGCGCTGACATTGAGCGATGCCGAAAAAATTGTTTACACGTCCTTAAAATATAGCAAGCAGGTTTTCTGCGTCATGCAAAACCGTTATTCTCCGCCTTCCGTCTGGATCAAAGAGATGGCCGAGTCCGGCCGTTTAGGACAAATTTACATGGTTCAACTGAACTGCTATTGGAACCGCGATGCGCGATACTATAAACCCGGCGGATGGCATGGCGACGCAGTTTTCGACGGAGGCACCTTATTTACCCAGTTCTCTCATTTTGTTGACATTCTGTATTGGTTGTTCGGCGATATTTGTAATATACAGGCACGTTTTGCTGATTTTAACCACGAGAAATTGACCGATTTTGAGGATTCCGGTTTGGTTACGTTCGATTTTGTAAACGGGGGGATTGGCAGTCTCAACTATTCAACTTCCGTGTGGGATAAGAATATGGAAAGCAGCATGTTGATTATTGCCGAGAACGGAAGCGTAAAAATCGGCGGACAGTATATGAATGAAGTGGAGTATTGCCATATTAAAGACTATACGATGCCCGAATTGGCGCCGACGAATCCCGGCAACGACTACGGTCCGTATAAAGGTTCTGCCCAGAATCATAACTTCGTGATACGGAATGTTGTTAACGTCCTTTCTGGTGAATCGAGGGAGACAATCACCACGAATGTGTTGGAGGGAATGAAGGTCGTCGATATTATTCAGCGTATCTATGCGAAAAAAGAAAAAAGCCTCCAATAAACTTTTCCCGGGATATAATTAGCGTTTATTATATGTTTGAAAACATTAATTAGCATTTTAACTATTGACAAAATGGGAATGTCCACGTATCTTTGTGACGTGGTTTTTTCATAATAGTATTAGATTTAAGGTTAACAAAGTTGATTAGGGGTTGTCGTGAGACAGCCTTTAATTGTTTTTAGCCTATCCGGATAGGACCTTGTGTTTTCAGAAAATATCATCCGTCTTGTTTTATTTCCAATCCATATTTGTTGTATAGATAATGCCTTACAAAAGATAGGACGTTTATCTTTTAGGATTAATCTATTTTAACCATGGAAGATAAACATCTATCGTTTTCCTACAGTTCTATTTAAAAATCTGGAAACGATACATTCTTAAACCATATGGGACAAAAGGATAAAAATTTTATTCCAATTATCGAATCGGAATTGAGGAGGAAACCGATAAAAATACCTGAAGAGGTCTGTCAGGCCAGTGGAATATATGTTTTCGGCAAGAGATTAAAATCTCTGATCTTTTCTACTGATCTTGCAATTATTAAGAATAACAATGCAGACGGTGTGATAGCGGTATATCCTTTTACTCCTCAGATTGCCATTAATCAGGCTATAATCGAAGTTTCGCCGACTCCTGTTTTTTGTGGTGTAGGAGGTGGCATAACATCAGGACAACGCTCGATTGATATAGCGATTAATGCTGAGTTAAATGAGGCATATGGTGTAGTTATGAACGCACCTACACCGAATACCCTCATTGCCGAAATGAAAAAGAGATTAGATATTCCGATTGTAATTACTGTCGTTTCAGAAAAAGAAGATATAGAAAGCCGTATAAAGGCTGGGGTTTCTATCTTTAACGTTTCCGGGGGGCAAAACACGCCACAAATTGTACGAATGATAAAAGAAAAATTTTCGGAGTTCCCGGTAATTGCCACAGGAGGCCCTACCTCAGAAGATATTCTTAAAACAATTGCGGCCGGAGCGAATATGATTACTTACACCCCTCCTACAACTGGAGAATTGTTTTCTGCAATTATGGAAGATTACAGGCAACGTTTATAAAAAAAGTGTGCTGGGGGGATACGTTTTTTGGTTGAACAATCTTTTAGGTTGATGAAGCTAGATTGGAAACTATTATCAAAAAGTTGATGTAGTTCCAATGTTCGGATGAAGGAAAAATGTCAAAAAGAAAGTATTTGTTTTGTTTTGAAATCTATTTGGATGTGTTAAGTTTTGTTTATTTTGCTACTTTTCCTGTTTTGGGGGGCTATTTTTGAAATTTCCCTTGAAAATCTGTAAAATCCATCTCGATCTTTTTTTAAAACCATAGGTGTCTTTTTTTAAAAAGGTCTTGAAGAAATTTTTTTTTCTTCGAGACGGATTTTTTCAGGCTTTTTGATTGCAAAAATGCCATCGGGATCCCATTTTTTGTTCCAAAACGGCCATTTTAAATAATGCCGTTTTTTTTGCTTTTCCGCCATTGAGGCTTTGAATGGATGTGTATGTCGTTTTTTTTAAGAAAAGGCCTTAGAGGGCTTTGTTTAAAGGTTGTCAAAATGTCGTATTATTCCCTGTTTTTATTTCTTTATGCAAACTGTCTGTCTGGCGTTTCTGATGTGAATTTGCCAAACACAAAAGTAAAAATGAGTCAACCCAGGGAAAAAAACGGATTTCAGCTCTTTTTCAGCTCGTAATATTTCATGACTACCTTGCAACAATTAAATATAGAAGCGTTCTTGTTAACGGACGACGATTTTAAATACTTGTCTGCTGTCTTCTTTCTGCGCACTTACAATATAGATTCCTTTCGCAAGCGGTATGGGATGTTGTTCATGCGTGTCGCTTACTTTTAGCGCGTTAATTACTTGGCCGCTGATGGTGTATATTGTCACGGTGTATCCCTCTAAATCGGCTAAATGCAACGAGCCGTTCGCGTAATAGGCGCGCGGTTGTTTAGCCTTAAGGTCGAGATTGGATGTTGGATCTTCAGCCCCGAAAGTGGTGTAGAGCGTGCTGATTACTTCGGCTTTTCCGTTTATCTCCTGCAGAACTTCTATATCAGCCTCGTAGCTGCTTTCTACATTCAAGCCATTTAACGTGACACTGGTTTTGTTATTTTCCGAGCGTAGTCCGATGGTGAGTTGGGCATTTGGGTTTATCTGCAGAGAGAAGACGGGAACACGCCCGGATGAATTCCGCTGATAGAGATGCAGCATATAAAACGACGCCGAGTCAACGTTCGGGAAGGTTAATTCGACGGAGCCCGGATTGAGTTCCTCCACTTCCACTTTCGCGGCAGTCTCTCTTACCGTCACCGTACAATGAACCTGAAGTGTGTCTGCGAAAGTTGCCGTAACCACCGTTTTTCCGGTGGCAAGCGCGATTACTTTTCCTGTAGCAGTCACGTCAGCAATGCCAGAAAGAGACGATGCCCAGACAACAGCCGGAAGTTCACTTGTCGCCGGAGATACAGTCGCCTCTAGTTGAGCCCATTCGCCTTTGTTCAGGAATAGATTGGTGGCACTTAGCTGGAGTGTATACGTTTGCTGTGGTTCTTCCGGTTCCGTTACCATTACCGAGCAAATATCTGATTTTCCTCGAAGTTTATCTTCCGCGATAATCTGCGCGGTTCCGGCCTTAAGGGCGCCAACCAAACCACTCCCGTCGACCATAGCTACTGCGGAATTCGTCGACCGCCAGGTAACATCATAAATTTGTGGTGCGGTGATACTTAAGCTGGCTGTTTGTCCGGCTTCGAGTCTC
>JAQVZS010000081.1 GCA_028708075.1 Massilibacteroides sp.
TATTTCCATACGAACCTGTTTTTTTTACTTTGCCTTCAGAGCCAAACTCCATGTCTTCGGCTGAAAATGAATCGTTGACACTTTTGTAAAACAACACCACTGAATGAACGCCATTCAGTTCGTACAGAAGTTCAAAATGCAAATCAGGATATTTTTGAAGAGCTTTAAATAAATATTCCTTTAAATCGGATTTATTGTAAATTCGACCCTCTGTACTAAAACCCATTTGCTGAATTATAGGTGACAAAAAATCTACATGCTCGTCATAATGCTCGATAATTCTATCTAAATCGTGACTGTTCCATGCGTCAAGCCATTGTTGAGTGAAATTTTTATCCACATTAATAATGTTTTTATTCTATAATTCTATATTTTAATGTGTTTACCGTTTTATTTGTTACAAATTAAATTTAGAGAAATAACTTTAAAAGAAATAAATCACTAATTTAGCAGTTGTTTTTTGTTAATCTTTATTCTTTTTATCTTTTAATTAGTTGTTACAATGTCTTTTTTAAGTCATATCGGTGAAATATGATTAGAATATTTTTGCAACAAATAATTATAAAAATGAATCTATTTACACATATAAAATGAATCTTGTAAAAAATAGCGCTCCCCATAGCTTTAACGCCTTATATCTTAAGTATTATAAAAAGGCACTTCTTTTTACAAAGTCATTTGTTCATGATGAATTTATCGCAGAAGATATAATATCCGAATCACTTATTAAATGTTGGGAAAATCTGAAGGGGATAGAAGATCCTGACCATATAGATGCTCTTGTTCTAACCATACTCAAAAATAAGTCACTAGATTATTTAAAACATGAAACCATAAAAAACGAAACCATAAGTCAGCTAATGGATCAGGAAAAACGGGAGTTGGAGCTCCGCATTTACTCGCTTCAGGCATGCGATCCCAATGAGGTTTTTTCGAACGAAATAAAACAGATAATTGCCAAAACCTTAGCTGAATTGCCAACAAAAACTCGTCAGGTTTTTATCATGAGCCGTTTCCAGAATAAATCCAACAAATTAATTGCAAATGAATTAAATACAACAATTAAAGGTGTGGAATACCATATTACCAAAGCTTTAAAATATTTGAGAGTCAGCCTTAAAGATTATCTCCCTATTCTCCAGTTATTTCTTTCTTAAATCATAAATATTTTTTCCTTTCCTAGGGTTTTGACTTCTTGAATCGTGTTATAAACAGATTGCAAAAAATGCGATAATAAAACGGAATGGAAACAAAGACACTGTACAGATATATTTCGGGAGATGCCACCGTCTCTGAAAAAAAGGAAGTGATGGATTGGATTGAATCGGATCAAGAGCACCGGAAAGAATACCTTTCGCTACAAAAACTCTATTATCTGACCATCTGGCAAGATGATGCTACAGTTGCCTTATCCGACAACATTTCTACCCGATCCTTCTTCACCCGAAAACTTCGTATTCGAAAATTGATTGAAATCGCAGCCATTTTTATAGTTGCCTTCCCTATCGCTTATGCCTGCATATTTTGGGGATCTGAGGCACAGAAAAAAAATGCGGGCATGCAGACTATTTATGTTCCCGCCGGACAGCGGGCACTTATTACCTTGTCCGACAATAGCAAAGTATGGCTGAATGCTAAAACAAAATTTACTTTCCCGAGTAATTTCGATAACGACAACCGTACAGTCACTTTAGATGGAGAGGGGTTTTTCTGTGTATCGCAAAACAAGCAGAAGCCGTTTATTGTCAGAACAGGTCAGTACAACATCAAAGTATTGGGCACGGAATTCAATGTTCAGGCATATAAAGACAATACGACATTCGAAACTGCTTTATTGAAAGGCTCGGTACAGATTGAACCCAAAGCGCACGGAAAGCAAATCCGCTTAGAACCCAATAATAAGATGAATGTAGTTGACGGACTGGTTAAAATCACGCCAATCACCCAATACGATTCTTTCCGATGGAAAGATGGTCTGCTTTGCTTCGATAATAACACTATCGGGGAAATGTTCAAAAAATTGGAACTCTATTTTGACGTTACCATAATTGCACAAAACAAACAACTATTAAATCATCGTTATTCGGGAAAATTCCGTCTCGACGACGGGGTTGAACAAGTTCTAAAGACACTACAATTACACTCCGAATTTCAATATGAAAAGCCGAATGACAATAATAACATAATTATCATCAAGTAAGTTATCAACAATTAAAACAAATTTGCCTATGAATGAAAGAATCCCATAAGAAACACGAAAAAAGCCGGAATGCGCTACCAACACATCCCGGCAGAAGTCGATACAGACACTTTTTGAATCATCTAACTATCAACTTAAAGAGACGATAAATTTATGAATAATAATTTATATGGGGAGTATTTTAGCCCCTTGTTATCTAAAAATAAACATTTTTTGCGGGTTATGAAATTAGTTTTCTTCTCTCTCTTTGTTTTCATAGCAGGAATTTTTGCTACGGAAGCTAATTCGCAAATAGCAAAAGTTACGCTATCTAAAGAAAATACGAATATCAATGAGCTAATCAATGACATTGAACGGCAAACCAATTATTTATTTATTTACAATATAAATGAGGTAGACCTAAATCGGAAAATTTCAATTCATGCCAAAGAAAAATCTGTAGCAGAAGTCTTACATCATATCTTCAAAGACACGAATATTGTTTACGCGATGCAGGGAAATAATATCATGCTGATGAAGGGAGGAAAAAGGATGAATAAAGTTCCCAATTCGGATACAACACCAGTCGACCGAAAGAGAATTACAGGGATAGTGGTAGATGAAGCAAATCAATCCATTATCGGAGCCAACATTATTATCAAAGAAACAAAAACAGGCGTGATCACCGATACGCAGGGATCATTTACCTTAGAGGCTCCAGTTGGTGCTACAATTGTAGTTTCATTTATCGGTTACGCAGATAAAACTTTCGTAGTAAGCGATAAAGAAAGTTATAAGATTGTTCTTAGAGAAACATCCGAGACTTTGTCGGAAGTCGTTGTAACGGCATTGGGAATAACACGCGAAAAAAAAGGGTTAGGATATGCTACACAAGAAATCAAAACAAATGCGTTAGAAAATAAAAACTCTAACTTAGTAAGCATGCTGAGTGGCAAAGTGGCTGGCTTAAGCATTAGCACAGGAGCTGTAGCAGGTGCTGGTAGTCGTATCTCTATTCGCGGAGAAAGAGCATTAAGTGCCGGACCCTCCTCTCCGTTGTTTGTCATCGATGGAATACCGATTGGTTCGGGCGCGGGATCTCAGACGGCAAGCGCACAAATAAATGAAATCAGTCCTAACGACATCGAAAGCATGAACGTCCTAAAAGGTGCAGCAGCTTCAGCACTGTATGGATCAGCCGCCGCTAATGGAGCCATTATTATAACAACAAAAAAGGGGAAAAAAACCGGCGGCCTAGGCGTATCCTACAGTGGAACATTCTCCAGAGAAACACCGTTAATACTACCCAAATTGCAAGATCAGTTTGGGCAAGGGAACAACGGAGTATACGTGGGGAGTAATTTCGGCAGCTCCAGCGGATATTATCCTTCAGGAAAGAACGATAACTATGACGAAAGTTGGGGCCCCCGTTTCATGGGGCAGCCAATGATTCAGTTCGATTCTCCTACAACCAACGGTAACCGTGCAGGAGATACCTATTTGTCTCCTGAAATCCGTGGCGAAGTCATTCCTTCCGAATGGGTAGCCCATCCAAACAATATTCGGGACTTTTTCGATCACGGGAGTACCCGTATCCAAAGTGTAGCGTTAAGCAACAGTACAGAAAAACAAAGTTTCCGATTAGGTTATACAAACACCAGACAGGAAGGTCTTACGCCAAACAATGATATAAAAAGGCACTCTTTCAACTTGAATAATTCAATCGAATTAAACAAGTGGATCAATGTAGACGCAGTGGTCAACTACACAAAAACCAACCGTACAAATGTACCCACATTGGGTTATGGAGGCATCTCTCCGATGTATTTTTTCTGTTGGATGCCACTAAGTCATAACGTCAACAGTTTAAAAGAATATTGGCAACGAGGAGGACTGGAGGGGACGCGACAGTTCCAGAACATGGCTTCGTACAATAATCCATACTTCGTAATGTATGAAATGTCAAATAGTTCCGAAACTCACCGTTTTTTTGGAAAACTGGGCATTACTCTGAAACCAATAGAGGGATTATCTATTTTACTACGCGGAGGTACAGACAATTCGTGGGAAACAAATTGTCGGCAAGAAAGCTATTACAAGAACGGAGGAAATGGATATTATAACAATAATCAATTCCAATCGTATAACAACAACTACGATTTTCTGATTAATTACATACCAAAATTGGGTGATAAATTCGGACTAAGCGTCAATTTTGGAGGGAACCGGATGGAATCCATCTATAAAGAACTATTATCCAGTACCGGCAGTCTTATTGTTCCGAATATCTTCTCATTTAGCAACTCAAAGGAAAAACCCTCAGTTTCCGACAGAAGATCAAAAAAAGTAGTAAATAGCTTATTCGGAAGCCTTCTTTGGGATTACAAACGAATGATTTTCGCTGAATTTACGGGGCGTAACGACTGATCGAGTACACTCCCTTCTACTACAAATTCTTATTTTTATCCTTCTATTACATTAAGCGGGCTGGTCAGCGAAATGATAAAACTTCCCTCTTTTATCAATTACGCAAAACTGAGAGGAAGCTACGCTTCTGTTGGAAATGATACGGGTCCTTATAATTTATACAACTCTTATTCGTTGGGGGGGTATTGGAACGGAGTGCCAACTTTAACCAATCCGGGCGATCTCTTAAACAGCAATCTGAAACCAGCTATGTCGCAAACGTGGGAAGCTGGTGCGGAAATCAATTTATTTAAAAACCGCCTAAATATTGATTTCAGTTATTATAATACAATAACAAAAGATCAAATTATTAGTCTGCAAACAGCTTTAACTTCGGGGTACAGTAGCCGATTAATCAACTCAGGAAAGACGAGCAACACCGGGATCGAGTTGGTAATCAACGCCACTCCTCTCCAGCTATCCAATGGATTAAAATGGAACGTCGGTTTAAACTTCAGCCGATCGAGGACCAAGGTAGTCTATCTGGCAGAAGGGATGAATGAGCTGATTCTAACCTCCGAAGGCTTGGAGGATGCTAAAATCGTGGCACGCAAAGGCGAACGGATGGGGCAAATATTTGGTACTGCCTATAAACGAGTGGAAGACGGTCCGCTTAAAGGTCAGCCCATCCTCAACGAATCCGGCCAATATGTTTCAGAAAAAAACCATTATCTGGGAAATGTAAATCCCGACTGGACAGCCGGAGCAAGCTCTTCACTTTCGTTCAAAGGATTCGATCTTAGTATATTATTCGATTTTCGTCAAGGAGGGTATTTTATATCCAGAACGTTGAACAAATTTGTGGGTGCCGGTCAGACCATCGAATCGTTGGAAGGTCGAAGCGCACGAGAACCCGGAAAAGAATACATTGATTTATACTACTCCGAAGGAGCAATAATGGTGGATGGAGAATACAAACAAAACCTCCAGATATTTGATGGAACATACAGCAAAGGAATTGCAGGAAACGACGCCCGCCGATTTATCAAAACCAAATACGACCATATTACCGAAGCTCAACTAACTGATGCCTCTTTTGTAAAGTTAAGAGAGCTACGTTTGGGCTATTCACTTCCTGCTAAATGGGTAAGAAAAGTCTGCCTACAAAACGTTAACATTGCATTTGTAGGTCGCGACCTGTTTTTATGGACCAAAAATAAACATGTAGATCCGGAAAGCGGAGGAATGAACAACCTCAATCTGGGAATCGATGCATTTTCGGTTCCCGCATCCAAAAGTCTTGGTGTCCAATTGAATGTCAACTTTTAATCCAAAAAAATGAATCCTATGAAGATTAAATATAAATTCATCGCATTGATTTCAGTTATGTCCCTGCTTTGGGGTTGTACAAACAATTTCGAAGAAATCAATACCAATCCGAACAATCCGGATCGTATAGACCAACCCAAATTATTGCTTAGTGGCGTTATCCGTCAAATGGACAATCTGGGAAATATCAAATATTACGGTGCCGTATTAGGAAATTACTGGGTAGATCAATTCGTGAGCATGTTTAACGATGCTTTTAATAACACCCAGACAGGGCAACTTTATTACGACGGTCGGAATGTGCAGGATATGATTAGCTTAGCTGAAAAATACAACCAACCATATGTCCAGGCGATGGGAATCATCATCAAATCATTGATGTTCCAACAAATGACTGATACTTACGGGGACTTCCCCTATTCGGAAGCCTTTAAGGGTAAAACGGACGGAGTATTTACTCCAAAATACGATACACAAGAATTTATCTACACCGATTTATTGAATCAGTTAGACTTGGCCAACGAACTGCTGATAAAAAACAGTCCAGAACAAATCGGAGCATACGACTGCCTGTACAATGGAGATATCCTCAAATGGAGAAAATTTGCCAATAGTTTGAAATTAAGATTATTGATGCGTATTTCCGGAAAAGTTGATGTAAGCAAATCCATCGAAGATATGTTGCTGCAACCGGACAAATACCCGTTGATGTCAAGCACGCGCGACAACGCGGCGATCTCCTACCTAAGTGATGAAGAAGCCCATTGGTGCCCTTCGTACAAAGCTACATTGGAAAAATTTAACAGTACGGAGTTTATGTCTGTCATCATCGAAAATCACCTGAAAAGCATGAACGACCCTCGCATCAAAGTGTTTTTCTCGCCTACTGTAAAAGGAGTGGAAAACGGAGAATATATTTATGCCGGAGTTCCTAATTGCGTACGCGACGCAGATGAAGCAAACTACAACGGAGGGGATAGTTACAATTCTCGAAAAGGGTATCTCTTCGCTCCTCGCCAACTGGACTCCAAGTACGCATCACCTACAGCCGCTCAGTCAGTTTTACTTGCCTATTCGGAAGTTCAATTCAATTTAGCGGAAGCCCGCGAGAAAGGAATCATCACAATCGGAGATGCCTCCTCCTACTACAAAAATGGAATTGCCGCCAGTTTCGAATATTGGGCAAGCCGGATCCCTTCTAATTTCATTGACATGAAATTGTTACCCTTTCCTCCCACAGAAGCACTTCAAGCCTCAGATGTTACTCCGGATAACAGCTATTACGACCAACCTAAAGTGGCCTACACCGGAACACAGAGTGAAAAGTTGGAGAAGATAGGGGTTCAAAAATGGATCTCCCTCTTCTTGTGCGGACTCGAAGGTTGGACAGAATGGCGCCGAACCGGTTTTCCAAAAGAGATGTCGGTTACGCCTCCACGTAATCTTCCCTCTTCAAGTAATATTAAAGAGTGGCCGCGACGTATACCATATCCTCAAAATGAGCCGGTTTACAACACGGAACAATACCAGATTGCAGTATCAAGACAAGGAGCCGACGATTTATTAACACGTTTATGGTGGAACAAATAAACTCCGGAGCCATGAATAAGATAAGAAATATAAGTTTTATATTGGGCTTCTGCCTACTTTGTTTGTCCTGCAAAGACAAAACAAACAAGCTTCCTTCAGGAATCAAACACGTGTTTGTGCTGGGCATAGACGCGATGAGTACACAAGGAATGGAAACAGCCTCTACACCCAATATAGATTATCTGATAAAAAATGGAGCCATTTGCCGAAATGTTCGTACGGTAATTCCTTCCAGCAGTTCACCCAACTGGGCCTCCATGCTTGCAGGAGCCGGTGTTGAAGCTCATGGAATAACCTCCAATAGTTGGACTCCAGACAATTATTCGGTAAAGCCGGTAGGTATCACAGAATATGGAATGTTTCCTACAATTGTTTCGGTTGTACGTAAACAATTATCCGATGCGAAAATTGGGATGATCTACCACTGGAATGGCTTTGGCAATCTATTTGAAAAAAACGTAGCGAATGTGGACAAGTCGTACGAAACACAACAAAAAACCGCACAAGCATTGTCGGATTATATTCGTACAGAGAAGCCGACATTCACATTCACTCAGCTCGACGATGTAGATCATTACGGACATATGTACGGACATATGACGGAGAAATACTTAGCATGCATAGAACAAGCGGATCAATGTGTCGGTATGGTACTAAAAGCAGTAAAGGATGCAGGTATTGAAAACGAATCACTTATTATTGTAGTAGCAGATCATGGAGGTATCGGATATAGTCACGGTGGTGAATCATGGGAAGAGATGACAGTCCCCTTCATACTCTACGGAAAAAACATAAATAAAGGATTTGAAATACAACAACAAACATACATATTCGATGTTGCTCCAACAATTGCATACGCCCTAGGCATTGATGTCCCCTACGCCTGGACCGGACGTCCAATACGTTCTGCATTCGAAGGCGAAACATCCAAAGCCGACCCAGTTATGTTCAAGCACTTGTCATACGGTCCTCGGATAAATGGACGCCGGAATCTGTTTGAACAAGCCGGAGGATTGTTTGTTGATAAGACCGAAGTAACAATTGAGCCGTACACTAAAGGCGATAAGGTATATTACACCACGGATGGATCGGAACCTACTCAAAAATCATTACTATATCAGGCTCCATTTCAGCTTAACCAGACAACTGTGCTAAAAGCAAAATCCTTTGGAAAAGGTAACGCCGAGAGTGTTATATCTGTCGGTTACTTTAGATTTTTGCACAGGAATCCGGATAATGGAATCAATGTAAACTTATTCCCGGGAACGAGTCAGAACCATATGCCTTTACCACAAAATGGGCAGATTGGAAACCAATGGATTGCCGATGAGATTCGAGCCGACGAAAAACAAATCAACCAATTATTGCCTACGGGACAAACCGAATTCAGCTTGGTATTTTCGAGTTATATCCAGATTGATAAAAGTGGCGAATACTATTTCTACCTACAATCAGACGACGGAAGCAGATTGTACATAGATGATAAAAAAGTGGTGGATAATGGGGGTTCTCATGGAGTAACTGAAAAAAGCGGTTCTGTAATACTTGAAAAAGGGCGGCATAGCTTAACCATTGATTTTTATAATGATGGCGGAGGTTATTGGATCGATGCATACTATAAAGGGCCCGGTATTCCCAAACAGATTATTCCGGCCGAAAAGTTATTCAAAAAACCCTAACCTCTCTAAGACTACAGAAGCCTACCTTTGTGCTTACAAATAGCATAAACAGGCAAACAACGTATTCTTTGACTGCAAAAAAGATAGTAGGAAACGAATTAATTTCATTACCTACTATCTTTCATGGAATAAGAACTTAACTTGTGGAAGTTTTAGAAACGGAGATGAAAGTATAATGAACTTATCGATAATATGGATATTAAATATTTGAAAGAAGTTAGCACCGTATTTATTCTTTCTACTGTTGATAATTTTATAGAAAAAACAGATTAATATTCATCTGGATTCAAAAAATAACATTTAATTTTGCGGACTTAATAATAAAGAATAAAATCAATATAGGGTTAAAAAAACGGACTCAAAACTCTTAAATGAACTGTAAAAAATAAACTCTAATGGAAAATGAAAAATTAAGTTTATTTAAATGTTTCACATTGTTCTTTGCTCTCAGTCTCTTCTTTTCATGTAGCAAGGATGAAACTCCTGAGAACAACGCCAATTACAAATTACTGGGCATAACCTCCGTTAAGATTAACAACAGCCAAATTCCTCTCAAAAGTGACGGAGTATTACTTGATTTAGCTGATTATAAAGATATAGTAGCAACTGGTTTGCTCAATGAACCGAACAAAAAAGGGGTTGAAGTTGATTATGCAATACTAACGACCAATTTGGAAGATTCTTCTGTGCAGATACAAAGCAAATATTCCGATGTGTCTATAGTAGTAGATAAAATAT
>JAQVZS010000082.1:0-7890 GCA_028708075.1 Massilibacteroides sp.
CGGTAGCAGTAATTCAGGAGAAGTTCGGAATGACTTTGGCTTCCATTTACGGTCTCACCTCCAACAATACCATCCCCAAGAACGAGATGGAACGAGAGTTCAACAACGACATGTTGAACAAAGCAGAAGCTATCTCTCTATTCTCCTGTCTGACAGGCCTTCGTATCAGTAATATATTAAACTTCAAATGGGAAGATTTTGAAATAGCCCCCGACAAATTGCCACCGGGACCAACATATACACGGTATCCAAGATGATAACCCACCGGAATGTATCAACTACCCGGATATATGCGGAGCTGGTTAGTTCCAAGAAAAGAGAGTCAGCAAAATCAGAAACAACTCACTGTATTTTGATTTCAGAAGCGGAAACACTATATTTGTATTCAGACACAATAGTATCTAAATACACATATTATCGGATAAATAAAATACAGTTATATGCCTTTACTATACAATTTTGACATAGAAACGCCTGAAGAGTTATTAACAATTCTGGCTCAGAATATACAGAAACGCAGGCTTGAGAAAGGACTTTCCCGGGAAGCACTCACCGAATTGAGTGGTGTCCCAACACCTACTATTGCCAAATTTGAGCAGAAGCATACTATTTCGCTGGCATCCTACGTAGCATTGGCAAAAGCATTGGGCTATTCCAAAGCCATAAAAGAACTTCTATCCGAACCGTTATTCAGCACGATGGAAGAACTGGAAATGATTAACAAGAATAAAAACAGAAAGAAGGGACGCAATGAAATCAGTAAATAAACTAACAGTAATCTATCATAACCGAAACGTCGGAACGCTCAGCATGACTCCCGACAATCACCTGTGCGCCTTCCAATACGATAAAGAGTGGCTGGCCAATGCATTTTCCATATCCCCGCTCGACCTGCCGTTAAAGCCAGATCTGTTCATTGCCAAACCGGAACCATTCTGGGGAGACTTTAGTATCTTCGAAGACAGTCTGCCCGATGGCTATGGACGTTACTTACTCAACCGCCTACTAAAAAAGCAAAAAGTAAATGACAATGAACTAACTCCTTTGCAACGTCTGAGTATCGTTGGAACATCCGGCATGGGTGCACTATGCTATATTCCTGAAACCTATATTGGCGAAGAAAAATCACTTCCTAAATTGAACGATCTTCAGCAAATGGCATTGGATGTACTGTCCGATAAATCTAATAAGGAAGAAGAGATCCTTTACTTTAATAGTGGTAATTCCGGTGGATGTCGCCCCAAATGTTTACTCCACGATGCAGAAGGGTCTTGGTTAGTAAAGTTCAGACATACATACGATCCCAAAGATATGGGGATAATGGAATATCGCTACAATGAAATCGCTCGCCAATGTGGAATAACCGTACCAGACTTTAAACTGATTGATGGAAAGTACTTTGCCACCAAACGTTTTGATGTCGAAAACGGAGTCAGATTACATATCGCCACCGCAGGAGCACTTCTCAATGAATCTATCTCACAGCCTAAATTGGAATATAAAACACTACTCCACCTGACTGGCTACCTTACTCAAGACCCCAGACAGGTAGATGAAATGTTCCGCCGCATGGTTTTCAATGTATTAACGGAGAACAAAGATGACCATGCTAAAAATTTCAGTTTTATTTGCAAAGAAGGTGTCTGGTCATTAGCTCCGGCTTACGACTTAAACCGATGTAGTAATGGGTATAACGGCGAACACGCCACTTCTGTTAATAATCACGGGAATCCAACTATCGAAGACATGCTTGTTGTCGGAGAGAGTATTCGTATTACCCGGAAAAGAGGGCAAGAGATGATACAGGGTATTGCAGAAGAGTGCCTCGAAATAGCATCAAAGGATTATATCTCCGCTCTAAAGAAGATGTAAGATTGTTTAAAAAGCATATTTCGCTGTCGTCAGGGGTAGACAAATGCTACCAAGATGTTTCCAGCACATTGAGTTCACTCTTTCGACAACACGCTCTTATAGCGTTCATCCAACACTCCAGAAAACATATCCATTTCCCTTTTGGAAATACCCAAACGTATTGCCAATTCACGCCAGCCTTTCACCGCTTTAACCACCTCTAAAATAATCTTTTCGGCAGTTCTCCGATTGAGCATATAATCTTCACAAGCATCAAGTAAAATGCCGAGGTCGGCCTTATTGGAAGTTGACGAGATGAGCAGACTTTGATACTCATTCAGTGTGGGATTCATATCATATGCAGGTGACAGAGTCCAGCCTTTTGCAGTCAAAAGAAAACCGTGATTGCGGAAATGATCATCACTATTGCCAATGCAAATGTTGAAAGCTACACGATGGTAAAGTTCTTGCAGATTGTCTTCCACATTTGTGCAATTCTGAATAATGAAGTCGACTATATCCAAGTAACCGTGTCCCGAAGCGGCATTACCTCCGTCACTAAGCCCCAACAAAGTCATTGCCGAAGCAAAATGAATCCGTTTCCCATCTTGAGTCCTATCAAAACGCAGGGAAAGCAATGTGTGATATTTCTCTCCGGTGGCCAACGCTTTAGTCTCAGCTGCATTTATACCGGCTTTTTTGGCGAGTAAGTGGCTAAAATGTTCCCATAATCCGGCATCATAATCGTCCTTTCGGGAGGGGAATTTAGCAACGTAAAGAGTCTTGTCCGTATCAATCACACTTGCTTTTGGTCTTGCTCCACCCAATGAAGAACCAGGCTGCACGAGTTGGGCAATCCACTTCCTGTCAGGCAAAACATTATCTTCTTCGCTTTTCTCAATCTCGGCACAGGCAGTAATAAACTCCCTAATATCTGTCAAAGGCGGGATTTTCAACGGCTCACTTACATTGATAAATTCTCCGTCTTTGTCTTCCTTAAAACGAAAACCACCCATTCGAGAGAAATCATCAATACCCATCAAGAAATCAAAAGAAGACAAGCGGTCTATAGGACGTTTTTCCTCCGCTGCCGCAATCTGTTCACGACGTAGCAACAGTGTGCGTCCCCAACGGTCAGGCAACGCATCAGAGAAGCATCCGAATATATCTTTATCCGGTTGCGTGTATTGCTGTCCTGGATAATTGTTCAAGTCATCGCTCAAAAACAAGTCTCCATGTTTCTTCAACCATTCGTCGTTGAATGTAAAACTATAACTGTCCAAGCCACGAAGAGACTCGTAACCTAGTTCGCCAATGAGTTCTATCTCCTTGAGCCAATCAAAATCGGCATATACATATAGTTTCTTCATCGTTTACTCCTTTTTTGAGGCACGTTCCCTTGTTTTCAAACTCAAGTCCTGCAAGGCTTTTCCCAGTTTGTCTTCTTTGGCAAGCCACAGAATATCATCGTCAAGCTGCAAGGCATACAGCACACGTAAATAGATTCCTATTGCCACAGTCGGTACGCCTTTCTCTATCCGAGATAAGGTAAGTGGAGAACAGGTAGCACGTTCAGCCACTTGAGCCACACTTAGATTTCTACGTAGGCGAGCTAATTTAATCTGCTCTCCTACAATCTGCATCTTCTGCTCCAATTTTCGGGGCAACTTCGTACCCATCGTATTCTTCGTCATAATCAATCCATCATATAATATACAAATATACTCTTTTTTATTTATTTAATGGTGTGTTAGTCGCAAAAAGCGATCTAAACGATTATAATATTACTGCCCAAAAGAAAAATAAATTTGACTTTTCCTGATATAGCTATTTTTTGAACACTAAAACATATCAAACACGCTTTCCTATTCAAAATATTGTTGTTTTGAAGAAATTCGGCTCTGCCATCAATGTTGAACGCCAACTTTACTTTATCCTCCATAATACACCCATTAAAGTAAAGTCTAACAGAGGGAAGAAAAAAGATAAGAAATGTAGTAAGAAGCAAAATTCAGAGCATGAGTTAGTCTCAAGAAACATGACCTTTGCCCTTTTTTATTCTTGCTGTATTTCCGGATTCTTCATAAAAGCGCATATCATCAAATTCTTTGGCAAAAGAAATAACTCATAACCTGTTTTTCAGGAATACAATATTAAATAATTATTTTGCTCCCGCGAAATATGGTATGATAAAAAAATATCAATTATTTTTGAAGAACGCTTTATAAGATTGAATTTTTCTTTTCCCAACCCCTGTGTTTTGGGAGAGCATTTGAAAAAATATATTATTGATTGCATACTTGATTTAATTGAGTTTAAAAAAACCGATAACTTATGTTCAATATCTCCACAAAACTAAATATTAGCATTTCTGCGTTCGTTATAGGTAGCTTTTTGCTTTTTTCCTGCACCGAGCAAAAACAACCCAGTTATAAACCATTGAGTTACGATGAAATATTTTTTGATACTGAACTTTCTTCAATATGGTCAGACAGTACACAGAACGACCTCTGGATAGGTGGCGAAAATGGCGAATTATTTCTGGTGGAGGACAACGTAATAAAATGGCGGCGAGAACTGAAAAGCGGGCGGATATATAAAATCGTTCCACTGAAAACAACGCCTACTGATACAACATTACTGATTGGAATACGAAATGAAGGATTGCAATTGTGGAAATTTTCAGGTGATAACAAACCACAAGTTACACGTTATTCTATTGAATACAAAGGATGTAAATATTCCGCTTACGATTTTCAAAACACATCAGGAAACGCTTATTATGTAGGTACAAGCAATGGCTGCTACTATATAGACTTTGATGCCGCTAAACCACAAATGCAGCTTTCGTTTCCAACAGAAACTCTTCTCGATAAAAAATACAACTATGAGTATCCGGTATATAACCTTCAAAAACAGAATGATGGCACTGTTGTAGGAGCATCTCCTCAGGGTGTATTCTGGCTATGCAATCAATATACTCCAATAGCTAAACGAGACAGCATTATCTTTTCAGCAAAAAACACAACCTTTGTGAGTGTACATGGTGATACAATTTTAGCTCTATCAGAAAATAAAATATACAAACACTGTAAAGGTCAAACTTATCTTCCACTTGATTGCAAAAACAATCCTAAAATATATTTTGAGGACAATGCAGGAAACAAGTGGCTTATCGCTTCGCGAAGCATACGCATAGGTAGGCAATTGAAAGACAACTTCGAGGATATAGAACTTCCTAAAAGTATTCCATTTGAGAGCCAACGAAATATAATTGTATGCAAGACAGAATTTACCTACCTCATTACACAAAACTCATTGTGGCGTATTCCTGTACACCTTAATATTTATAATTCTCCTACAATTTCTGCCGTTTGCCAGAACGGACTAAAGCAAGTGTTTTTTGTAACATCAGCAAATCAGCTTTTTAAGAAAACTACTGATAACAATGCCGAATACATTAAACAAATTGATGTAGAAGGACATATCGTCTGGATTGCCGCTTGCGACAAATATCTTTATTTTCATACGGGGACGAATATGATTTATTATACGCCGATAAGTTCGAGCATTTTTTCATTGAACAAAGAAAAACCTTTATATCCTGCTATTCAAATCCCCAATAATATCCTTACAGCTTACCTGCATTATGATACTATAAACAACAAAAAAGTCTGGAAACTTTTTTTCGGTACAAGAGACGGACTTGGTGTCGTAAATCTTCCACTGGGAAAAATAGATACAAGTTTAATAAAAGGGAAATATGTCTCGACTTTGTCAAACATAAAAAATGATGATTTATTAGCAGGTACTCTCAATGATGGATTATTTGTGGATTCTACTCATGCCGGATGGAAACAAAAGAATTCTAAAAATATAGACCTTAATAATAAATTGATACAGGATATTGTGTCGATTGACAAAGAAAAACTACTTATACTAACAAATCATTATGTATTTTATGACACGGATACTGGTGCAGATTCCATTCCGGCAAAGGGATTTCGGAAAATTCTTTTGGTTAATGATAGCATTTTCTTTGCAGTTGCAAATAAAGGATTTGCTAAATACCGTATTAATAAAGGAAAAATAGAACAACAAAACGCTCGAATGCTGTATCGGGATATTTCTTTTATACCAAACGCCTGTATGGTGCTGGATAAAAATTCATTATTACTTGGCTCCGCATTAGGATGTTTGCATTATGATGTAAATAAAAAAACAAGTAGTTGGGTGAATATTGAAAAGCCGCGGCTTTTAAGTATTTTAGAAAGATCTTTAATGACTGTTATTGCAATCATTGCATTTGCTTTTTTTTCAATAATACTTCTAGGATTTTCAAAAGAGAAGAAAGAAAAGAAGGATAAAATATCAAATCGTCAAAACAATTTAAAAAAGCGTGTTGTACGAGCCAAAAAACTTATCGAATACATTACATATTTTCCGGATAATCAAGAAACTATCTACAGGTTGAACGAAGTTATAAAAAAATGCAATAATATCGAGAGCGCATCTGATAAAGATCTATATAATAATACTTTGACAAATGTTGATGAAATATTAATGGAAATCAATGATCAAATAACATTGTTGTTTCAAAACGAATTATCTTCTCAAATTAGCGCCATTTTGAATCAAAATATTTCCATTTTATACGATGAGACAAAGCAAGCTGAGAAGGCTCTCATAGAAAAAAACACAGGTGAAATTAGAAAAATTGTTATAAAAAACATCAAATGGTTTAATCATAGCCAGACGTTAAAAGCCAATTATGATGGTATGCTTAAATCGTTAAGAAATTGTTATGAGGTTCCGAAAGTGAACGAAAAACTATACAACAATCTTTCAAATGCCATTATTCACCTAAATAATACAGAACTCGAAATCTGCCAAAAGGAGTGTTTGGAACTGATACAAAGATATAACTACATTGAAAGCCCCGAAGCAACAAAACAAATTAATCTGTTTCTTGAACAGACTGTTGGCCAGTTAAGACAGAAAACAGACAGAAACAATTTATATGGTTCAATAATCAACTTATTGAAAGAACTTGAAGCAGAAAAAAACAAGACTGAGAACAAAAAAGTGCTAGAAATTTTGGACGAGATAATGAATGAACTACCGGCCATTGAATCTCTTTGCAATATAAAATTACTTGTTGAAGAATTTTTTGCATCTAACAACAAAACTAAAAAAGAGGAAGTATGTAAAAAAATAAATGAGCAAATTGACAGATTCTACGCTGAACTTCCGGAAGATATTGACGAACTCTTAACTAACGAGCTTAAAATTATCGGCACTACGAAAGCCGGAAAAGCATTGGCACTGACGCTTGCTGACCGAAATATAAAGGGTGCAGCCGTTGGACGGTTAATTGGGGATGCAAAACCTCTCAACCTCGAAGGAATAACATCAAAGACCCGAACATATATTCGCTCTGAGGAATCAAAACAAAAAATCGAGAAATTTAGTAAAAATAAGAATGACCGTTCGATTATACTTCTGTTATTGATAGAACTATAAAGCCTGCAAATAGTCGTTTCTTTAGCCTTTTAGAAAAGAAAGCCAGCAACCGATATTCCGATGCTGGCTCTTTTTGGGCAACAAATCAACATTGTTTTCCATCCAGCTTTGTGTTTCTTTCTTGATCTACCTTGCAAAATATTGCATTGGCAATTTACAATAAATACAAGGTCTAAATCGTGCTTACCAATTTATCTTCGTTGCAAAATCCGAAGAATATATAAATGGAAATTTGTGAAATAATTAACATTAAAAAAAGAAATGCTTTTTAGCAATGAAGAACAGAAACAAAAAAGGCTGTTGATCTGTGGGTTAATCATAAAAGTCTTCATTCTAGGATATTACTTTAAGCATGTTGTTAATAAACAATGGGTTTCATATATTTTCTACTTATACAATTAAATAATTTGAGAATATGAAAAAAAGAATTTTATACATAACTGCGCTCACGGCAATAATTGCCCCTATTTTCCTAACAGGTACGATTAATCCATTTATCTGTATTTATATTCATCT
>JAQVZS010000082.1:7990-9871 GCA_028708075.1 Massilibacteroides sp.
GGAATACTGACGATGTTAAAATATATAAGTATTCTTATTATAATTCATTGTTCAAAACCAACAGGTACCATTGGGGAGAGAGAACTGAAGCAGGTGATGGCAATTATGGCCCGGTGATTTACGATGTAACTATCTACGGCTATTTGCCTGATTTCTATAAAGAATTAGAAAAACGTGTAACATTTACTAAATAAAAATACAGAAATGAAATCAAAAATAATATCGCTCACTGTTTCACTCTTGCTCCTTGCTGGTTGTAGCAATAACTACAAAAACACTAATAAAGGAACCTTTGTATCGAAGTTTGAGAAAGATAATAGTTTTGTGGTAAGTGGTCCTGATGCAGCTTATTTGGTCGCAAATACAAATTTTTATTTAGTACTACAAAGCGGTACTAAAAAAGACACGAGCCAATATATGAGTCTTATATTATCCGGTGATTTGCAAGTAGGCGACAGTATCTGGATATATACAAACAGACATAAACAAATTAAAGCTGCTAACTATTATTTAAAATGATTATTGTAAAGACCAGATATATAAATTCTTGTAAAAGCTTGCATTGGCAATTTACAAGGAATACATGTTTAAGTCGTGTTTACCAATCTATCTTTGTTACGGAATTCGAAGAAATCGTGAAATAATTAACATTAAATATAGAACCCATGAAAAATTTCATTAATGTACTTGTCGTAATTGTACTGTTTAGCATAAGTAGTTGTAGCAATAGAGGAAAAGAAATGAACTTCACTGTGGAATTGTCAGAGTTAGATCCATTTATGGAAATCTCTAGTAATAAAACGGATTCTACTTTTATGGAAATAATGGATGAAGTAATGATAGAAAAGCAGCAACACCCTGATAGCAGTATTGTTGATCTTTTCTATTACTATTGTCAGAAACAAGATCCTGAAATATCCATCAGCCATTTTTTCTTGACTTTGGAACTACATGACTATATTGATTATCAAATTGATGATGATGGATGTAGAGTAATAAGTAATGAGACTATACGTAAAGGGCTAAAACAATTCATTGTTAATGCATGGAAAACTACTTACCGCGTAATGAATTACCGAATAGATTATTCAGGCAATGGGGAAGTTTCTATTAAACAAGATAAAGACGAAGAACTCGCTAAGGAATTATTTTATTGTTTTCCCCAAAAACAAATAACTTTCAAGTTGCGTAGAGTAGAACACCCTGAACGAGTAAGAAAGTTATTATCTGCAAAAGGGAACTTTGGCGTTTATGAAATAAATCAAGATGTAGGCTCGCATATTACTATGAATGATTTAAAGTTACAACATGGGGGTAAGGGGATCTTCAATAATAACGACATAAATAATGCGAGAAAAATTAAAGAAGGAGGAAGTGTTAAAATAAAAATAGAATTTAATGCTTCGTCTGAAGGTCTGTTACATAGGTTTATATCCTATAACAGAGGAAAGAAAATTGCCATTGTGATAGATGACAAAATATTTGCAACATCAGTTAACAATGAAAGTATTTCGGGTGGACAGTTAATCATCCCTGTCCCTAGCCTTACAAAAGACGAAATAGAAGATTTAGTTATCATGTTAAAATCCGGATGTTTACAAACTTCTGTTAAAATAACTAATGAACAGATTGTCAAATAGTGGATGTCCTACGAAGATTGTGCTCAAACGGGACTAAACACAAAAGATATATGTGTTGAAAAAAATAAAAATAATTAACTTAAAAATAATTGTCATGAAATGGTATCTAAAATGTTTAAAACAATACGCTGATTTCAGTGGAAGAGCTACACTGCAAAAGTGTTTTTTGCAATTACGGATAAAGATTTATTTAAATTAAACAGGCAGCTATGAAAACCGAAAACATACAAAAAGGAATTTT
>JAQVZS010000083.1 GCA_028708075.1 Massilibacteroides sp.
TTTATCCTCAAAGCTCAATCTATTTTTGTCGTCGTAAATTTAATGACAAAAATATGGTTTCTTCTACATTGTCTCACAAGTTAGTATTCAATCAATACTTAATCCTTTTTACTTTCTTTGTTTTTCCTATGCTACATGCACAAGATGGGAGAACTCTTTTGCTAGACAGCTTGCAGCAGTGGGCAAAAGTAAATTATCCTTATTTCCGGCAATTAGTCTTGAACGACCAATACAAAAAAGAATCTATAAAAAGCATCGAAACTCAATGGTTGCCACAACTCACCGTTTCAGGCAAAACGTCTTATCAGTCAGAAGTAACGGCTGTTTCACTACCTGATGATATCGATTTCGGGTTCGCGTTAGGTAAAGGTGAGAAGTTTCAATATACGGGACAAGCTGAATTAACTCAACTGATATTTAACGGTGGGCTAACCGGTATTTCCAAAGAAATTAGCAAATTAGGCTGTGATATCCAGTCGGGAAACATCGAAGCAGCAATGCTGCAAATAGAGAGTACTGTCAATTCCCTTTTTGAAAACATCTTAGTAACCAAAGAACAAATCAAAATGCTTGATTATAGTATAAACGATTTAATAGTTCGAAAAAAAAATGTTGAAACCGCCGTCAAAAACGGAATGATATTGTCTTCGGAATTGCAAGAATTAAAAGCCGAATTAATCAATTTGGAGCAAAACAAAACGGATGCTTCTGCTCTGCTTGCAACTTTTTATTCCCAAATGTCGTTTATCACACAAGTAAAAATCGACACTTTCCAAGTGCTTCAATGGCCTGTTGTAATATGGACAGAATGTAGCGACGATTATCGCAATAGACCCGATTTTCTTGTTTTCGGACAACAAATTAAATCCTGCGATTTACAATTGAAATCCTTGCAACGGAAAAAACTTCCGCAACTGAAGTTTTTTGCTGATGGGTATTACGGTCGTCCGGGACTAAATGCAATGGACTATAGCAATCATTTTTCCGGAATAATAGGGGTGAAATTACAATGGAATATTGTTGATTTTTATGTTAATTCGCACGAAAAGAAGAAGATTGTCATACAAAAGCAAATTATTCAAAGCCAGCAAAATCTGTTGGAAATTGAGTTGAATCAAAAATTAGATCAGTTAAAAATAGATGCCAACAAAAACAAAGAACTTATCACAAAGGACAACGACATTGTAAATGCTCGTTCGGCAGTAAGAGAAACAGCTGCCGTGCAATTCGAAAACGGAGCGATGACATTTGCCGATTATCTTGTGAAATTAAATGCCGAGAGTCGTGCAATTTCTAATCGACAGATTCATAAAATACGGTTAAAGATGTATTTGATAAAGAAAAAAACATTAACAAATGATTGGAAATAATAAAGAAACAACTGATATGGAACTTTCAGAACAGAAAAATGGTAAACACTCATCAAAAATTAAGCGATTCGTTATCATAGCTGTATTTGCTGTTGCAGCGGTTTGGATTATCATAGCCGTATATAATTTCATGTGTTACGAAAGCACGGATGATGCACAAATTGACGGTAATATTATTCCGTTGAAAACAACGGTGAGTGGATATATTTATGAAATAAAATTTACAGATAATCAGCAAGTTAACAAGGGAGATACGCTTATCGTTTTCGATACCATCGACTTATTGGCAAACGTAAAACAAGCAGAAGCTCAACTTCTTGCGGCACAAGCCGGATTATCATTGAGCAAACATCAAGTCGTGGCAGGAGAATTTAACCAAAACGCCGTCGATTTTACAGCCGGATCAGTGAAAGAAAACATAGAAGCCGCAAAAGCACGGAAAATGGAATCGGAAAACAATTACAACCGAATATTAAATATGTTCTCAAAAGGTGCAGCAACACAGCAATTGCTTGACAATGCAGAAATGCAATTTTCGGTTGCAAAAGCTCAATTATCCGCTTTGGAAAACGATTTCCAATCATCCAATGCAAGAAAAAGTTCAGCGAATACTCAGACAGATATTTACAAAGTGCAATCAAAAGCCGACGAAGCGCATATCAAACAAGCCGAAGCTCAATTTGTGTTAGCTCAAAACCAACTTTCGCATGCGTTTGTCATTGCTCCTTGCGATGGTGTTGTTTCTAAAAGAAACGTAGATGTAGGACAATATGCAACAGCTGGTTTGCCCTTGGCAACAGTTACCGATCTTAAAAATATTTGGATAACTGCCAACTTCAAAGAGACCCAACTGAAAAACATGGAACTCGGACAAACGGCAACTGTTGAAGTGGATGCCTATCCCAATTTAGAATTAAAAGGAAAAGTTGAAAGTTTTTGTAGTGCGACCGGAGCAAAATTTTCTATCCTTCCTGCGCAAAATGCAACTGGAAACTTCATCAAAATCACACAGCGTATTCCGGTGAGAATTTCATTTGAAAACAATTCTCAAAAACAATTGCGCCCCGGAATGAATGTGGAGGTAAACGTGAAAACGAAAGAATAAGAGTATGTCGCAAATAATTAAATATCCAACGGGCTTCAGCAGGGCGATTATCGTAATCACTTGTATTGCTGCCTCTTTACTGGAGCTGGTTGATACAACTATTGTCAACGTGTCGCTCAAACATATTGCGGGCAGTATTGGTGCATCAACTACCGATGTAGCTTGGGTAATTACGGCTTATGCTATATCCAATGTGATTATTATTCCGATGAGTAGTATGCTTACCGAACTTTTTGGGAGAAGAACCTATTTTACGTTTTCTATTGCTTTGTTTACTTTCGCTTCGTTTATGTGCGGTAATTCCAATACCTTGATTGAACTCGTGATTTGGCGATTTATACAAGGACTTGGCGGCGGAGCGTTGCTTTCACTTTCCCAATCGATTTTAATGCAATCGTTTCCTCCCGAAAAGGTGAATCTGGCAAGCTCCATTTACGGAATGGGTGTTGCATTAGGTCCGGCTCTTGGTCCTACATTGGGTGGCATTATTACCGACAATTATTCCTGGCAGTGGATTTTTTATGTCAATATACCCATTGGAATTTTGGCAATCATTACTTCGTGGATGTATGTACGCGATCAAGTGGAAAGAATAAAACCAATAATAGACTGGCTTGGAATTATATTTCTTGCCGTAGGGATTGGAGCTTTTCAATATGTGCTCGAAGAAGGAAATTCAAAAAACTGGTTTGAAGACAAGAACATTGTTATACTGAGTATTATTTCAGTAGTCGGAATCATATCATTAGTTATTCGAGAACTAAACATAAAAAATCCGGTGGTCAATCTGTCTTTACTGAAATCAAAAAACCTGTCGGTAGGTATTATCTTGAATTTTTGCATGATGGCTATTTTGTTTATCAGTATATATACGTTTCCGTTGTTTGTGCAAATGAATTTGGGATGGACAGCCTCAATGACAGGGATTGCTCTTATCCCGGGGGCAATTGTCTCGGCAATAGGGATGGTTGTGTGCCAAAAATTAATGGCAAAAGGAGCAAATCCGACTTATCTGATTATGGCAGGATTTGCAGCTTGTTTTGTCTTTTCGTTCGAATTTGCTCGCCAATCGCCCGATTCTTCCTGGTGGGGCTTGTTTAGCCCTCTTATATTCCGCGGAATAAGTGTCGGATTATACATGCTTCCGGCAATTACAATGGCGGTGACAGGATTTAGTGGTAGAGATTTGGGGCAAGCTGTAGGCTTGAGCAATATGGCAAGGCAATTGGGCGGTGCTGTTGGTTTGGCATTAATCGGTACACAAATTACCAATACGCAAGCATCCACCCGTGTAGATTTAATTTCTAACATTTCAGACTATAAACCTGCTGCTGCCGAAGCAATATCACAGATGAACGGATTATTCCAGGCGAACGGATTCGATGGCGAAAGTGCACATAATGCCACAAATTCTATTTTGAATATGCAGGTGTTGCAGCAATCATCGATTTTAAGTTACTTAGAATCGTTCAGGGTTATGGCAATCGTAAGTGTAATTGCTTTTATGCTTTTGCTTTTTACAAGGAAACTGATTGCACAGAAGATAAATAAGTGATTTTCATCTTAATAGAACGCTAATTTTTAATGATATGGACAAAAACAACTTCCCAATAGTTAAAAAGCAGGGCATCAATTACCTGTACCGGAACGCAAACCGGAGAAAAGCACGATTCACGGGACACTTTATTCTGAAACGGAACTGAAAGAATTATTTGAAACCCAATCTTTTGCATTTCAGTCATTGCCCGAAATTAACGGGGCAATACTTTATTTTACGGCTTCTTTATAAATTAAATACTTCCTGAAACTTTTTTTTCTTCATAGGGACAAAACTTTTTTTTCATCCCGTTTAATCATTATTTTGACAACTGTAAAAAAATATTACCACAGTTATAGAAAAATATTACTACAATTGTAATAATATTTTTCTATAACTGTGGTAATAATAAATCATCATGACCTGGAAAAAGATTTATCGTGATAGAAAAAAAGTTTTGTCACAATCCGGGAAAAGTTTCATCGTAACCATGAAAAAAATGTAACTTTGCTTTTAACTGATTATCACGCGTTTCTTTAATGATCTTATTTTAATTTATCATAATACAAAAAGAACCATGACAACACGAAGAGATTTTATCCGGCAGGCAGCACTGCTTGGCGCCGGACTTACTGCAAGCCCTTTCTTGATCAGAGCCGGTCAACCGGTTGGGGCAAATGACAAAATCGGCGTCGGACTGATTGGATGTAAAGGGATGGGATTTGACGATCTGAAAGCATTCCTTCGGAATCCGGAAGTGGAATGTATTGCTTTGGCAGATATCGATGAGTCTGTCCTGAATGCTCGTGCTGCAGATACGGAAAAGATTACCGGGAAAAAAGTTAAGCACTTGTATAAGGATTGGCGTCACCTGATCGACAACAAAGATATCGATGTTGTCATCGTCGGTACCCCCGATCATTGGCATTGTCTGCAAATGGTTGCTGCTTGTGAAGCCGGGAAAGATGTTTATTGCGAGAAACCGCTTGGAAATAGCATCGAAGAGTGTAATATTATGGTGCGCGCGGCAGAAAAATACAACCGGGTGGTGCAGGTCGGGCAATGGCAACGCAGCGATCCACACTGGCAGGATGCCATGCAATTCGTTCATAGCGGCGCATTGGGAAAGATCCGCACTGTACGCGTATTTTCCTATCAGGGCTGGTGTCCGTCTATTCCCGTTTTGCCCGACGAAGCAGTGCCGGCTGGCGTCAATTACGATATGTGGTTGGGTCCGGCGCCCAAGCGTCCGTTTAACCGGAACAGGTTCCATTTTACTTTCCGCTGGTTTTGGGATTATGCCGGCGGATTAATGACCGACTGGGGTGTACATTTGTTGGATTATGCGTTGTATGGAATGAATGTAACCGCACCTGAATCTATTATGGCTTCCGGAGGTAAATTCGGTTATCCTGACGATGCCTGCGAAACGCCCGATTTGTTGCAAACAATTTATACTTTTAAAGATTTTACGGTCATGTGGGATCATGCGATCGGAATCGATGATGGCGCTTATGGACGTAATCACGGACTGGGTTTTGTTGGTGAAAACGGGACGTTAGTTTTGGATCGTGGCGGATGGGAAGTGATTCCGGAAAAAGTCAATGGCAAACAACGTATGGAAGCTGTTCCACTTAAAGAATCCTATGGAGAAGGAGGCTTAAACCTGCATGTTAAAAACCATCTGGAATGTATAAAGACGCGTAATCGCAACTGCAACGCGAGTGTGGAGATTGGTGCTCACATTGCTAAATTCTCTCAATTGGGAAATATCGCTTATCGTACGGGGAAAAAATTAACTTGGGATGGGAAAAGTTTCCATGATGCCGAAGCAGATAAATATCTGACCAAAGAATACCGGGCCCCCTGGCAATTACCGAGGGTTTGAATCTCGAGATCTAATAGCTTTGGTAAATAAAGCCTTTTGGAGGCTAACCCCTAATATTGAAACTAAGACCTAATAGGTTTTTACTACCTGTTAGGTCTTTATATTATACAAAGTGATTGCGGTAGGGGAGATGTTGATGTTCTGTTTTCGAATTACATACTAGATTTCATCGTGATTATTTGTTATTAGAAAAGGGGTTGCAGTGAACTACCTTTGTTACTAAGCTTCAATGCTTTCAAAAAGAATTAGACTGCAATTTTCTTTTAGAGAACGGTGCCAGTTAGAATTTTAGGTTTATAGAAACGGCCTTTGGATAGACGACGAATCTCTCCTGCAGCGACCATGTTGTTAAGAATCCTATTGACAGAGGCTTGTTTGCCTAAATCAATAGGAAAGTCATTCGGCGTGAATACGAAACCGAATGGAAATTTGCTGATGGTTGCTCTGCAAGAGTATATGCCGACAACAAAAAATCTCTCTCGTAACACTATTACAAGCTATAGAGATGCTATACGTCAATTGCTGGAGTATATAGTATCCAGAGGTAAATCACTAGACACACTTAATATAGAGGATATATCAGACACTCTGGTTACAGATTTTTACTCCATCTTGAAACAGATAAGTCTGTTCTGTAAGAACAAGAAATCAACGCCTCGCTGCAATACATAGCTTTGCCGAAATACATTCCTTCTTCACTTCAATGATTACATTGCAAAGAATCATTATATATCAAGCTACTATAAATATGGGTTCAAACACATTCCTATTTGTTTTTTTGAAAAAAAAGAAAGTAGATATTGATGAAAAATCCCTTAAATCGATAGGATACAGTAATTTATAATTGCAAGTCTTGCAAAAGTTAAACATCAATATTTGAATATAATATTTTTATATTCAAATAAGTATTTTTCAAACGTAAAAGTTTATGGAAATTTAAAAGAGTAAAAAACAGAAATTATTTGAGATCTAAACTAAAATATTAACATGGTCAAAAAAAGTTTTTATTTGAGGAAAATGGTTGCAATAGTAATCTGCTTCGCAGGTTTTTTACAAATGGATGATATGAAAAAGCGAAATAATCAGAGAAAAAAGCGGATACGATTGAGTTGTTTATTCGTTACATTTATTTTGTGTGTGCTCTTACCTAATAGTTTATATGCACAATGGAGTTTTACAGCAACATTAACCTATTCTGGTAAATGCTATGTTACGGGGTATTTACCATCATATAGCTTTCCTGTAAGTGGAATTCCTACAAAAGCGGAATGCGAATCATTGAGAAGTATGATATCAGCTATTCAAGCTGGATATGATGGATGCAAAGTGTCATACCGATGTACATCTTGTACAGGTTCAGATATTGCTACTTCACAGCAAATGACACCTGGGATTGTAGCCATCAATGGTACTGCAAGTGGACAGGCTTTTTTCTTGCCGAATCAAGCTCAATCAATCCAAAGTTGGATAGATGATGTACAACAGAAAATTCAAGTCTTTGGAGATAATAGTATGTCCAACAACTCCATTCCCTCGACTGGAAATAAAGAATTTGATAAAGCATACCAAGATGAGGTCGTTGCATATATTGGGAAATCACGTAGTCCTATTTTTATTGATCCTCATCAAATGACAGTAAAGATAAGCGAAACCCCATCATTACCAACATTTGACGCAGATAAACGTATGAAAATAGCGGGAGTTGAGCATCAAATGAATTTGGAATTAGAAGAGTTGAATAAAATAGAACGATTAAAGGAAAGTTTCTGTAAGACATCTCCTTCGGATTGTGAATATTATCAGAAAAAATGGGATGAAGTAAATGGCAGATTAGAAGAAACAAAAGCAGAGTTAAAAGGATTGAAACAGAATGAATATAACACTGAACTTGATAATTATAAACAAGAATTAGAGAAATATAAGCAACAACAATCAGAACAAAATGAGTTTTGGGGAGCTCAAACACAGAAACAGATAGATTATTTGAACGAACAAATAGTTAGAGTAACAGATAAACTTAACGGCATAGACACAGAAATAGCTGAAAAAGAAAATTATATTAAAGAAAAGAATTCACAAATGTCTTGGGCAGATAAAACGGAGGAAATTGCAAACGAACGTTTGAAAAAAATAGGAGAACAACGAGATGAATTGCATGTAAAATTTAAAAATAAGGAAATTTCAGCCAATGAATATCGAGTGATGAGCGATGCTTTATCCACACAAGAAAAAACAGCTATGGCAGATATTGTTGCTGCAAAAACAGCGCGTACATCAACCAATGCCTATGAATACGTGAAAGAAAATCAAGATGCAATTAAAAGTAAAACTATTGATGTGGTAGAACTTGCAGCACATGCAGGTGTATTTATTATAGCCCGTAAAACAGCACCAGAAACAGCAGGAACTAGCTTATTACTTGAGCCTATAGCTCATTTGGAAATATCAATTCTAGCAAATATGGCACGCGGTCAAGACTTTGGGGATGCAACGCGAGGTGCCGTTATAAATAAATTGCAAGGGATGGCTATAGATAAAGCTATACCCGTTAGAATAATTGCTGGTGGCTCTAAAATTAATGTAATGCATACGAATGCCAAGGGAGAAGTAGTATATCAAACAACAAAAAAAGTTGGAGGGAAAGAAATTTCCTCATCCCAAATTTGGGATGCTGCGAGTACAGGTTGGGGATTAAGTCAATAAATGTAGTAATATGAAAAGAGAGATGTATATTTTTATCATGTGTTGTCTTTTTCTATTTTGTTCAAAAGGATACACACAAACATTACCAAGCGATTCATTAAAAATGGATATATTTTTAAATGAATCTATGCTTAAAGAAGCATTAATCAATATAAAATTTGTAAACTCAATGGATTATTCTCCTACAGGTTTTATATTGTTAGCATCATCGAATCAATTTTATATGCTTGGTATAGGTGGAATACACTTTACATTTAAGAAAACAAAAATGAAGATAGATGATTATACGGTCACACAAGATAATGCCCTATTAGTTGTTAGTGGAAATAAGTTATGTAATATTGATACGCTTGGTTCCTTATCCACGATATATGATCTACCAATTTCTAATGCCGGGATTATTTCAGGAAATAATAATGATGTCATATATATATATGACAGGAATTTTCAGAAAGGGAAAAAAGAATACGCACTCTATAAAATATCTGATATAGAGCAGCATACAAGGCTATTGTCAGTGCCCACACCTGTAACATCAGTATATGAATATAAAGCAGATCTTTTATTGGCTACTAATAATAAAATAATATGTGTTGATAACAATACGAAAACATTTTTTGATTTCTTTTCTTTACCACAAAAACAGGACATAATTTCGATTGCAGGTGATACTATTAATCATGCCCTTTATTTCTCAACGCAAGATACTATTTACAGAATACAAAATGGAGTATTAGAATATGTTTGTACAGAATTTGGTGGAACTTTAATGCATGATGGTGATGGCCTTTTAGTTTTTAATCCTGAAAAAAAACTGATTGTCAGGCTTCGAAACAATCTTTTATATCCACAAAAAATAAAAGAAAATAATATTCCAAAAATCAATAAAGATAATTATCTATCGGACGAAAAGCTAAGAGATGTGTCTATACAAGATATACGTAATCTTGTTATACAAAAGCGTATTGGAGAAGCTGTAAAAGGCTACTCTCACTTAGTCGCAAAAGATTCACTAAATACTAACTTATTAGCAGAATATTCATATGCTCTAGCACTAAGTGGTGCCTACGATTGTGCATTAATGAATTTAGATAGAGTTCG
>JAQVZS010000084.1 GCA_028708075.1 Massilibacteroides sp.
ACAGCAGAAAGAAAACTATTTTTTGGACATGTTAATACATCGACTTCAAATGATCGGCTCGTTGAAAGAGGATCCCCGACCTGTCACATCTGAAGAGGGCGAACAGTTAATGGAAGAAATGGAATCTATCCATCACGATTTTGTTACGTATTTGCACCAAACATTTCCCAAGTTGTCCAACCTTGATCTGTTAACCTGCTGCCTTATCAGGTTGAAGTTTTCAATACCCCAGATAGCACTTATAACCGCAATAGACATCACTTCCGTATCTAAACGAAAGCTTCGCATCAAGGAAACTATGCGTGAGGTGAAGCCGGATATTTGGAATGGAGGAGAGTCACTGGATCTTTATATTTACAAGTTAACTTCTCACAAAAAAAAACGGCTATGACAAAGTGCATAATATATTGCCTGTTTAGTCTTTTGCTGCTTTCGACCGGTTGCTGTAAGAGTAAAGAAGAAATGTTATTGCCCGGATTGATTCAGGCCGAAGCGATAATTTGGGATGAACCGGAAAGAGCATTGGCAATATTGGATACGATGGCGGTTCCGACAGATGATAGTCATCAGTATGCTACCTGGTGTCTGTTATTTACCCAGGCTCAGAACCTGAATGATATCAAATATACTTCAGACTCACTTATTCAGGTTGCTGTTCACTATTTTGAATCCGGGGATGATATCCATCGCAAGGCTATGTCCTGGTTTTATGCCGGACGGGTATCTGCTGATTTAAAACAACCTGTGGAGGCCACTGATTTTTATATAAAAGCAAGAGAGGTTGCATTGCAAACCTCAAACTACCGGCTGCAATATTTCATTTGTTTGAACTATGGTTGGCTGTGCCTGAACCAGATGGTATTAGATCAGGCAAAAGAGTTGCTTGATGAAGCGTATATATGTGCAGAAAAAAGTGGAATTGGTAGATATCGTGTTACTGGACTGGATTATATAGGTCGTTATCATGCTTTTAACCAGCAAATGGATAGTGCCGCCTTACTGCTAGAACAGTCTGTCGGATTGGCCAGACAAATTGGAGATTCGAGCAGTTTAAAAGTTTCATTGAATGATGCAGCAATTGCCTATTACAGGATAGAAAAATATGACCGAGCAATCAGCTACCTTTATGAATCTATAGGCTTAGAAAAAAACACAGAAAGTCTTTTCCCATCCTATCATAATTTAGGCGATCTGTACCGCTTAATGGGTAATAATGATTCAGCTGTTTACTATTTAAACAAAGCATTGGAAACAAAAGACATCTATTTGCTTAGGAGTTGTTATTTTTCACTTGCTGACTTAAACAGGTTAGAGAAACACTGGAAGGAATCTGTTCATAACACGGATCTCTTTTGGCAATATACAGACTCTATTGTACAAATTAGTCATCATAAAGAGATCACTAGATCACATGCTCGGTCTGAGTATCAACGCTTAGAAAATATAAATAGTCAACTAAGGATAGAAAAAACCAATATGTTAAAGATTGGATCAGTCTCTGTTGTTTGTTTTCTTATAATTATCCTTACATTAATTTATGTTTTTCAACGTAGGCTATTGCGGGCAGAGCATTTCAAATTATTTGTATATGATCAATTACAGAAGCAACTTCAGATATATCAGAAAAATGAACAGGAGATAAACAGATATGATGAGATTATTCGTTCTATCACCGGACGACTAACGCGACGTTCTGAAATTGAGAAACAACAGGACACACAGGAAGAATGGCTTATTTATATCCGCAAACATAATGAACAATTAGAACAGCAGAACCTACAATTAAGGAAGGAAATTGAAGGTTACTTACAAACCTTACAGGAAAAAGAAACACAGCAACTTATTCGAGAGCAGATTATTGAACAAAAGCAAATTTCACAAAGTAATGTACAATTATTTGAAGATTGTCTGTTGAAGCAGATGCCAGTAATAGGGCAATTAAAATTAACCCCAAAATATCTAACCGATGAAATGAAGCAGATTCTTATTGAAGAGGTTGATCTAATTTATCCAAGTTTCACAAGCCGGCTAAGTAAACAATATATGAATCTTTCAGCAATTGAGCTTTTAACCTGCTATCTCATCAAGTTACAATTTACATCTTTCGACATTGGTGTAATGACCAATGTCGGAGCAGAGTCCGTTACCCGGCGTAAATACCGCATCAAAGAAAAAATGCAAATTAACCAATCCGATATATGGCAAAAAAATCCTTCTCTGGATATTTATTTATGGTTGTTTTGAAGAAAAAAGTTCTCATTTGTCCGGTTTGAATTTGGTAGACAACTCATATAAGTCAGTGTATTAGTTGATTATAAAAAATATCTTGTCTATATTTTGTCTGTATTGATTTTTTGACTCTTCTAAATCCTATCAGTAATTTTGTTTAAGCATAAAATAAAGAAGACCATGAAGACTGTTTATTTAAAATATACATTTGATGCAATCAACATGGATACAAAAGAATTTCTGATATATTCTTTTAAATACCACTTACTTCAAAATGAATTATTGGGTATTCCCTCCTGATCATAAAAAGAACTTATATGTATTCAAAGAGACGACAAAGAAGTTTGATCTTTATAAAAAGAAGCAAAGAACAACTCTCCCTTTTTCTCTTTCTTATTTTAAATTTACAGGTTACTGCACAAAATTCCTTTTCAGGTGTTGTGACCGATGTGGACAATGAAACACTGCCGGGTGTTCAGGTGTTGCTTTTTGTCGGAGACTCGCTGTATGCCGGTGGATTAACTGATAATTCGGGACAATTTTCCCTTCAAAATCTACAATCCGGAGAATATATGCTACATATTCTTTATCCCGGATTTACGCCTTTAGAAGAAAAACGTCAGATAAAAGGCACTCTGAAATATCAATTTATACTTATGAAGGAAATGACAGCTGAATTGGATGGCGTAGAAGTGGTAGGTAATCGGAGTGACATAGTGAAACGCACTGCAACTGGAGAAATATTTTATCTTTCAGAAAAGGCGAAGAACAGTAATGATCCCTATCGTGCATTAAATGAAATCCCTCGTCTGGTAGCTAACGACGCATTACGTACGATCAGCATGGAAGATGGAACATCTCCCTTGATATTAATCAATGGTACTACAGTCCATACCGGTGTTACCCCGATCGATCCCAAAGATATTGAATCGGTGGAAGTGATGAACGTAGTCAGTGCCCGTTATTTACGTACAGGTGCCCGGCACATTATTAATATCAAGCTGAAACAAAAAAAGAATCCATATACATTTTTTGAAGTAATGAATCGCCACGATATTCCTTGGCGACAAGGAATGGGGGCTGTTTATTTTGAGATAGGGAACTCTAAATATTCCCTTTATGGCAGAGGATCCGGTAATTATATTTACGATGATGATATAGATATGGATAGTTGGCAGCAAGGTACGTATTATTATAAGCAAAGTAGCGGGTCAAGTCAGACAAACAATCATTATTTGCTGGGAGAGTTGTTGTTCAAGTGGAAGTTTACAGAAAAAGACTATTTAGCCGCACATGTCTATGGTAAATACAACAAGGAAAAAACCAACGGGAGTGGAGATGGCTTATATGAAACGGATAAAAAAAGTCCTTTCGAATATACTTCTCGAAATCGGAACAGTTCGTATGTTTGGACAGGGAGTATCTATCACCAACACTTATTTACCGCTGATCAGGTACTGGAGACTACACTTGCTTTCAATAGCAATCGGAATATTAATGAAGGAGAGCGAGGTGAAACGTATCCCGACTGGTTGTATCAGTATTTATACGAATATCGGAATAAACGTTCGTCAGGGAGTCTGAATCTGGACTATAGCAAGAATTGGAATGAGATACATAGTTTAAATATTGGCAGTGAAACAAAGTATGTAAATGACCATATCCACCAAGTAAGTGATAACTTTCCGGTGTTTCATCATCGCCAGTGGAACCAATACTTGTATGCCTCCTTCAGTAGCAAAGTAGGTAATTTATACTATATGGGTTCATTAGGGGTGGAAGGTATTTGGCTAAAAGCCGGAAATATAACGAGCCATTACTTCAAACCCCGCGGATCGTTTAGTGGAACTTATGTGGTCAATGAACAAAATTCATTCCAGACGAGCTATACTTTATTAAATGAGGCACCCAGTGTAGGTCAGTTAAATCCGTATAATACATCTACTGACTCTCTTGTGATTAACAAAGGGAATCCTTATCTGTTACCAATGCAAAAACACGATTTCAACGCATCCTATACCTTTAATAAGGCCGGATTATATATTACCCCTTCTGTTGGTTATTCAATTTATACGGATATTATTGAACCGTTCGGATACAGTGAGGATGATATTTACATCAGTACTTACCACAATGCTGGAAAATTTAAAATGTTTTGGGCAGGCGCTTCCGTTAATTACCGTTTAGGGAACTTTGGGAATATTTATGTAGGAGGAAATCATCTTGTCAACTATTATCCGGGACAATCTCCACGTAAAACATTTATATGCAATGGAGGTATGTCGGGCGCATATAAAAAATGGTATTTTAATATGAACCTCAGCTATCAGGAGTTTATATATACTGCCGTATCAAGAACAAAATATTATACGCCGAATTATTCCAGCATCCAGCTAAACTATAACTTCACTCCAAACTTTTATGTTGCAGTGGCAGTCCAGTATTTTACTGGAGCTTTACATACAGAGACAGAAACCCATAGTGAAAATTATCAGGCATTTTTATCTCAACGTATGTTAGATCTCAATGTACGTCCCTGGGTTTTAATCCGCTATACACTCCGGAAAAACAATAAACAGAAAATCAAACTAAAAAATGTCGTAACAGGAAAAGAACAAGGTATATCATTGTAACGCTATTATGAAACGCTTTCCATTCTATAAACAATATGACAGCATGTTATGTGGTGTAACCTGCCTGCAAATGATCTGTGAATATTTTGGCAGAAAATATTCGATGGAAACACTTTCCAATTATTGTTTTGCTACGATAGAAGGAATCTCAATTTTAGGATTGAGTGAAGGTGCAAATAAGTTAGGGCTTCATACGCTTTGCGGACGAACAACGCCCGAACTGCTCTGTCAGGCACCTCTCCCTTGTATCCTGCATTGGAATCAGAATCATTTCGTTGTACTTTATAAAATTCAAAAACGAAGTAATAAAGAATATTGGTTTTATATTGCAGACCCCGGAAGAGACCTGATTCGTTATAATGGAAAGGAGTTTGCAAATTTTCAAAATACCAATTCTGAAAATAACCTTTCAAGTTTGATTGAAGACAGGCAGGAAAATAAGCAATTTTTCAATTTTCCCGATTTGGGATTGTCTTCTGCATAGGGTTTACTTACCCCTGAAGTAAACAATAACGAAGACCAACAAAAAATTCCCATGAAAAGAAAACAGAAGAAGCCGAAAAAAGGAATCAGGCGGTAGTGTGATTGTTCCCGAAGTTATTTCCCGCTCATGCTTCCCAGCCGTTTGGAAGGCGGAAGCCCGCGAGAATAACCGACGGCACGAGAATAACTTCTACCGTTGTGGGGTTTTAAAACGATTTTGGAATATCATATTGAAAATTAAATAATAAATGAAGATTTAGTTATTAGATTAAATCACTATATTTGCAAAACACATCAATAATTTGATAAATGGAACTAAATAGGTTGAAAGTTGTACTTGCAGAGCAAAAACGTACAGGAAAATGGTTGTCTGAAACATTAGGTAAGAATGAAGCTACTGTTTCCCGTTGGTGCGCAAATGTATCGCAACCTTCGCTTGAAACATTGTTTGCTATTGCCAAAGCATTGAATGTAGATGCGGGAGAATTGCTGATAAAGACGAAAAATCAAGAGAGTCGATAATTTCACATTATATGAGCATATACAAAGATATAATTTATTGGGCTACTAATAAGCCCCTATTTATTCAAGATGCTATTAGACGAATGTTGGTCAATCCAAATTTAACAACCTCAGATATAGATGAATTGCTTCTGCTTCTAAAAAAAGAAGTATTAGTAAAATATATTGATATTATAATCTGTGTATTAGAGGGAATTTATAGTAGTGGACTTTGTAACGCTGTATTTACTCTTAACGATATTTCGATGCATGTCAGCATTTCTAATAGAGATAAAATTGCATATATAACAGAATTATTTGACAGGTATCCCTTATTGTTACAGCCGCAAACGATTAATACAACATCGCATGACTAAAAAAAAGAAATATCAAATCCGCAATAGTACCGCCGAATTTTTGGTATTTACCTCTCAATCGGGTGAAGATACTATAGAAGTACGTATTCAAGATAATACAGTTTGGCTTACTCAAAAACTGATTGCCTCATTATTTGACGTTGATAGGAGTGTCATTACCAAGCATCTGTCAAATATCTATCAGGAAGGTGAATTGATAAAAGAAGGAACTTGTGCAATTTTTGCACAAGTTCAAGCCGAAGGTAATAGACAAGTTACCCGCGATATTGAATTTTATAACCTTGACGCTATTATTTCAGTCGGTTATCGTGTCAATTCCCAAAGAGCAACACAATTTCGTCAGTGGGCGACATCCGTTTTGCGTGACTATGCCATTCGTGGTTATATTATCGACAAAAAACGCATGGAAAACGGAACATTCCTCAATGAGGATTATTTTGAACACCTACTTGCCGAAATCCGGGAAATCCGGTTGAGCGAGCGCCGCTTTTACCAAAAAATAACGGATATTTATGCTACGGCAATGGATTACAACAAAGATGCTGTTACCACAAAAGAGTTCTTCGCCAAAGTCCAAAACAAGTTGCATTATGCTGTACACGGTCATCCCGCTGCCGAACTCATTATATCAAGGGCCAATTCCGAAAAGGAACAAATGGGTTTAACTTCGTGGGAGAAAGCTCCTGATGGTAAAATAGTGAAAACTGATGTTTCCATTGCTAAAAACTACCTGACTGAAACCGAATTGGAATCATTAGGACGCATCGCCAACGCTTATCTGGATTTGGCAGAAGATCGCGCAAAAAGACATATCCCTATGACAATGGAAGACTGGGCAATACGTTTGGACAGATTCTTAGAAGCAGACGACCGTGAAATATTGCAAAACAGCGGAAAAGTTACCGCATTAATAGCAAAATCTTTTGCCGAAAGCGAATTTGAAAAATACCGTATCGTACAAGACCGTCTTTTTGAATCCGATTTCGACAAGGAGCTAAAGCGGCTTGAAGGAAAACAGGACAAACCGGAAGATTGAAAAAGAATCTGGATATTTTCAGATAGTTGCGTATAGTTTCAAGTGGAGTGTACTTTGAAGATTCACAACACAAGCACGATACAGAAAAAAAGCCTTGATAAGCTATTTATTATCAAGGCTTTTGGCGGTATGGACGGGACTCGGGATTATTTCGCATAGTTTTTGTAGATGTGCAACACAAATGCAACACTAAGAGCAAATATCAGGTTATAGTCGAATAAAATAATTTTGTTTACAAATGTTTCGACTATAATCGAAAATGCATTACCTTTGAGGAAAATATTTGGTTATGGACGAAAGATTTGAGATTCTAAAGAAATATAATTTCTGGGGCGAAACAAAGCCAACTACAGGATACCTGCGCACAGAATACACCGACAAAATCTACTCATACAGTGGTAAGAACCGTTTGATTAAGGTTCTCGTTGGCCAACGACGTGTGGGTAAGAGTTATATTTTGCGACAATTAGCGATGAAGCTTATCGAAAATGGCGTAAATAGTCAAAATATCCTATTCATAAACCGTGAATTGTCGGAGTTTAATTTTATCCAAACAGACAAGGATTTGGATGACTTGGTGAAACTCTATCGCAAGGAGCTAAGTCTGCAAGGTCGCATCTATCTCTTTGTTGACGAGGTGCAGGGTATTCAAGATTGGGAGCGGATTATAAATTCCTATTCACAGGATTACGTCGATGAATACGAGGTGTTTATCAGTGGTTCAAACTCCAAGATGTTGTCAGGTGAATTGGCTACCCTCCTTTCCGGCAGATATATCTGTTTTGATATTCTGCCTTTTAGCTTCACCGAATATGTAGGAATAACTGGCAAGGAGCAGAACAAACAGAGCTATGAGGAGTATATGGCAAGCGGTGGACTTCCCGAACTATTTGTTCTGCCAGAACCGGAACTTAAACGCAACTATATTTCTGCAGTAAAAGATACGGTGTTGCTACGTGATATTATTCAACGTTATACGATAAGGGATGCCCGACTTTTGGAGGATGTTTTTGTTTATCTTGTAAATAATGCCTCTAACCTGTTGTCAATCACAAACGTTACAAACTTTCTGAAAAGCAGCGGACGTAAAACAAGTTACGACACGGTGGCTGCGTATATCGGCTATATCGAGGATACTTATTTGGTGCATCGTGCCGAAAGGTATAACATCCGTGGGAAAGAGACGATTGCAGGCAATTGCAAGTATTATCTCAACGACCTATCGTTCAACAACTACCTCTATCAAGGGTTTGGCTATGGGGCAGGCTATCAATTAGAGAATCTGGTCTATCTCGAACTGCTGCGCAATGGTTTTGATGTTTATGTCGGAAGTATCAAGGGTAAAGAGGTCGATTTTGTAGCCATTAAAGGGGATAGAACTATATACGTCCAAGTCACACTAATGCTCATCGACCAGCAGGCCATTGAGCGTGAATACTCAGCTTTAGAGGCGATTGATGACAGTTATGAAAAATTTGTCGTTTCCCTCGACTCGACTCAACTGTTTTCTCGTGGCGGAATACGACATATTCAGGCGTGGAATCTTAGTAATCAATTGAAATAAAAGGCAGAAGATGACAACATTCAGCCCGCTTGAAAACCCAATAGCGACTATCAAACGGCATACCCAACACAGGGTAACGTTTCCATAGATATATGTATAGTAGAAAGAGTGTGAGGGAATAGACATCAAAGATAACAACAATACCTCTGAAAGCATACTCAAAAGACACAGCAATGAATATTATGTAATGGCTATTGTTTTAGAATCATTCTTTTATTGTAATAGTTTAGAGATTTCATTGAAACAATTAAATAATATGATATTTAAATTTTCACATAAAGATATGGCTTGGGATACAAGTGTAGCTTTTGTTAATGCTGTTATTGGCAAGATGATATTTTTGTCATTAGTTGAACCGATTAAAACAGAAAATGAATATATTCCTAATTTCAGAATCACAGAGAAAGGTGTCGAAGCTTTTCAAGACCATAGATTCCAAAGTTTAGCAGCAACATCATTTTCAAATTACCGATCTTACCAGACAAATAATATCTTACTGCGCATCTCACGTCTATCTTTACTTACTGCTATAATTTCAGTAGCCATAGCCTTTATTGCTATCATGTATCTTTAGCAAAATAATTTTTCTGATAGTTTCGGTTAGTTACTCACAGTTTCAAGAGGGGCTAAATAATCGAATTTGCAACACAAATGGAATACAGGCAAAAGAAAAAGCCTTGATAAGCTATTTCTTATCAAGGCTTTTGGCGGTATGGACGGGACTCGAACCCGCGACCCCCTGCGTGACAGGCAGGTATTCTAACCAGCTGAACTACCACACCAATTTTGTTCTTTTTTGCTCTTCCGCTGAATGGCGATGCAAAGATAGTGCTT
>JAQVZS010000025.1:0-14019 GCA_028708075.1 Massilibacteroides sp.
ATCATAAATTTCCATTCCATTTATTTATTCTCCCTGGCTATATTTTTTTCTCTTCACTATCGTTTATTTTTTTCATCTAGTCTATTCTTTTTCTTCTGACTGATCAATTTTATTAAAGACAATGATCATAAAGTTTTTCCACAACTGTGGAAATATTTTTTGACAATTGTAGAAATAATTTTCCACAACTGTGAAAATAATTTTTGACAACTGTGGAAATAACAAATCATAATAATGACAAAAAAGATACAACCCGAAGAAAAAAAAGATACAACCCGAAGAAAAAACAAATGAGATCATATGCAGAAAAACATTTATCTAACAAATATTTTTGCCTAATCTTGAATTTCTTTCAATAAAATACTTAATTTAAGTTAATGCTCACTACCTTGCGATACAAGGTATTCTGCAAATTTATATTTTTGTTGCCAACGAAATAAAAAACAGGCGGAATGTAACATTCCCAACTTTGTTTGCGTCTTATTATATAAAAGCTTAAATACGACAATAGAATGATTGAATTGAGAGGGATTAACAAGACATATTTCAATGGCGCCCCATTACATGTATTGAAAGGCATCGATCTGGATATCGATGCGGGAGAAATGGTTTCAATCATGGGTGCCTCCGGTTCGGGCAAATCCACGTTATTGAATATTTTAGGGATATTAGACACGTATGATACAGGTACGTATAAGTTGGACGGACAATGGATAAAAAATTTAAGCGAAAGCCGTGCCGCAGAACTTCGAAATACAATGATTGGCTTTATTTTCCAATCTTTTAATCTAATCTCATTCAAAAACGCGATGGAAAATGTAGCTCTCCCACTCTATTATCAAGGGGTTAAGCGTAAGAAAAGGAATCAGATAGCGATGGAATATTTGGATTTAGTCGGTTTGCGGGATTGGGCGGATCATATGCCCAGCGAAATGTCCGGCGGACAAAAACAGCGAGTAGCCATCGCACGCGCTTTGATCGCCAATCCCCGCGTCATCCTTGCCGACGAACCTACCGGGGCACTGGACAGCGTAACGACAGTCGAAGTTATGGAATTATTAAGAAAGGTAAACCGGGAAGGCATGACAATGATTATTGTTACACACGAACAGTCGGTGGCCGATGCGACCGACCGGATTATCCGAGTAAAGGACGGAATCATAGAAAACGAAGAAGGAGAAAAGCATGTTTAATTTCGAAAACACACGCGAAATATGGAGTACCATCAAAAAGAACAAACTCCGTACTTTTCTGACCGGCTTCTCAGTTGCCTGGGGTATTTTCATGCTCATTGTACTGCTGGGCGCAAGTAATGGTCTTCGTAACGGAATCATGCATAACTTTCGGAACATGTCGATGAACAAAGTAGAGGTTTGGGGACGTTACACCACCATGCCCTACAAAGGATTGCCGACCAACCGGCGAATCCAATTGACTGAAGAAGATTATGAAGCAATCAAGAGAGAACATCCGGAAATCGAATTACGCTCAGCCACGGTTTCTCGATCTGACACAATTTCGTTTGGCGAAGAATATGTAAACGGAAGCATCAATGCCGTTTTCCCGGATCATGCACAAATCAACTATGTCAATGTAAACGCCGGCAACGGACGGTTCGTGAACAATCCGGATATTCGGGGAAAAAGGAAAGTCATCGTAATTAGCCCCCGTATGGCGGAAGTGCTTTTCCGCGACTTAAGTCCGTTGGGACAGTATGTAAAAGTCGGACATACCATGTATCAGGTCGTCGGAGTCTATAACGACGAAGACAAAAGCAATGACGCACCCGCCTATATTCCTTTTTCGACCGGACAAATGCTTTACAACAAAGGATATGGCATTAATGAACTGACATTCACTTTAAAAGGAATTGTTACAGAAGAAGAAAACGAGGCATTTGAGGAACGATTCAGGGCCTCTATGGGGCGAAGACATCAATTCGACCCAGCAGACAAAAACGCCATCGGAATGTGGAATACAGCCAATCAATTCAGAATGCTGAACGGTATGATGAATGGAATCACATTCTTCATCTGGATTGTCGGTATTGGTACGCTAATGGCAGGGATCGTAGGCGTCAGCAACATTATGTTGATCACGGTAAGAGAACGGACACGCGAATTCGGCATTCGCAAAGCGATCGGGGCTAAACCATCATCTATTCTGGGATTGATCATTGCTGAATCCATTATGGTCACAGCCGTATTCGGCTACGTCGGAATGCTGGGCGGAATTGGGATAACGGAAGCCATTAATTATGGAATGGAAATGGCACAAGCGACCGCACAAACGGGAGGAAATCCGGGTGAAAACACTAGCGTTTTCAGGGATCCTACAGTCAGTCTCGGCATTTCATTGTCGGCAACGATATTAATCATTATCGCCGGAGTACTGGCGGGATATTTCCCGGCACGCAAGGCTGTCAAAGTATCCGCGGTAGAAGCGATGAGGCATGAATAAAAATAATATTACAAACAAGAAGCATGTTTGACATAGATAGATGGATAGAAATATGGGTCACCATCACCCGTAATAAAACACGAAGTATCTTAACCTGTTTCGGTGTATTCTGGGGAATCCTGATGTTGGTCATTCTGCTGGGATCCGGCGTTGGGATGAAGAACGGAATGTTTGCCGGCATAGAAGGCTTCGCGACTAACTCGGTATTCATGTGGAGCGACCGCACAAGCGAAGCGTATAAGGGTTTTAATAAAGGACGAATCTGGAATTTGAGAAACAGAGACGTGGAAGCGATCAAACAGAATGTTACAGGCGTGGAATACATTTCGCCGGTTATCTGGGGAAATAGTTCGGATAAAAACGTCGTATACGGCCAGGTATCCGGGACCTATACGGTCAAAGGTTTATATCCGGAATATTTCCATATAGAAAGTCAAACGATTCACTACGGGCGTGTACTCAATGAAATCGACCAACTCGAAAAAAGAAAGGTTTGCGTTATCGGATCTGAAGTGAATGAAGTTTTGTTCAAAGGTGCCGATCCCTGCGGAAAATATGTACGGGCTAATGGGTTGTATTATCAGATAGTCGGTGTGGTTGAAGCCAAAGCAACGAATATCAATATTGGAGGACGATCTTCACAATGTGTTTTCATTCCGTTTTCGACTATGCAGCAAACGCTGAACCAGGGAGATATTTTACATTTCTTATGCTTAAGCATCAAAAAAGGATATAATGTCAAACAGGTTATTGACGAATGTTCGGCGCTGATCAAAGCTCAAAATGAAATTGCGCCGACCGACCCACAGGCATTAGGAATGGTTAACCTGGCGGCTGAATTCGCCACATTCGAAAACCTGTTTACGGGAATTGACATTCTGGTATGGTTAGTCGGAATGGGTACCTTATTGGCCGGTATAATCGGCGTAAGCAATATCATGATGGTTACCGTCAAAGAACGCACACGCGAAATAGGCGTCCGCCGGGCGCTAGGGGCCAAACCGTGGAATATTATTTCACAAGTCATGAGCGAAAGTCTACTGCTGACGTCTATGGCAGGATTGTTGGGCCTGAGTCTCGGGGTTTTTATTCTGGATCTTGTGGATAAGATTATATCCACCCAGCCACCGTCGCGCGGAACGTTCTTCCTGCATCCGGAAGTTAGTATACAAACGGCTATAGCCGCAACGATCGTTTTGCTCTTTTGCGGGTTGCTCGCGGGACTTATCCCTGCGTGGCGGGCTATGCAGATTAAGGCCATCGACGCCATCAGAGAAGAATAATACAAAAAAAAGAATATATAAATAAACAGATACAGCAATGAAGAATCGCATCGTAAAAAAAATCATGCGCACGGTATTACTCGTACTCGTAGGCGCTGCAGTAATCGGAACATTCTATTTTTTATGGAAAAAGGCGCAGCCTGTTATTACCGTCTACGAGATTGTAACCCCGACGAATGACACGATACAAACGAAAACCGTTGCAACGGGAAACGTCGAACCGCGTTATGAAGTACTGATTAAACCGCAAATTTCGGGAATTATTTCGGAACTGACCAAAGAAGCCGGACAGATGATAAAAGAAGGCGAAATCATCGCTCGGATAAAGGTTATTCCGGAAATGGTACAACTGAACAGCGCCGAATCCCGGGTTAACGTGGCAGAAATTTCTTTAAAACAAGTTGAGGAAGTTTATCAACGAGACGAACAGCTTTTCAAAAGCGGCGTCATCTCGAAAGAAGATTTTGAGGCTTCAAAATCGAGTTTTCTGAAAGCCCAAGAAGAACGGGATAATGCGCAAAGCGCGCTCGAGATTATCCGTGACGGTATTGCAAAAAATTCTAAAGTAGCCAGTACGACGCAAATTCGGAGTACGATCACGGGTATGATTCTCGATGTTCCGGTTAAAGTTGGTAATTCAGTCATCCAATCGAACAATTTTAATGACGGGACGACAATCGCCGCCGTGGCAAACATGAACGACATGATCTTTAAAGGAAATGTCGATGAGACCGAAATCGGACGGATTCATGAGGGTATGCCGATCAAGCTGACAGTAGGCGCCATGGAAAGCGCAACTTTCAATGCGGTTCTGGAATATGTTTCGCCGAAAGGAGTGGAAAAAAACGGAGCGATCCAGTTCGAAATCAAAGCAGCCGTCAGCATTCCCGACCAAACGTTTATTCGCGCCGGATATAGCGCCAACGCTGAAATCGTGCTGAAACGCGCAGAAAATGTTTTGACAATACCGGAAAGCTGCGTCGAATTTTCGGGCGACTCGGCTTTCGTCCAAATCGTAAAGCAGGAAACCCCGGAACAAAAATTTGAAAAGAAATATGTGAAAACCGGACTCTCTGATGGAATTAAAATTGAAATCAAGGAAGGGGTGACGACATCCGACAAGATACGGGGCGCAGCAATCGATCCGAATAAAAAATCATAAACCAATCTGAACGCAAAAAAATGAAGAAAATCATATATATACTTCCCGCCTTCTTTATTTGCTGGAATATGGAAGCGCAGGACGCACTGAAAAAATGGACTTTGGAAGAATGCATCAATCACGCGATCACGCACAACATCGATTTGAGACAGCAGGAACAGCAACGTGCTCTCAGCGAGGTGGAGTTGAACACAAGTAAAAATAGTTGGTTGCCTGATCTGAATGCTTCGATAGGACAAAACTTCGACTTCGGACGTTCTCCATCGAAAGATGGAACGATCGTCGACCAAAACTCGTCGAACTCTTCAGCCTATCTCAGCTTAAGTATGCCAATCTTCGATGGATTCAAGATAACAAATGATATCGCGGCAAAAAAATTAGATTTATTAGCCGCGACGGAAACATTGAAAAAGGCGAAAGAAGATTTATCTGTTGGCGTTGCCTCCTATTTCTTACAGGTACTTTATACGAAAGAAATGGAAAATATTGCTAAATTACAGGTAGACTTTACCGGACGCCAGGTCGCAAGAACCGAAGAACTGGTAAAGGCCGGACGTGTCCCCTTGTCTAACTTATACGACATTAAAGCTCAATTGGCAAAAGACGAGGCATCACTCGTCGAAGCACAAAACAATGCCGACCTGGCACTGCTCGATCTGGCGCAAAGTCTGGAACTAGAGCGTGAATCAACCCAATTCGACGTAGAAGCGCCGACGATTGAAGATGCGATCGATAAATATATCAGCAGCATCGTTCCGCCGACAAACGTTTACGATAACGCCGTTGTTGTGAAGCCACAGATTAAAGCGCAAGAATATCAGCTGGAAAGCAGCCGGAAATCGTTAAAAATCTCGCAGGCTGGTTACTTTCCGAAACTTAATCTGAACGCCAGTTACAGTAACGGGTATTATCATTACAGCGGCGAAAACATTACAAATATTGCGTTTAAAGACCAGCTGAAACAAAACGAACGGAAAACAATAGGATTCAGCCTTTCCATCCCCATTTTCAACCGTTTTCAAGTTCGTAACAGCGTGCGTTCGGCAAGAATCAATATTCTGAATCGCGAGTTAGCGCTAGAGAACAGCAAAAAAGTACTTTATAAAGAAATACAGCAGGCCTATTATAACGCGACAGCTTCACAAGAAAAATACATCGCGTCTACTAAAGCCGTGGATGCCGGTAAAGAAGCGTTTTCATACGCGGAAGAAAAATACAAAACGGGGAAAAGCTCCGTCTACGAATTTAATGAAGCGAAAACAAAATACGCACAGAGTCTTGCCGAGCAAGCTCAGGCAAAATATAATTTCATTTTTCGGGCAAAAATCCTGGACTTTTACAACGGGAACCCGATTACTCTTTAAAATTTTTGTTGATAAATACACACAGAAAAAGACCACCTGTGAAGGCGGTCTTTTTCGCTCTTATTTCTTGGGTTACAAAATTTTATGTTTTATTTCAACAAACTATCCGGACAAAGGTTTGCCCCTTCGATGTCTTTGAAATAATTGTAAGTTCCAACTTTCAATTCTGCGCAAGCAACTTCATCGCAGACAATGATTCCTTTTTCGTGCAATTGAAGGGCCGTAATCGTCCACATCTGGGTTACGCCTCCTTCTACTGCTTGTTGTAACGCGCGGGCTTTGTTGTGCCCGTTTACCATGATCAACACTTCCTTCGCATCCAGAATCGTTCCAACACCAACCGTTACGGATGTTTTAGGAACTTTAGTCACATCGTTATCGAAAAAGCGTGAGTTCGCGATGATCGTATCGGCAGTTAGGGTTTTCACCCGCGTCCGCGAAGAAAGCGATGATCCCGGTTCGTTAAATGCGATATGTCCGTCAGGACCTATTCCGCCCAAGAATAGATCCACTCCGCCTACGGTTTTCATTTTCGCTTCGTACGCGGCACATTCCGCGACGAGATCTGGCGCATTACCATTCAGAATATTTACATTTTCCGGAAGAATATCCACGTGATTAAAAAAAATCGTCCACATAAACGTATGATAACTCTGCGGATGATCTTTCGGCAATCCAACATATTCGTCCATATTAAATGTAACAACATGTTTGAACGACACCTTGCCTTGTTTATGCAATTCGATCAAACGATTATACATTCCCAGTGGCGAAGATCCCGTAGGCAGTCCGAGAACAAAAGGCCGTTCGGCCGTTGGATTAGCCCGGTTTATTTTTGCAGCCACATAATTGCCGGCCCATGCGGATAAGCGCGCATAATCCGGCTCAATAATTACCCTCATCGTATTTGCGTATTTTTGTTGATTGATTTAATTTCCCCTGATTTTTTCGGCTACAGCCTTCCCTAAAGCCAAGCAAGCTTCATAATCATTTTCAATAAGCGCCTGCTTTTGCTCTACAGGCACACCCGTCGTTTCCCATTTCATCTTTTCTCCAAACGCCGCCAATCGCTTCACCGCTGCTCCCGACCAAGTAAACGAACCAAAATAACCGTAAATACGATTCTTCACTTCACGTATCTCAATCTTATTCATTATCGATTCGATTTCGGGAAACACCTGATTAGAATAGGTAGGCGATCCGATAATAAGTCCTTTGTACTTAAATACATCCCTTAAAATATCAGAAGCATGACTTTTACTCACATTGTGAAGAACAATATTTTTAATCCCGGATTCAGACAACGAAAAAGCAATCGTTTCAGCCATCTGCTCTGTATTTCCATACATGCTTCCATAGATAATCGTCACCCCTTCCTCTCCTTCATAACGACTGAGGCGATCATAAATACCGATCGCTTCCTGAATATGTTCGCGCCAAACCGGGCCGTGTGTCGAACAGATCGTTTTGATCTCGATCCCTTTCAATTTTTGCAAAGCACGTTGTACCGGATTTCCGTATTTTCCAACGATACAAGCGTAATAACGGCGCATTTCGTCCCAGTGATGCGTCATCGTTATTTCTGAATCAATGACACCTCCATCCAACGTCCCAAACGTTCCGAACGCGTCAGCAGAAAAAAGAATTTTCTCCGTCGTTTCGTAGGCAAACATAACCTCCGGCCAATGCACCATTGGCGCCATATAGAAAACAAACTCATGTTTGCCTATATTCAAGACAGAACCTTCTTTCACTTCGTGTAAACCGGTTGTAATGCCGTGATAACCGGCCAACATACCGAAAGTCGTTTTATTTCCTACAATTTTCACCTCTGGATATTGCTGACGCAACAAACGAATACTGCCCGCATGATCCGGTTCCATATGGTTCACAATTAAAAAATCCAACGGACGCCCGTTCAGTGCGTCTGCGATTTTCTTCAAAAAGAAATCCGAATAGCATACATCTACCGTATCTACCAAAACACTTTTCTCATCAACAATTAAATAGGAGTTATATGTTACGCCATAAGGCAAAGGCCATAAATTCTCGAATGCCGCTTTTTGCCGATCGTTCACTCCCACATAGTAAATATTGTCTGCTATTTCCTTTAATTTATACATAAAACTTTACTAATTATTGTTTCGTCTTCAGCGCCCGCCAAATACTCCAGCATCCCAGCAAAATAAAAGGGAGACTCAGTAATTGCCCCATATTCAACAACATATTCGCTTCAAAAGCTTCCTGGTCGTTCTTAAGAAATTCAATAAAGAAACGGCTGACAAAAATTCCAATCATAAAAACGCCGAAAATCAACCCTTCTTTTTTATACGCATCTTTCTTAAAATATAACCACATACAAATGGCAAATGTGATCAAATAACAACCCGCCTCATATAATTGGGTAGGGTGGCTGGGCGCGGTGAATACAGGAGTCGCCCCCAATTTCCACGCATGGAGGTTCTCAATAAACCGGAACCCCCACGGTTTGTCCGTAGGGTATCCGTATATTTCGTGATTCATCAAATTTCCAAGGCGTATCATCGCGGCGACTAATCCGGTTGGAACAACTAACTTGTCGAACGTCCACATCATACTTTTATGCGTAATCCGCTTCGAATAAAGATAAACCGCAATGATTATTCCTAAAGTCCCTCCATGGCTGGCTAATCCGCCTTCCCAAATTTTCAATATTTCTATTGGATTGGCTAAATAATACTCCGGAGCGTAAAACAAGACATGGCCCAAACGAGCACCGATTACCGTACCCAACATGGTATAGATAAAAAGAGAATCTATCCAAGATTGCGGAAGCTTTTCTCTTTTCCACATTTGCGCAACGATCCAGTAACCAATAGCAAACCCTATGGCAAAAGCAAGTCCGTACCAACGGATTTCGCGGGATCCAATTGAAAAAATGGCAGGATCAACAGTCCATGTGATGGATGACAACATAATTAAACTAATCTCCTTATTAAATCTTCTTTTTCCCCATAAAGCATGTCAATCACAGGCAGTTCTATCATGGTATAAGCTCCCGGCATCTGTTTCATACTTGCACGCGCTACAGCTACAAGAATCTGAGCTGTCAACGCCGGATTATTGATCTTCATATTAAATTCGATCAATTGGTTTTGCGTCTTTCCGGATACTCCTTTACGAGTAAGATGTACACCATGCCCCATGTCCAAGAGATTATCTACACATTCTACCTGCATCACATGCGTCTCGTCGTGCGCAAAATAATCATCGGCCTTAATCGCAGTAGCAACCTGCTTAAAATCATACCCTTCTTTTACTTCAATATAAACCATCCGGCGATGTATCCCCGTTCCCAGAGGTATAGTCATACTCAAAGCAGCCTTTACACCTTCGATTGCTTTTACGGCAACCGTATGTCCCATACTCATTCCCGGACCAAAATTGGTATACGTGATTCCCTTGGGTACCATTGCTTCCAACATCGCCCGCACCATCGAGTCGCTTCCCGGATCCCAGCCGGCAGAAATAACGGCTACGGAATTGTGTGCCTTCGCCACCTCATCCAATGAACGACGCAAATCGACGATTCCACCATGTATATCAAAACTATCCACCGTATTAATCCCTAAAGCAAGAATCTCTTTGGCAAAGGATTCTACCTGTCGAGTCGGCGTAGCGAGCACCGCTACATCAACTTTTTCCAAATCGGTAATCCGGCTTGTCACCTTATAGGGTTTTAATTCTGTCGGGACATCTTCCGGGTTACGTCTGACAACCCCGGCCACTTCAAAATCGGCACTCGACTCCAACGCCTCAAGTACATATCGGCCAATATTACCATAGCCAATAATCGCTGTTCTTATTTTTTTCATGCAATAAGTATATTGTTTCTATCAAGCACAAAGTTAATTATAAAATTAACGTTTGCCTGCCTGATAAATTTTTCTGTTTTATTTTTTTATAAAATCCGTGGGGAAAAAAGTCTCCTGACTGATCCCTTTAGCGGTTCGAATCCAAGTCCGGAAGCCACGTTCGCCTTCCGTCATTTCGATTACACGCGCTCCATTCGGCAGATCATTGTACACGGTATCTCCTCCGGTATAACGCCCATAGGCCAATAATATACCATGCCACGCAACAGCATAGTCGTTGTTATGATCATGCCCGACGAACGTACCCATTACATCACCCGCCTGCCTCATTGCGGTGAACATCCCCGAATTTAAAAGCGGCGGGCACGATTTTTCACGCCGTATACCATACAACTGAGCCTCTTCCGAGGAGGCTGCTTCGGCATATTCCGGCAAGGGAATATGGAAAAAAGCCAATGCGGGCAAAGGTTGTCCACCATTCTGTTGGGTATATTCCGCGCTTTTCTTCAAATACCAATTAATCTGGTCGAAGTGAAAAAATCCGTACCCTTTTACTCCTTCGATAGTCGAATAAGCATTCGAATCCAAACAATAAAGCAGAGCCGCCGGTTTATTCTCGAACGAACCATCTATTTCCAGAATATAATTCCCGACGCCAAAAAGGTTGGGTTCATCGGACGTCAAACTATTGGCAAATTCATCCGACACTTTTATTAAATCTTCCCGACCGACCTCAAATTCATCATCGTGGTTTCCGAACAGAATTGCGAAAGGAACACCTTGTTTCGCAACGGCTTTTAAGACCGTACGCAGATTTTCAACCGCTGGTTTCCCAAAAATGATATCACCAGTCAAAATGATTATATCTGGTTTTTCATCCTGCACCACTTGATCGATACGCTCAAAAGTAATAGAAGAAGCGGGATCTTGATAACGAACGTGCAAATCCGTAAATTGAACAATCTTAAACTTTCCATCGGAATTAAATTTCAATTCCGGTTTCTTCGCAAAGGCAGTCAAATTCAAACAGGCGAACAGCGCAATCGCGAACACTACATTCCAACTTACATGTTGTTTTTTTGTTGTTTGTTGTTTTGTCATCATCTTTTTATTTTTTTTCAAAAAAAGCATCAAAAGCATGCACGGAAGGACGAAAATCCAAACGTTTCACAAACGCACAGGATTCGCGGGCTCCGTGTTCGCGATCCATCGCACTATCTTCCCATTCGACAGACAATGGCCCTTGATAATTAATAAAATTTAATGCGCGTATGATTTCTTCAAAATCAATTCGTCCGCGCCCCAAACTTCTGAAATTCCAAAAACGGCGCGGATCGCCAAAAGTAACATATCCGCCAAAAACACCGGCTTCCTTTGGCGTGTCGCTCCAATAAACATCTTTCATGTGCACATGAAAAATCCGGTCGGCAAACCGGTAAATAAAACCTACATAATCCACACCTTGATATCCCAGATGGCTCGGATCATAATTAAAACCGAAAGCAGGATGATAATTCACGGCCTGCAAAGCGCGTTCGGCTGTAACCATATCGAAAGCAATCTCAGTAGGGTGAACCTCCAACGCAAAACGAACGCCTAATTTCGCATACGCATCCAAAATCGGCGTAAACCGCTCAGCAAAATCGGCATACCCTTTATCAATCATCGCCGGCGTCACCGGTGGAAAAGAATACAAATATTGCCAGATCGAACTGCCTGTAAAACCTACAACCGTTTTCAATCCAAGTTTTGCAGCAACCTCGCCCGTGCGTATTAATTCAGCCGCCGCACGCTGCCGTACACTCTCCGGATCACCATCTCCATAAATATAATCCGGAAGAATCGCCTTATGGCGTTCGTCGATCAAGTCACAGACTGCTTGTCCGATCAGATGAGTGGAAATTGTATGCAACTGCAAATTGTATTTCTTCAGCAATTCTTTTATGGATTCCAAATAAGACGGATCATCTTTGTGAATATCCAAATGATCCGGAAGTCCCAATTCAAGGCCGTCGTAGCCAAAACTCTTCGCTTTTTCACAAACCGTATTTAAATCCAAGTCACCCCATTGAAGGGAATACAAAGTTACAGGACGTGCCATGTTTTTGTGTGTTTAATATGGTTAATAAAATCTGACTCCCACAAATCTACGCATTAATGCTTGTACGAAACGGAATTCTAATCTTAATATTTTAAAAATCCAAAAACTTGCATTTACTTTGTAACGTCAATAATGATTTAACCCAAAACGACTACGAAAAAATGAAAAAGATATTTTTTCTGTTTACTGTTTTTTATCTCAGTGTTTTCTTTTTGCCGTCCTGTTCAGGTGATGCTAAAAAATTTACGGATAATCAAATTTTCCCGGTTTGTCTTGTATTAAAAAACGATATAGAAATATCTCCATTCCCTTTTACCAAAAGTATTCCGGCATATACTCCGTCCGACCCGCATTCTTTATCCGGAGAAAATACATCGTTGTTTACTCGAATAGAATATATGGTCTTTCAAAAAGAAGATGATGTTCTTATAAAACAAAAAACCCTTACCAAAGAAAATTCGGACGATTTCGGAGCTTACATTTATGACGAGTTGAAAGCCGGTATTTATCGGATCGTCCTATTTGCCCATTCGGCATCAGAAATGAACCTAACCGATTATTCCTTAAGCGGAACAGACCTTTCCGATTCGTTTTATGCAATAAAAGAAATTACAGTCGGAACAGCAAATGAAGATACTCCGGTAGAAATCACACTTAAACGTATCGTCGCCAAAATAACGCTTTGCGCTACAAAAGAAGTTCCCCAAAAGGCCACCAAATTCATTTTGGAAATAAGTGAACGGTATAACGAACTGGATATAAAATCCGGCACAGCGACTACCCCACAAAGTCTACGCAAAGAATATCCCCTATCCCCTAATAATCCGGACGGGATAAAACCAGATTATTCCTTTTATACCTTTATTCCTGCTCAGGAAGAAGGGGATACAACTTATCTCGGTTCAATAAAGCTAATTACCCTAGACAGTCGAAACGATACCCTTCATACACATCTAATCCCATCGGTACCAGTGATGCGGAATCGTATCACCCATTATTCCGGCAGTTTATACGCACCGGATACAAACCCAAACACAATTAACCTTGACATAGAAGATCAGGGTGCATGGAAAGATTCAATTAATATCCACTTCTAAAACTATCCAATTTCTTTTTCATAAATATCCTGCATAACCAGGCCGGCTAAAGTAAAGCCAAAAATGGCCGTCGTATGCGCGATCGTTCCGTTGATTTGAGCTTTCCGGCGGAGCCAAACATGATCGGCCAGCAACGGATTGTCCGTTTCTTTGTTTATAAAAAAAATCCCTTTATCAGCATCACAAAACGAGCTTGCCCCTTTGTTCTCCAACACTTCTTCGCTGAATACGCAATTGAATTTTTTTGCAGGCATTTCACCCTTTTTCATTTTCCGCCGTAAAGCAGCTGCTAACGGACATCCCCGCACTTCCCAAAATTCAGCAACCTGAATTTTTAGCGGATTCATCTTCAAGGCTGCCCCCATAGAGGAAAAGAGAACCGCCGAAGTTCGGGTAGCACGACAAATCAGATCCGCTTTATTCTCCAAACTGTCGATTGCATCAATAATATAATCATAGTTGTTCAATTGAAAAGAGTCCGCAGTAGAGGCGTCATAAATCTGTTGAAGTGCTACAATTTCAGATTTTGGGTTAATCTCCAGCAAACGAGCTTTCAAAACATCTACTTTAACTTGCCCAATTGTTTGGGTTGTCGCCATCAATTGACGGTTAACATTTGTCACACAAACCCGATCGGAATCAACAATTGTCAAATGGCTTATACCGGAACGCACCAAACTCTCGGCACACCAACTACC
>JAQVZS010000025.1:14119-38257 GCA_028708075.1 Massilibacteroides sp.
GAAGGAAATATGAATTTATTTGAAGGAATGGAAATCGACCGTCGTCACTTTTTAAAAACGATGGCTGCCGCGGGACTACTCACCTTAGTCCCTTCAGAAAAAGCAAAGGCTTTTTCGAGCAAAGCAAAAGGTAAAATCGTTGTTGTAGGGGGAGGTGCTGCAGGAATCAGTATGGCTGCTCGTCTTCAACGCTGGCTGGACGAGCCGGATATTACGTTAATCGATCCAAGCGACCGGCAATTTTATCAACCAGGTTTTACGTTGATTGCTTCGGGCGTTTACAAACCGGACGATGTCTGGAAAGAGCAAAAGGACTGTATTCCCAAGGGGATTAAATGGATCAAAGACAAAGTGGTAGCGATGGATCCGGTAATGAACCAGGTAACAACCGACCAAAACGGCATCTTGTCGTACGACTTCTTAGTCCTGACGCCCGGGTTACAAATCAACAATGTGGAAGGAATCACAAGAACACGGCTGGGCGAAGGAAACGCCCATACGATCTACGACTTCGAGGGCGCACAGAAAACCTGGGAAGCTATACAAGAACTTGTTCAGAAAGGCGGACACGCGATCTTTACAGACACCTACACTAAGCATAAATGTGGAGGAGCCCCAAAAAAGATTTGTCTATTGACCGAACATCAGGCAAGAAAACAAAAGAAGCGAGAACAGTTGCAGATGGACTTTTATACCGCCTCAAAAGCGCTCTATGATGTTCCGCTTTACACTCCCCGTCTGCTAGATATTTATCAAGAACGAAATATTCCGATCCATTTGCGCACCCGCATAAAAGGAATTGACACCCAGGCAAAAGAAGTACATTTTGAAAAAATAGAAACTTTCGGCGAAGAAAAAATTTACACGCCATTTAAAGAAAGCTACGATTTCCTGCATTTCACGCCTCCAATGACAGCGCCCGACTTTGCCCGCCGTTCGGGATTATGCAATACGGACGATCCAACTGCGGAACAAGCGTGGATCACGGTAGACAAACATACCATGGTACATACCAAATATCCAAACATCGTATCATTGGGCGACTGTTCAAACCTACCAACCAGCAAAACTTCTGCGGCGATCCGCAAACAAGTACCCATAGCGGCAAAGAACTTGATTTCGTTAATGGAAGGAAAAGAAGTCGCAGAAAAATACAACGGATACGCAGCCTGCCCGATTGTCACGGACTACGGCCACGTATTATTATGTGAATTCGATTACGAAAAAAAGCAAGATTCGACCTTTCCGTTCTCCCTGTTGGACGTATCCAAAGAACAATGGACTGCCTGGCTGCTTAAGGTATATATCCTCAAGCCGCTTTATTTCTATGGCATGCTAAACGGACTTGCCTAAAATCAATCGTCCAACGGACGAAAATAACGAAGAGTATGCTCCGGCAGTAATTCCGGATGAAAGATCTTCACCAGATCCTCCAACAGATAATCCGGATGAAGGGGCGCCTCTTCGTAATAAGGAACCTCCGCGGAGTTAGAGCCGTACACCTGCTTTTTCTTAAAGGCATCGAAGTTTTCGTAGGGAGTATATTCTCCGCGCAGCGTTTTGTACGTCAGAGGACAGTCGTCATGGTATTTCATCAACCAATAATCCGCGTGTATCGCTTTATCCAACACGGTCTCGAACGACAAAGCCAGACTTCCGGAACCGGGCAAATCCTTAAAAACATAGTCGGCGCCGGCATCCGCGTACATTTCAGCCATATAGCTATCGCCTCCCGGCACAAACCAGGTCGCTCCATAACGTTTCTCGGAAAGCACAGACGGCTTCTCCTGAACGGCTGACGCTACTTTTTTTAAGGCAAGATAACGTTCTTCCGTCTTCCGGAAGAGGGAATCGGCTTTCTGCGTCCGGTTGAACAACAACCCATAAAAACGAATCCACTCGGCGCGCCCCAAAGGGGAACGTTCCATATAATCGGCTCCTTCCACAATCGGGAACCCTAATTTTTCGACCGTACCGTATCCCGTATTCTGAAAAGGCGAAGCAATAATCACTTCCGTTCCGATTTCGATCATCTTTTCCACATTTGGCGTGGTTGACTGACCCAAATCCGCGATCCGTCCTTCAGCAAGTCCTTCGCGGATTGCCGGCGTGCTGATATACTCCGTTTCACAGACACCGACAACTTTGTCCACCTCACCCAACAAATCGAGCATCGCAACATGCACTGTACTGTATACCACTACATTCTTTACCGGTACCCGAAGGATAGTTCCTTGCGGAATTCCCGAAGGCATCGGCTGATCACGATCGATCAGAATGTACCGTTGCAGAATTTTCGTGGAATCCCAAGGGTCGGCTACTTCGGCCACCGTATAGCCTTCGTGCCCGGTTACCATAAAACCGGACGCATAGTATACCGTGTCTAAAGACGCCACTACACTCCCACTTGTACGTGCCCGCTCTCCGCACGAAATACTGACAAAAGACAGGAAAAGAACAGCTATGGATAAATAACTTTTCATTCTTCAGTCGTCACAAAACGTGTACAGATCGGATTAATTCCGGACAAAGCGACCGTCTTCACTAAGGCGCCATCTTTCGAAATAATATGTACGTCTCCTGTTGCTGTATATGTTCCTGAGGTAATATAAACATCCCCCGAAACCGGATCTACATTCAAAGACATCGGCTGTTCAACAGTAACATCCGAATTCACAAACTGAGTTGTTTCAAACTGCTGCGTGTCCATATTATATTTTAAATATTGTGGATTAACAGGCGCCCAATTTTCCACATCGGAAGCTATTATATACAAATAGTCATCCATTTCCGTCATTGCAATTTTTCCTTTCGCCAATAATTCTACCGTTTCTCCTGTAGTCGGATTTACACGTACCAACTTATTCGAATAGTCCGGCGATTCCCCGGATGAGATAACATATAAATATCCGGCATCATCCGCCTTGATATAGCACGGATTAATGACGGCGTCGATTTCTTTGGTAACCGTGAACGTTTTGATATCTATTTCTTTCACTTTCGTACTCGCGGTCGGATTGCTGGAAATGACAACATACAATTTATCATTACTCTCGCAAACCTGTTCAACACCCACGCCGACTTCCACTTTTTTCTCGATTTCCAGTGTAGTCGTGTCAATCTGCGCCAAGTAGCCATCATACAAAGTAACGTATACTTTCCCGTCTTCCGCTGTTAAATAGCGTGGGCCGGCAATGGAGCTGCCATTATTTTCCGGCTGAATCTGCTTAATAGATTTTCCGTTAAGATCGGTAACTTCGATCGTATTCGACACATTTACCGCGATATACAATTTAGAGCCATACACCAACAGATCGTTTGCCGTATCCCCCAATTTGCGATCATTCGTCGCGTAAAATATACCACTATTCACCTCGCCCGTTTTCAGGTCGTAATAATCCAGCACGGAATTATTGTACCCCCACGAGCCGCTGCTCAACACATACGCGCCACGCGTCACCTCAACCGGATCATCGATTTCCGAATCATCGTCGTCATTACATGAGGTCAGGCTAACACCCAATAAAACAAAACACAGCAACAAATACAAAAACTCTTTCTTTTTCATTATATCAATTATTAATAGATTAAGACCAAACTCAGACGCCAGGAACGTCCGGGCATCGGATAAAAGCGAATAATATCGTAAGTTTTATTCGTCAGATTTAGCAGTTCAGCCTGAACGCGTAAGTTAGCCCTTCCGATAGGAAAGGAACGGTTAAGCGAAAGGTTATGTTCAACATAACCCGTAATCTCGTTACTTTTTATGTTCTGAGGAAGCGAATAACGTTTACCAACAGCCGTTACTTGATAACTAAGATTGACCCACGGATTTTCGAGTGAAACAGAAGTCGTCCCCGAATGTTTCGGTGCGTATTGTATCTGATGGTGATACACCTTACTTCCCGTATCCGTCACATCCACAGCCTTCATATAACTATACGTAGAAGAAAATAATACCGCCATGCCGGAGGTTAACAATTTTTCCAAATGCAGATTGAAATCCAATCCTATTGTTTCGACCTCCCCCAGATTCCGCATTTTCCAAACATACATGGTCGGAACCGCGACTATCTTATCCTCCGCTTTATTATAATACACATCTGCCGAAACACTCAAATAACGGAAAAAAGAATTCTCGCCACTCCATGTCAACCCCAAATTATATTGCAAGGCTCGTTCGGGGTTCAAATTCGTATTGCCAATACGTTGATAATACAGATCCGTAAAAGTCGGCACACGAAAAATATCCTTGAAAGAAGCCCTTAAACGAAAACTGCTTTCGCTAAAAGGACGCCAAGAAACGCCCAATGCCGGGGAAAGACGTTTCTTATCCGCCGGTCGGTCTCCACTACGAACTTCATCGCGCATATAAGTCGCAAGCAAACTACCTGTCAATGTCAGGCGCGACGTTTGGTATTGCATGGCAAGAGCAGTCAACGAAGTAAGCCGTTCCGGAAGAATCTTGTTCTCAAAATTATTATCCAAAGTAGTATAAGACAAATCGGAAGTTAAAGACGTCGAAAAACCGTTCAATGGTCGATAATGAACACCGGTAGAAAAATAATATTCCTGCTGGGTATTTCGGTCTTCTTGCATACCATCCGGGAACATGCTATCCACATTCCGGTATTTACTATAGGAATAATTGTATCGAACAGACGATTGGAAAGAAAGGACATCCCAATCTTTCCGGTAATATGCCTGAGAAAAGAAATGATTATCCCAAAGCCGCTCTTTGGCATAATCGTTATAATACGTCACGGAACCGGGAAGACCACGTTCGGAATCGTAGTAATAAATCTTCGCATTGAACTCTCCCCCCCCTAAAGATCCATACAAATTACTTTCCAGGCGAAGCGACTGTACGTCGCTATTTTTGCGTTTTTCCTTAGTAACCAGTTGACCGTTAATCAAAGTAAACGGGTATTCGCCTTTCGCGCTGACCCAGTCTGCGCGAGTAGTCAAAGAAAAATGATCGGTTAATTTCCGGTCATACTGAAAAGAAGGTGTAAGCAGACCGAAAGAACCTCCTCCTATTTTCGAACGGATATGAAAAGGCTTATCCTGAAATACCGGCCGATTGGTTTTAATAGCCAAGACACCCACAGAAGCATACATACGCGCGGTCTGAAAGATTTCGTCGCTTTGGCCGATCGTCAACGTGATTTCTTCGACATTATCCAACGAGAAGCGACTGATGTCCACCTGTCCGCTTTGCGCGTCAGAAATGGTGATCCCATCGTAACTAACAGCCGTGTGTTGCGCTCCGAAACTACGAATCGAAACCGTCTTCAGTCCACCGATTCCACCATAATCTTTCACCGTCACCCCTGAAAACCGCTTCACGGCTTCCGAGAGATTCTGCATTCCCATACGATCAATCATTTCTTTAGATATTGCCTGCACCGGCACACTCGCGCGGTTGACTGCCGGACGCGACTGCTCGACAACCTCGACTTCCTGAAGTTGACGTGTCCGGATTGTATCCTTTTGTTGAGCAAACGAATACGAAACCGGTAGTACTGTCGTAAGGCACAGCATTCCTCTCCAAAATAAAAAGCGCATGCTATTCCAGAATTACGGCATCCTTTACCCGAGGACACATATAAAAAACCAAGGCAGGTTTTCTGGCTTATTCCATGAAACAGCGACCTTCCCATCCGAAAAGAACAGTGGTCATTGAAGTTTGCCGTTTTTATACAGAATTACAGCTACGGGTACAGCTCCGGACTCACACCGGATTCCCTTTTACTAAGGTTTCAAGGCGATGAAACCTTACACCCTGATCGATAGCGCAAAGATAATGAATTCTACGAAAAAATCTTCCCTTTTACAAACACATCTACTATTCCTGATTTTCCAAATTATTTTTCAATGGATTTGAATACATTTCCAAGATTTTTTTACGCAAGAAAGGTTCGTCTTTTCCCGAAATTATAATCTTGTCCAATTGTTTCTGCAAGTACTCTTCAAAAGCATTCTTATCCTTCAGACTATAATTGGTTTCAAAACGACGCGTGGCGTTTAACAAATCGAAAGCAACATAATTACACGGGTAAAAACGATAGTGTTTATAAATCTCCTTGTCTATTGTTGTCGCAATTATGGAATAAAGATCTCCTTTCTCCATTTCCGGATCCAATTCTTTCAATTTTTCATTGATCGGATTTCCCATCGCAAAATGAACACGTCCTTTATCATATAAAATGCCAGTTTCCATGCTTAGCAAATCGTCTCGTTGTGATTTAACAAAATCAGGATTATCCCTTTTCTGCTGAAATTCCTGCGCTTTGAGAAAATCGCAAGGATCGTATTCGTACGAAATCGCTACCGGAACAATATTCAAAGACATCAGATTGGTCAGAATATCCGCATCACCTCCCATATTCAACATTTTCAAAATACTCCCCTGCGTCTTGTCGTCAGAATCTTTCGCACGACCTTCACGCTGTGCAATCCAGACCGATTCTTTCGTCTTTTTGATGGTATGATGAATATAGGCAGACAAAGTCCCGCTGACCTCCAGCATTTGGCGAACCGACACACCCCGCTTTACAATAAAACTATTATTCAAACGAACCAACGTTTTAATCCAGGGACGGATCAGCAGATTATCTCCAATGGCAATTTGCGTCATACCATATCCGACGTCATACAGCATCACATTTAAAAATGCCGCATCGAGCACAATATCACGATGATTAGAAATAAACGTGCATGGCGAATTGTCTTTCGGCAAACGACTTCGCCCCGAGACTGTCAACGAAAAAGTCGTTTTCCTGGCAACTGTCGAAACAGCATCGTAAGACAACAAAGATTTGAATTCTTCCTTCGTCTTACAAGCCCTCATCACCGTCGAAAATGCTTTCCAATCCAGATCAGGCTTAATATAGCGAAACGCTCTCTCAAAATCTTCGTTGGTGATCAATTCCTCTATCGCACCTTTTACCTCATCGTTATTCACCGGACGAATATCGTCGAAATTAAAGGAACCCGATTCTTTATCCATATATCATTATTTTTTACTTCCGTTTAAGCAACGCGTCTTCTATAATTTCGGTCATCACCTCTTTAATATCCAAACCAGCCGCCCGGATCTGCTGAGGGACAAAGCTGGTAGCTGTCATCCCCGGTGTGGTGTTCACTTCCAGCATCACAGGTTCTCCGTCCGAGGGAATAATATAATCGACCCGAATCAGACCGGAGGCGCCCAAACAGTCATATATTTTCGACGTTTCCTCCTTTATTTTACGGGTCATTTCCGGGGATAAACGCGCAGGCGTTATTTCGTCGACCTGCCCGTTGTATTTAGCATCAAAGTCAAAAAACTCATTTTCCGTCACCACTTCCGTCAACGGTAACAGAACGGCACGGTCTTTAGTTTTGTAACAACCACTCGTCACCTCCGTTCCTTCGATAAATTGTTCCAAAATGACTTCATCGCCTTCGGCAAACGCTTTGATAATTGCCTCCTGCAATTGTTCCGGGGATTTTACCTTCGTGGTTCCAAAACTGCTACCACCCACGTTCGGTTTCACAAACAGCGGCAAGCCCAAACGACAGATTGCCTCGTCCGTTCCGATCGTCTGCCCTTTCAGCAAACGAATGGAATTCGCCACCTTCACACCAAAATTCCGCAAATAGTGATTACACACATATTTATTAAAGGTAACCGCGCTGACCAAAACATCACAAGAAGAATACGGCATACCAATCATATCAAAATAACCCTGCAAACGGCCATCTTCACCAGGCGTACCATGTATTGTGATGTAAGCAAAATCAAATTTCCGAATCACACCGTGCTCTTGAAAACTGAAATCGTTTTTATCAATCGCCGAGCACGTTCCGTCCGGCAACTGTACAGCCCATTCTTCTTTCGTTAAAGTCACAACATACAAGTTATACCGTTCTTTATCTATAAAAGTTGAGAGACCTGCCGCGCTCTTTAAAGAAATAACAATTTCAGAGGAGTATCCTCCTGCTACAATGGCAACATTCTTCTTCATTTTATAATTCTTTAGTAGTTGCGTACATTCGCCAACGTTGAATCAATTTGTCCATGTCCTCCGGGATTTCCGAGTCGAAAGACATATTCTTCCCCGTAACGGGATGTCTGAAACCCAAAGTTTTCGCATGCAACGCCTGCCGGGGACATTGTGCGAAACAATTCTGCACGAATTGTCTGTATTTTGTAAAAGTAGTACCTTTTAATATATCATTACCCCCATATCGTTCATCATTAAAAAGCGTATGCCCAATATATTTCAAATGTACACGGATTTGATGCGTCCGGCCGGTTTCCAAGCGACATTCTACCAAGGTAACGTATCCAAGACGTTCAAGCACTCTATAATGCGTCACCGCACTCTTTCCCTGATCTCCTTCCGGAAAGACCATCATCTGCATTCGGTCGCGCGGATTACGAGCAATATTTCCTTCGATCGTTCCTTCTTCCTCATGAATTATCCCCCAAACCAACGCATAATACGTACGTGTCGTTGTTTTATGAAAAAACTGCAAACTTAAATTTGCTTTCGCTTCCGGTTTTTTCGCGATCACCAACAAGCCGGAAGTATCCTTGTCAATGCGATGCACCAAGCCCAACCGTGGATCCGAAGAATCGTAAGTCGGGTCATCACGAAGATACCAAGCCAAAGCATTCACCAATGTGCCCGTATAATTCCCATGTCCGGGATGTACAACCAACCCCGCCGGTTTATTTACCACCAACAGATCTTCGTCTTCGTATACAATATTTAATGGAATATTTTCAGGAATGATTTCCAATTCACGAGGCGGACGCGCCATCACCAAAGAAACGACATCCAGTGGCTTCACACGGTAGTTACTCTTAACAGGCATACCATTCACCAAAATGCAACCCGCCTCTGCCGCCTGTTGAATACGATTCCGTGTCGCTCCCATCATCCGGTCTACCAGAAATTTATCGACGCGCAACAAAGACTGTCCTTTGTCGGCCGTAAAACGATGGTGTTCATACATCTGGTCTTCGGATGCTGTGCAAGAATCCGATAAGAAGTCTTCTTCCAGTTCTTCTATATCTTCAAAAAGATCATCCATTTCAAAACCAATTTTCATCTTCACTATTCAAAGGTTTCACAGGTTCTTCCAGGTTCAAGGAATCCTCGAGTAATTCGTCTTCCCCATTGCTAACCTTTAAGACCAAAGGAGAAGTGAGGGGCACTTTCTCTCCCGCTTTCAAAACCCTTCCTCGCAATTCGACAGCAATCGCCAAATCTTTAAAATCTCCGGGTACATATTTTATTTCCACCGCATCAAATCCACGTGCCCGCAATAAAGCGTAAGCCTGTCGAAACGACATATCTTCTACATCCGGAATCGTCTCCACCTGCGAAGTCAGCGCATTAAGCGTCACAAACACAATACGTCCTTCTTTCACCTTCGAACCCACATTGGGGGTCAGTTCCACAATCGTTCCGGGAGCCACATCCTTGGAGAAGACAGAATCAATTATATGATATCGCAAACCATTATTTTCAAAGAAAGATGCAGCATCTTCTATCGTCAATCCTTTTACATCAGGCACAAGCACAACTTCATTATGCCGTGTATAATGACTTAGCCATTTCAATGTACCGAAAAGGACCAAAAGCAAAACCGCTAACATCAAAAGAAAATTCACAAAAAACGGATTCTTTATCAGCTTAGCAAGAAATTTATTCATTATCCATTCCTTTATAATAAGCATGACAAAAGTAGAAAAAAAACATTACATAGCTACAAATACCCGAAGTAAACGAACTTTACAACAGAAAGTTTGCACTGTTTATAATTTATAAACATAAAAAAAGGCATCTTACTAAAGACACCTTCTCCCTATTCATTAATCAAACGATATGCGGATTAACCGTTGTATTCGTCAGATACAGTAAGTTTAGCTCTTCCTTTCGCGCGACGGGATGCTAATACTCTACGTCCGTTTGCCGTAGCCATACGAGAACGAAAGCCATGTTTGTTCTTTCTTTTCCGGTTGGAAGGTTGAAATGTTCTTTTCATCTTATTCTTCTATTTATTATTATCTTCTTCAAGTTATTCGGGCTGCAAAGTTAAGTTCTTTTTTCGGATATACAAATGCTTACCTCTTTTTTTGCCGGATTAAAAAATTCCACCTTCATATAATTTACTGAAATCGGCTTGTCCGGATTGTTCGGTTTTAGAATCCGACAATTCTTTCGCTTTTTGTTCATCTTCTTCCGCGCCCTGTCCGTCTCCGCGTTGTTTTTTTATCTTTGCACGTTTTTCATACGCCTTACCCAAATCCGGTGAGAGCTCTATCAGATCATCCAGTGCCACCAGCGCTTCGTCCCAACGTTCCATTTCCTCCAACAATTCGGCAAGAGCCAATGCTGCGTCCTCATGAAAAGGATTTAAAGCAAGTACATTACGAAAATCGGCTTCCGCTTCTGTTTTTTTCTGTATAAAAGAATGGATCTTTCCTCTCAGTAGGTAAGCCGTCTCTTCCTCACCTTCATTCGCTATCACCCGATCTGTATCTTCCAAGGCAAGAGTGCCTTCCTTCTTTTCCAAAAACAATTCCGAACGAAGTAAATAAGCCTCCGAAAAATTCTCTTTCAAACGAATACCTTCCGAAACCGCGTCTATCGCTTCTTCTACCTCCCCCTTATTTTTCAGCGCCTTTCCCAACAAATAACAGGCAAGCGCGTTGGACGGCTCTAACGACAGAATATGCCGACAATCCCGAACGACCTCTTCTTCTCTGTTTAAAAGGAAAAGCACACTCACCCGCGAAAACAGCGTGTTCATACGGTCGGGTTCGAGTTCGAGCATACGATCGAGCACATCCAACGCATTCTCCGGCTCATGTACCATCGTATACGCGCCAACCAAATAACTCATCGTTTCCATATCTTCCTGAATCAGCAACGCTTCCGTAAAACACTTGATGGCATAAGGCAACTTACCTATTCTCTGTGCCCTGACGCCGTCGTATTTTAATATATCGAATTTTTTTCGGTCACTTTTAGTCAGGCCATCTACGACTTCTTCTTTCACCGGCGACGAAAATAAGGAACTAAAAAAATTAGCCATAGTCTATTCTCTTAATGATTCAAATTATCCAATTGTCGACAAAGGTACATTTTTTTCAGAACGGATACCCTATCGCCAGGTGGAATCCGAGCCCGTCCTTAAACCGGGGAATATTATAATAACCTTTTTCCCCCGTATCGTACGGAAGATGCAGACCGATACCCACATCAAAACGAACCACCAGAAAATCCATATCGTAACGGAAACCAAATCCAGTACCCAGAGCCAAATCTTTCAGCATGTTTCCGTCTGAAATATATCCCCCGGGACGGCTTTCGTCACGCCTCAGCAGCCAAACATTTCCTGCGTCGAAAAACAAGGCCCCATGCAAGTCTTTTATCATCCGGAAGCGGTATTCCAAATTCGCTTCCAACTTAAAATCCCCCGTTTGATCGATATAAGCATAGCGGTTTTCTTTGTCCGGCACAAAACGCCCGGGGCCAATACTCCGGATCGTAAAAGCCCGTATACTGTTCGAGCCGCCGATAAAGAACTGCTCGCTATATGGCGAGATGCGGGCGTTCCCATAGCTATAGATAGCGCCTACCATGATACGTCCCGCGAGTGATTGATTTTTATCCAACCACCGGTTATACCTCAACTCGTTAGACATTTTAATAAATTGCGCATACGGATTCACCAAGATCGTTTTATTTTTTTCCGAAAAACGTCTACCATTCAACGCATAAATTCCAGAAATCAAATTACCTGCTTCGCTCACGGAAAATTCCCACCAAAGACGGTCACGCCATCTCCTGACAGGACGATCGTACGTATAAGTGTACAATATAACAGGTACAAACTGATCCTGCAAACTGAGGAACAGCGCGCGATTTGCTGTAGTAATCGAATCGAACGCCGGAGTCGGATCCCGCAGTTTATTATACGAAAGACGAAAAGGAGTGATCGTATGCATACTATTCCTTGTAGGACGATACTCATAAGTAAGGCTTCCACTTAATGCCAGCATTTTAAAGAAACCCGCTCGGTTTAGCTGATCTCCACTTAATCGGAAAATCGTATTCGAATAATTATCCAATCCCTTATGTAACAACCCGGGGAAAACGACACGGGGGAAAGTCAATGCCATACTGGCGCCAAATTCATAACTGTTAATCGCACCGCCGGCCTGATTAATACGCCGGCCTGTTTGCCACTCATAAGATCCGTTTATACTCCCGGTCAACGATTCCCCTCCGCCGAAAAGATTCCGTTTTGTCAAGCTAAACACTGTTCCGGGTCCCATCTGGTCATTACTTTTAGCCTTAAAATTAAATTCCAGTTCTCCATCCAACGGATAATCATACACCGTATTGATGCGTAAATCCAGCGTATCACATCGGCGGGAAGTATCCCTCGGCATATATTGCATATCAGTATACCGGAAAATCCCAAGTTTGGCAAAAGCTTCCTGCGTCCGTTCCTGCCTCCGTTCGGAATAATAATTGCCTGATTTAAACTTCAGTTGTCGATACAATACCGTAGGACGGACACGTAATTTCCCTTCATAATAAATCGTAATATCCTTATACCTAATCGAATCCGTCGGAAGTTCATTCTCATATCCCGACATATGAACCGAAACATTGCCAATCTTCCAAGGACGTAACGCATTACGTGGCGTATTCTGGTTCCGCATTAGACGAAGCGAAACTTTACCGGGAAAAATTGTCGTATCTGCCTGATAGACGATATGTTCCGGACGGAAATAATAATATCCTTCATTACGTAGCAAAGTAGAAATACGCTGACGTTCTTCTTCCAGACTCATGACATTAAAATTATCGCCCGGTCTGATCACCTGCCGGTGTTGGTACATCTGCATGATCGTATCTGCCCGGTGACGAAACCGGATATGACGAATACTGTCGTAAGTGTACGCCTGATTCATAACAATATGATAACGAACGCTCGCCTTTAGTGAGTCCTTTTTGTCCGGAACCAGTTCGTAAGACGCCATTCCGTTAAAAAAACCGTGTTCGTTCAGCAAGTTTTTAGCAACTTTCACGCGGACTTCCGGATTAACAGTCCCCACAAAAACAGGTTGAGCCGCCAATGTCTCAAAAATCCATTTATTCACCACACCCCTTTTATTCACGAACGCATTGTATACCCAAAGCCCAAAAGGAAAAGGTGTCCGGATGCTGGAACTTCCAAATAAGGCATTATTCGGCGCATAAGCCAGAGCCGCCTCGACTTCCTCTTTTGCAGTTTTACTGGCCTTGGTATTTACTGTATCTTCAATTTCCAGCGCTTTTATCCCTGTATACAATATTTCTCCTTCCGGCAGATTTCGCGTTGTCGAACATGCAGCCAAAAGCAGAAGCAAACAAAACGACAAAATCCGTAAAAGTAACACCTTTTGCTGTCTCATTTTTCTTCCTCCTCCGTCACAAGTTTCACCTTCTGTTTTCTGAAGTCGAACAAATCAGAAAACCGTGCCATCCTTCTTTTCAAAACGATACCCACACCCGTTTCAATAATTTCCCCTTCCAGCAAACTTTCGTAATTTTTGTTATGGAAAAGTTTCACATACCGACTTCCACCTTTATCCAGTCGATATTCTATCGACACATTATCAATAAAATTATCCGACTGTGCCTCATCCGCATTCTCTCCCGCAGAAAGACGTCCGCCAACAACAATGCGTATCCGGTCATTATAAAACCGTTTAGCAAAACTGAACGAATAATCCGTCCGGCTCCCCTGTTCCGATTCATAACTGTCCATCCCAAAAGAAATATCCACCGTTTTCAGCGCACTACCAGCGATACTATTAATCTCGCTTTGGAGAAAGCTGTTCAACGCAGCCCCCATATTCATACCCGTACCCGTGTTGTTTTTATCCACATACATGCCCGTCACCAAAAGTCCGACCGCCAGTTTCCTGCGTTCGTCCACACCTTTCGCCACAAGGTCATTCTGCATAGTCATATCCTCCGGCGCCTCGAGCGTAAAATCAAGCGCCATATTTTCAAAGGTTTGCTGTACTTTAATGCCCACATCGAAATTCACCAAACGGGAAGACTGTCCCTCAGGGGCAACCGAAGTACGGATTCGTTTCGTCGCCGTCAGGTTAAAACGTGGGTTCATCATATCCCCGCTCCATTCCACATAACTGCCTTCATTTACCGTGAAATTCTTCGCCGAAACAATCGGCAATTCGTACTTCACCGTTCCTCCGGTCAACGTATACCGTCCGTTCAGCAACATATCCCCCAACGGCGTATATTGAAAAGCCAACTCACCCCCACCTTCCAATTGCACGTAGCTTGAACGATCCGGCGTAAGATCCACATTCATTTTTACCGCCGGATCTATCTGGATCGTCAACAACATATCCAGATCACCGGAAGGAATTGCCCCCATCGGCCGTCGCCTTCTGCTGAACAACGTATCCGCGAAAGAAGTAAACGTCACCAATCCTTCCAGCCTATCCTGCACCATCAACGGCGATTCCGCCATTACATACGTCACATCCGTATTCCCCAACAAACGCAAATTACCACGCATCTTCAACGCATTCAAAGGTCCTTTCAACGTCGAATTCAGATTCACAAATAGCTTACCGTAAACCAAACTTTCCCGATTACGTTTCACATTTAACAATTGAAGATTATTTGCACTCATCTTTAAGTCGGCCATCATTTTCTCCGGATCATTCAAATCGATCGTGCCGTCCAACACAAACGGATTATCTCCCGAAGCGTACAATTTATACTTATTAAACGTAAGCAGATTATCTTTTATCATCAACGCCTTGTCATCCAAACGGAAAGTCGACGTCGCGGCGGCAACATAAACCGACGCGCTGTCGGCCTGAAGAGAACCATTCAATAACGGCGCGTCGAACGTACCCTGTATCGCCATACTCCCCCGCAACACGCCAGCCAGACGCGCCATCTTATCCGGAATAAACGGGGAAAACATTTCTAACGGAAGCTCCATCAACTCCATATTCCCATCTATCCGGTTTTTCTTTCCCGATGTATAAAAGGCCGTCATCACTCCGAATTCCTTCCTATCCCGGTAAAGATGCACATCGATCTGCGAATTTCGTTCGTCCAAAGGAAGAAAGACCCCATTAAACATCAATTCCCCCACACGTCCACCCTGATAATACAAATCATCGATATTCACGTCCATCACCAGCATATACGAACTATCCATCGGCGCATACTGAAAATCCACATTCATCAACCCCTTCAAACTTGGCATAAACGAAAATCCCTTCGATATAAGCCCCAGATCAATCTGGCTCAATTCAGCGTGCAGTTCCTCCATTTTTCCTTCACCTGAAACCGAATGTATCCAAAACGAAGCATTGTTCTCACCGGTTAGTTTCAAGTCGGCATCTATATTTTTTTTATCTTTGATATCTATATAATTATGTTCATTCAATGTAAACGGATGAGAAAAAAGCGTAGGATGTTCAGGGAAAAGCGTCACTCGTATTCCTTCCTTTATTTTATTCGCTTTGAGTCCCAAGTTGAGTCCCACTTTCCCCCTCTGATCACGGAAATAGAGTTCTGCATCCACATAATCAGCTCTTACTTTCCCAAAGATACCTCCAGAAAAAGCTTCCTGCGTCAAATACTTCTTCTTAATTATATCCGCACTGTAAAGCAGTCCCAGCGTATCCTGCCGGACAGCCATCCGAACCGTGTCGATCAACATGCTGTCCCGAATAATCGTATAAATTCCGCCATCGAGACAAAAGCCTTCTCCCGGCGAAACAGAAGCCTGAAGATCTAATCCAGCAAAAGAAAGATTAAAAAAATATTGTAAAACATTATATATCGGATTATCCTTGCGGGCATGAACCGTCAATAACATCTCCGGCAAATCCGGACGTAAAACCTCCACATTTACCATCGAATCGCGCTCCAACTGAGTCAACACATTCCGCTTCGCCCGATCTAATTTTTTTTGCAAACTTAACCAGTCGGACGTCCCGGTCAACACGATGCCCAAATCGCCCGTGTGAAACGAGACCCTTGTCGTATCCGAATTACTTTCCGCGTGCAAGGTCAGCATTTTCGGCTTATAACGCTGGTTCTCGATCGCCATTTCCCAGTTCCCCAATGTCATGTCCAACAAATGCGCCCGCTCTAAATCCGATTTAAATTCCGTGAACAACTGACACGAAGTAGAAAACGGATTCTCCGTCAGATGAAAGCCTTGCAAATCCAGATGAGTGACATCCGCAACCAACATTCCTTCCAATTTATTTTTTTGTAATACACCCGACAGATCGAGTGTCATTTCCGCCAGCGGATAGCGGCTACCTAACGATACATTAAACGCATGTTCTTTAAAACTCCCCTTACAGTCGACTGCTGAAACCGATGTCATCCCATAACGAATATTTTCAATCTTCCCCCTCAGTTCGGCGTACGTTCGTTTAGAAAAAAAATCCGTTCCCTGTCCATGAGTTTCAATTGTTCCCGCAAGCCAATACAACGAATCTTGCGGCAAAAAATGCACCGGTTCCAAACTATCTACATCCAACACCAGATTATAGGCCTCGTTCTTCAGATCATAATCTCCCGAAAACATCACTCTGCCGTCGCCTTCCCTGAACAGTAACTCAGCGGTATACGCTCGATTTTTCAGGCTGGCCTTCCCCCCCAAACGCATATTGCGGGGGAAATTCAAAAACGGACGTTTCTGCGGATCGACTAACATTAACAAAAAATCCAGATTTTCCGAAGAAGCCTCGAAGTCGATTTCACCTGAACGGCGGATGCTATCCGTCACATTCCGTATTTTCCCAAAAGCCTGTAATGCGAACGCACTATCCAACTCCAACTTGATTTGCGGAATATTCAGCGACTTCATATTTCCGTCCAGCCCTACCGTAATCTTCAAATCCCGCTTCGGATAAGTATCGACAAACGCAGGCAAAGTATGCGTCCCTGAAAAAAGAAGTACATCCTCTTTTCCAATAAAAGCAGAAAACAAGGCACTTAACTTACCTTCCGGATTTTCCGCCAAAGACGACCAGGGAATGGAAGCCAATAAACGCGCCTCCGAATAAGGCGTTTTCAACAAAAGCTCCGGTACCAAAAGCGCAAGACTGTCGGATTGAACTCCACCACTCATCGAAAGCACTTCCAACCCTGAACGTTCTTTTAATTGGAAATTAGTCAGCCGTAAATGCATTCCTTTCTCATTATACACAATCGAATCGACCGTCATATGTGCATCAGTCAGTGCAATATGTGCCGGGTCGAAACCCGCATCCGGTTTTTCCCTGTCCGCATCATAATCCAATTCGGCCCGACTCAATTGCAAACGCTCCAAAACATAATTCTCCCGGCCAAGATCAAACAGGCCTTTTACCAGCAATGCCTTAGGCATCATTGTCCTCACCCGCATCGAATCAGTACCGGAACAAAACGAAAACGATAGGCTATCGACGAGCAGTTTATCCAGTTCAACAATCCAACGCACATCGGACGAGGTCGTATCTTCTTTCTGCTTCTCCCACTTTTCCAGATGCAAATCAGAATCAGACAATTCTACCAAATCTAATATTGCCGTTTCACGATCTAACCAGATATGTTCCGCCTTAACCGACAAACGTCCGACAGTACCTTTCAGGTGCATCCCGTCGACCAATGAATAGGTATCCAGCTTGACTTGTTGCAAGTCGATCGTATTGACCGACACTTCCTGTCTGAACAAAGGAAGTAACTTGATTGAAACAGAAGCCCCGCCTAAAGAAAATAACGTATCAGAGGCAGAGCAAACTTCCACCCCCTTCACCGTCAAGTTCAATGGAAAAGAAAGCCGAACCCGATCGATCGAAACAAACAAGTCGGTCGCTTCCGAAGCATAAGCAGTTACCTTTTTAAGCGCATAATTTTGTATGCCCGGGATATAGAGCAAAAAAGAAACAATCAACACCAATCCAATTGGTATCAAACAAACTACGCCTATTCGTTTTACCCACCTATTCATAAAATCAGTTCTTTACATATAACGACACCGTTTGCCGTTTCGTACTAAACAAAGAACAAAAACAAAAAAACAAAATTCCTGCCGTTATCGAGTAAGAAGAACATATACCCCCCAGATACAAGCCAAAATAAGCGCAATCCGCAATACAAGTAAAAAATAAGATACCCTTTTTGCTGTTTTAGGATCAATCTTATAAGGTGGTTCTTTATATTGTCTTTCTTTATTCATATTTTATTGTTTTTACAGTTAATACAACGGGCCCTAACAGACCACTATCCCGTAATGGCGCCTCTTTAGAAGGTCCGTTAATTGTCCATGTTTTTCTATTCTTCTCCGCCTGATTAGCATCATACACCAACCGGTTAAACCAGGTACTCGTCACTTCAACCGTCAATTGATTCTTACCGGGACAGACGGCTTTCGTCAAGTCCAACCGGTAAGGCGGTGCCCACAATGTACGCAATTTTACCCCGTTCACGTAAACGACGGCAATCATATCCACCGTTCCCAAATCTAGCAGAAACTGCATTCCTTCATTTATCTTCTTGACATCGAACGATGTCGTATAAATGGCCGTCCCCGAAAACGCTTTCCCTTCATCCGAAACATCCAAATCTTTCCACGAATGCAATTCTGTTATACGCAAAGACTCAGGTGCTCCCCAACCCGTTGGAAAAGACAACATCCAGGCATTTTTAAACGGAATATTCGTTTCAGTAAAGACTGGTACCTTTATCTCTGCCGTTCCCGGCGTAAAGACGACGAAGCACGACCCCGCACGAGGCAAATCAAGATCCACGCTCGTATACGCTCCATTTCTTTTCGCAGGCTGCGCAATCACCTCACCCGTCACCGGATCCCAAAGCTCCACCTTTCCGGCACAATGAAATTCAAGTGTCCCCCGAAAAGCTTCACCCTGCGGAGCGGCAACAAAATACCAGTCCGCCCCTTCCGTCTTGCGATGCAACCACAACGCCTGATCACCTTTCACATCCGGCTCCATCCGTAATTCGCTCACAGCCTCGTCTAATGTCATTCCGGAAACAACTCGCCCTTTGCCCAGCCTCCGTACACTCTTTTTATGTGTACTGCCCCACAGTTCCCGCACCGCCGCGTGGAAACGTTGCTGTGCAGTATTACCCCCAGACAAAGTTGCCAGACCTTTAGGCGGATTGCCGACAATAGTCGCACCATCCCGAACAAGCGTCACCATTTTCTCTAGTGTTTCGGGCAACATCCGTTCTGTATCAGGCATCCACAGCATCCGGTATTCAACGCCTTCAGGCGTTACGATCGAACCATTACGAACAGATAAACGGTTCAGCAGCACATCGGGATTGCAATAATCGTATTTATAGCCCGCGGGAAACGACGCATTCTGATCGGGCTTATGGCTGATTTCGTCACCCAAATACCAGAGAACATCCGAAACAGGTTTTCCACGTTCCAACAAATAACTGCACCGGGCAAGCCAAGATGTAAACGCGGGCATATGCTTCCACCAGGTTTGACCACGAAGAAATGGCGTACCGATAGACGCTCCAAAAGAAGTCCCGGGTGGTAAAAAATCCGTACGTGGATTATGGGTATAAGTATGAAACACCAAATGCGTCACGCCTTCTATCATATTGACATTCGCTACTTCTTTCAACATCTCCCAACGTTCGTCCCAAGTCAAATTGAACGAAGTGAACGCCTCAGCCGCAACACGAGGTTTCCCGTAAAGGCGGGCAGCTGAAGCCGTCGGCTTAATCGGCTTAAAGTTCAAGGAACCCACGTAATTATCGCTCGACGGTTGCCAAAACTCGCACATAGGAATATCCGCATATTTAAAATATTCCAAAATATCCGCCGGGAAAACATCTCCTGCAGCTGTTTCGTAAGCTACGGTCAGTCCGTTAGCATTGGCCAGTTCGGACATCCGTCCGTAAAATTTATTTGCAAAAAGATGGCCGATAGCCCCGCGCCAATCCAAAAGAAAACGTGCCGTCGTCTCTTGGTCGCCTACCACGTATCCGAATACAGCAGGAAGCCATTCACGAAGCGGATAGCCGGCGATACGTTGAAATTCGGATTCCATATTCGCCGTCCAGGTCTGCGTCCGGCATTCCCAACTGTCCAACAGCATCCCCTGCAACAGTCTTCCCTGCAAAGGGCCGTTTGCCAACCGACCTATATACCCGGCAAAATGCGCGTTTGATCCTGCTTCGGACAATTTATCACACTCCCATCCGGTTCCTTCGAGTGGTGCAGGCGAATTACGCATTCCGGTGTTGACATGACCGATGCGCAGGATCGTCCATTTTCCGTCAGAAGGCATACTCCAATCCAAACGTCCGTTTTCATCCATGTACGCCGAAATATCTTGGATTTTGCAGGGATCTATATAGGCTTCGGTCGACTGACGCGGATGTTCGCCCGTTCGTTCGAAGGCCCGCAACGTCCATCCGGCTTCCGATTCCCAACTGTTTTTGCGGGCGCCGGAAAACAGGCGAATCGAATGAAGCGTTATTTCATGTTTATTCACAATAGAAATGCGGTATTTAGAAGCCCCGTCCACTTCCGAACAAGCGATTGAAATAGGTCGGTCGTCCTGCCAATTCGCCGACGGCAAGTCAGCCTGCAAAACAGTCTCGGCGGTTCCGTCGCGTAAAAGAGCTTCTACCCGTACCGCCACCCCTGGATCGAAACACCAGTTATGACTCAAACTGTTGATGCTCGGAAATTCCACTGTACGCAGCTTGATCGCTTCCGAAAAAGACACTTCTACCTGATACGGGTTCCCTTCCACAGCAGACGACAGCTTCAACGGTGCCTGCAATTTCCCCTCTAAGCAAGCTGCCCAATCCAAATCACCGCTTCCGACAACCGAAGCGGGTACCAACGGCTCCCCTGTATCGTCTAAGGGTGTCGGAAAAGCCAACACGGCGATATCCTGATAATCACGCCAATCTTCCTTGACTAATTCCGAAACTGGAAGCTCCTGTTGAAGCTCTATCCGGCCATCCACGTCTGTTCGACTCCAAACCAAATGACGCATAGCGTTAGCCGGTTTTATCCAAGGGCCGCCAGACATTGCCCAACCGGGACAGTTCTGCATCGTAAAACGCAAGCCTAAACGGCGGCATTCTTCAGCCGTATATTTTACCGCGTCGTCCCACAGTGGGCTCAGGCAGGCGATCTGTGGCTCGACACCCGGCCAAGAACCACCAAACTGACCGTGAAAAAGTTGGACACCCGAAATTCCCGCCGCTGCAATATTTTCCAAGTCGGCCGTAATTCCGGTAGAAGAAACATTCCCCCCAATAAAATGAAACCATGTTTCCGGATAATGAATCCGGGCAGGCGAACGAAACGCTTCCCGGTCAGGCGCTCCAAAAGGGGTAGAAAGTTCCACACGAGAAGGTACGCCCGGTTTCTGTGCCCAAACAAATGAGACAAGACTTGTGCAAAATAAGATCAGAAAAAGAAAAAAGTGTGATTTTTCCGGTTTCATACGATTTAGCCTCCCGCTATTTATGGATTTCATACAAAGTAAAACAAAAAAATTTATTTATCCACCGCTTGTTTCAACAAGCGCCTCATTAATCGATAGCTAATCAAGCAAAAATATCTTTCCCCACTTTAAAATGGTTTCAATTTAATCATAGTAAAGCTAAGTTAAGTTGATTATCATTGCAAAAATTCGTCCCTATGTTTTTAAAAATTCTTCTCGAACATTTTAAAAAATCTTCGGGAAGAATTTTTAAAATCTTCCCTACGTTTTTTTCAACCCATATAGATCGTTTATTTTTAACAGATTTTATTTTATTTTTATCATCGAGACGACAGACTTTTTTGGTATTTCGCCATCAGGATGAAATCGGGCAAGCGAAATAGGGGTGAAATAAAATGACACATAAACGGCCGTTTTAGTTATAAAATATAACCACCGTTTATGCGCCCTCAATTGCTACAATAATCCACGCCGGATTATCGAATCACATTCCCGAAAAAAGGTTCCGTACCAAAATTGATCGACGACTTACCCCGGATGGTCGTGCTGGCAAATGCCCCCCGGTTGTCCCGAAGCCGTATAAACCTGCAAACCGGTAACCGTTCCTTCCAGAGACTTCATGAAATTCGCATTCGTTTTAGCGTTTAAAATCTTTTTGATCAAAATATTGGTTTTATAATTTTATTGTAAAGAAATTGAAAATACGTTATATTTGGAGCTTATTCTTAAAAGTCTACTTAAACATTAAGGTTATGAAAAAAGTATTGTTCATTCTTTGCAGTTTTTTACTTGCTTTCGCGGTAGAAGCGCAAACAAAAACATCTGTTATTACAAACGTATGGGAATATTCCGCTCCGAATGCGCCTTATGGTTATCAAAACGGATTTTTTAAAATCATGGAAGAACAGGGAAAACTGAAAGGAGAAATCATCATTCAGCAAACTACCGTAAGCATTCCGAATATCAAAAAAGAGAACGATAAATACACATGCTCCTTTTTCATGGAAGGACAAACAATCGATGTCAATTTCATATTTAAGGACAAAAATTTGTTGGAAGGTCAGGCATTAGGAGGCGGAATGGATATTCCGTTTACTTGTAAACCGGCTAAAAAATAAAACACACGCATGTTCACCATTATTGGGATTATGTTTGGTGGCATCGGAATGGGTTACCTATTCCGTAATATTGCGGTTATACCAAAACTTGGAGTCGGTATTTCTTATACAATCTATCTCTTACTTTTTCTGTTAGGCATTTCGGTAGGAACGAACGAAACAATCATGAAAAACCTGGGAACACTCGGGGTAGAAGCCTTTTTAATTGCTTTTGCCGGCACATTAGGTAGTATTTTTGCCGCGTGGGGTGTTTATCGTTTTTTCTACCGAAAAAAGGGGGTTGACACATGAAAGGCAGTCTCGTGATCGTCGCTTTTTTCATGTTGGGCTGCCTGCTAGGCTGGAGTGATTTTTTACCTGCGTTTTTAACCGAACAGAATTACACGGTATATGTACTTTATCTGCTGATGTTTCAGGTTGGGCTGAGCATTGGCTGCGATGAAAAGTTGAAAGAAATACTCGGAAGCATTCGTCCGCATTTATTATTAGTCCCCTTGGCGACGATCGTCGGAACATTAACCGCCTCGGCTTTGATTAGTTTTGCAATCTCCCGCTGGAGTTTAGCCGATTGCCTGGCAGTGAGCAGCGGTTTTGCCTACTACTCGTTATCATCCATCCTGATCACGGAACTGAAAGAGGCCTCCCTCGGAACACAAATGGCGGCAGAATTAGGAACAGTCGCGCTCATGGCAAATATTTTCAGAGAAATCATGGCCTTGCTCGGTGCTCCTCTCTTCGCGAAATATTTCGGACGCTTAGCCCCGATTTGCGCAGGAGGAGCAACAACGATGGATACGACATTGCCCGTTATCACGCGTTATTCCGGGAAAGACATGGTTTTTATTTCCATATTTCACGGGATATTAGTAGATTTGAGTGTCCCGTTTTTTGTTTCTTTCTTTTGTTTGCTGTGAAAAAGAATAACTATTGAACAATTAACCTCTTCAAAAAAACGAATATATTATGAATCATTCAACATCTACAAAAACAATCAAGAAAAAAAGGTTTAAATCATTTTTACCCTTTGTCATCGGTCTCTTTCTGTTTTCCTGTACCTCTTCCCGCCCAGTGAAAAATTGTGAAACTTATACAGAAGCAGCTGATCCGGATACAAGTTATGTAGTCGTCCCTTAAAAAGAGTCAAACTATGCAACAAATTCGATTAGCTGAAAGCGGTAATCGGATTTGTTTGTTTTTTCAGATGTAAATATCCATTTTCTTATGAGGCATAAAAGAACTCTCATGGCTCTTTTGAAGTTAAACGCTGCCGCAGCGAGCATAATATTGATAGCGTCGCCCCGTAATCCCTTATAAAAGTTACGTCCTAAACGGTGATCGCTTTTTAATGGAACTCCCGGAATCATAATTTCTGTATCTCCTGATTGCTTTTTACCACGATATCCTCTGTCTCCAGCTAATACTTCAGGTGTCTTTCCCGTGATTCTTTTCACTTGCTCTAAT